>DATJFG010000039.1:0-20310 GCA_035495775.1 Verrucomicrobiia bacterium | reverse complement strand
GCGATCACCGGCGCGTGGTCGCTGGTGCCGAATTCGCGATAAGCGGCGCACTCAGCCGCGTGCGCGGCCAGCGCCTTGCTCGCGAGCACGTAGTCCAAGCGCCAGCCGATGTTTCGCTGGCGCATGTTGCGCCACGGCGCCCACCAGGTGAAAAGCATGTCGTTGTCGGGGTCGAGCTCGCGCCCGACGTCGACCAGACCGTGACCGAGAATGCGTTCGAGCAACGCCCGCTCGTCGGCGCGCTGCCCGATGACATTGGGGTTTCGCTCCTTCGGGTGCACGTCGCGCTCGGTGCGCGTGATGTTGATGTCGCCGCAGATCACGAGCTTCGCGCCGCGCGCGTGCGCCTCGGCGACGTAGCCCTCGAGCTGATTCAAGAAATTCATCTTGGCGGGAAAATCCTTCCCGCCGTTCGGCACGTAGACCGACGCGAAAATGAAACCACCGACCTCGGCGGTGACGATGCGGCTCTCGTAATCGAAAACGGGATGGGCGAAGCGCGGCTCTTCGTTGAAAGACTCGCGCCGGATGTGCAGGCCGACGCCCGAATAGGCGCGCTCGCCGTGCCAGTAGCAGCGGTAGCCCTGCAATTCGCAGATCGACGGTGGGACCTGTGCCTGCGGTGCCTTGATCTCCTGCAGACAGACGACGTCGGGCTGCTCCCGCTCGACCCACTCGCGGAATTGCGCTTCGCGGGCGCGGATGCCGTTCACGTTCCAGGTGGCGATTTTGAGCGTGTGCATCGGCGGGATTTTTATGCCTTCGTTTTCAACGGAAGTATAGAGGCGGAGCGGCGAAACTTCAAAGCGAGCGCCGCCGGCGCTTTCTCAGGCGCTATCGAGGCGCGCCTTTGGGAAAAAACTTTGCAGGAGCTTCAAAAACTCTTGCATTGCGCCGTGGACATATTTGTCGCGGCGGTAGACCAGGCAGGAATAGCTGCGCAGTTGAAGCCCTTTGACCTTGAACGTTTTGAGCGATTTCTCCTTCAGCTCTTTGACCACGAGAAGCCTCGACAAGAGCGACACGCCGAGGCCGAGCTGGGTGAGCTTTTTCTCCAGCTCGAAGCCGACCGCCTCGACGGCCACGTTCATCGGCACGCTGCGCGCGGCAAAGCGGCCGGCGAGATAGCGGCGGTAAAGGCAGCCCTCGTGGTTCAAGATCAGCGGCAGCTTGGCGAACTCCTCGAAGGTCAACTCAGCTTTTTTTATGCGCGGGTCCTTGGGCGAGGCGACGAACACGGTTTCCGCGGTGTCGAGCGCGAAGCAGGCCAATTGAGAGCCGTTGTCCGGCTTGGGATTCGTCAGCACGACCAATCCCAGGTCCAAATCGTGCGAGCCGATGCGGCGGAGCACCTCCGGTGACCACCCGGTTTCGACGGTAAGGGCGACGTGCGGATATTTTAGCCTGTAGGCCTCGATCACTTCGGGCAACAGATGGCTCGCGACCGTGTGCGAGGCGCCGATCGCCAGGTGGCCGCTGCGAAGCTCTTTTAAGTCGGCGATCTCGTCGCGCGCGACGCGCACGATCTGCGACAATCGATCCGCATGCTTCAAGAGCGTCGCCCCGGCGACGGTCAGCCGCGCGGTGCGCCCGCGCTCGAAAAGCCGCTCGCCGAGCTCGTCCTCGAGCGATTGAATCTGCTTGCTGACCGCCGGCTGCGTCAGGTGCAGCAGCTCGGCGGCGCGACGAAAATTCTTCGTCTTCGAGATTGCGCGAAAGGTCGCGAGCTGATCCAAGGTCATTTTGGGTATTCCTAGAAGTTATCGGATCGATAAAAAAATACCATTTGGATTATATGTTTCACCGCAGCAAAATGAAAGTGGAAAAAGAAGGAGCGCTATGAATTATACAAAACCGATGGAGGGGCGACGTGTCGCATATGCAGATAACGCCCGCGAAACTCGATCCGACGATGCTGGAAGAGGCGAAACCTTCGTGAAGAATGCCGCATGGACGATGGCGATGCTGACGGTGATCGGCGCGGGTTTGCTTATCCTGTGGCTCGGCAGCCCGATGATGCACGGTCGACGGGACGAACAATGGAAGGCAGCGTTCGCCGAAGGCGAGCGGGCGCGCCAGAGCGGCGACCGCTACCGCGCGCTCGAGATGTACATTCACTCTGCGCGCATGGCCTCGTCGATGGACGATTGGCGCGGCCAACTCAATGCCGCCTGCGGTTTGCAAAAGCTCGGCAAGACCGAAGGGCCGAGCCTCTACGGCTTCAACGTAATCGTGAGCGCGATGGGCTCGGCCGAGCGGCAGAAGAGCGCGGAGGGGATGAAGGCGGTGGCCGACACATTCGCGTCGCTCGGCCAATCTTACGCTTCGTTCGCGCTGTCACGCATCGAGGACGATTGGCCTTCGAGCGGCAGTTCCAGCCGCCAGCTGGTAAAGCAGCGGACTTTGGGAACCGAGAAATCCGGCTGCTGATTATTTTCTGCCGCGCTCAGCGGATTGAATCGCCGCCCAGAGCTTCGGCGCGGTGTAGGGCATGTCGATGTGATCGATGCCGAGCGGCGCGAGCGCGTCCATCACCGCATTCGCGATGCAGGGAGGCGCGCCGTTCGTGCCGGCTTCGCCGACGCCTTTGACGCCCATCGGGTGAAAGGGATTCGGCGTCACCGTCTCGCCGAGCGTGAGGGTCGGCATGTCCGTCGCGTGCGGCACGGCGTAGTTCACCAGGGTCCCCGTCAGCACTTCCCCGTCCTCGCCGTACAGCATCTGCTCGCGAAACGCCTCGCCCAGTCCCTGCGCGACGCCGCCATGGATCTGCCCCTCGACGATCATTGGGTTGATGATCGTGCCGCAGTCGTCGACCAGGACTAGTTTTTCGATCTTCGCCTCGCCGGTGTCGCGGTCGATTTTCACGAGCGCGATGTGCGCGCCGAAGCCCCAGGCCTCGCGCTTGGGATCGAAGAAGACCGTTTCCTGGAGACCGGGATCCATGCCTTTGGGCAGGCGGCCATAGGCCGCGCCGGCGATCTGCCGCCAGGTGACTCTCTTTTCCGGCACGCCGGCGACGCTGAAGCCGCCGTCGCTCGGCACGATGTCTTCGACCGACGCTTCCATCAGGTGCGCCGCGATGCGGCGCGCCTTGTCGGCCACTTTGTCGATGGCGATCGCGAGCGCGCCGCCGCCCATGACGGCGCTGCGGCTTCCGAAGGTGCCGACGCCCTGCTGGATCGCGAGCGTATCGCCGTGGCGGATCGCCACATGCTCCATGCCGACGCGCATCTTTTCCGCCACGATCTGCGCGAACACGGTTTCGTGGCCTTGACCGTGCGAGCTCGATCCGGTGAGGACCGTGAACTCGCCGGTGCGCTCGACGCGCACCGTGCCGCTCTCGAATCCCGCTCCGCCGCTCGGCTCGACGAACGTCGAGACGCCGACGCCGGCGAGCTCGCCGCGCTTACGCGCCTCGTCGCGGAGACGGATGAGATTTTTATAATCCGAGAGCTTGATCGCCTCGTCGAGCGATTTTTCATAATCGCCGGAATCGTATTCTACCCCGGTGGCTGTCTTATAGGGGAACTGCTCCGGTCGGATAAAGTTCTTGCGCCGGATCTCCAGACGGTCGATGCCGAGATCGCGCGCCGCCTTGTCGACCAGCCGCTCGATGTTCAAGACCGATTCGGGGCGGCCCGCGCCGCGGTAAGGGCCGGTCGAGACGGTATTGGTGAACACCGCCAAAACCTCGACGAAGACGTTGCGAATCTGATAGCAGCCGGGCGCCATCGCCATCATGCGCTGCGGCGGCCCGGCCGTGTTCGAGCAGAGGTAGGCGCCGAGATTCGCCACGACGCGCACCTTGAGCCCCAGCATCGTGCCGTCGCGCTTGAGCGCGAGCTCGGACGTCATCGCCTGATCGCGTCCCTGGATGACGGTAAGGAAATCGTCGCTCCGGGTCGCCGTCCACTTGACCGGCCGGCGCAGCTTCAGCGCGCAATACGCCGCCAGCGCATATTCGCGGTAGAGCGGCCCCTTGCTGCCGAAGCCGCCGCCCACATCCGGCGCGATCACGCGGATGCGGTGCTCGGGAAATTTGATCGCGGTCGACAGATCGGCGCGCTGGCGGTGCGGCGACTGCGTGGAGAGCCAGACGGTCAGTTCGCCGTTCGCCTCTGGCTTCGCGACCGCGCCGCGCGGCTCGATCGCCATCGCCACCTGCCGCGGGCTCGCGATATGCATCTTGACGATGTGATCGGCCTCGGCGAACGCCTTGTCGATATCGCCGCCTTTTTTCACCGCCCGATAGCAGACGTTGGTGTCGAGTTCTTCGCGCGCGATCGGCGCGCCGGGCTCGAGCGCCTTTTCCGCGTTGACCACCGCCGGCAGCGGCTCGTACTCGACTTCGATCGCGCTCGCCGCGTCCTCGGCGAGCGCGCGGCCGCGCGCCACGATCGCCGCCACCGGCGTGCCGACGGCGTGGACCGCGCCGCGCGCGAGCGCCGGGTGCGGCGGCATCTTCTGGCCCTCAATCATCACCGGCGAAGGGATATGGATATCGATGTCGGCGCCGGTGAGTACTAATTCGACGCCGGGGATCGCGCGCGCCGCATCCGTGTTGATCGAAGTGATCTTGGCGTGCGGATAGGGGCTGCGCAAAATGGCGAGGTAGAGCATTCCGGGAAGCTGGACGTCGTCGGTGAAGCAGCCTTTGCCGGTGACAAGCACCGGATCTTCCACTCTGCGGATCGAGGCGCCGATGAAACCGGCGGGTGCGTGTTGTGTCGTCATAGTTTTTAATTTTGCGGATGGTTTCTTTCGATTTTGATCCCCGCGGCCTGCGCGACTGCCCGCCGCATGAGGACGGTCGCCATGTGGCGTTTGTAGTCGACGCTCGCGTACACCTCGTCGTCCGGGTCGGAGCCCTCGGCCGCTTTGAGCGCGGCGTCTGCAATCGTTTGTCCCGTGAGCTGCTTACCGCGCAGCGCGCTTTCGCTCGCCGCGGGTCGAAAAGGCCTGCCGCCGAGTCCGCCGAGCGCGAGCCGCGCGTCGACGCATTTTCCCGAGCCGTCGTGCCGCACGAGCGCGCCGGCGCTCACGACGACATAGCCCGACGCGGGATTGGCGAGCTTGTGGTACGCGGTGCCGGCGTCCGCCGGCGGCAGCGGCACGCGGATTTCAATCAAAATCTCGTTCGGCGCCAGCGCCGTCGTATAAAAGTCGACGAAGAAATCATCGACGGCGATCGTGCGCTTGCCGGAAGGGGAGGCGGCGATGAATGAGGCGTTAAGCGCCGTAAGAATCACCGGAAAATCCGCCGCCGGATCCGCATGGGCGCAGCTGCCGCCGATCGTGCCGCGGTTTCGCACCTGCACGTCGCCGATCACGCCCGCGGCGTCGGCGAGACCCGGCACGCGCTGGCGCACGAGATCGGAGTGGACGATATCCGCGTGCACCGTGAGCGCGCCGATCGTGAGCGCGTCGCCCTCGATGCGAATGCCGCTGAGACCCTGGACGGTCCCGAGATCGATCAACATGCGCGGCGATGCGAGCCTGAGCTTCATCGCGGGAATCAGGCTGTGGCCGCCGGCGATGAGCTTCGCCTCTTCGCCGTGCTTGCTCAAAAGCTCCAGCGCTTCGTCGACCGAGCGCGCGGCGACGTACCCGAAGCTAGCGGGAAACACGGCCGGCTCCGGTTGATTCTTTGCCGCGCAGGCGCTCCGCCGCCCATTTCACTGCTTCGAGGATATTGACGTAGCCGGTGCAGCGACAGAGGTTGCCGTCGAGCGCGTGGCGGATCTCCTCGTCGCTCGGATTCGGGCGGTGATTGAGGAGATCGACCGCCGTCATGATCATCCCCGGCGTGCAATAGCCGCACTGGAGGCCGTGTTTCTCGCGGAAGCCCTCTTGCACGGGATGGAACTCGTCGCCGCGGGCGATGCCTTCGATGGTTGTGACTTCGGCGCCGTTCGCCTGCACGGCGAGCACCGTGCAGGATTTCACCGCGCGGCCGTTCAGATGAATCGTGCATGCGCCGCACTGGCTCGTGTCGCAGCCGACGTGGGTGCCGGTAAGGGCGAGCCGGTCGCGGATAAAATAAACCAGCAGCTCGCGCGGCTCGACCAGCGCCTCGTGCCGGACGCCGTTGACGGTGACGCGGATTGCCACGCTCTCAGCGTTCATCGATGTGTCTTCCCTTCGTTGCAGAAATTACGGCTTCGTCACTAACTATTCATACTTCGCGATACTCCTCAAGCCCCGGCGCGCGTCGCTTTCGATCGAGCGAATTGACTGCGCAGCGGAGCCGTGTTACGAACGGAAAATTCTAGGGTGAACATTGTGAAGCCGCTCAAATTCGAAGAGCTCAAATCCCTCGATCTCGCGAAATGCGAGACCGTCGGCGATATCATCGACGCCATGCGCTATTGCGCCTTCGGCGCGCGCATGCTCGGCGAGGTCGCGCGCACGATTTTCGATATGATCGAGTCGAAGAAAGCCCCCGTGATCGTCTACGATGGACTTCTCGATTCGCCGCTGGGAGCGCTTCTCGGCGACTTCGTCGCGCGCGGCTGGTGCCGCAAGATGGTCCGGCCGTCGGATATCGCGCGGCAGAAAAACGGCGGTGGCAACGCGCTCGTCGTCGGCGCGTTTTCCGATAGGGACGCCGAGGCGGTGTATAAAAAGCCGGCGCGCGCGCTTTTCATCAATGCCTTCGACATGGCGCGGCCGGGCCAAGTGCGCGACGGCTACTTTCCGGACGCTGTTTTCGCCGATCCGCGCTATATCATGCCGGTGATTCATCACGCGCTCGCGGAATGGACCGGCGGCAAGGGAACGTCCGCGACCAAGCTCGTCTCACGCTTGGGCCGTTACGGCGGCGTCGCTGCGCAGGTCGCCAAGGGCGCGAACGCCCTCGACGCCATGTCGCGCGACAAAAAGTGCCTGCGCTTTCTCACGGTCAGCGGCGCCATGACCGTCGGCAAAATGGACCTCGTGATCTGCGACATGATCGAATCGGGTCTCGTCCATGCGATCTCATCGACCGGCGCGCTCATGGCGCATGGGCTAGTCTCCTCGATCGGCCTCAAACATTACAAATACAATCCGAAGTACGACGATACGGCGCTCGCGAAGCACAAGCTCAACCGCGTCACCGACACGCTCGAGCCGGAGACAAATCTCGACACCGTCGAAGAGGTCATCGGCGAGGTCATCGAGCAGCTCGACGGCTCGGAGCCCATCAGCCCGACGATCTTGAACCGCTTGATCGGCAAGCATCTCGCCGACCATTACGCCGGCGAGCGCGGCATTCTGAAGTCCGCTTATTTAAAAAATGTGCCGGTCTTCGTCCCCGCATTCGTCGATTCCGAGCTCGGCAACGATCTCTACATCCACAACATGAAGCGCAAACAGGCCGGCAAGCATCCGATCCTCGTCGACCTGGAGATCGACAGCAAGGAGCTGATTCGACTCGTGACCGAATCGCCGCGCTTCGGCATCTTCACGATCGGCGGCGGCGTGCCGCGCAACAACGTGCAGAACGTCGCGCCGCTCATCGAAATCATCAACGAGCGTCTCGGGCCGACCTATCCCAATCGCCGGTTCAGGTACGGCATTCGAATCTGCCCCGACCGCCCGCATTTTGGCCATCTTTCCGGCTGCACCTATTCGGAGAACGAATCCTGGCGCAAGGCGGAGAAAGACGGCATCTACGCCGAGATGCAGGCGGACGCGACGCAGGTCTGGCCGTTTTTGGTAAAGCACGTGCTGGAGTCTTCGGCGTGTTAACGAGCCGAAGACACTATAGTTGTTCTTTGATCGGGAAGGCGAACAACTCCAGGAGCCGCTCACTGATGCCGCGCGAGCGCCAGTCTTCGTAGGTGACCGGTTTGGCGAATTTTAAATCTTCGTCGAAGATCTGTTCGAGCCGGCCGGCGAACGGCGCGTCGTAGACCGTCACGTTAATCTCCTGGTTGAGCGCGAAAGAGCGGTTGTCGAAGTTCGAGCTTCCAACGGTGCCCCAGACTCCGTCGACCACCATCGTCTTGGCGTGCAGCAGCGCCGGCTGATACTCGAAAATTTTGATCCCCCCCAGAAGCAACGGGCCATACCCGCTGCGACTCGCCGTGTAGGCGACTTTGCTGTCGAGTTTGCCCGGGGTGAGCACGGCGACGCGCACGCCGCGCTTGGCCGCGGCGACCAGAACTGCCGTCATGTTCTTATCGGGAATGAAGTATGGATTTGTGATCAGGATCGATTTTTTCGCCGAGTTGATCGACAGAAGGTAAAGCATGTAATTCTGGAAGCTGCCGCCGAGGGGCGAGCTTCGGACGACCTGCGCGGGAACGTTGCCGATCCGCTCCAGGGTCGGGAAATATCCGTCGCCGCCGAGAGCCTCGCCGGTAGTCTCCAGCCAGCTCTCGGTGAACGCAGATTGCAGGTACTTCACGACGGGGCCTTCGACCCGCACGTTCGTATCGCGCCAGTGGTCCGCCATTCGTCCATCGCCCGTCCAGTCATCGCTGATGCCGTATCCTCCGGTGAAACCGATGCGGCCGTCGATGACGAGAATGCGCCGGTGGCTGCGGTAATTGTAGCGCAACAGCTTCCACCACAGCAGCAGTGCCGGCGCTTCGATGCGACGGAAACGCTCGACGTGGCAGCCTGCGTCCTTCATCGTAGCGATATTCTCGGCCGGCATGCTGCTGCCATGGTCGTCCAGGAGGATCTGGCCGCTGACGCCCGCACGGCACCGCTCGGCGAAAGCTTCGGCGAATTCGGTCGTGATCTCGCCCGGCTCGACGAAATACTGCATGAACGTGATCGTCGACTTCGCGCTCCTGATCTCCCGCAGCATCGCCGGGAAAGTAACGTTCCCATTGAGCAGGATCTCGATGCGGTTGCCTCCGACGATCGGCGCGTCGGTATGGGCTTCGATGGTGGGAAAGAAAGTCGCCTCGCCGAGCGAGATCGTCGGAATCTTCTGAACCGTCATGACGCTGGCGCAGCCGGCCAGGAGAATGATTGCGGCGAGCGGTTTCATCCAGCGCATAGCCGAGGAAGTATGCGGCGCGTCTCGATTCAATTCAAGTCAGGTAAATCCCTATAGCCGGGGCTCGCTTGTTGGCCTAAACTCAAAATTGTGGCGCGACCATCGGTCATCATTGTCGGTGCGGGGTTGGCGGGCTTGACGGCTGCGCATGAATTGAAGCAGCGCGGCGCGAACGTCACGGTCCTGGAAGCGCGCGGGCGGGTGGGCGGCCGGGTGCTCACGCTTCGGGACGGCTTCGGCGGCCTTCACGGCGAGGCCGGCGGTGAATTCATCGACGACGACCAGGAAGAGATTCGCAAGCTGTCCAGGAAATTCCGCCTGGGCGAGGCGCGCGTGCTGCGCGCGGGCTTCGCCCATTATCGCATCGGCGCAGATGGGAGCCGGCGCGTCCGCTCGGCGGCCGGAGGATGGCGCAAGACCGCAGCGGCGCTTACGCCGCTCGTCCACCGCTACCGTCTCAACGGTGAAGTTCCCGACGGGCCGATCTCCGCCGCCATCGCGGGACGCTCGATCGCTTCATGGCTCGACGAAATCGACGCGTCGATCGATGTCCGAGCGACCGCATGCGCGATGCACGGCTTTTACGTCGCCGGTCCCGAAGAACTCTCGCTACTGGTTTATGTGGAGCAGTTCGCCGCGGGTGAAAATCCGGCGGAGCGCGAAATCTATCGACTCCGCGGCGGCAACGACCGCCTGCCGCAGGCGCTCGCTGACGCGCGGCGCGGTTGCATCCGTCTGAACTGCGCCGTCCGGCGAATCGTGCAGACATCAAACGGAATACGCGTTAGCGCCGATAGCCCGCGCGGACGCGTTGAGGTAAGCGGCGACTTCGCCATCATCGCGGCGCCGGCGCCGCTCGCGGCGGAGATCGAATTCGCGCCGCGCCTGCCGGAGGCGCAGAGGGCCGCGCTCGCGCGGCTCCGCTACGGCAGAGCGACCAAGGTGCTGCTCCGCTTCGATCGCCATCCGTGGCGGCGCGCTCGCTCGCCGCGCGCGTTCGCCACCGATCTCGACATCGGCGCCGTCTGGGACGGGAGCGAAGAGCAAAAGAGCGGTGGCGCGATAGTGACGCTTCTCGCCGGCGGGCGCGCGAGTGACGCCATGAAGGCGGTGCTTACGGCGGGGGGCTTTGAAGGGCTGCGCGACGCTCTCCATTTTTTCGGCGTCGGGAAAGCGCGCTTGCTCGCGCATGACAGCGTCAGCTGGGAGGACGATCCGTGGGCGCGCGGCGCCTACGCCTTTTTCGACCCATCCTTTCCGCCGTCCGAACGGCGCCTGTTGTCGGTGCCATTCAAGCGGATCTACTTCGCCGGCGAGCACACGAGCGTCAAATGGCAGGGATATATGAACGGCGCGGTCGAAAGCGGGCTTCGCGCAGTGGAAGAGATCTGGGTGAATTTAAAAAACCCGCCGGGATAGGATTCAGGCGGCGCGTCTCGGGTGGCCCTTGCCGTTCGCGTTCGCGATCTTGGTCTGGCGATGCAAAAGCGCGACGACCGCCTTTTCGTTGATGCTCAACGCGCCGGCGCCATTGCCGTTTCGGTGCGCACGCCGCGCGAACGCACGGGTCAGCGAGCCGTCGCTATAGGCGCTTACGATCGCCGGATGGATGTAGCATTTCTGGCAAACGTTGCGCGTGTTGCCCAGCTTTTCCGCGACTCGATCGATTGCCTGCGCGACGATACGTTTCGCCTGTGACTTCGAGGTCGAGGGCTCGACCTCGCTGAGAGCGCGCGCCGCGAGCACCGTGCCGGCCCAAGTGCGGAAATCCTTCGCGGTAAAGTCCACTCCGGTCGCCTCACGGAGGTATTCGTTGACGTCGCTCGACTCGACGCTGTGCGTCTCGCCGGATTCGTCGACGTACTCGAAGAGCTGCTGGCCGGGAAGATCCTGGCAGCGTTTGACGATCCGCGCGAGACGCGGGTTCTCGACCTCGAGCTCGTGACCGACGCCGCTTTTGCCGCGGAATCGGAAATAGATTTTATCCCCCCGCACTTTCACGTGGTTGTTCCTTAGCGTGGTCAAGCCGAACGAGCGGTTCTCCCGCGCGTACTCTTCGTTGCCGACGCGGATGAACGTAGTCTCGAGGAGCTTGACGACGGTCGCGATGATCTTGGCCCGCGAGAGTTCCGGCAGCGCGAGATCCTGGGCGACTTTCGCCCGGAGCACCGGCAGCTTCTCGCCCATAACTAGCATGCGGTCGTACTTTGTCTGGTCGCGGACTTCGCGCCAACGTTTGTGGTAGCGGTACTGCTTGCGCCTGCGGGCATCGCGGCCCGTCGCCTGCAAGTGGCTGTGGGCGGATGGGCTGATCCACACGTCGCTCCAGGCGGGCGGGACCGCGAGCGCTTTGATGCGCGTGAGCTCGTTTTTGTCCCGAATCGGTTTGCCGTTTTGATCGAAATAGCGAAACGTCGTGCCGCTCCGCTTGCGGTGAAAGCCTGGGATCTGATCCGTGACGTAGCGCAGGCCCGACATTTTCGCCGCCTCGGCCGCGTCTCCAACCGAGTCGATTTTCTTGCCGTTTTTGCCATTCATCCGTTCAACGCTCCTATAAGAGGGTAGAGGAGCGAGCGGACCAGCACAAGATACCTTTCAAACCCATGCTTTTCCTGCCACGCTGTTACGTGCGGCATTTTTGTGATCGGCGATGAGGGAAAGAAGCTCTGAAAAGAAGTCCCGGACGGAGCGGCGGCGGACACTATGGATCGCCTCCGCGGTCGTGCTGCTGCTTATCGCGATGACTATTGCCTGGCGCTGGACGCCGCTCTCGCATCAAATAGACATCCGAAAGATCGTGGCCTGGGCGGTTTCGTTGCGCCACAATCCGGCGCGCGCGGCGATCGTTCTCGGCGCCTATCTAATCGGCAGCTTCCTATCTTTTCCGGTGCCGCTGCTCATCCTCGCCACGGCCTTCGTCTTCGGTCCGCTGCTGGGGTCGGCCTATTCCTTCGCCGGCTGCCTGATCGGCGCGGGCGCGACTTATGCGGCCGGCTACTTTATGGGTAAGGACTTCATCTGCCGGCTGTTCGGCGACAAGTCGAAGAAAATCGAAAAGGCGGTCGGCGAGACGGGCGTCATGGCGGTCGCCGCGATGCGCCTTCTTCCGGTCGCGCCCTTCACGATCGTCAACGTCGTCTCGGGAGCGGTCAAGCTGCCGGTCTGGAGCTATTTCGCCGGCTCGCTCCTGGGCCTCGCTCCGGGAATCATCGTCATCAATCTTTTCGCCCACCAGTTCGCGCGCGCGATACGGCAGCCCGGCGTCGGTAGCTACGCTGTTTTAGGCGTCTCGATCGCGCTCGCCGTCGCCGGCTCCGTCTGGCTCAAGAGAAAATACGCCGCCGCATAGGTTTTCCTTGCCTCCGGCCCTCCTTTCTGATAGTCGTTCCCAAATACGCCTTAATTGAGAGATGATTTTCCCCCGCGCTCCGTTTTTTTTACCAGTGTTATTGATCCTGCTCGCTCTGCAGCAGAGCTGCGGGACGAATCGGCTCGCCCAAACATCCATACCCGTGCCCGCCGAAGCGACGGACCAGGCGGAGCTCGCGAAGGCGGACGCCGAGCCGCAAAAGCCGCAGCAAGAGCCGCCTCCGGCAGTCGCCGCGCCGACGCCGGCAAAGCCGCTACTCCCGGAATCGCTTCTGACGCCGCCGCTCAAGGAGGCGGCCGCCGCCGGCACGCCATACGATACGCGCGTCCTTTCGCGCATGTCCGGCGTGCCGCTCGAGCTCGCCTGGGAATACCGGGAGAACCCGCAGGGGATGATCGTTGGCTTTAACTTTTCCAACTGGGGCGGCAATCGCATTCTGCCCGAGCGGCACAACGTCGACCGCAATCTGTTTTTCACCCGCGATTTTCAATTCCGCTTCGACGACCGCGCGCGTCAGGATATCCATCTGGCGGTGAGCGATTGGGCGCCCTCGCGCGACCGGCAGTTCCGGTTGAGCGAGCTGATGAACAGCGTGTTTCATTTTTTCCCGCGTAGATATGTTCCCGCCATCGCCACCGCCGACGGCCGCTCCATCGTGACGCTGCCGACCGGCGAGGAGGTGACATTCGACGCCAAGACGCATGAAATCTTGAACGGCGTCCTCGCCGAGGCGCCGGTCGATCTCACTTCCGATCGGACCAAGCGCCACTTCGCGGCGCTCGACTATGAGGGCAAGGGGCTCGTCGTCCGGGCGGACGCCCGCGGCGCGGACCCGCGCTTGGGGACGACCGCCACGATCAGCGCCGCAGCGCCCGACTGCGCGGAGGCGGGCTGCAAGAAGCTTTGCCGAGTCGCCTCAAGGGAACTCTGGGAGCAGAAAGGCGCGGTTCGCTTTAAGTTCTCGACCGACGAGGAATTCGACCGCTACCTCATCGCGCACTGCGGCTTCGGCATCCCGCAAGCCGAGCCCGAGGTCGTGGCGCTCCGCTAGCCGCCCGTCGTCCCCGATTTCCCCGACCACGCTAAAGTTGCCGGTAGTGCGGCCGATCATTGCCTTTAGGAGGACGATCGGTGGAAGCAGCCCCCCAACCGAATGTGACCAGGCCGCAAGAAAGCGTCCGGAAATATTTCCGTGAGGTGATGGCGCAGTACAAGCTGCCGCCGCTCCCGGTCGTCGCCAGCAAGGTCCTCACGATGATCGAGGACCCGGATTTAAATATCCGCGAGATCTGCCGCGTGCTGTCGGACGACCCGGCGCTCGCGGCGCGGGTGATGGCGATCTCGCGCTCCGCGCATTACGCGCAGAGAAATCTTCCGAAGAATCTCCAGGCGGCGATTCAGGTCGTCGGGCTCCATTCGCTACGCTATATCCTCATTGCCGCCGCCACCCAGGGTCTTTTTACCGGTAACAGCCCGATCTCCGCGAAGCTTTGGTCGCATTCGCTCGCAGTCGCGCTGGCCGCGCGCATTCTCGCCCAGCGCGTCGACTTTTCCGATCCCGACCAGGCGTTTCTCACCGGCCTGCTGCACGATGTGGGCGAGATGATCCTCTGCCACGGGGATCCGGTTGGCTTCGAGCTCATGCTCAAGGAAGTCGAGCGCAACAAGCTGCGGGTCGTGGAAAAGGAAAAGCAGACCTACGCCTTCGATCACGCCTTTATCGGCCTTGCGCTCTTCGATTCCTGGAACATCGATTCCGAGATCGGACAGGCGGTCTTCAGCCACCACGAGGAGGGCGGCGAGCATGCCGGCGAGCTGGCGGCAATTCTCCGCCTGTCGGATTATATCTCCTTTCGCGCGGACCTCGGATTTTACGGTGATCCGCCGGTGCCCGCTGAAGATACCCTGCGGACCTTCGGCTGCGGCGACGAGGCGTCACTCAAGGCGACGCTTGCGGCCGTGCGCGAGGCCTTCGAGGTGGAAAGCGCGCTGTTTCAGAACGTCTGAGGCCGAACCCACGCACGATTCACTTTGAACTTTCCTTCCCGTTGTTATACGATCGACAAAATATCCCTTTCCTCGAAGTGAGGTATCTCTTGATCCGATCGATTCATCGAACCGTCCTGATTCTGCTTTTGTGCGCCGCCGCGCCGGCCTTCGCCGGCTCCGAGCGGGTGAAGGTCGGCACCGCCTCGATCACCGCGAGCACGCTGCCGCTGTGGATCGCGGAGGAGCAGGGGATCTTCCGCAAGTACGACATCGAGACGCAAACGATCCTCATTCGCGGCGGGACGACGATGCTCGCGAGCCTCGTCACCGGCGACGTGCAGGTCCTCTTTACCACGGGCGTTCCGTTCCTCGGCGCCGTCGCCCAGGGCAATCAATTCAAGATGCTCAGCTGCATTTCCGACAAGGTGAGCTGGAAGCTCGTCGCGCTCCCCGCGATCAAGAAGCCGAGCGATCTTTACGGAAAACGCATCGGCGTGCAGTCGATCGTCGGCAGCACGTGGATGAACTCGATGCTGGCGCTCGAGCAACTGGGGCTCGAGCCCAAGCGTGACCACATCACTTTTCTACAAACCGGCGACCCGGTGACGATGGCGCACTCGCTCGAGGCGGGCCGTATCGACGCGGCGGTGCTCGATCCGACGAACAGCCGCTACCTTACCGGCAAGGGCTTCTCGCTGCTGGTCGATCTTTACAAATCGAACGTTTATTTTCCCGGCCTCGGCGTCGGCGTGAGCCGGGCCTATGTCGATCAGCATACGGCGACGGCGGAAAAGCTCGTCGCCGCCCTCACCGAGAGCCTCGCCTTTATCCTTCAGCCGGCGAACAAGCCCGTCGTGATCAAGAGCATGATGAAGAACATGAGGATCAACGAGGCGGCGGCGGTCGAGGACGGCTATCAGGATCAGCTTCTCACGCTCAACCGCAAGCCCTATCCCACGCTCGAGGGGCTGCGCAACGCGCAGCGCCTGATGGCGCTCAACAATCCCAAGATCGGCACGGTGAAGGTTGAGGATATCGTCGAGCCGCGCTTCGTCAAGAAGCTCGACGAAAGCGGCTTCATCGATCGGCTCTACACTTCCGGCAAGTAGATTCCCCTCAAAGTTCGCGCGATTTCATTTTGGCGCGCGCGTAAATCCGCACGCCCCGCTGATATTTCTGCGTACCCTCCGCCGCTTTTTATCTCTTCGTGCATCGCTATTAAGTCGATAGGCATTTCACGTCTAATATTTTGATTCGTAGGAAAAATCATAGAGATGTAGGAAAAAACGCGGCTTCCTCTTTTATAAAGCCTAATGATTTCGCATTAATCTATTGGGCATGATTTATGCGCTTCTTTGTTCCCGAAACGAGGGTGAAAGCAACAACGACCACGGAAGGAGAAACCGATGAAGTTGCGCAAGCTGATGTTCGCCGCAGTGATTTTGGTTCTTGCTCTAGCCGTACATGCGAACCGTGCGATGGCTCTGAGCACGTATTTCAACTCGTGGAAGACTATCTACCCGAGTTCCCAGTCCGCTACCAACGCCTCGTGCAATCTCTGTCACTCCGCCGGCGGAGGCACGGACCTCAACGGCTACGGTAAAGATTTCGCCACCGCGGCGGGCAGCGCCACAAGTATAGCGGCGGCGCTGCACGCCATCGAGAGCTTGAATTCGGACGGCGATCCGGCGGGCGCGAGCAATTTGACGGAGATCAATGCCGGCGCGCAGCCCGGGTGGACTCCCGGCGCACACAACACGCTGTACGATCTTTTTTCCCTCGCTCCAGTCTCGACCAATCAGAATCCGCCGACGATAACGGGAAATCTCGACCCACCGACCACGACGAACCATGCGCCTGTGCTGGGCGCGATCGGCAATAAAACCGTCAACGAGGGACAACTCCTCCAATTTACGATCACGGCGACCGACTCCGACGGCAACGCGCTCGCTTTTACGGGATCGAGCCTGCCGACCGGCGCGAGTCTTACCGATAACCATAACGGCACGGCGACGTTCGCTTGGACGCCGAGCTTCAGCCAGGCCGGCAACTACCCGAACGTGACCGTAACCGTCACCGATAACGGAAGCCCACCCCTTGCAGCCTCGGGACAGTTCACGATCACGGTCGGTAACATAAATCGGCCGCCGGTGCTCGCGGCGATCGGCAACATCACGATGAACGAAGGGCAAGTGCTCCAGTTCACGCTCAGCGCGACCGATCCCGACGGCGACGGACTAAGCTTCACGGCGGCGAACCTGCCGACCGGCGCCGGGGTCACCGACAACCACAACGGAACAGCCGTTTTCAACTGGACGCCCGGATTTACGCAAGCCGGCAACTATGCCAACGTCACGGTCACCGTGACTGACAACGGGACGCCGGCGCAAAGCGCCTCGCAGAGCTTCACGATCACGGTCGGCAACGTCAACCGGCCGCCGGTGCTGGGCGCGATCGGGAACCGGGCCACGGGCGAAGGCGTCCTGCTCCAGTTCACGATCACGGCGACCGATCCTGACGGGGACGGGCTCAGCTTCGCGGCGGCGAATCTGCCGACCGGCGCCGGGCTCACCGACAACCACAACGGCAGCGCCACCTTCGCTTGGACGCCCGCCGCCGGCCAGACGGGCAACTATCCGAACGTGACGGTGACGGTGACGGACAACGGCAGCCCGGCGCAAAGCGCCTCGCAGAGCTTCACGATCACGGTCGGCAACGTCAACCGGCCGCCGGTTTTGGGCGCGATCGGCAACAAGACGGTGAACGAAGGGCAGCTGTTGTCGTTTCCGGTGAGCGCGAGCGATCCCGATGGCAACGCGATCGGCTTCACGGCGGGAAATCTGCCGACCGGCGCGGCGCTCACCGACAACCACGACGGCACCGCGGCGTTCGCCTGGACGCCGACTTTCGCGCAGGCTGACAACTATACCAATGTAACGATCACCGCGACGGACAACGGCAGCCCGGCGCAAAGCGCGTCGCAGATCTTCACGATCACGGTCGGCAACGTGAACCGGCCGCCGGTGCTGGGCGCGATCGGCAACAAGACGGTGAACGAAGGACAGCTATTGTCGATCCCGGTGAGCGCGAGCGACCCGGACGGCGACGCGCTCGTCTTCGTGGGCTCCAACATCCCGGCGGGGGCGACCCTCACCGACAACCACGACGGCACGGCCGCTTGGTCATGGACGCCCGCGACCGGCCAGGCTGGCACTTATGCGAACGTGACCGTCACGGTGACCGACAACGGCAGCCCGGCGCTGAGCGATGCGGAAGCGTTCACGATCACGGTGCAGGGGCCGGTTGCGCCGCCGCCCCCGCCGCCGAGCGTAACGACGCTCACGATCAAGAGCGTGAAAGGCAGCGGTAAAAATTACACGCTGTATGTGCAGGGTTATGTCCGGCCCGGCGGGACGACCGTGACGATCGTCGACGCGAATACCAAGAAGACACTCGGCAGCGTCCGCGCCGGCAAGAGCGGCGCTTGGAAGGCGGCATTGAGAATGCAACACGGCTCGATGCCCTGCGCCGTGCAGGCCATAGCGGGAAGCCTATGGTC
Organism: Verrucomicrobiia bacterium; assembly: GCA_035495775.1. GTDB lineage: Bacteria > Desulfobacterota > Binatia > UBA9968 > UBA9968 > JAJPJQ01. The sequence continues at coordinate 2,394 of DATJFG010000039.1, read as the reverse complement.
TTCGGTCAAGACGGTCTCGGGCGGAAGCTGCGGTCAAAATGACGACCACGAAGATTGATAATCAGTGCCAAGGGTAACATGGACGGGGAGAGGCGTTGCCTCTCCCCGTTTTCTTTTGAATCATTGCGAGGCGTTCAGCGAAAGCCGCCATACACGGCGTAGTTCGTAAACTTCCAGAAAACGTCCACGTCGCGGAACCCCGCCTCCCTCAGCCAGGACAGCTCCTCTTCCATCGAGCCGTTGTAATGCGCGCCGTGCGGCAGCCGCACGCGCTGCGGCTCGGCGGGGCCGCTTTCTCTGCCGCCGTTGATCCAGCGCTGGCGAATGTCGCGGTAGCGCTGCCGGAGCGTCTCGCTCTCGGCGCGGAGACTGTCTGAGTTGACGAGGCAGCCGCCGGGGCGGACGAGGCCGTAGGCCTCGCGGAAAAGCCGGCGGCGCTGCTCGTGCGTCAGGTGATGCAGCGCCCGCGCCGAGATCACCGCATCGAACGGCCCGGCGACGCGCTTCGTCCAGTCAGGTGCGTCGAGCGGCCCAAGGACGAATTCGATTCGCCCGGCGAAGCGCGCATTGCGCTCGCGGCCGAGCGCGATCATCTCCTCCGAGCCATCGTAGCAGACGGCGCTCGCGTTCGGGCGGTCGTCGAGCACAGCGGCGGTGAGCGCGCCCCACCCCGCGCCGAGATCGAGGACGCGGATCGGCTGATCCTTCGGGTGAGGAATCGCGTAGACGACGCTTTTCACCTGCATGTCGCGAATCGACTTTTCTCGCTCGGTGCGCTCGTCCCAGCTCGCGATGAAATCGCGGTCTTTCCAGGCGTTCTCGTTTGTTTTGTTTGCGTCCATGCGCTCAACATCGTCGGGCGTGAATGAATTGTCAAGACGGACGTTGCCGACGGAACAAAGTACACTGGCAGATACTTTTGCCTTTTTTAGAACTCCACCTTCTCGCCCGGGTTGATCGGGAAGACCTTCGTCTTGGTCTTTATGCCATGAGCTTAGCTGCGTTAATAATGATAAAATGGGTACAACGTGACGTTAATAATCAGTTCAATAAATAGCGAACAAGCCGTTTTGGTATCCGATCGCCTGGTGATTTGTAATGGGAAGCCTAAGGACAAGGAATACAACAAAGCCGCCGTGCTTATTTGCCAAGATGCTCGCGTGGCCGTGGCATTTACAGGAATCGCCCAGCAAGGCGAATTTCTCACTAGGCGGTGGCTTCTGGAAGCTCTTGTTAGAATGCGCAGGCCCTGATTATCGCCTTCATTCGCTGATAGACCGGTTTAGCGCAAGAGCTTCTAAAGATATCGGGAAGCTCCGAGTAAATAATCCCTCTGATAAAAGACTCACTGTCGTGCTAACCGGATATGTTTACGATGACTCACCGCCGCGATGTTATTGCTGGCTTGTAAGCAATTTCGAGCGTTTTGATGGTGAAGAGCCGCCGACAGAGCATCCCGCGCCAAACTTTTTTGTCAGCTTCATGCGTGACAAAAGGCCGGCGGAAAGCGAACCCTACTGTTTGCTGCCAGCTGGTTATCGCGATGCCGTAAAGATAGCAGACATGCGAGCAATCGAAACTCTTCTAAAGCAAAAGAAACCCGCGCAAGCCATTGTAGAAAAATCCGTCCAAGTGATTCGAGCCACGGCCGAATCGGAAGCAGCAAAAGCATCGATAGGCAAACAGTGCATGAGCATTATTTTGCCTAGCCAACCTGATCGACAAGCGGCGGTGCAATATCACACGTCTGTTATATCAAAAAAGATATTCGGCGCAGCTGTTATAGAGGCTAGAGGCGGCGAATACGGTAGTTACATCATTGCAGACCCGGAGTACGAGGCGCGCGATCTGCAAAACAATTCGAAGATATTGGCAGTGCCGAAGGTCGGCAAAAATCAACTGTGTCCATGTAGGAGTGGTAAAAAATATAAAAGATGTCATGGAGCTTAGCCTGCAACGGAGGTGAGGAGGTTCATGCCCTACGAACTTTACTACTGGCCCTCCATCCAGGGCCGCGGGGAATTCATCCGGCTGCCGCTCGAAGACGCGGGGGCCGATTACGTCGACGTCGCGCGCGAGAAGAGCGGGATGGATCGGATGTATCGCTTCCTCGAAAGCCGGTCGGTCAAGCGCGCGCCGTATGCGCCGCCGTTTTTAAAGGCTGGAAAACTCGTCATCGCGCAGACAGCGAATATTTTGTTTTATCTCGGTCCGCGGCTCGGCCTCGCGCCGCGGAGAGAGGCGGATCGCCGATGGGCGCATCAGCTCCAGCTCACGATCGCGGATTTAGTCGAGGAAGTCACAGGCGTGCATCACCCGATCGCCGGGATGCTCTACTACGAGCAGCAGAAGCGGGAGGCGAAGCGGCGCGCGGAGGACTTCCGCAAGCGGCGG
>DATJFG010000038.1:0-19565 GCA_035495775.1 Verrucomicrobiia bacterium | reverse complement strand
ACGTAAAGTCAGGGAGGCATGCCGGGGTCCTGTTTATCCCGTTACCACAAACAGGCTGCATTTAACTGCAGATAATTTTGAATACAAACTAGCTGCTTAAGCGTAGCTAGCGTTCTACCGGTCTTCTCCCACGGGGCCGGCTAGGGCGTCAATCAGTGGGATGGGCCGACTCTCCTGCCGGAGGGGGGAAGGCCGAGACTTAAACCGGCTGGTCCTTCAGAAGCCTGCCGTTCGGCGCCTGAAGGACGAGATCAAATAAGCGGCTAAGCATGTAGTTCTGCCTGGTGTAGCGTTTTCGGACGGGGGTTCGATTCCCCCCGCCTCCACCAAAGTATACAAGTGTAAAGAACTCCTGATTTCCGGAGCTTTGTCCTCCGGGAGCAGGAGTTTTTTGCGTTATGGGATCATTTCGAAACTCTCACGCCGCGCGTCTTGCGGCGGTGCTCCAGCGGCGTCGAGCCCGTCCAGCGCTTGAAGGCGCGGTTGAATGCGCTGACCTCCGAGTAGCCGAGCAGGAAAGCGATTTCCGTCGGCGTGTGGTTCGGATCTCTTAAATAGTCGATGGCGAATCGGCGGCGCGTTTCGCCAACCAGCGCCTTGAAATCCGTCCCGTATTCATCAAGCTTGCGCTGCAGCGCGCGCGGGCTCATCGCTAGTTGTTTCGCGACCCCGCCGAGCCTGGAGCTGCCGTCGCGCATGGAATCGGCGATCGTTTTGCGGACCGCGGATAAAAAATCATCCTCACGCGGCATCGCCTTCAGAAACTCATCCAGGTACCTCTTCAATAACGGGTAGAGGCGCGGATCGGCCGCCGGAACCTGGCGATCGAGGAAGTCGCGTTCGAGCGCGAGCGCGTTTGTCTCGCAGCCGAATGAAACCGGGCAGCCGAAAATCCGCGTGTGTTCGGAGGTGTCGCGCGGCGCTTCGTGCGCGAACTGAACCTCGAGCGGCACCCAGGCGCTTCCCGCCATGATCCTCAGCACGTTCAGCGCCACCGCCATGCTGTATTCGTTCTGCTGTCGTAGCGACTCGAGGCCCAAATCCGGCAGGGCGTGCCGGAGGTAGATGCGGCTGCCTTCGGTTGTGCGGAATATCTTGACGGCCTCGTTGTGAAGGTGGAGGTAGCGCGCCGCGTTGTCGAACGCCGCCGCGACGGTCGGCGAGTTCAAAATCACGTAGGCGACGGCGCCGGCATCCTTGGGGTTGTAGGTCTCGCCGAAATGGAGGCCGAAAGATTCATCTTTCGTCGCGCGGGCGCATTCCTCCAACACGCGCGCGAAGGCGGCGCTGGGGATGTATCCGTCCGGATTGGCGAACGCGCCGCGATCCATCTCAGCCGCGCGCAGGATAGCGTCAGGCTCCCCTCCCGCGGCCTTGATCGCATCGAGTAATCCGGTCGCGGCCGTGAGACATATCATCCGCCTCTTCGAACGCCTCGGCATTGAGACCCCCGGCCGATACGAACTGTCAATCGATAGGCGTGGAATGTCAAGACGAAAACCGCGCGCCCTGTCTATATATCCCTCATGCTGTGAATGAAGGCCGATGTCGATAACGGCCGCCTCGCGAAAATAAAATCACCGTAACGCCGCTCGATCCGATACTCCATTTTACACCGCATCGTCCGCGCCGTCCGAGAAAGGCCGGTGCCGGGTATTTTTTCGGCCATTGGTGAAGAAAGTGACGGAAGATTCATGGCCATCGATTTAGACATTCAATGGATTTGGTTAGACGACGTAAAAGTTTGCTTGTCGGCCAGGACGCGGGGAACCCTGACCGTCGAAGATTTTGAGAAAATGCTCCAAAGTTTCAGCGAAGCCTTTCTAGCGATCGATGCACCGGCCATCCTGGATTTGCGGCAAGCGCGCTGGGATCTCGGCGCAGCAGATATCGTTGCCATCGTCTCCGGGCTTACCCAAGCCGGCTTGGGCGTAAACAACAAGATCGCCCTCCTTTGCGCCCGCGACATCGACCATTACGGTCAGTTGATGGTCATGGCATCCGCTGCTTCGAATCGCGGCATCAAGGCGCGCGCGTTTTATGATTTCGACGGCGCACTCAAATGGCTGGCGAACGACTGGAATGACTGAAGGACCGCGGCAGATCGCGGTTCGGCTGGCGCGAATGCGTCGCCGCACAGCAGGCGGCATCGGTCGGATCTACTGCACCAGCGGCACGCCCGAGGCGATGTCGTACTTGACCACGGCGCGGATTTTGTTTTCGATCTGAAGGTAACGCGCGACTTTTATCGCGGGCAGCACTTTCGCCAGCTTCGGAGCATACGCGCTCTTGAGATCGGCTTCGGCCTTGTCGATGGCGAGCGCCTCATCGATGAGCTTTTTCGCCTTGTCATCGGTGAGCGATTTGTTCCGGTAATCGTCCGCGTAGCCCTCGAGCACCTTGACCATCCGTCGATTGATGTTCTGCAAATCTTTTTGGTACTGCTCGTAGATCGGCCAGAACGATTTCGCCTGCGACTCCGTCAGCTCCATATTCAGGCCCACGAGCAGCTTTTTGTCGGCCCGGATCTTGTCGCGCAAAATTTCCATGTTATCGGCGGGCTTATCCTGCGCCGCGGAGTAACCCGCGACCCCGAGCAGGATGGCCGCGAACGCGAGGCTCATGATTTTGATCATGAAATCTATTCTCATCGCTTTCTCCTTTTCAGGCGACGTCTTCTAAGGATTCGGATTGATCTTGGTGATTTTCGTTCCCTGAATGCCGACGCCGCCCATCAAGCCCTTCTGGTTGAAGATAAACGCGTAGACTCCTTTTTGGAGGGTCGTCGTCGAAAAGTTTTTGCCGAACCCCGCGTCGAGCACGACCAGGCTCGGGCCCGTGCCGACCTCCCAGCCCGCGCTGTTCTCGAGGTAGCGCAGCGAGTCCTCGTCCATGAAAAACAGCACATACCCGAAACTTTGGGCGCCGGCTTGAAAACCGTACGAGGCCGCCAAAGAGCGGTAATACCCGGTCGTCTTTCGGTTCTTGCGCAAAGCTCCGTCCCCGAATTGCCCGGCGATGATGAAGCCGCCCTTGACGATGCTCGGAAAAACCAGAACCGCCACCGCCTTGTCGGCGAGCGCCTGCGCGCCGGGAGTGTTCTTATACAGCGCGTTTAAGGACTGGGTCGCTTCGCGGTCGATCTGCCCTGCGCTGGCGCCGAACGATCGGCTGGGGACGAGGACGCTTAAGACGACCGCGATGGCGGCGAGCGCAATGGTCAGATTTGTTTTCATTAAATAAGAGTTCATCGCTTCGCTCCTTGTTTCATTCTACTGGACCAGCGGTACGTTGGCCGCGAGCTCGTAGCGCAACAAGATCCGATATTCATTTTCAATCTGCAGATAGCGCGCCGCTTTCTTGGGCGGCAGCGCTTGGAGCACCTTCGGCGCAAACGCGCCACGGCGGCTGCCTTCGTCCCGCTCAAGAGCGATCCACTCGTCGAGCAGCTTCTTCGCTTTCTCGTCCGTCAACGATTTATTGTTGTAGTCCGCGGCGTAGGCTTGCAGCAGCGCGCGAAGCCGGTCGTTGCTTTTCTGCAGATCCTGCTGGTACTCGTCGTACACCGGCCAAAATTTCTTCGCCTCCGATTCGGTTAATTCCATATATTTCGAGACGAGCAATTTTTTATCCGCCTTGAGTTTTTCATGGATGATTTCCAATTTGCCCGCCGGCTTGTCGTTAGGCGCCGCGTTGTTCTGGGCGAAATTCAGTCGAGCGCCCGCGATACCGATGACCAAACCGATCGTCAAGAACCGCAAAATGTTTCGCATCCGCATGGCTCCTCCTGGAAAGTTAAAGACAAACAGGCTAAGTGTATAGCCGGTCCAATCGGTTGCCGACATCATTAGCAAAATCGCGGGCGGTTGGACATTGGACTTTGGTCCAATACATGGGATTTAATCCGGCATCCCTACCTTGATTTCTCAGTGAGCTTGCCTCTAGAATGCGACCTTGTGAAGGCAGAGTGGCCAAACCGTCGCTTGCTCGTCAATTTCCCAAAGCGGCTGCTGCGGCTGAGTGTACTTCTCCTGGGTTTAACCGCGGTCCTCAGCACCACAACATTTTCACTTCTCGCCCAACCCCGCCCTAAGCGCGTGTTGATCATTTCCACCGGCAGCCGTCTCGCGCCGGGCTTCATCGCGGCCGATCAGCAGTTGCTGCAAGTTTTGGAAAACATCCCGTCCACGCCGGTCGAAGTCTACGCCGAGAATCTCGATATTGTTCGGTTCCCCGCCGAACGTGCGCATCGTATTTTCAACGAATATTTAAGCGTGAAATACGCCAACCAACCCCCTGACCTTGTGATCCTAGTTTTTGTGGGAAATTTGGAGATTCCCGGAAAGCTGCTGCCGCAGCTCTTCCCTGGTATCCCAATCGTTGTCGCCGGCCTGACGGAAGAAGAGCTTCGGCGCGATCAGTTCGGACCGCTCATCAGCGGCGTAGCGGAGCGCGTGGACTCGCTGGCGACGCTGCAATTGATTCTCCGCCTGCAGCCCGAGACACGCCGCATCGTCGTGATCGGCGGCACGGCGGAAATAGACCGCAACGTTCTCGATCGCGTCAAAGAATCCGCTCGGTCCATCACGGGACGGGTTGAGTTCGAATTCTGGGACAACCTCACGATGGCGCAAGTGCGCCAAGGCATAAGCACATTGCCGCCGCAGACCGCGATTCTCTTCGCCCGGATGTATCGGGACGCCGCGGGCCACTCGTTCATTTCCGCGCAAGTGGGACAGACCGTCGCACGCTTGGCCAACGTGCCTGTCTACATCATGTCGGACGTGAGTTTCGGCACCGGCGCCGTCGGTGGAGTCATTACTAGCGTCGAGGCCTTCGGCAAGCGGGCCGGCGAGATGGCGCGGCGTATTCTAACCGGTACAAACCCGACATCATTACCCTTCGAAGTTCGCACCGACACCGTGCCGACGTTCGACTGGCGCGCTTTGAAACGCTGGAATATTTCCGAAGACCGCCTTCCCCCGAACAGCGTCGTTCGCTTTCGGCAGCAGTCTTTGTGGCAAGAATATTTCTGGTACATTCTCGCCGCCGTCGTCATCATAATTCTCCAAGCGGTCATCATCGTCGATTTGCTGGTCGAGCGCCGCCGGCGGATCCGGATCCAGGCGGAATTAGCGGAAAGCCGCGACATGATCGAACTTGCCGCCAATGCCGGCGAGCTTGGTCTCTGGGCGCGCGATCTCAAATCCGGCGGGCTCTGGGCCAATACGACACTGCGCTCCATGTTCGGCTTGGGCAAGGATGAAATCATAAGCATGAACGACGTGCTCAAGTATGTGCATTCTGATGATCGACAAAGAGTGATGGCGCAGGTAGAGCGGGCGGAGCGCGGCAATCTGCCGTTCGAGGAGGAGTTTCGCGTTCTTCTTTCGGACGGCAGTGTCCGGTGGATTTTGGCGAAAGGCCGCGGTGTGCGCACCCCCGAACGCCGAATGGGCGTCATCCTCGACATTACGGAACGAAAGCGAGCGGAAGAAGCGCTGCGCGAGAGCGAAGAGCGCTTTCGTATGCTGGCCGATACCGCGCCCGTCATGATTTGGATGGCCGCAGATGACAAGCTCTGCACGTTTTTCAACAAAAGCTGGCTCGTCTTCACGGGCCGCACGCTCGAGCGCGAGCTCGGAAACGGCTGGACAGAAGGCGTTCATCCGGAAGATTTGGAGGGTTGCGTTAAAACCTACAGCGAGGCGTTCGACGCAAGGCAAAGGTTTATGATGGATTACCGCCTGCGGAGATTCGATGGCGATTACCGCTGGGTCCTAGACACCGGCGCGCCGCGCTTCAGCGCCGAGGGTACCTTCATCGGGTACATCGGGTCCGCCATCGACATTACGGAACGCAAACGCAGCGCGGAAGAGTTGGAAGAGGAGCGGGCTTTTCTCCGTCAGGTGATCGATATCGTTCCCAACTTTATTTTTGCTAAAGACCGCGAAGGGCGATTCACTCTCGCAAATCGAGCCATAGCCGACGCCTACGGCACGAGCGTGGATGATTTGATCGGCAAAACCGACGCGGATTTCAACTCGAATCGTGCAGAGGTCGAATTTTTCCGCCGCATCGACCAGGAGGTTATCGATAGATTACAGGAGCGTTTCATCCCGGAAGAGCGCGTCACCGACGCTTGCGGCAATGTCCGTTGGCTGCAAAGCGTAAAGCGCCCCATCATCGACACTGACGGCATCGCGCGCCAAGTCCTAGGCGCGTCGACCGACATTACGCTGCGCAAAGATTCGGAAACCCAGCTCCGGGAGCAGCGCGCGGAGCTGGCGCATGTCGCGCGGATTTCAACGATGGGGGAATTGGCCGCATCGCTCGCGCACGAGCTCAATCAGCCGCTCACCGCGATCCTCAGTAACGCACAAGCGGCGCTCAGGTTCATGAACAGTAAACCCATCGATCTCGAAGAGGTGCGCGAGATTCTGCACGACATCGTCAAGGACAACAGTCGCGCCGGCGAGGTCATCCGCCGGATGCGCGCGCTGGTTAAAAAAGAGGAATTGGAGTTCGCAAGCATTGACCTCGAAGACCTTATCCGCGATGTCGCGACGCTGTTGCACAGCGATGCGATCCTTCAAGACGTTCAAATCTTACTGGCGTTGGATGACGGTCTGCCAGCGGTATTGGGGGATCGAGTCCAGCTGCAACAGGTCGCGCTCAATATTTTATTGAACGCCTTCGATGCCATGAAAGATTGTCAGATGTGCGACCGCAAGATTTCTGTTACGGCGAAACTGGACGACGGCGGGCAGACGATCAAAGTGGCCGTGCGCGACGGCGGCATCGGCCTCACGACCGAGAAGCTCGACAAGGTATTTCAACCCTTCTATACGACTAAACGCGACGGGATGGGCATGGGGCTTTCCATCTGTCGGTCGATTATCGAGGCTCACGGCGGACAGTTATGGGCCGAGAACAATTCAAACGCCCGCGGCGCCACTTTTTATTTTACGGTGCCGGTGGAAAAGAGCGTCGAGCCGCGAGTGACGGCGAGCCACAACCGATGAGCGGGAGATTAGCGACGGCTGCGACGGTGTTCCTGGTCGACGATGACGCGTCCGTGCGCAAGGCGCTGACGCGTCTCCTGCGCTCGGCCGGGTACGACGTCAAGGCGTTTGCCTCGGCGCGAGAATTCCTCGATAACGCACAGGACGAAGGTCCCGCATGCCTGGTTCTGGACATCCGTATGCCCGGTCTCAGCGGAATCGACCTGCAACGTGAGCTTCAGACCGCGAACGCCATTCTGCCGATCATTTTCATCACTGGGCATGGGGACATTCCTACCAGCGTGAAGGCGATGAAGGCGGGTGCAGTCGATTTTTTGCCCAAGCCGGTCAAGGACCACGATCTTCTGACAGCCATCGAGCAGGCGCTCGCTCGTTCCGCGCGTCAGCGTGCCGAGCGCGCAGATCTCGAAGACATCCAGAGCCGCATCGATAGCTTGACCCCCCGCGAGCGCCAAGTGCTCGAACATGTCGTCGTGGGGCAGCTTAATAAGCAGGTCGCCTATGACTTGGGCACGGTCGAGAAGACCATCAAGGTGCATCGAGCCCGTGTCATGGGCAAAATGGGCGTGAAGTCGCTCGCCGAGCTTGTCCGCCTTGCCGAGCGCGCCGGAATCGGCAAAATCTAAAATTTGCATGGACCTGCGCCATCACGCAGTCATGAATTACAGGGCCGGGGGCAACTGGCCTCCCGTTTGGACTCGCATTTTCGATGACTCCACGTTTTGTTTGGAACTGCACCACCTGCCGCAGTGTTTTTATGGCGCTTCCATCGAGTATATCGGTGGGCTCGATCTAAGCCACACTCTCTGAGCTTTCGGCCTTGCCGGCTTCGGCCATTCTCGCACCGGCATCGTCCGCGCGAAACCCCTCATTGGACTAAAGTCCAATATACAATCCCTTCGAGTTTCTACATTAGTTAAGACACGCGCGTTTCCACTGCGCTAACTTATTCGTAATAAGGCGGTGAAATCATCGGCGGCAGCGCCGAATCGATTCGAGGAAAGGGGTCAATAAATGAAACCAATCGTTCGAAAGATTATCGCGGCGTCGATGCTGTTGGCGCCTCTGCTTATGCTCGCGGGATGCATCGTCGGGCCCGGACCGTACTATTATCGTCCTTACTACTACCCGTATTACTCCCCTTATTATCGGTCGTACCCGCAGGAGAATTATCGCTACCGCGAATATCCGCAGGACGGCGATCGGAATTATCCCCAGGACGGCAACCGAAATTATCCCCAGGGCGGGAGTCGATAATTCCACTTCGCCCGCCGGAGGCCGAGAGAGACGCGACTCTCATGAACAGAGGCAAACCCATGATCGCGATCGTGGACGACGACGAGTCTGTTTGCCGCGCGCTGAAGCGTCTGGTGCGCTCTTTGGGAATGGAGGCGGACACATTTCTATCGGGCCAGGAATTCGTCGACCTGATGGAAGCGATGCCGTCGTTCAGCGCGGATTGCGTCATTCTCGATGTCCAGATGCCGGGCATTACGGGTCTGGAGGTGCAACGGCGGCTCGTTGCCGGCGGCAGCAGTCTGCCGATTATCTTCATCACCGCACATGATGAGGTGGGGGTACGTGAGCGGGCGCTCAGTATGGGTGCGGTTGCGTTTCTGCGCAAGCCCTTCGATGACGAGCTGTTCATACGGACGCTGCGCGTGGCGCTCGCTCGCGGGGGCGGCGCGCCGCCGGGCGCTGACTAGCTATTGGACCAAGGTCCAATAGCCATGCGCGGCGGCCTTGGTTATTTTCACGCTGATTCCATTACACATCCGAAAAACTAGGGGAAACAAAATTTGATGAAAGACTTAAGAGCCTATCGCCGCGGGGTTCGCGCTTCGCGTCTCGCGCTGTTCCTTGCCGCGACTATGATCTTGCAACCGCTGGTCGTGGCTGCTCAGCCGGCGTACGAGGCGCCGCCGATTTTGAGCGCGGCGAAAATATTGCCGCCGGAGCTGGTAGCCGGCCCGCATCATCGCGTGCAGGAACAGGTGCGCAACGATGGTTATCTCAACATCTATACCATCGACTCGAAATTCGGCCAGTTCACTGCGGTCTCGACGGCAATGCTCGCCAAACGCGTGCAGGAGATCAACGCCCTCGCCGTAATGGACCAGATCAAAGGGACCAAGGAATACACGAGCTCGATCAAAGAAGCCGGGCTCGATACGCTCGCCGGCATGAAAAATCTCATCACGAGCCCAGTACAGACGGTGAAAGGCGCGGTGTCGGGGGTGGGTTCGGCTTTCCGCCGCGCCGGCGACGCCCTCACCGGCCCGAAGCGCAGCGACGCCGAAGACAGCCGGGTGAAAGACTGGATCGGTTTTTCGAAGACCAAGCGCGAGTACGCCTACCAGTTGGGAGTCGACGTCTATTCAGACAACAAAATTCTTCAGGATCGGCTCGACGAGCTCGCCTGGGCGGGCTACGCGGGCGGGCTCACCTGGACCGCGGCGATGATGGCGGTTCCCGGCGGCGCGGGCATCGCCATTTCGGTTGCGGGCAGCCACAAACTTCTCAACGATATCTATCGTTCCAGTCCACCCGCCGACCTGCGGCGCATGAACCAGGACAAGCTCGCGAAAATGGGAGTGCAGGCTGAAGTGGCCGATCTTTTCATCAACAACTCCATCTACACTCCGCGCGAGCAGACCGTCCTCGTCAATGCGCTAGATCAAATGACGGGAGTGGCGAACCGCAGCGCGTTCGTGAACTCGGCCGCGCTCAGCGACAGCAAAACGCTCACTTATTTCCGCGAGCGCACGGCGGAAATGTACCTGGGCTACCATAAGAACGTGGCGCCGATCGAGAGCTTCCAGTCGATCGGCGGTCTTTCGGCCGCGCGTATCGGCGACGCCATCGTTTTCAATGTGCCTTTGGATCACCTCGTGTGGACCGAGCCGATGGGACGGTTTCTCACCGCGGCGAATCGGAAAGTCAACGAGATTTCCGGCGCAACCCGAAAGCAGCTTTGGGTCGGCGGCACGATAAGCGCCAGGGCGCGGCAAGAGGTCCAGAAGCTCGGCTGGGAGGTACAAGACCAGGCCGAGGCGCGGCTCATGACCAATGCGGATCAGGCCTATAGCGACTATCAAAAGCCGGAGGAAAAACTGCCCGCCGCGATGATCCGCGTCAGTGCGAAGTCCGTCGCGCTGGGCGTGGGCTACAGCTGGGGCGACGGCACGCTGCAATACCAGGGCAAGGAATATCCGTTCTCCATCACCGGGCTCAGTCTGGTCAACATCGGTATTTCCGGATTGACGGCCGTCGGAAAAGTCTACGATCTTAAACGGATGGCGGACTTCAGCGGCAGCTATGCCGGTAGTGCGGCGACCTTCGCCGTGGCGGGAGGCGCCAGCGACATTACCCTAAGAAACGCCAACGGCGTGGTCATCGTTTTGTCCGGAGAGCAAGCCAAACAGTCCGGCACGCAGTTCAGCCTGGCCGCGGGCGGAGTGAACTTCAAATTGAAGTAAGTGAGAGATGTCGATTGACGAGAACAAGAGAGGTAGCAAGATGAAAACGAGATTGGTTTTGGTGCGAAGCCTGGCTTGGCTCATGGCAGCGCTTCTGGCGGCCCCCCCGCTTCTCGTCGCGCAGCAAGAGAGCGCGCCGCCGCTGAAGCAGGAGGAGATCGAGCAGCTTGTGGCCGCGATCGCCCTTCATCCCGACGACCTGGTATCGCAGATCCTTATGGCCTCGACTTATCCTGTCGAAGTAGTGATAGCCGACCGATGGGTGAAGCAAAATTCCAAGCTCAACGGCGACGCGCTGACGGCGGCGCTCGAGAAGCAGGATTGGGATCCGAGCGTCAAGTCTCTGGTCGCCTTCCCGCAAGTGCTCACGATGATGAGCGAGAAGCTCGACTGGACGACGAAGCTCGGGGACGCGTTTCTGGCCGACCAGAAGAAAGTCCTCGACACGATCCAGTCTCTTCGCCACAAGGCTCAGGACGCGGGAAATCTCAAGACGACCAAAGAACAGAAAGTCATCGTCGAACAGCAAGTTATCAAAATCGAGCCGGCCAACCCCGAAGTCATTTACGTGCCCACCTATAATCCAACGGTGGTTTACGGCTCATGGCCGTATCCGGCCTATCCACCGTACTATTACTATCCGCCGGGATACGTCGCCGGTTCGATGTTCTGGTTCGGCGCCAGCATGGCGGCGGGCGCCGCCCTCGGTGCGGCTTGGGGCTATGGCTGGGGCAACTGCGACTGGAACGGCGGCAACGTCAAGATTAATAATAACAACAACATCAACATCAATAACAAAATCGACCGCGGCAAATATGCGAATCAACTTCCCTCTGGAGGCCGCGGCAATTGGCAGCACAGTCCCGAGCATAGAAAGGGCGCCTCCTACCGCGACCAGGGCACCGCGCAGAAATTCAATCGGGCGAGCACGAACGACCAGATCCGCTCGCGCGAGCAGTTCCGCGGCCGCGCGGACCAGGGCCGGCAGGATCTCGGCAACCGAGGCGCTGGCGACCGCGCCGGTCCGGCGGGCGACCGCGGTCTGGGCGGCGATCGTGGGGGACAAGGCATTGGAAGCGGCAATCGCGGAGGGGCCAGCGCAAGTCAGTTAGGCGGGCGCGGCACCAGCAGTGGCAGCTTCGATCGAGGCGGGTCTTCGTCGCGCGGCGGCGCCTTTTCCGGCGTCGATCGCGGCGGAAGCGCGGCGCGCAGTTCGAGCTCGCGCGGCAGCGCTAGCCGGGGCGGCGGCGGGGGCGGAGGCTCCAGAGGCGGCGGCGGTGGTGGGCGCGGCGGCGGTGGCGGTGGAGGCGGAGGACGACGCAGATAATCGACGAACGATTCTCCACCGCTCATGACACATGATGACCAGTAAGCTGGAGGCAGAGATGAAATTTCTAAAAAGAAAAACAAGCCATCGCGGATCCCTGGGGCTGATTCATGCCGGATTTCTAGCGGTGATCTTCTCGCTCGGCCTTTCCGCGGCCTCATTCGCCGCGACGCCGCAGCAAAAATCGTTTTCCTCCGCCGAGGAGGCGGTGAAAGCGGCGGCCGCCGCCGCGAAGGCTAATAACGACAAGGAACTGCTCGCGATCTTCGGCGCCAACGCGAAGGATATCATCTCTTCCGGCGACGCGGTCGCCGACAAACAAAGGCGTGCGCAGTTTCTCGCCGCCTACGACGAGAAGAACCGGCTCGCCAAAGAGGGCGACAATACCGTTCTTATCGTCGGCAAGGATGACTGGCCGTTCCCGATCCCGCTCGTCAAGCAAGGCGATAAATGGGTCTTCGATACCGCGCAGGGCCGCGAGGAGATTCTAAACCGGCGCATCGGGGACAACGAGCTTTTCACGATTCAATCTTTGCTCGCGGTGGTCGACGCCGAGCGCGAGTATGCAATGAAAACTACCGACAAAACCGGCCTGCGGGAGTACGCGGCGAAGTTCGTCAGCGATCCGGGAAAGAAAAACGGTCTTTACTGGGAAGCCAAGGCGGGCGAGCCGGAGAGCCCTCTCGGGCCGATCCTGACGCGGGCTAAAGGCGAAGGCTATCAGAAAGACGCCACCGGCGCCGTGCCGCCGTACCACGGCTATCGCTACCGCATTCTGACCGCGCAGGGAAAGGACGCGCCTGGCGGCGCGTACAGCTATATCGTCAAAGGAAAGATGATCGGCGGCTTCGCCGTAGTCGCGTATCCCGCCGAGTACGGCAACTCCGGCGTGATGACGTTCGTTGTCAATCACGACGGCAAAGTCTTTCAGAAGGATCTCGGGAAAAACACCGCCACCACAGCGGCGGCCATTAAAGAGTACAACCCCGACAAGACCTGGTCGGAGACGACGGCAGAGGCGAAGGCGGAAAAGAAATAAATGGCGCGGTCGACGCCACCGAGCGCCTGGTGAAGGAAAAGGCGGCGCAGCAACAGGATCCGATGCGCCGCGCGCTCATGGTGCCGCTCATGCGATGAAATGAGGAAAGAGATGAATTCCATCGAAAAAACTTACCGCATGAAACGATTATCCGCCGGCCTCGGGCTTTTCGTCATCGCCCTCGCCTTCGTCTCCGGTTGCTATTATCCAGCGCCCGTCTATGCGCCGGGTCCGAGCGGTTTCGATCGCTCGTGGGATGCGGCGCGGGGCGCCGCCTACGACGAAGGCTTGCAGATTACCAATGAAGATCGTTCGCGAGGAGTCATTACCGCTGTGAGAGGCCAGCAGGAAGTCACCATCAATGTGTTCAGGCAGGCGGACGGCAGCGTGCGGGTGGAGATCACCGCCCGCGGACCGCAAGGCTCGGACAGCGGTCTCGCCGATCGTGTTTCGCGTGCCTACGACCGGCGGATGGGAAGATAGGAAGGAGACACCGATGGCTAACGATTCTTCGAACCGCGGTATGACTCTGGTCGCGGTGTTGGCGCTCGCGCAGGCCATTCTCGCCGTGCTCCGCTCGCTGCGCTGGTTCGAGATCGGCAGCGACTTGCTCGACCGCGGCATTCTCATCCTGCCGATGATCGCGGTCTTCGCCTACGGGCGAGGCGTGCTCGTCGCCGTCATCGCGCTGCTCTATGTCCTGTTCGCCCTCGGCGAATTCGTCGGCCGTCCCTGGGCACGGCCGTGCGGCGCCGTTGCCGCTGCACTTAATTTAATCCTTGTCATCGGCGCCATCCTCCAGGGAGAGGCATTGCTCCGCGCGGTATTATGGGCGATCGTGCCGGTGATCATTATCTGGCACGTGTTTTCTTCGTGCCAAGCGCGCGCGGTCCACGCGCGGGCCGCATCGTGAGTCGGATACCTGTTGGACCAAGGTCCAATAGTTCCCCTTGCTTTCCTCCGCTAGAAATATCCCGTCTGTAAATCTCTGCGCCGGAAGACGCGCCACCGGCCTGTGAGGAGGATGCAACGAAACAAAAAATGATGAATACCAAGGCAATCGCTGCTTTGCTCGCCGCCTTGGTCCTCCACGGCTGCGCCATGGCTCAGGGCCTCGACGGAACGCTCAATAAAATTAAAACGAGCGGCGTCCTCACGATCGGCTACCTCGAATCAGCCCCTCCGTTCTCGTTTCCCGGGCCGGAGAAGCGCCCGGTGGGTTATTCAATCGAATTGTGTCTCCGCGTCGCGCGGGCCATCGAAAAACAGCTCGCGGTTGAGAGGCTTAAAATCGACTGGATGCCCGTCACGGTGGAAAACCGGATCGACATGGTGGCCGGCGGCAAGGTGGACATCGAATGCGGCACGACCACCGCGAGCCTTTCGCGCCAGGAGCGCGTGGATTTCAGCCTGATGACCTTTGTCGACGGTGGAACGCTGCTTACTAGATCCGACGGAAATCTGCGGACGTCATCCGACCTGACCGGCAAGCGCATCGCGATCATTCCCGGCACGACGACTGAAAAGGCGCTGGCGGAGTTTTTAAAGAAAGATTTCATCACGGTCGACCTGGTGCGAGTCAAAGACCATCTCGAGGGGCTGTCAGCCTTGGAGAACGGCACCGCCGACGCGTTCGCATCCGACCGCGGCATCCTGATTGGGCTTGCGATAACGTCGAAGGATCCGACGCGCTTCGCGTTGGGCACCATGATCCTTTCGTACGAGCCCTACGGATTTATGATGCGGCGCAATGATGCCGCGTTCCGGCTCGCGGTCAATCGAGCGCTGGCGGCGCTTTACCGCTCGGGTGAAATTCTCGACGTGTACGACAATTGGTTCGGCGCCTTCGGGAAACCGAGCACGGCGATGCAGGCGATGTATCTACTCAACGGTTTACCGGAATGAGATTTCGGCAACGCGGTACGCATACACCCGATGGAGGGTGAATGAAAATCGCGCTCCGCGTATGCTTATCGATTCTCGTCGCGGCCATGACCGCATGGTCGGCGGGGGCGATCTACTACGCGCCGGTCGATGGTCCGGCGCTACGTGCGGCCGTCGCCGCACTCTTCCTCGCCGCGACGATTTTCGCATTCATTTTTCTGCCGCAGCGCCGCCGCACCCTGAAATTGTTCTTTGCGCTCTTTGCCGTGCTCGTCGCGCTGTTTTTCCGCATACCCGCCTCGAACCATCGCGACTGGCAGCCCGAAGTGGCCGTAACGCCGTGGGCCGAGATTAAAGGCGATCTCGTGACGATCCACGGCGTGAGAAATTTCGACTACCGGACCGAGACCAATTTCACGCCGCGCTGGGAGGACCGCACCTACGATCTCCGCAAGCTCGACTCCGCGGACATCATCGCCGTCTATTGGGCGGGCAAGGCGATCGCCCACGTGATGGTGAGCTTCGGCTTTGGGGGCAAAGACTACCTCGCTGTGTCGATCGAGACGCGCAAAGAGAAAGGCGAGAGCTATTCGACGCTCGCTGGATTCTTCCGCAACTACGAATTGATTTACATCCCCGCGGACGAACGCGACATAATCCGCGTACGCTCGAATTACCGCGAGCCGCAGGAGCAGGTCTACATCTATCGCACACGCGGGCCGCTGCGAAATATCCGCCGGGTCTTTCTCGATTACTTAAAGACGATGAACGATATGCGGGAGCGCCCGCGCTTCTACAACACGCTCACGACCAACTGCACGACGAGCATTCTCACCCACACACGGCTGAATCCGGAGGCGCCGCCGTTGTCGTGGAAAATTTTGTTGAGCGGCTATGTGCCGGATTATCTCTACGATCTCGGCCGTATCGATACGTCGATGCCGTTCGCCGAATTGGAAAAAATATCGCTCGTGAACGCACGCGCGCACGCAGCCGACAAGGATCATGCGTTTTCCCAGCGCATCCGCGAGGGACTGCCCAAGCCGCCGATGCTGCCTTGAGCGAGGAAAACATGTCTCTGTTGCAACATCGGAGGACGTGCACATCCTGGCTGAGCCGTTTGGCCTTCCTGGCGCTCGGACTCCTTCTCCTCTCCTCCTGCGCGACGCCGATCGGCGTCACGCGCCTGAGCACGCAGCAGGCGCAGCAGATCCTTACGGCCAATGCGCTTTCGGCGGGGGCGCCGAGCAGTTGGTCGTCGCAGGTGCTGCAGCGAAACGCGCTGTTCGTGCGTTTCGCGGACGACCCCGCCGGAACGCTTACGGCCCTGCACCAGGGGCTGCGTGAGATCGCCGGCGACGAGGAGCGTTTTCAGGACCGTCTCTTCGCGCTCGCGGAGCTTTCCTTCCTGCACGCCGAGCGCTCCGGCGCGCGCGAGTATTATCTCGCCGCGGCGGTCTGCGCCTATGCGTTTGTGCTGCCGGAAAACGGCGCGCCGCCGCGTCCGATCGATCCGCGCTTCCGCCTCGCCGCCGATCTCTACAACCGCGGCCTGGCGCGAGGGCTGGCTTCGCCCGACGGCGCGGAGGTGGCGCTGAAGCCCGGGACGTATCCGCTGCCGTTCGGCGAGCTGACCTTGACCGCTGAAACTTCCGGCTTTCTCTGGGGCGGCTATCGCTTGAAGCGCTTCATTCCGGTCGGCGAGTTCGATGTCCGCGGGCTGCGCAACCGCTACCGGCAAGCCGGCGTGGGTGCGCCGCTCGCCGCGGAAGTCGAGCCGCTGGAGAACAATCCCAACGCCGAGATCGCGCGCAAGCGCATCCCGGACCGGATCAAAGTGCCGGTCACGGCGTTCGTGCGCCTTGAGGAGCCGCGGCGCGGCGTTATAGAGGGCAAGCTCGCCGGACGGCTCGAGCTCTACGCCGCGGATCAAACATATACGCTCAACATCGAGGGCCGGGATGTGCCGCTCGAGCTCGAGCCGACGGCGGCACTCGCCTACGGGCTGGAAGGCTCGCCCGTGTGGGACTTCGAGCTGGCGGGCTTCCGCGTCGCCGATCCGCACAAGATTCTCGGCGACGGCCTCCTCATGATGCACCCGTATCGCGCGGAGCGCATTCCGGTTGTGCTGGTGCACGGGACGGCATCGAGCCCGGCGCGCTGGGCCGAGCTGTACAACGAGCTCACGAACGATCCCGTGCTGCGCGGCCGCTACCAGTTCTGGCTGTTTCAATACAACACCGGCCAGCCGATTCTCTATTCCGCGATGCTGCTCCGCCGCGCGCTGCGCGACATCGTCGCCGAGGTCGACCCCGCCGGACAGGACGCGGAGCTCAAGCGCATGGTGATCATCGGCCACAGCCAGGGCGGACTCCTCACCAAGCTCATGGCGGTCCACAGCGGCAATCGCTTTTGGCAAAACGTGAGCGACGAGCCGTTTGAAAAGGTCGAAATGACTCCGGAGACGCGCGAGCTTTTGCGCGATGCGATGTTTTTCGATCCCGTCCCAACGGTGAAGCGCATCGTGTTCATCTCGACGCCGCACCGCGGCAGCTATCAAGCGAGGGGCTGGCTCCTGCCCTTGATCCGGCGACTGATTACTTTACCGGGCACTCTGGTATCGCAATTCGCGGCGCTCGCGCAGGCCGGGAATATGGGCGCCATGAAAACGAGCCAGATTCCGACTTCGGTGGAGAATATGAGCCCCGGCCATCCGTTTTTAAAAGCGCTGAACGATCTGTCGATCGACCCGTCGATCCCCGCGCACTCGATCATCGCCGTGCTGGGCGATGGACCCGTCAGCGGC
This sequence comes from Verrucomicrobiia bacterium, assembly GCA_035495775.1. GTDB lineage: Bacteria > Desulfobacterota > Binatia > UBA9968 > UBA9968 > JAJPJQ01. Next base: position 2,005 of record DATJFG010000038.1, on the reverse strand, counting down.
AAGACCGACGGCGTCGTCGCCTACGAAAGCGCGCATATCGAAGGCGTCGAGTCGGAAAAAGTCATCCGATCCGGCCACTCCACGCAGGGGGAGCCTCAGACCATCGAAGAGGTGCGCCGCATTCTCCGCGAGCACCTGGGCGCGAAATAACCGCACGATAAAATTCGGGATTATTCACTGCGCCTTATTGGACCAAGGTCCAATATACAGCGTTCTCGCCCTTGGCCTATAAAAACCTTAGCGATCAGAGCTGCCGGCCGCTTTCGACCGCCAGAAAGGCCGGTTCAACGGAAGGAACTACCTCATGGATGGCAGAAGCGTGCTCAAAAATTCCTATCTCTTCCGCAGCGTGAGCGATAACGACCTTGACAGCGTGTTGGCGCTGACCGAGCGCAAGAGATTCCACCAGGGCGAGTTCGTTTACGCGGCGGGAAGCGATGCGGACGCGATGTTTTTTGTCGAAATGGGCACCGTCGACATTACCGTCAAGGGAAAGGAAATCCCCATCATCACGGCCGGCACCGGGCAGAGTTTCGGCGAGTTGGGTTTTTTCCGCCCCGCCAAGCGGCCGGTTTCGGCGCTGGCGCGCGAGCAGACCCATCTTTTGCGCATTCCCTACGATCGCCTGACGACACTGCTCGGCGAGCGGCCGGCGCTTGCACTCGCCGTTTACCGCAACGCCAGCGGGTTTTTCGCCAAACATCTGGAATTGATCTCGTTCGAGGTCGACTACCGTTATCTTTGAAAACCGATTTCTCGCTGAAGTGAGACAAACATGCCTTTTACAATCATCGACGGCGCCGGACCGATCGTCACTGCGAAGATTACCGGCGAACTCAGCAAGGCGGACGTCGCGCAGATACAAAACATCGCGCGCGCGGCGATTCAGCGGTGCGGGAAAATCAGCGCGCTGTTGTTTTTCGATCAGTTCCGCGGCTGGAAGACGGAGCCCGGCTGGGGCGATCTGACTTTCTTGAACGAACACGACAAAAATATCGAGAAGATCGCCATTGTTGGAGAGACGCGGTGGAAGGATGATATCTCCGCCTTTCTGGCGAAAGGTTTTCGCCACGCCGCGGTCTACTTTTTTCTTCCTTCCGAGCCGTATAAGGCGCGGCAGTGGCTGAAAGCGTCCTCGAAAACGTAAACTGAGCCATGGATGCCAGCATCGTCAGTGCAATGGCTGCCATATTTGGGTCCCTCGTCGGCGGCTCCGCCACAGTCGCAACATCTTGGGTCACCCAAAAAACCCTCAACAAGCGTGAAGAGATTAGCGCCGAGATCCGCAAGCGCGAAACGCTCTACGGAGAGTTTATCAACGAATGCTCCAAGCTCGTTTTGGACTCGTTTGTGCGGACATTGGACAAGCCGGAGACGATGTTGTCCATATATGCGCTGATCAATCGTATTCGACTTATGGCTTCCGATGCGGTTCTTGTCGAGGCGGAACGGATCTTAGTACGAATCACCGAACAGTACTTCTCACCCAATCTCTCGGTCGAAGAATTACGCGTCCGCTATCGGTCGCCGAGCGGCGATCCGCTCAAGGCGTTCGCCGACGCGTGCCGTCACGAACTCAAATCGATGCACAAATGGATTTAGTGGTTGAAGCGATACTTGCCGATGAGGACAGGGCTCGGATGCTGAAGATTTTTGTTGTCGAGAGCCAGAGTGAGCGCCGGTTGATTTTGAATCAAGAACAGGACGGTGTTCCGTGAAAATACACAATGCAATGGCAATCGCAGTGGCTGCGTTGCTCTTGGCGACGGCGGCATGCTCCAAAAAGGAGCCGCCGCCTCCGGCGCCGCCGGCGGTAACGGTGGCGCCCGTCACGCAGAAGGACACGCCGATTTATATCGAGTTGGTCGGATCGACGCTCGGCTCGCAAGACGTCGAGATTCGTCCCCGCGTCCAGGGCTATCTCGTCTCCATGAACTTCATCGAAGGCGCGTTCATCCGCAAGGGCGATCTGCTGTACAAGATCGATCCCTTGCCTTTTGAGGCC
>DATJFG010000037.1:0-42260 GCA_035495775.1 Verrucomicrobiia bacterium | reverse complement strand
TCATCTTCACGCTCGCCACCGGCATGGCGATCATCCATTTCATCGGCGCCGGCTTCTGGGGCTTTCTCCACACGCTGCCGCAGATCAACTACTATACGCACGGCAGCCAGGTCACCGTCGCGCACGGCCACATCGCGTTTTTCGGCGCCTATGTTTTGTTGAACCTGATGTTTTTCTACTACGCGATGCCGAAACTTCGCGGCATCGAAGAGTTCGATGAGCGCCGCGGCACACTGGCCTTCTGGTGGCTCAGCATCACAATGATGCTCATGACGCTCGCCTTCAGCGTCGCCGGCGTGCTCCAGACCTACATCGAGCGCGTCATGGGAATGGGCTACATGACGGCGCAGGCGCAGATGCGCTTTTGGTTCGCGATCCTCGTCGTTCTCGGCGCCACGCTTCTCGTCGGGGTCATTCTCACCGTCGTCGACCTCTTGACGCTCCGTCCCGCGCCCGCGGAGCGCGCCGCGTGATCGCGCGCCGCCGCACGTGCGACCCCGTCGGCTCTCTGCGATAGCATCCCGCGCATGCCGCGATCTCGCTGGCACTTCCCCCTGCTCGCGATAGCCGGGCTGTCGCTCCTGGCTGCGCTCTGGACCGGTTTGCGGCGCATCGGATGGGAGCTGCCGCAGTGGTCCACTCCGCTGCCCGCCGCGCACGGGCCGCTCATGGTGAGTGCATTTCTCGGCACGCTCATTGGCTTGGAGCGGGCGGCGGCGCTGGAAAAAAAGTGGGCGTATGGCGCACCTGTTTTCGCGGCTCTCGGCGCCCTCGCCGTGCTCTTCGTTCCCCCTTCGCCTATTGCGCCGCTTCTGGAGGCTGCCAGCGGTCTCTTCCTCGTCGCCATTTTCATTTTTCTCTATCGCCTGCGGCCGGCGAATTTTTTCGTCGTTATCGGGATCGGCGCTCTTTTGTGGCTGATCGGCAACATGCTCTGGACCGCCGCGCTGCCGATTCATCGCTCCGTCCCTTGGTGGATCGGTTTTCTGGTGCTCACGATCGCGGGAGAGCGACTGGAGCTCTCTCGGCTGCTACGCCTGTCGCGCTGGGAATCCGGCAAGCTTTTCCTCGGTATCGCCCTTTTTGTGTGCGGCCTGGCCGCGTCGCTGGCGGATTTCGAGGACGGAATCAGGCTCTGCGGCGCGGGGCTCCTCGCGATCGGCTTGTGGCTGTTGCGCTATGACATGGCGCGACGGAGCCTACGCGAGAAAGGTCTCGCGCGCTTCATGGCGCTGGCGCTGCTCGCCGGGTATGCCTGGCTCGCTCTCGGCGGTTTGCTGTGGATTCTTTTTCCCTTCGATTTTTCCGCGGGACCGCTTTATGACGCGATGCTGCATGCGATTTTTCTGGGCTTTGTCTTCTCGATGATCTTCGCGCATGCGCCGATCATTTTTCCGTCGGTCACCGGGCTGGCGATGCCGTTCGACAGCGGCTTTTACAGCCACCTACTCTTGCTTCACGCCGCGCTCGCGCTGCGCATTGCCGGCGATCTCGCGGATATCCTGCCATGGCAACAATGGGGTGCCCTGTTCAATGCCGTGGCGGTGCTCCTCTTCCTCGCCAATAATATCCGCGCCATCGGCCTTGGCGGCGGCGGCCCGATGGCTTTGAGGCATTCCTAAATCTGCATTCTCCCGTTCGGCAGTCTCGCATTTTTGCGAAATCACCTTGCCGGAGGCGCCAAAACAGTCGAAGATTATTAGGGACCGCATGGCATGTGTTTTGCGTTTTAACTTTATTTCCAACCAGTTTCAGGGAGGTGTGTTTAATGCAGAACGCAAAAGCGACGTGCACCGGCGCCTGCCATGGCGGCGAACACGACCTTCAGCGGGTCGAAAGATCGACTGAAGTGTTGACCGCCGAGCATCGTATTATCGAAACCGTGCTCGAGGCGCTGGAAAAGCTCGCCCAGACGGCCGAGACTTCCGCGCTTGCGGATTGGGCCAAGGCCATCGATTTTCTGCGCAATTTCGCCGACAAATGTCACCATTTGAAAGAAGAGACTCTGCTCTTTCCGACCCTGGAGGAGCACGGTATCCCGCGCGAAGGCGGTCCGATCGGCATGATGCTAGCCGAGCATGAAGAAGGCCGGGGCTTCGTGCGCGCGATGGCCGCCGCGGTCGACACCGGCGCCCGCGATGTGCTACGCAGGGAAGCGACCGCTTACATTCGCCTGCTCCGGCAGCATATACTTAAAGAGGATGAGGTCCTGTTTCAAATGGCCGACAGCATCCTCAGCGCCGAAGAGCAGCAAAAGCTGCTCCGCGACTTCGAGGAGCACGAGCTGAGGGAGATCGGCCCGGGATTCCATGAAAAATATCTGCAGATCGCCCGGGATCTGACGTAGGCGCATTCATCGATCCGTCAACATCGTTCGCGGCAGAGAGGAAAATGATATGACCGCCAAGAACATCATGACGTCGGAAGTGGTCACGGTGAGCGCGAGCGCGACGGTCAAGCAGGCCGCCTGCCTGCTGACGCGCGAGCAGATCAGCGGCGCCCCGGTCATTGATCGTCAGGGACGGATCGTCGGCATCCTCTCCGAAGCCGATATCGTCGCCAAACACGGCGCGCGCGTCAAAGACATCATGAGCAAAATCGTCTCGAGCGTCGACGAGGAGACTTCGATCGAAGAGATGGCTTCCCTGATGACGGCCGAGAAGATCAGCCGCCTGCCGGTCTTGCGTGGGAAAAAGCTCGTGGGCATCGTCAGCCGCGCCGATCTCGTCGCGGCGGTCGCCCGCGGCATCCCCATCACTCTCACAACCCCGATTTACGATTTGTAGCCGGCGGGAGTGTCGGCGGCAGGCATCCCGCAACCTGCGCGCAGCCGCCGCAGGTGGGACTTTCGACCGCCGGCAGCGCCGCCAAGCAGCGCGGGCAGCGCTTGATATACGGCGTCGCGACTCGATAGCCGCACTGAGCGCAGATGCGCTCTTGCCTGCAGTCTTTGTCCGCAAGCGTCGTCATATCAGCAGCTGCGACAACAGCCCCGCGACGAGAAAAGCGACGATCCAGGTGCCGGTCCAGACAATCGCCGCCTCTTTTAAGCCGCGCTCCTTGAGCATGACCATCACCGAAGCGATGCACGGCGTAAAAAGCGTGATGGTCACGAGCGCCACTACGATCTGCGACGAGGTGAGCGGCAGCTGATAGAGCCCGGCGGCGCCGAAGTCGCGACGGACCATGCCCATGACAAACGCGCGCGCGGTCTCGCGCGGGAGCTGGAGCCATCCCGTCGTGATCGGCGCGAGCAGGTTTTGCCATACTTCCAGTAGGCCGGTGATCTGCATGACACCGACGCCGAGAGCGCCGAGGAAAAACCACGAGCTCGCCTCTTTCATGAAGTAATAGCTCCGGTACGCGGTTTTTCGGATAACGTTATCGAGGCGCGGCATGCGCATCGGCGGCAGATCGATGAGCAGCGGCGTGGTCTCGCCGGAAAGGAATCGCTCGAGGACCGTGCCGAGCACGACGAAAGTCGCGAAGATGGTCACGGAATAGATCATCATCGCGGCGAAGCCGGCGCCGCTCAAAAGCGCGGCAACGACCGCCAGCTGCGCCGAGCAGGGAACCGCGAATTGAAGAATCGCCGTCGCGATACGCTTCTCGCGTTCGCTTCCCAGCATGCGCGTCGTGATCGTCGCCATGGTGACGCAGCCAAAGCCCAGGATCAGCGGTATCACCGCGCTGCCGTTTAACCCGACGGCGTTGAGCGCGCGGTCGACCAGGGTAGCGAGACGTGGGAGATAGCCGCTGTCCTCCATCAATGCGAGCGCCGCGTAGAACGCGACGACCAGCGGCAGAAGGAGAAACAGCAGATAGGTTACGGTCATCGTGGCGATGCCGAACTCGCCGACGAGAATCGTCCCGAGCCACGACGACGGCGCGACGTAGGGCGCGATGAGTCCGCGCACCCAGGGCTCCCAGAGCTCCTGCCCGAGCTTCACTTCGGTAAATTTCACCAGGTCCTGCGCCACGAGCCGGCCGACAAAGAGATAAACCAGATAGAGCGCGGCGACGACCATCGGCACGCCGGTCCACGGATTGATCGCCCAATGGCCCAGCGTCGTCGAGAATCGCGTGCGCCCTTCATTTTCGATGAGCACCTCGTCGATGACTCGATTGACGCGGTTGCGCCGCGCGATGGAAAGCGCTTCGCGCTCACTGCCCGCCGCCACGCCGTGGCGCGCGGCGATGGCGTCGTTTCCTTCCAAAACCAGCAAGGCTTCCGCTTCCGAGCCGACGGCGGCGAGCATGGCGTGGAGCTTGTGGTGGAGCGCGCCGTCCTGCCGGCCGCGGCGCGCCTGCTCGATCGCTTCATCGAGGCGGTCAAAGCCCCGGCGCTTCGTCGCCGTCGTCGTGAACACCGGAACGCCGAGCGTTTCCACCAGAAGCTCGACGTCTATGCGCAAACCGAGCGTCTCGACCTCGTCCATGAAATTGAGCAGCACGGAAACTTTCTTCCCCATGTCGATCAACTGCATCGTAAGAAAGAGATCGCGCTCGAGATGGACCGCGTCGACGACGTTCAGCACCGTGTCGGCTTCGAGCACGATCTCGCGCGTGACGTTCTCTTCGTCGTTGTACGAGCCGATGCCGTAGACGCCGGGGGTGTCGAAGACGTCGAACTCTTTGTACCGGCCTTGGGTGAACTCGATCGTCGTGCCGGGATAGTTCGACACGTCGACGTACATGCCGGAGAGAAAATTGAAAACCAGCGACTTCCCGACGTTCGGATTGCCGACGAGCGCGACCATCGGCCGCTCGGCGGGCGCGAGCCCCGGATGCCTGTGCTTTTCGAGATGATCCCGAGGCGCGCGTTTGGCCGTGTGACTATGCATGGCTCGAATCCGAATGCGCCGGGTCGCGCGCCGCAACCAGCAGGTTCTTGGCGAGCGCGGCGCCGATGGCGATCTCGCGGCGGTTTTTTTCGATCACGACGGTTCCTCCGGGCAGGCGCTCGATCACGCGGATCGCTTCCCCTTCGAGGATTCCCAGACGGATCAGCTGCGTCCGGCTGCGCCCCGGAGGGATAGCGACGACGAGCAACCGGCTTCCCTTCGCCGCGGTATCCAAAGGCAACGCGGCAGGACGGTTTTTATCGATGACAATCATCGGGAACTCCCGAATCATTGGAGCAAGTCCTATGCCAGCAAAGAGACGGATTTCGTTGAGTTTTAAGCGGACAAAGAACGCTTTTTCGACGGGTGCTCTTATTTTCAGGAAGGACTTCGAGGCGGATTCTTAAGATCTGGAAGCTGTGGCGGATTTAGAACCCAAGCGCACAGCCCTCCTTACGGGGGTCGCTGCCGCCCAAAAGCACTCCGGTTTGGGTGTCGCGCACGATTGCGTGCGCGCCGCCGAAGCTTTCGACGGTACCCGAAATGGCTTTGTGACCCTTGGCTTCGAGGTCTGCGATCGTCTCGCGCGGGAACTCAGGTTCGAGTGCGACTTCGAGTCCCGAGAGGTGATTGAACCGAGGCGCGTCCACCGCCCGCTGCGCCGTCATGCCGAAATCGATGAGGTTCAAAAGAATCTGCACCTGCACCTGCGGCTGCACGTGGCCGCCCTTGAGGCCGAGCGCGGCCCACGGCGCGCCGTCTTTCAAAATCAACGCCGGCATCAGCGTATGGAGCGGGCGCTTGTGGGACGCGAGACAGTTCGGATGATCTTCATCGAGCGAGAAGAGCTGGCCGCGGTTGTGCAGCGCGATACCGGTACCTTCGGCGACGACGCCGGAGCCGAAATTCGTAAAGAGACTCTGGATGAAAGAAACCCAATTCCCTTCCGCGTCGGCAACGGCGAGGTATTCGGTATCGGCGTCGACGGGAATCGCCGCGGCCTCGGCGCGGGCGCGATCGCGTTCGATGGTTCTTCTCATCGCGTCGAGACGCGGCTCGGCGATGAGCGCCCGCCACGGAACGCGCATGAAATCGCGGTCGGCGACGTGGCGGTCGCGGTCGGCGAAGGCGAGCTTTTTCGCCTCGATCAGGAGATGGAGATATTCGACGCCGTTATGCTCAAGAGCGCGCAGCTCGAACGGCTCGATGAGCTTCAGCATCGAGAGCGCGACGATTCCCTGGGTTGCCGGCGGCAGCTCGAAAATATCGTAGCCTCGGTAATTCGCGAACGCCGGCTCAACCCAATCGGAGCGGTGATCGGCAAAGTCCTTAAGCGATAACAGGCCGCCGAGCCGCTCCGAGGCGCGGACGATCTTTTCGGCGATTTCGCCGCGGTAAAAAGCCTCCGGCCCCTCGGCAGCGATTTGCCTGAGCGTGCGCGCGAGGTCGGGCTGCGGGAATAGCTCGCCGGCCCTCGGCGCGCGGCCGTGATTCAGATATGCGGCAGCGGCGGCGGGATTTTTCGCCAGCTTCCCCTCGGATTTGTGCCAGTGCTCGCTCGTCAGCGTTCCGACGGGAAAACCGTTTTCCGCGCACTCGATGGCCGCGGCGAGCAACTCAGACAACGAAAGCGTGCCGTATGCTTCCCGCATCGCCGCCCAGCCGGCAACCGCGCCGGGGACCGTGACGGAATGGATGCCGGTCTCGGGCATTTTTTTTAATCCCTGGCGCTTGAAAAATTCCGAATCGGCGGCGTAGGGCGAGCGGCCGCTCGCGTCGAGCGCGGCGAGCTTGCGGCTTTTGGCCATGTAGATGAGCGCAAAGGCATCGCCGCCGATGCCGATCGACATCGGCTCAAGAACGCCGAGTACGGCGGCAGTCGCGACCGCGGCGTCAACGGCGTTGCCGCCGCGCCGGAGCACCTCGACGCCCGCGAGCGTGGCGCGCGGCTGGCTCGAGACGACCATGCCGCTTTTTCCCATGACGGTGGAACGGGACTGCATCGGGAGCTCGATCGCTAGTTATTTTTTGTAGAGCTTATCGATGAATTTCTCGCGCACGAGGCGATCCACGATCGAATTGTCGGCGAAAGTTTCGAGCGCGACATCCTTTTGGCCCATGAAATCGAGGATCGGGGTGACGGCCTCGGGCTCGAGCCGCGGTGTTTTTTCCAGGTAAACGATCGAATCCTGGTATATCTCTTCGATCAGCTTCGGGTCGGTCAGCCGCGCGAAGCGCGCGATCGCGCGCGTCGCCGTCGCCTTGTCGCGGTGCATCGCCGCGACGCCTTCGGCGTACGCGCGCGTCATCGCCTCGACGACATGGGCGTTTCGCCTGAGATAATCGCGCGTCACCACGATGACGTCCATCGAGTACTGAATGCCCATGTCTTCGAGCTTCATGAGCAGCTTGGGCCGCGCCTGCGGATCGACGCGGAGCGTCGAGGTGACCGCGCCGTCGATCTGGCGGTGCTGGAAGGCAGCGCCCACTTCCATCGTGCCGCCGAGCTGGCGGATGCTGACGGCGTTCTCGAGGCCGTTGCGCCTGAGGAGGATGCGCGTCAAATTATCCGTCACGGCGCCGAAGCGCGTCACGCCCAAAATTTTGCCGCGCAGGTCTTCGAGTTTGTTAATCTCCGGCTGCACCCACAGGCGATGGTACGGCCGGTTCGCGGTGCTCATCACCGAGACGAGCTGCGCGCCGCGGAGCACCGCGGCGATCGTCGCGTTGGTCGCGGCGAGACCGGCCTGCACGTCGCCGCCCAAGAGCGCCTGCACGACCACGGGGCCCGACGAGATGTAAATCAGCTCGGCGTCGATGCCGTATTTCTCGAACGCGCCGATCTCCTTCGCCATCCACGCGCCCGCCGCCATCGCGCCGATGGTGGAATAGCCGAAGACCATGCGCGCGCGCTCGGCCGCCGTCGCGCCGCTTGGGGCGAAACTCACCGTTAGCCAAAGAGCGGCGAGCAAAAGCCAAATATTTCGCTGCTTCATTTCGTCCTAGCGCGGCTCACGAGAATTTTCCTAGTCCGCCGCCGAGGATCTCGACGCCCTCGGTGCGTTCGACGTATTCGGCGAAGCGGTATTTATTCTGGCGCGGATCGGGGATGCGCCGCGATTTCTCCGGCCGGTCGTCGTCGAGCGCCGCGATCTTCGCGACGATCACCTGCGGTCCCTCGCCCGCAAGCGCGCTCTTGACCCTCTGCTCGAAGCCCTCCGCGTTGTCGATCGTGCAGGCGTGCTCGATGCCGCTCCCCTGCGCGACTTTTTCAAGATTCATCTTGCCGCCCGTCGCCGTCGGCATCCCCGGCTCCTTCTTGTGGCTGCCGAGGTAATTGCCGTTGTCGAAGACGATGATCGTCAGGTTCTCCGGTGCTTCATTGGCGACGGTGCCGAGCGCGCCGAGATTCAGCAGCAGATTGCCGTCGGCGTCGAGCGCGACGACTTTGCGCCTGGGCAGCGCGAGCGCGAGCCCCAGCGCGACCGGCGTGCACATGCCGAGCGTCACGTGATAGAGGTTCGCCTCGCGGTCGTTCAACTGCCCCCAAAAGCCGCTGGTGTTGCCGATGCAGGAGACCACCAGCGTGTCGCCGGCGACGAGGCCGGATAGTTTTTTCAGCAGCTGATAGCGGCTTACCATAACGCCTCCTCGGTGAATAAAACCGCCGCCGATCTCAGCCACGCCCGCGCGCTCTCGTGGCATTCCTTGATCGTGCGCGCGATGTCTTCGGGGCGGCGCACGACGCGGTACGGCACGTCCATCGCCTTGAGCGCCGGCTCGGTCGTCTTTTGATACATGCCGAGCCAGCGCGGGTCGCCGAGATCGCCGCGATAGGGAATTAAAATGAGCAGCGGAATCTCGTGCAGCAGGTTGATGCGCGCGATGTGGTAGGTCGCGACTAAGAGGCCCGAGGTCGCGATCACGAGCGCGGGCTTCTTCCCTCCGCACCACGCGCCCATGCAGATGCCGGCCGCCTCCGCCTCGTTGGCGGCGCCGACGTAGCGGATGGCGGCGTCGCGCTCCAAGAGCTTGTAGACTTCGATGAACTGCGCGTCGGGCACGCCGACGGCGAAATCGACGCCGGCGTCTTTCATCCCCTTCACGATCAATTGTGCCTTTTCGACCTTCATCCGGCGGAGACCTCCTTCATCGATGCGCTCAGCGCCCGGCGAGTTTGTTGAAGAATGCGACGAGCTCGCGGTTTTTGCGCCCCCAGGTGAACGTCGAGACGACGTGGAGGCTCGTCTCCGGCTCGACCGACCACGCGACGTCCTTGCGCGGCGTCCAGCGCCCCTGCTTGCTCACCATGATTTCGCTCGCCTCTTTCGATAAGTGATAATCCTCGAACAGCGCCGCCGCGTACGGATGCGGCGCACGGGCCGCGATGGCGATGACCGACGGCGTTCTGACGATCGTCGGATTGGGAAAAACGAAATTGATCGGCGCGCCTTCGGATTTGAGCTTCACCGCGTTATGCGCGTAGCCGTCGACGATGAGATCGTGCTCGCCCGCGGCGACGAGCTGCGTCATGAAGGTATGGGATTGCCGCGCGAAGGTGACTTCCTGCTTCGCGACCAGCTCCTGGAGAAAAGCGCCCGCCTTCTTCTCGCCCCACAGGTCGATCAGCCCGGCCAGGAGGTCGTGCGCCTCGGCGTCCATGAGAAGGCTTTTCCTCCAGCGCGGCTTCAACAGGTCTTCGTACTGCTTCGGCGCGTCCTGCGGCGCGACGCGCTTGTTGTTGTAGATAAAGGTGTAGCCGATGGCGTAGACGCCGGGCCACAGGCCTTCGTCGTCGACGAAGCCCTTGCGCACGAATGGGATCATGGGGCTTTTGTAGCGCGCGACGATCTTCCGATCGATGAGCTCGAGCGCGTTGTTGCCGGTGAGCACGACGACGTCGGCGTTGTTGACGCCGGCGCGATATTCGGTGGTGATTTTGTTGAGGACTCCCGGTCCGCCGAGGCTCAGGAAATCGACTTTAATGCCGGGATAGCGCTTGGCGAAGCCCGCGATGATGTCCTGCGTGTCGCGCGCGTTGGTCGCCGTATAAAGCGTGAGGCCGCCCTCTTTCTTCGCGTTCTCGACCAGCACGGTCTGGCGCTCCTCCGCGGGCCGGCGGTTGAGCTGGGTCAAAATATCCTCGACCTCGGCGGACGAAACAACGCGCGGCCATACGAACGATAAGAAGCCGAGGAAAAGAAGCGGCAGCGGTCGGCGCCAAGAGTTCATCACGGTCTCCATCGCTATCCCTGGTGAATTTTGCGCAGCGCGCTCCACACGCGCTCGGGCGTCAGGGGCAGTTCTTTGATGCGCGCGCCCGTGCTCCAGGCGACGGCGTTAGCGACCGCCGGCGCGACCGGGATGATGCCGCCTTCGCCCATGCCTTTCGCGCCGTAGGGCCCCGGGCCATTGCCGTCTTCGATCAAAATCGCCTCGAAGCGCGCCGGCAAGTCTTTGAAGTTCGGCACCTGATATTCGAGCATGCTGTCGTTGACGATCTGACCGCCTTCGTAAACGACCGATTCGTAAAAGGTGTGTCCGATGCCCATCATCACGGCGCCCTCGTCCTGCCCTTCGCACTGCGGCGGGTTGAGCGCTTTTCCGACATCGGCGGCGCTGATGTATTTCTCCACCGAGATCTCGCCGGTTTCCCGGTCGACGCGCGCTTCGACCGCGCCGATGCCGATCTCCCAGAAAAGCGGATTGGACGGCGTCGGCGCCATGCCGCTGTGCGCGTAGCCCGTGCCGATCAGCTCGCCGCCCTGCATCGCGAAATGGCGGTGGATCATCTCGCCGTAGGTGATTTCCTTGCCGCCGGCCGATGCGCCGCCGTTGTTTAAAGTAATCGCGTCCGGCGGCGCCTCGAAATGCTCGGCCGCGAGCTCGACGAGCTGCCGGCGCGCGTCGCGCGCGGCGAGCAGCACCGCCTTGCCCATCACCGTCGTCGAGCGGCTCGAGCCCGTCGAGCGGTCGAACGGCGTGAAATCGGTGTCGATCGCGCGCACGGTGACGCGTTGGAGCGGCACGGATAGTTCCTCGGCGACAATCTGGCTCATCACCGTCTTCGACCCCTGCCCCAGTTCCACCGTTCCCGTGAGCAGCACGACGCTGCCGTCGGCGAGGACATGAACGGTGGACGTCGACGCGAGCGGCGCGCCGGGGTCGGTGACGCCGAAGGCGACACCGCGGCCGCCGCCGTCGTGCGTCGTCGGTCCGTCCCATTCCATCGCCTTCGCGACTTCATCGAGTCCCTTGAACAGATCGGCGTCGAGCGGGTTGCCCTTCGGCTTGAGCTCCTCGCCCTTGCGCAGCAAATTTTTCCGTCTGAGCGCGAGCGGGTCCATGCCGAGCTTCGCGGCGATGATGTCCATCTGCGATTCGGTCGCCCAGGCGGTCTGCGGCCCGCCGATCGAGCGAAACGACGCGGCGGAGACCGTGTTGGTATAGATGCAGTAGGAAGTGACCTTGATGTTCGGAATGCGGTAAGGCCCGAGGATTCGCGTCAGCGTGCGTCCGGTGACGATTGGACCGGTCTCCGCGAAGGCGCCGGTATTGAGGAAAACCTCCGCTTCCTTTGCCGTCAGCGTGCCGTCTTTTTTAAATCCGGTCTTCACCTTGCAGATCGCCGAATGGCGCCGGACAGTCATCATCGCCTCCGCGACGCCCGTGCGGACGCGCACCGGCCGGCCCGCCCGGCGCGCGAGGGCGACGACGAGCGGCTCGATCTTGCTGCCCGATTTGCTGCCGTAGGCGCCGCCGACAAATGGAATGAGCACGCGGACGCGCGAGAGCGGCAGATCGAAAATCTCGGCGATCTCCTTGCGCACGCCGAAGGGATGGCTGTTCGACGACCAGACCGTGATACCCTGGTCGTCTTCTTTGGCGATGCTCGTGTGCGGCTCCATCGAGTAATGATAGACCATGGGGAACTCGAAGGTGTCTTCCACGATGTCGTCGGCCGCGGCGAAGCCCGCCTGCACGTCGCCCTTGATGAGTTCATCCTGAAAGCAAATATTTTTTTGCGCGAACGAATGGAGTTGCGGGGCGCCGTCGGCGAGCGCCTCCGCAATCGAGATGACTGCGGGCCGCTCTTCGTACTCGACGATGATCGCGTCGAGCGCCGCCTGCGCCGTGCGATTGTCGACCGCGGCGACGGCGGCGACGGGCTCGCCCGCGTAAACGACGCGGTCGATGGCCATAAGCGGCCGGTCTTTTCTCTTTCCCCGGCCGATATAGGGATCGAAGCCCGTGAGATCCTTGCCGATCAAAACGGCGACGACGCCGGGCATGGCCTGCGCCGCGGACGTTTCGATATTCACGATGCGCGCGTGCGCATAGGGGCTGCGGAGAAATTTTCCCTCGAGCATGCCGGGGACGATCATGTCGCCGGTGTATTTCGCGCGGCCTGTGACCTTCTCGACGCCGTCGACCCTGGGCGCGGCCGTGCCGATAATTTTCATGACGATCTTATTTAGGACTTTCTTACTGTTCGTGCAAGATATACTTGCCAGGATGGAAGTCACGGCCGCGGCGGGTGGATGCCGGACGAGATGGGCGCGCGCTGCGCGAAGCGGCGCGTCACTTTCGGGCCGCTAGCCGGCCGCCCCGCGACATGCTTTAAGGACGTCGACAGCGCTGGGAAACCGCGGTCGGAATGGGGCTCCATTTGCCGCAGCGCGAAAGGTTCATCGATCAGCGAAGTCGCGTGGTGACGGAACGCCGAATAAGCGTTCCGGTAGATTCATGCGGCGCGAAGACGAATTAAAAGACCACTTCCTGAATTTTCGGCTTGCCGCCGCAGATGCGGCACTTTCCCGGGACCAATACGGTTTGAACGGTCCATGTGTCGCCGCACTTCGGGCAATGGGTCCAGACAATTGGCGCCGATTCCTGTTGCTGTTTTTCCTCTTGCACTTCCTCCACCCTGCTCCTTCCCCGTTTCCGACTCATTTTCATAGGCCAACGAGAACCATTATTTAAATTAGTGGGCAAACGCATAGCTGTCCAATACAGATTGTTTATCTATCCATTAATTTTATTAATAGATGGCAAAGCGGCTTGAGAGTCCAATTAGCCGCGGCCCGAAAAAATGGGCCGCCCTTCGGTTCGCTCGAGGTAGCGCACGAATCGGTATTTGGTCTCGAGCAAATCGATGTTCGAGCGGACGATCTTGCGATGAGCGAGGCTCTCCTCGATCTTGCAGACGATAAAGCGAAGCCCGTTTTCCTTCAGCGCCGCGGTCGCTTCGCGCTGGAACTCTTCGAATCGACGGATCGTCACGGAATGGTCGATCCCGGCGCCTTTCGCCACGGCGGCGAGGTCGGTCTTCCCCGCCGTCGCCGTCGGGTAGCTGATGCGCGTGCCGCTGTATTTCTCGTTGTCGAAGACGAACACGGCGAGGTTCGGCGGATTTAAATTCGCGAGCGTCGGCAGATTGAAGAGCGAGAGCAGCACGCTGCCGTCGGATTCGAAGACGAAGACCTTGCGATGCGGCAGCGCCAGCGCGAGGCCGATGCCGACGGCGAGCGCGTTGCCCATCGATCCCAGCGTCAAATCCGCCTCGCGCTTCGAGACATGCCCCCACTCGACGCGCTGGCCGCTGAGCGAAGTGACCACCAGCTCGTCGTTCATCTGCGGCGCGAGCCACTCGAAGCAGTCATAGCGGATCATGCGGTGAACTCTCCCGTGAACAGCAGCGCCACCGGCCTTTTGAGCGCGTTCATCATGCGCACGGCGTCGGCGATTTTCGTCTCCAGGCCGTCGCCGTCGCAGAGGACCTGGTATTCGACGCCCAGCGATTCGAGCTGCGCGGTCATCTTGATGCCGTATTCGGCGTAGAGGAATGTATTCCGCTGGTCCGCCATGCTGCCGACATAGCCGACCAGCAGAAGCATCGGCACGCCGTAGCGCACGCCGACCGTAACGATGTTGTAGGCCGAGACCCAGATGCCCGTTCCCTCCATGTAGACGGCGCATCGTTTGCCGCCGAGGGCCGCGCCCCCGGCGATCGACACCGCCTCCGCCTCGCTCGCCACCGGCACGAGCGTGAAAGAATCGTCCCTCTGGATGATCGGAAGAATCTCGCTGAGGCGCGTCTCGGGAACGAACGTGATGAAATCGATTCCCGCGGCCTTCAAGCCGCCGACGATCTTTTGCGCCAGCTCCGCCTTCATGCTGAAGTCCCGTAAACGCGGGATTTTATTTCGCCGCAACGCCCGCGAGCGCTTCGGTAACGCACGTGTGGTCGTTCTCCGGCGTCGAGCCCGAGACGCCTGCGCCGCCGACGAGCGCACCATCGATCAGGATCGGCACACCGCCGGGACCGGCCCAGAATTCGTCGGGGTAAAGTCCCGACATGCCGACGACGAAATAGTTGCCGGGATAGTTCGCGTAACGCTCCATCGTCTGCTTGGTATCGCGCCCGTACGCGACCGCGGTCTTCGCCTTTGCGATGGCGATCTTCTCGCCGAAGCCGCCGCTCGCCTCGGCCATGCGCGCGTAGGCGACGAGCTTGCCGGTCTCGTCGACGACGGCGATGGACATCTCGAGCTTCATCGCGCGCGCCTTTTCTTTGATGCGGCCCACGCATTCCTCGGCGAGGTCGAGCGTCATTCCAGCCATAGCCTTAGACTCCTCGTTTCCCGGCGGAGTTTTCCAGCGCAGTCCAGACGCGCTCGCTGGTGAGCGGCACTTGATAAACGCGCACGCCGGTCGCGTCGTATACCGCGTTACAGATCGCGGCCGCCGCCGCGAGCGTGCCCCCCTCGCCGATGCCCTTGGCGCCGAAGGGTCCCGTGCCGCCGCTTTCCTCGACGATGATCGAGTGGAACTTCGCCGGCACATCCCGGAACCGCGGCAGATGATAATCCAGCAGATTCGGATTCGCGAGCCCGCCGTCACGATAGACGAGCTCTTCGTGGAGCGCATGGCCGATGCCGAAGAGCACCGACCCTTCCTCCTGGCCGCGGCAGTGAGGGGGGTTGATCATCTTGCCGGCGTCGGTGAGCGAGACATAATTCAAGAGCTTCACCGTTCCGGTCTTTTCGTCGACCTCCACTTCCGCTGCGGCGAGACCGTTCTCCCAGAAGGTCGCGGGGTAGCCGAGCGGCGCATCGTCGCGGCGCTCGACTTTGAAGCGGCCGCGGCCGGTGATCTCGCCCTCGAGATCGCCGAAATGGCGCCGCATGATTTCGCCGAACGCCGCCTGTTTGCCGCCGAAGGTGACGAGCCCGTCCTTCATCCGGAGCTCCGCGGCCGGCGCTTCGAAGAGGTCGGCCGCGAGCGCGAGGAGTTTCTCGCGCGCGTCCCGCGCCGCTGCCTGGACGGCCTGGCCCATGACCGTGATCGCGCTGCTCGCGTGCGTGCCGCGGTCGAAGGGCGTGTAGGCGGAATCGAGCGGCGCGACCTGAATTTTTTCCGGCGCGAGCGACAGCTCCTCGGCGACGACCTGCATCAGCGCGGTGCGCACGCCCTGGCCCATCTCGACGGATCCCAGGAATAACAGCGCGCTGCCGTCGATCAGAATCTGCACGATCGCGTTCGCTTCTTTATTGACGCCGCCGCCGTCCTTGACGGCGCAGGCGATCCCCTTGCCGCGCCGGATTCCCGGCATGGTCTCGGTTACGGATTTTTCCCGCCATCCGATCGTCCGCGCGACGCTCTTCAACTCGCTCTTCAAATCGCAATCGATCGGAATGTTTCCGGCGGTGTAAGGCTCGCCTTTGTCCAACAAATTTTTCAGCCTGAGCTCGACGGGATCGATCTTGAGCGCGCGCGCGATCGTGTCGGCCTGCGATTCATAGGCGAACGAGACCTGCGGCCCGCCGAAGCCGCGGAACGCGCCGCCGGGGATTATATTCGTATAGACGCAGTAGGCGTCGGTCCTGACGTGGGGAATTTTGTAGGGGCCATGAGCGCGGTAGCCGGCGCGCTCGGTCACCGTCGGACCGGAATTGGCGTAGGCGCCGCCGTTGAAATACACCTCGCAGCGCCGCGCAACGAAGCCGCCGTCGTTTTTAACTCCGGTCGTGATCGTCACTTTGGCGGCGGGGTCGGCGAGCGTCTTGAAAGTCTCCTCCGCGGAGAGATGGACGCGCACGGGCCGCTGCGCCAGGCGCGAGAGCGCGACCGCGAGCGCCTCGGTCTTGACGCCGCTCTTGGCGCCGTAACCCCCGCCGAGGTACGGAACGATAACGCGGACGCGGCTCTGCGGCAGGCCGAACATGCGCGCGATCTCCTGGCGCAGCGGGAACGGCGTCTGTGTCCCGCTCCAGACGGTGATCTCATCGCCGCGGTCGTCGGCGACGCAGGCGTGCGATTCCAGCGGATAATGCTGCGCGCCGGCCAGATAGTAGGTCTCGGTGAAAACGCGGTCGCATTCCTTCAAGCCGCGTTCGATATCGCCGCGCTCGTAACGGAAATGATAGAAGATGTTGGTCGCGTCGTGCCGAACGACGCTCGCGCCGTAGCCGTATCTCGGGTCCTTGCGCGCGGGGTTCTCGTCGTGAATCATCGGCGCGCCGGCGGCGAGCGCCGCGTCCAGATCGAACAGCGCCGGCAGCTCTTCATAGTCGACCTCGATCTCGCCGAGCGCCTGCTCGGCGGTCCTCTCGTCGGTGGCGGCGACCGCGGCGACGATGTCGCCGGCGTAGCGCACCTTGTCGAGCGCCACGATCGGTTGGTCTTTGATGTAGGTACCGAAGTAGGGCGCGCGGACCATGAGATTCTCGCGCGTGAGCACGGCGACGACGCCGGGCATCGCCTCGGCGCGGCGGGCGTCGATGCGGACGATCTTCGCGTGCGCGTAGGGGCTGCGGAGAATCTTGCCGTGCGCCAGATTCGGAAACGTCAAATCGCTCGCATAGAGCGCGCGCCCGGTGACCTTCTCCCGGCCGTCGATGCGCGGCACACTCTGGCCGACAGTTACCGGCATGCCTCGACTCTCAATTCTTGTTTTTATAGAGCGCTTCGATGAAGCCGCTCTCGTCAAATTCCTTGATGAAGGACGTCTCGGTGAACTCCTCCGGCCGCGCGGTCGCCGCTCGCGGATAGGTCTTCACCAGGCCGTCGAGCACGACCTTGATGCCGGCGAGCGTCGGGTATTGCTTCCGCGGCAGGATGCTTTCCGCCGTCGACATGTCGTAGCTCTTTTCGAGAAGCTGCCGCTCTTTGGTCTGCCGCAGGTATTTGGCCAGCGTCCTGATCCCCGCCTCGCGGTCGGTCTTCAGCATATGCACCGCTTCGAGATGGGCCTTGATGAAACGCCGAACCACATCGGGATTTTGCTTCGCGAACTTCCGCGTCGACACGACGCTGTTGTATGGAAGCGGCATCATCACATCGGTCAAGATGGTGTAGCCCTCGCGCTCGGCGGCAAAGCTCGTGGGAGGGCTCAACAGCGTCGCCTGAATGCGTCCGGTGCGCAGCGCGGCGAGCCGTTCGGGCGTGCCGCCGACCACGAGCAGCGTGACATCGCTGCGGCTGAGCCCCAGCTTCTGAAGCCCGTAAAGCGTCGCCGTCGTCGCCGAGCCGACGACGCTTGCGATGCCGATGATGCTGCCTTTGAGCTGCTCGGGAGATTTGATCTTCGCGGTCGTGATGAGCGAATAATCGGTGGCGATCTCGCCCGCGGCGACCATGACGGCATCAGACCCGGCGAGATTGCTCGTAATGGCGGCGGTGCCGCCCATGAAGGCGATGTTCACCTCGTCGGCGACCACCGCCATCACCGCGACGTTGCCGGTGACGCGGACGAGCTGCACGTCGAGGCCGTTCTTGGCGTAAAGGCCGCTCTCCTTGGCGATCCACACCGGCAGGGCCCCGGGGCTATCGGAAGAATAACTGAGCTTGAGGCTCTGGGCGTCGGCGGCGACGGCGGAGGCCAAAGCAATGAGCGCGAGCGCGCAGTATTCGAGCAGCTTCATCCGATCAATATCAGCGCTCGCGCTTGCCGGGATTTTTTTTCGCCGACCGCTTCCTGAACTCTTCCAGCTCGTCGGCGAGAAATTTTTCCTTGAGCTCGACGAACTTCGCCCCCCGGGGAACTTTGACGCCTTTGGCGCGGCTGTACTCCGCGTTGCGCTCGTGCTCGCCGGCGGTCGCGTTCTCCGCCTGCGCCTTGAGCTCGTCGGACCAGAGCCCGAGCGAGTAGCCGTGCCACGGCGGGCGCGGCGTGAGCTTCGGCAGGCCGAGCTCATCCCATATCTTCCGCGCCGCTTCCATATATTCGCGCGCGGGCAGCGCGACCGGAGGGAAGTCGGCCTTGAGTGTGGCGTCGACGAGCAGCGTCGAATCGGTCACATCGTAATGCTCGCCGTCGGCGACGTAGCGGATCGGATTCCAGGGGAGCGGCCGGTTCGGGACGATGCGCATGTCGCGATGCGGCTGCGAGCGGTTGGCGATCGCCCAAAGAAGCGACTGCGGATCGTGCGGGTCGATGTCGGGATCGACGGCGACGATGATCTTGTGGATGATGCGCGACGGCAGCAGCGCCTCGAGCGCGCGCCACTTCTCCTCCGGCTTCGCCTTTTCCATCTGCACGACGGCGACCTGGCGGTTGAGCAGGTCTTCGTAGAGCGCGACGCGGCGCACCGCCGGCCCCACGGTCTTTTGCAAATGCTTCAGCGCCAGGGTCTCATAGGCCGACTGCTTGATCTTGCTCGATTCGCTCGGCGTCAGCTGGCTCAGCATCGAGACGTAGACGGGATTCTTCCGATGCGTGATCGCGGTGACCTCGAAGACGGCGGTCAGATCGCCGGGATCGACGTAGCCGTGCGCCTCGCCGAAGGGCGCATCGGGCTCGAGGTAATCCGACGGAATCCTTCCTTCGATGACGATGTCGGCCTCAGCGGGCACATCGAGGTCGATGGTTTTACATTTGACGACTTCGAGCGGCGCGCCGCCGAGCGCCCCCGCGAGCGCCAGCTCGTCGACGCCGAACGGCACCGGCTGCACCGCCGCGTACGTGATCGACGGCGGCCCGCCGACGACGATCGCGGCCTCGAGCGGCACGCCTTTCTTGTTGCATTTCTCCCAATGTATCGCGCTGTGCTTGAGGCTGCCCCACGAGATGCTGGTCTTGAGCGCGCCCTTCACCTGCGCGCGATAGACCCCCATGTTCCGGGCGCCGGTCTCGGGGTCTTTGCTGATCCAGCAGCCGGCGGTGAAGTAAGGCGCATTGTCGAAGCCGGGCGTCGAGATCGGAATCGGCAGCTGGTAAAGCCCGCCGCTGCGCTTGAGCTCTTCGCCCTGATAGACGACCTCCTGGACCGCGCCGCGCCCGACGAGCACCGGCGGCAGCGGCTTATCCAGCGCGCGCGACCAGATCCCCTCGACCTCTTCCTCTTTGCAGTTGAGACCCAGCGCGTAGATCTTCTGCGATGCCGCGAGGCCGCCGATCAAGACGGGGATATCGTACTTTTTGCCTTTGGCGTCATGGATGTTCTCGAAAAGAAAGGCGCGCCGCTCATCCTCGCCGAGGCCGCGGAACTGCCAGCGGACCAGCGGATGCATCTCGCTATCCTTGTTGATCGGCCGCGCCACGCGGTAGAGGAGTCCCGCACGCTCGAGCGCGGCGATGTACTCCTGAAGATTTCTATAATAGCCCATGCTGCTTCGAGTTTCGGACGATTGCTCGGCGATGCGACGAAGCGAACGAGCGCCGGCGCGGAAAACCGCGGGTGCCTTTTCAAGTCATTTTCTTTTTTATAGGCCCGTCCACTTTTACCTGAATCGTATTCGATGATCAACGCGGCGCTCAGAATGGCGCCGGCCGCCTTCCGCAACCGAGCGACGCGAGGGGAATCAAAGCGCGAGTTTGCCGCCCATGTATTCGACGACGTTGCCGGCGAGGAGCTTTTGTTTGGTCGCTGCCGGGATGCTGTCGAGGTCCTTGATGCGCGCGGCGACATCGAGATGGCCGTCGTCATGCGGATAATCCGAGCCGAAGAAAAGCCGGTCTGCGCCCAATTCCTCCATGACGCGGGCAAGCCGCTTGCCGTTCTCCTCGAGCAACAGGTCGTCGACGACGAAATAAAAGCGGTCGAAGTATTTATCGACGGGCGCTTTCAGCAGGTCCTCGAGGTACGCGATCTGCTCGACGTTTTCATCGATCCGGTGCTTGAGGTTGACGGCGAATTCGGCGCCGGCCTCGAGGAACGCGAAGTTGAGCTCCGGGAAGGCGTCGAGCAGCCCGCCGAAAATAAGATTGACGATGTTGGCGGAGTACTCAAACGTCTGCGAGACGATGCGCCGCCCCGGCGTGCCGTCCGAGCCGAGGACCGCGAGGCGGTCTTTCCCGATCCATGGACCGGCGAAGCTGCCGATGTGGACGATGACGCCGCGAACCCCGAGCTCGCGCGCGTAATCGTAGAGGCGCCACCAATGCGGATCGGCGAGATCGATGCCGTTCCAGTTGGTCGGCATGAGGAAAGTGAGCATGCCGAGCTCCTTGACGCAGCGCTCCAGCTCCTTCATCGCCTCGCGAGTGTCCTGCAGGGGAAGCTGCGGCGCGCCGGTGAAAAGCTTGGGGTAGCTCTTCATAAATTTTTCGTAAATGAAGTTGTTCGACGCCCGCGTGAACGCGGCGCCGGGCTCCGCGTCGATGTAGCTGAACATACCGACGGTGCCCGCGGAGACGAACTGGTAGTCGATGCCGGCCTCCTTCACCTGCTCGCAGCGCACGTCGGCGTCGTACTCGGCCGCGTGCCAGGCGGATTTCCCGTGGCGGTCGGAAATCGCGCGCTCGCCGGCCGTGCGCACGCTGATGACCTTGTCGTTGAAAATGCGGCGCACGTTGCCGCTTTCATCCGTGTAGGAGCTCGGCCTTAAATGCTCATATTCGGGTGGGATGACGTAGTCTTCTCGACGGGGGCGAGAATGGGAATCCAAATCTATGACTAACATCGTGTTCCTGCGCCTCCATGGGAAGCGCGATCCGGCGTCGTATAAAATTTTCTTACCCCGAAGAGCCCGTCGTGTCCAATAGACTTTTTAGATCGGGGTATTAATAACTTTAATACCAACTCGGGATATCTTATACTTCGTCAATGGACACCTACCGCCTGCACGTTTTTGTCGAATGCGCGCGGCTGAAAAACTTCTCGCGCGCCGCTGAGCTGCTCCACTTGAGCCAGCCGTCGATCTCGCTGCACGTCAAGAGTCTCGAAGACTGGTGCGGCACGCGGCTGTTCGAGCGCCGCGGCCGGCGCGTCGAGTTGACCGAGGCCGGAGCGCGGCTGAAAGAGCACGCGCAGCGGATTCTCGCGAGCCTCGACACGGCGCGGCAGGACATCCGCGAGGTCGTCGAGCTCGGCTGCGGCCGGCTCGCGGTCGGCGGTGCCGGTCTCCCCGGAACTTATCTCTTGCCCAAGGCGCTCAGCAACTTTAAGTCCATCTATCCGAAGCTCGACATCTATATGAACTACGGCGTCTCAACCAGCATCGAGCAGCTGCTCGAGGAAGACGCGATCGAGCTCGGCATGTTCAGCCACGAGCCCCGGCTGCGCGGGCTCGTCTCGGAACCCTACGCCGTCTCCGACATGATCGTTGCGGCGCCGTCGCGCCATCCGCTCGCGCGCAAGCGCCGGGTGAGCCTCGAAGAGCTCGCCGCCGAGCCGTTTGTCCTGCGCGAGCCGGAGTCCGCCGGCACCGAACTCGTGCGCCGGTTTTTCAACGACCGCCACCTTGATATCAAACTCGCCATGGAGGTCTCGAGCCACGAGGCGATCAAGGTCGCGGTCGCGGAAGGCCTCGGCATCAGCGCCATCGCGCGCCGCTGGATCGACAACGAGGTGGCGCTCGGGCAGATCGCGATTCTCAAGACCCCGGATTTCAAGCTCGAGATCTGCCATCGCATCGCTCAGCGGGGCGCGCGCACGCTGTCGCACGCGGCGAAGACGTTTCTTCAATTCCTCCGCGACCGAAAGCGCGAGATGAGCCGTCTCGTGAAATAAAGTGAAGTGATGGCAAAAATCGTCGTCACCGGCGGCAGCGGCATGCTGGGCCGCGAAGTCGTCCGCCACCTGCTCGCGCACGGCTACGAG
Source organism: Verrucomicrobiia bacterium (assembly GCA_035495775.1). GTDB lineage: Bacteria > Desulfobacterota > Binatia > UBA9968 > UBA9968 > JAJPJQ01. The sequence goes on along the minus strand of DATJFG010000037.1, from coordinate 20,371 downwards.
GTCTCGAGCATCGACCGGGCAGCGCCGCGGCAAGCGATCTGCCCATCGCAGACGGTCGATTTGACGCGCGCCGAGGACATTTCGCGCGCGGTCGCCGGCGCCGACGGCGTGATCCATCTCGCGGCCTATCAGGCGCCGGGCATCGTTTCGGACCCCGAGACTTTCACCAACAACGTCGCCGCGAGCTACAATGTCCTTCACGCGGCCGCGACAAACGGCGTCTCGCGCGTCGTGCTCGCCTCCAGCACTGCGGCGTTCGGCTTTCTTTACGCGCGCAAGTCCTTCGCGCCGGATTATCTGCCGCTGGATGAAAAGCATCCATGCCGGCCGCAGGATCCATACGGCCTCTCTAAAGTCGTCGCCGAGGCCGCGGCGGACAGCTTCGTCCGCATCCACGACATGACGATCTTCAGCCTGCGTTTTCCGGGCGTCAATTTCGAGCCGGACTTCCGCGGCTTCGCCGAGCGCTTCCAAGATCCCGCCGTCAAGCTCGGGCGGTTCTGGAGCTATATCGACGCGCGCGATGCGGCGGCCGCCTGCCGCTTGGCGCTCGAAGCGCCGGCGCGCGGCCACGAGCGGCTCATCGTCGCGGCGCCGACGAGCACGGTCGCCGAGCCGACCGACGAGCTCTTGCGGCGTTTTTTTCCCGGTGTCGGAAAAGCGCGCCCCGAGCTCCGCGGCAACTGGAGCGGCGTCGACTCGGCGCGCGCGCGCGAAGTCCTCGGCTTCGAGGCCGAGCACGTTTGGGAAAAATACCTGCGCTGATCCGCTCGTCAAGTCAGACTCGATCCGACGCTAAATAGTTTCAAATTGACATGATGTGGTCGCCCGCCTATTCTCCTAGGCGATGGCCAGGCGGAAAGAAAAAATCACGCTCGCCGATCTCGCGCGCGTCGGGCCGGGGACGCCCGCCGGCGAATGGTTTCGCCGCTATTGGCTCGCCGTCGCGAGCACCGCGGATTTGCGCGACATCCCGCTCGCGATCAGAGTGCTCGGCGAAGAGCTGGCGCTTTTCCGCGACGGCCGCGGGCGGGCGGGCCTCGTCGGCCTGCATTGTCCGCACCGCGGCACCTCGCTCGAATACGGCGACATCGAGGCCGGCGGCATCCGCTGCCCGTATCACGGCTGGCTCTTCGACGTGAGCGGTCAATGTCTCGAGCAGCCCGCGGAAAAGGACGGCGGTTTTGCGCGCAAGGTCAAGCACCTCGCCTATCCCGTGCGCGAACAGGGCGGGCTCTTCTTCGCCTATCTCGGCCCGGAGCGCGACGAGCCGCCGCCGCTGCCGAAATATTCTGCGCTCGTCGACGATCGAGGGCAGCGTTCGCTCGAAGCGACGCGCCGTTACGACTACAACTGGTTCAACTTCATCGAGAACGGCGCCGACCCGGTGCACTTCTCGATCCTCCATCGGAGCGACCCGAGCGACGGCACGTGGCGCAGCTGGTTCTTCGATTTTAAAAACATTCCGGCCTTCGACGCGGTCGAGACGAGCTACGGCATGAAGGTCATGTCGCGCAAGCCGGGTCCGACGGCCGAGACCGAATACGTCGACGAGAAGAGCTTCGCGCTGCCGAGCATCCTTCAGATCGGCGACACGGAATTCACGCACTTCAAAAAACCCCGCGAGGCGCTGAAGGACGGCTCGCACAACCGCCATTTCATGTTCTTGACGCCGAACGACGATGAGCGCTTCACGCTCTTCACGGTGAATTATTATACGGGTCCCGACCGCGAATTTTTTCAGAAGCTCGCGCCGTCGCGCGAGCTGACGCCCCGCGAAGAGAAAAAGCCCTACGACCGCCGCCCGTTCGCGCCGTTTCGCGGCAGCGTTCGGCTGGAAGACATCGCCTGCCAGACGACGCAGGGGCTCGTCGGCGCGCGCAAAGAGCAGCTCGCGACCTCCGATAAAGGCGTCATCATGCTGCGCAAGATGATCCTCGAAGGCGTGCGCGCGGTCGCGGAAGGACGGATGCCCAAGGGCCGTGAGCACAACGGTGAAGTCATCGAGATCGATTCGTTCACCGGCATCCGCGCGAAAGATCGCGGATGACGATCCGGCGCCTGTTGTCGTTCATTTGGCTTGGGATGCTTTTCGCAGCGCCCGGCTCCGCCGCGCCGCTCCACATCGCCTACAGCGCGATCAGCGGCGCGATGGGGCCGCTCTGGGTCGCCCAGGACGGCGGTTACTTCCGCCGCGAAGGACTCGAGACCGAGCTCCTCTATATCGGCGGCGGCTCGCTCTTGATCCAGTCGATGCTCGGCGCCGACGTGCAATTCGCTTACGGGCCGTCGGTGCCGGTCGTCAACGCCGCGCTCCACGGCGCCGACCTCGTGCTCATCGCCAACACCGGGAACGCGATGGTGTTCTCGATCATGGCGCGCCCGGGGATCAAAACTCCTGCCGACTTGAAAGGAAAAAAGATCGGCGTGACGCGCCTCGGCGGCTCGACCGATCTCGCGCTCGATTTCGCGCTGGAACGCTGGGGACTCATGCGCGGGCGCGACGTGACCGTCGTGCAGACCGGCGGGATGCCCGAAAGCCTGGCCGGAATCGGCAGCGGCGCGCTCGACGCCTCGGTGCTCTCGCCGCCGAGCAACTTCCGCGCGAAGAAGTCGGGCCTCCGCGAGCTCGTCGACGTGGGGCAGATGGGAATCGTATTTCCCAACACGCCGCTGTCGACACGGCGTTCGACGATTCGCGCGCAACGCGAGACCGTCCTCAAGTTCCTCCGCGGCTTCAGTTTCGGACTTGAGCGGCTCCGCAGCGACCGCGCGTTCAGCATGAAGGTCCTGTCGCGCTACACCCGCGTGAGCGATCCGGAGATTTTGGGCGAGCTCTATCAAGTCTACGGCGTGCGTCACACGGGCGATCCGATCCCATACGTTCGGTCGGAGGGCGTCGAGGGGATCTTGAAAACCATCGACGCGCGCGATGCCAAGGCCGAAGATTTCATCGACAACAGCTTGCTTAAAGAAATCGAGCAAAGCGGCTTCTTCCGCGGGCGCTAGCTTCGAATGAAAACGATCGTCACCGGAGGCGCCGGGCGGCTCGGCCGCTACGCGATCAAGGAGCTGCTGGAGCGCGGCATCAATGTCGCCGCCGTCGACGCGCAAGAGCCGCCGGAAGCATTGTGCCCGTTCCTCGAAGCGGATTTGACCCAGCCCGAGCGGCTGCGCGAGATTTTCGCCGGCGCCGAAGCGGTCGTCCACCTCGCGCGCCGGCGGTTTTTATATACCGAGAACGGCTACGACGCCGCGAGCGGGACCTGGAGAACGCCCGACATCGCCGGCGACGCCGAGCGCTTCAACCACAACACGGCGATGACCTACAACGTCCTCGCGACGGCGGCGGCGGTCGGCGTCAAAAAAATCGTCTGCGGCTCGAGCCTCGCCGTTTACGGCTTCTATTATCCATCGGCGCCATCGGCGCCGGATTATCTGCCGATCGACGAGGATCATCCGCGCCGTCCGCACGACCCCTACGGCTTGTCCAAGCTCATCGGCGAGACGATGTGCGATGCGTTCAGCCGCAAAGCCGGCCTCAGGATCGCGAGCCTCCGCTTCTCGGGAATTTACGCGCCGGAGAACGCGCGCGTGCTCGCGGAGCGACGGAAAAATCCCGTTATCCGCGGCGCGGGCGCGCTGTGGAGCTACGTCGACGTGCGCGACGCCGCAGCCGCCTGCCGCCTTGCGCTCGAGGCGGATTTCGCCGGCCATGAAGCGTTCAACATCTGCGCCGCGATGACGATCATGGACGAGCCCACCGCCGATCTCGTGCGGCGCTGGTGGCCGGCGGCGAAGAACATCCGCGCAAACCTCGAAGGCAACCGCTCAGGCTACGCGACCGCGAAGGCCGAGCGGGTCCTCGGCTTCAGGGCGCGCCGTCTTTTTCACGACGACATTCTCGATTGATCCCGGAGGAAAGATGACAGCGGAAAAACCGTTCGATCCCAAACCCTACGAGGGGAAAACCTCCTTTGACCAATTTCTCGATTGGGAGCAGCTTCCGGTAACGAAAAACTTCGTCGTCGGGGACATCCGAAAATTAGAAGTCGCGCCGTGGCGCCGCCGCGGCGGCCGCGCGCACTATATCATTCTCGGCCACCCGAAGGAGCCGCCCAACTCCGCGGCCTACGTCTGCGAGATCCCGCCGGGCGAGAGCCTGAAGCCGCAGAGGCAGATGTTCGAGGAGATGATCTACGTGCTCAAAGGGCGCGGCGCGACCAGCGTTTGGCTCGAGGGCGGCAAGAGGCAGACCTTCGAATGGCAGGAGCGCTCGATGTTCTCGATCCCGCTCAACGCCTGGCACCAGCACTTCAACGGCCAGGGAAGCGAGACCGTGCGCTATATCGGCTACACCAACATGCCGATGGCGTTCAATCTTTATCACAATTACGATTTCGTCTTCGACAATCCCTATCGGTTCCTCGACCGCTACCACGGCGAGGAGGATTACTTCAGCGGCAAGGGCGTCGCCGTCGCCGAGCGGCGCGTCTGGGACACGAGCTTCATCGCCGATATCGAGAAGCTCAACTTCCACGACTGGACGAGAAAAGGTCCCGGCGCGACCAACGTCGAGCTCGAATTCTGCGACAACATCATCTCGGCGCATATTACCCGTTCGCCGGTCGGCGCCTACAAGAAGGCGCACCGCCACGGCCTCGGCGCCGATATCCTCGTGCTCGAAGGCAAGGGCTATTCGCTCATGTGGCTCGAGGGAACGTCGATGGAGCGCTACGATTGGGGGCCGTTCAGCATGTTCTCGCCGCCGCACATGTGGTTCCACCAGCACTTCAATACGGCGAAAGAGCCGCTCAAGATGCTCGCGTTCAAGCCGTTCGGGCAGAAATATCAGGTGATGGACTACGACCGCTTGTTCGAGAGCACGAAAGGCGGCGGCCACCTGATCGAACTGGAGGACGAGGACCCGAAGGTCAGACGCATGTTTCAGGAAGAACTCGAGAAAGAGGGCGTCGCGTTCAACATGCCGCCGGTGAAATACCGGCGCTAGGAGAGCTCATGCGAAAAATTTGTTTTTTCTGCCTGCTGACGGCGCTGGTTTTCCTCGCCGCGCCGACGCGCGCGGCCGAGCGCGTGATCCTGGGCTACAGCGGCGTCGGCTCGGGTGAAGAGGTGCACCACCTCGGCAAGAAGTACGGAATATTTAAAAAGCACGGCCTCGACGTCGAGATCGTCTACATCCCCGGCGGCTCGACGGTCGTCCAGGGAATGGTCTCCGGCGAGATCCAGTTCGGCCGCGGCTCGCCGAGCGAGGTCGTGAGCGCGAACCTCGCCGGCTTTCCGCTCAAGATCATCTCCGCGCTGATCAATAAATTCGTCTACACCTTCGTCACGCCGCCGTCGATCACCAAGCCGCAGGATCTCAAAGGCAAGAACGTCGCGATCTCGCGCTTCGGCTCGGGCTCGGACTTCATCACGCGCATGGCGCTCAAATCCTGGGGATTGGACCCCGTGAAGGATGTGACGATCCTCCAGGTGGGCAACTCGCCCGACCGCCTCGCGGCGATGGCCTCCGGCAAAGTGCACGGCTCGATCCTCTCGCTCTCGCAGACGCCGCGCGCGAAGAAGTTGGGCCTTCGCGTCCTCGCCGATCTCTCGCAGATCGACGCCGACTATCCGCAGGGGGTCCTCTACGTCACCTCGTCGTTCATCGAGAAGCGTCCCGAGGTCATCCGCAGTTTCATCAAGGCTTACGTCGAGGCGATTCAGATGTTCAAGACCAATCGGCCGGCCGCCTACGACGTCATCGAGAAAAACACCGGCCTCAAGGACCGGGGCGAGATCGAGGAATACCACAGCGTGCTCACCAAGAATTTCCTCCTGAGCTACCCGATGCCGACGGTCGCCGGCATGAAGACCGTGCTCGACGACCTCGGCAGCAAGAATCCCAAGGTCCGCGAGCTCAAGCCCGAGGAGCTGATCGACACGCGCTTTTTAAGGGAGCTGAAGGATTCGGGGGCGATAAAATGATTCTAGGGGCGGCTCGCGAACCGCCCTACGATGCGTAGAGCTGATCGATGAAGCCGCTGTCGTCGATCTCGCGGAGATAGTGAAGGTCCCACGGCTCCATCGGCGAAATGCCGCGCATTTTGGGATCGTGCCCGACGTCGAGGTCGAAGACGTTCTGGATCGCGGCGGGCAGCGGATAGGGCTTGGCGAGCAGGAGCTTCGCCCACTCGCGCTGGAGATGGACGTAATAGGCGCGGTCGGCGAGCGTGTAGCGGCGCGAGAGGTTCTTTTGCAGGATATCGGCCACCTCTTCGGGCTTCGTCTTGAAGAAATGGATCGCGTCGACAATCGCCTTTAAAAAGAGGATTACATTCTCGCGGTTCTCGCGGATGTAGTCCGTCGTCGTGAGGATCGTCGTGTTGTGGATCACCGGCCGCTCCGGCAGCTCGACGATCTTGAGGCCCTTGTTCTCGGCGTAGAGATCGAAAGGCATGTCGACCAGCGCGGCGGCCGCCTTGCCCGCGACCACCTCGTCGACGTAAGAGGTGAGATTGCCGCTCATGCTCTCGATCGCCTCGACGCGGATATCGTCTTCTTTGAAGCCGATCTGCCTGAGGATCGCCTTCAGATTCCCCGTCACGCACGGCGCCGTGGAATGGCAGACGATCCGCTTGCCGCGCAGCTCGTCCACGCTCCGTAGCCCCTTCGGCCCGACCAGCCGGTCGTCCCAGCGGTTCTGCGTCTGCGCGAGATAGACGAGCTTGCGGTTTCCCTTCGAGCGCTCGCGGTAGGTCTCATGGTGGAGCCCCGAGACGAAATCGATCTCGCCGGCCATAATGAGCTTGGACCGGTGCGCCATCGTCGGCGCTTTGCGGCCGCCGACGATTTCCAGATCGATCTCGAAGCCGTATTTCTTCGTCACTCCCGATTCCTTGAAGATCGTGAGCAGCGGCAGATGGGATGAATCGCTGGCGAGCAGCACAAGTTGTTGCATCATCACTCCTTCGGGGGGAAGGTAAACGGAAGATTTTTTTACGCTAAATCGCGACCGGAATCAATCCAGGGTCTTATCTATGGCTTCAAGAGGCCTTGGGTGTGCGATGGCCGCGACCGGCGGCGTCGGGCGATAAGGTCGGACGGCCGATTTCGGTTGGAGAAGGAAACAGCGAAAAGCTGAACGTCAAACCGGTAGTAAACATCCAGTCGGCGGAGGCGCGGGTGATGCCCCTGCGAAGGCCGGCGTCGAACGCGAGATTGGATTGAGAGGGATTCCAGCTCAAGCCAATCAAAGCGGAAACATCCGGGCCGTTTCCTCGAACGCTCTCGCCGCTGATTTCCCCCACGAGCCTGAATTTTGGCGTCACGGGAAATTCCGCAATCGCTCCCCACGCTACGAAAGGATCGCTTCGCGCCCGATCGACGCCGCCGCCGAGGTTCACATGATACGTCAACGGCTCGAGCTTTCCGCTCAAGATGGCCGTGCCTTCGAAGCCGAATCTTTTTTCCTCTTTGGTGCTGGACGGCATAAGCGCTCCGGCTTCGACGGCGAAGCTGAGGCCGGCCCTGTCCTGGAGAACGCCTTCTTTTAGAACGGCTTTGAGCGACAGCGCAGCGTCCACGAGCCGCGCCGAGCGGTGCAGGGGTTCTTCGACGGCGAATTCGCCGACGACTTCGAGATTATTGATAACGCCGTAGTTGAGAACCGTCTTCGGAACGATGAAGGTCGTCCGGCCTTTGTCGCGCTCGAAATTAAAGTAGCCGAATTCGATCTCGACATCCCCCGGAGCGGCCACCGCCGCATCCGTCGAGACAAACGGCCGGTAAGCGAACGCGCGAGCCGGTGAGAAAATCAAAAATAAAAATACCGGCCATGCGGCGCGCATACGCGCGATCGGGATCATGGCTCCGCTTCATACACGCGCACTTCGGCCTTTTGTCCGCCGCGATGCGGCACGACGAGATAGAGGCGGGCGAGCTCCGGGACGAATAAGGCCGTGCGTGCGCCCGGCGCGGTCGCAATCCGCGCCACCGCCTCGTAACGATCGGAGTCTTTCTGCTGAAAGACGCCGAGAACGCCTTCGCCCCCCGAGATGTAAATCCGCTTGCGCGCGCGATCGTAAAAAACATCGTCGGCGTCGCCGGGCGCCTCGAGGCTGGCGACCGCGCGGCCCGATCCGGTGTCGAAGACGACGAGCTTCGCGGGCTTGCGCGTCGCGACGAAAAGGCGCCGCTGCTCTTCGTCGAGCGCCATCGGAAAGTTATCGCGCCCGTCGACCTTCCAGGAAGCGACGACCGCGGCCTTGGCGCGATCGACGACCGCGATCTTCCGCGCCGTCGGAATGTTGACGAAGATGCGCGCGCCCGACTTCTCCAGCTGGAACGACTCCGGATGGCCGTCGAGCTTGACGTCGCCGAGGCGGTCGCCGCTCGCGCCGTCGAGAACGCCGAGCGCGCCGTCGCCGTACCCGACGTACACCCGGCCGGCGGTCGCGTCGTAGCGGACGTTGTCGGCGTCGTCGGAAAATTTGACGCTCTTTAAGCGCTTGAGCGAAGCGCCGTCGAAGACGTCGCACGCGCCGCCTTTGGCGTTGGCGATGAAGATCTTGTTGGAATCGGGGATAAAGCCGACGCCCTGCGGCTCGCGCAGGCCGGTGATCGTATGCGCACGCGCGCCGGCGCGGAGATCGAGCACTTCGACCGTGTTGTTGCCGAGTGCCGCGACAAACAGCCGCTGCCCCTTTATGTCGACCGCCAGGTGATCGATCCGCCCCTCGACGTTCGGCAAGGCGATCGTCTGCACCATCCGCAAGAGAGGAGCCTCTTCAGCCCGCGCGGCCGATCCGATCAGCGCCAGCGCGATCGGCGCTACATATGAGAGCAGCTTCATGGGCATCGCGCAAAAGTCGCAGATTTATTTCTTCTGCGTGTCGAGCGCGGTCTTCAACCCCTTCGCGAGCTCGGCCGTCGGTCCGATCCCCCAGTAGTGAAGAAAGACGATGCGCGGCGATTCCGTCTCGATGTGATTGTGAATCGCGACGACGTTGATTCCCGCGCCGCGGAGCGCCTTCAGCACCGGCTGGAGCTCGTTTTCGAGCATGACGAAGTCGCCGTCGACGACCGCCTGCTGGTCGCCGCCGACAAACGCCGCCCAGGTGTTGATTCCCATCGCGTTTCCGACCGTCGCGCCGCCGATCTTCGTCGTGCGCCCCATCGTCACTTTGTAGACCCCGTTCGCCAGCTGCCCGTTGCCGCCGATGATCGCTTCGATCTTTTTCGGATCCAGCGAAGTCTTCGCCGGATCGAGATCGGCTTTGGGCACCTGGCCGTTGCCGCCGCTCGTTTCTTTGATCTTCGCGAAAACCTTTCCGACCGCCGCGGCGAGCTTTTCCTCATCGCCCATGCCGCCGATGTGCATGAACATCACTTTCGGAGAGTCCCAGAAAAAGTGATTGTGCAGCGCCGTCACCTGCAGGCCGTTGTCCAAAGCGACCGTCATGACGGGATTCACCTGATCTTCGAGCAGCGTGGTGTCCCCCATGACCATCGTCTTGCCGCCGGCCTTCTTGAAGGCGGCGTAAGAGGTCAGCCCCATGGCGGGAGTGAGCTTGACGCCCGCGGCCGTGACTTGAAGATCGGCGCGCGGCGCTCGCACCGTGTAGACGCCTTCTTTTTCGTTGAGCTCGCCTTTGATGCCCGTGAGCTGCTCGATCTTGGCGGCATCGAGCTTAGCTTCCGCCGCACCGGCGATTTGAGGCAAGAAGCAAAAAGCGAACGATGCCGCAACAACGAACCCTTTTGTTTTCATGACCGATCCTCCTTTATACAACTATCACCTGCTAGCGGGATGGATAGGCTTTGATCTCCAGATCGTCGAAGGCGGTCACGCTGTCGCTCTTGGTCCAGAGGCCGACCTGGCCCGAGCGAAAGCGCGAGTCGCGATGGTCGAGCAACAGCTTGCCGTCCAGATAGGCCTGAACGAGGTCGCCGACGGCGACCACGCGAAGCGTATGCCACTGGCCGAGCGCCGGCGGTTTCACCGTCGCCGAAGCGAGCTGGTAGCGCTTTTGATCGTAGTAATAGAACCTGAAGTTGTCTTCGAGCGCGTTGGCGCGCACGACGTAATATTTTCCGTCGGCGAAGCGGAAGACGATGCCGCCCGACGCATCCTCGCGCCCCGAGATCGGCTTGAAGCGAACGGAGACGTCGACGTCGCTATAGGGCTCGCCGGGCGCGACGATCACGTTGAACTGGTTCTTCGTGGCGCGCTGGACGAGCACGCGCTTGCCGCTCGGCGCGCTGGCCGTCTCCTCGATGCCCCATTGACCGTCGACAGTTTTCCATCCATCGAGATCTTTTTGCTCGAAATCGAAGCGCCGGGCCGGCGCGTCGTCGGGGAGCTTCAGCTCATAGTCCGGCGTGGGGGCCGCGGCCGCCGCGCCCGTGAAGAGCAAAATCAATCCGCCCGCGCGCATGAACGCGCCTAAGCCGCGCATTCGCCGCTCAACTCCCTTTGCGTTTGAAGTATTCGTAGAGATCGTCGAAGACGACGGCCGCGCGCGCGAGACGGATTTCATCGTCCTTGTGAGCCATCGCGATGCCGGCGATCAGCCGCTCGATGCCGACCGTCTCGGCGCGGCCGAACTTCGCGTCCTTGAGATCGACGTCGTGGACGATCTCGGCGATCGGTTTGAGCCCGGCGTTGTCGAGGCCGACGCGGTCGACGATGACTTCGAACGAGCAGTGGTCGCCTTCGTGCGTGAACTCCGCCTCGAACATGTCGAAGCGGACCTCGCCGGCGAGCGGCTTGTAGCCTTTGGGAGAAACGAATTTGAAGCGCGCGTCCGGATCGATGAAGCGGCGGATGATCCAGGCGCTCGCCATCCGATCGACGTGAATGCCTTTGCGCGTGACCCAGGTCTTGCCGGCGAGATCCTCGCGGCGATAGGAGCCCGGCTTCGGCCCGCCGGTCGATTTTCTTCCGGTGATGCGCGCTTCGAGCTCGCGCACGATGCCTTCCGCGGCGTCGCGGCCGGGCGCGCCGAAGAAATCGACGGCGACGATCTCCGCAAGCTTCCGTTCGAGCTTGGCGACTTCGCCTTCGAGCTCGGCGCGGAGCGCGGCGTCGATCGCTCCGCGGCGCGGGAACATGGCGGCGGCTTTGCGGCCGTCGGCCGCGATCTGGCCGTATTCGGCGTCGCGCGCCGCCTGGAATTGCGCCTCGACCTGCTCGTTGGAGAGGCCGTCGACGAAATTCGCCTCGCAAATCGATGCCTCGCCCTTCCCTTCGACGATTTCGCGCAGCAGCCACTGGAAATCCTCCTGCGTCTGATCGGTTTTGGGCAGGGCATACACTGAATTTTTCACCGCGACGGCGCCCAGGCGCTGGAGGCGGCGCCAGATCTTGACGCGGAAATAACTCGGCTTGGGTGGAATCTGATGGATCAGGAGCAGCCAGCGTCCGTCTGAGGTCGGCATTCGACCTTCCTTTGACTTGAAGATACAACTGTTATATGCAAGATTCAGCTGCAAGGCAAGACCGGCGGAGGACGAAAATGACCGATTCGAATACCGTCATCGCTCAAAGCTCCGCGACGGGCAACGCCGGCTTGTGGCCGCTCGTCGGGTACTTCTTGAAGCTCGGGGCTCTCGGCTTCGGCGGGCCCGTCGCGCTGGTGGGCTTCATGCACCGCGACCTCGTCGAGCAGCGCCGCTGGATATCCGAAGACACCTACAAGCTCGCGCTCGCGCTCGCCCAGATCATGCCCGGCCCGCTGGCGGCGCAGACCGCCATTGCGATCGGCTACTTCGAGGCCGGCATCCTGGGCGCGACGCTCGTCGGACTCGCCTTCGTATTGCCCTCGTTTCTGATGGTGGTCGCGATCTCGCTCGCCTACGTCACCTACGGCGGCCTGTGGTGGATGCAGGCGGTCTTCTACGGCATCGGCGCGACGGTCATCGCGATCATCGCGATCGCCGCCTACAAGCTCGCGCGCAGCACCAACAAACGCGACCCGCTCTGCTGGTCGATCTGCGCGCTGCTCACGGCGATCACGGCCTGGTGGCAGGCGGAGCTGGCGGAGTTCTTCATTCTTTCCGGCTTGGCCGTTCTTTTTTTCCGCGCCTGGCCGGGCGCGCGGCGAACCCTGATCCTCGGCGCGGGCGGCGCGCTGATCGTGTTTGCGATCTGGGGCATGGAGGCCTGGCTGCGCCAGGGCGGAAGCGCGCCGGGCTCCTCGAACGTGCTGCTCGAGATTCTTCTCTTCTTCACCAAGGCAGGCGCCTTCGTTTTCGGCAGCGGTCTTGCGATCGTGCCGTTCCTGCAGCAGGGAGTCGTGCAGCAGTTCGGCTGGCTGAACGAGCATCAGTTTCTCGATGCGGTCGCCGTGGCGATGATCACGCCCGGCCCGGTCGTCATTACCGTCGCGTTCATCGGTTTTATCGTCGCTGGCTTCGCCGGCTCGGTGATGGCGGCGATCGGCATCTTCCTGCCGGTCTATTTTTTCACCATCGTCCCGGCGCCGTGGTTCAAGCGCCACCGCGACAATCCGCAGCTGAAGGCGTTCGTCAACGGCGCCACGGCGGCGGCGACCGGCGCGATCGCCGGCGCGGTCATCGTCCTCGGCATGCGGGCGATCACCGACCTGCCGACGGCGGCGATCGGCCTCGTGAGCCTCGCCGTCCTCTGGCGCTACAAAGTGCCCGAGCCGGTGATCGTCTCGATCGCGGGGCTCATCGGCCTTATGCTCTGGCCGCTGGTACACGCGGGATAAAAGGAGGTGCGCCCATGAAATGGATCACGCGCGCGCGGCCGAAGGTCGACCGCGTCGCCTGCCCGTGGCTGATCAAGCGCTTCGTCGATCCGGCGGCCGAGTTCCTCTACGTGCCGGCGGACGAAGTGATCGAGACCGCCAAGCGTGTCGGCGCGACCCCCTTCGACGTGGCGAACGTCGAGCTCGGCCACTGCGGCGCGGAGTGCAGCTTCGACGCGATCATCAAAAAATATCGTCTCGACGACCCGACGCTTAAGCGCCTGGCCGTGATCGTCCGCGGCGCCGACACCGACGCCAAGGACCTCGCGCCCGAATCGCGCGGCCTCGAGGCGATCGCCGAAGGCTTCCGGCTCGTTTTCGCCGACGATCAGGAACTCCTCGAGCGCGAGCTCGCGGTTTACGACGCGCTGTACGCCTATTGCGGTGGCGTTAAGCAATGAGGCTAGGTGGATCATGGAAGAAAACGATTTTCAAAAAAACTGGAAGGAGATCGTCGCGGGCTTCCTCAAGGTCGGCGCGACGGCCTACGGCGGCCCGGCGATCTACGGCGTCCTACAATCCGACCTGCAGGAAAAGCGTCAGTGGGTCTCGAAGGAGCGTTTCGTCGAAGGCCTTTCGCTCTCGAATCTGCTGCCCGGAGCGACCGCCACGCAGTTCTGCATGTTCCTGGGCTACGCGCGCGGCGGCTTCTGGGGCGGTCTGCTCGCCGGGCTTTGCTTCGTGCTCCCGGCCTTCGCCATCATGCTCGCGCTCACCGTCGCCTACGCGCACCTGGGTGCGACGCCGCTCATGCGCGGCGGCCTCTACGGCCTCGGCCCCGTGGTGCTGGGAATCTTCGTCGTCGCCGTCTATCGTCTCAGCCGGTCGGAGCTCTCCGCGCTGCCGCAAATTCTCATCGCGCTCGCGGCGGCGGCCGCGGTCGCGTTCGGCCCGCTCGGCATCGCCCCCGTGCTCACGCTCGCGGCCGCAGCGGGGATTTTCCTTTTTTATTCGCGGCGCGTGGGCGCCTCGATCCTCGCCGTTACCATCGCGCTGATCGCCGCCGGGAATTTTCTGCCGTCCCCGGCCGTCGCGACGGCGCAAGCCGCCGCGCCCCACGCCGCGGGACTCGGAGAGATCGCCGCGTTCTTCTCCCAGATCGGCGCGCTGACGTTCGGCGGCGGCCTGACGATCATCGCGCTCATCCAGGAGCAGGCGGTCGATCACTACCGCTGGCTCACGCAGCAGGAGTTCATCGATGGCTTGGCCCTCGGCCAGTTCACGCCGGGGCCGATGATCATCGTCGCGGCCTACGTCGGCTACAAGGTCGCGGGTCTCGGCGGCGCGGCGCTCGCGGCCGCGGCGATCTTCCTGCCGTCGTTCATCATCACGCTGCCGATTCTGCCGATTTTCGAGCGCGTGCGGAAGCTCGCCTGGATCGCCGCGGCGATGCGCGGCATCGGGCCGGCGGTCATGGGCGTTCTCGCCGTCAAGCTCTTCCAGATGACGCCGCATGCGCTGCCCGATGCCGCCGCTGTCGTTATTTTTATCGCGACGACGATCGCTTTGCTGGCTACGCGCTTTGGCGCGTTCAAGATTATGCTCGCCGGCGCGTTTTTCGGCATGCTCAAGAGCCGGCTCTTTTCGCCGCCGGTTAGGACGGCGCTCCACCTATCGCTGCGGGCGGGGAGCTGAGCCATTTCTCTCCACGATTTGACCTCCGACGGCCGGCTCCTGTTCGTCACGCGCTTCGCGCGCCTGTTCGCCTACGGCTCGCTCTCGGTCGTGCTGGTTCTCTATCTCACCGGGCTGGGGCTCACCGAAGCCCAGGCGGGCGTCCTGTTCACGCTCACGCTCTTCGGCGACACCGCCGTGTCGCTTTATCTCACGACGCGCGCCGACCGCTTCGGCCGCCGGCGCACGCTGATCATCGGCGCCGCGCTCATGGCCGCCGCCGGCCTCGCCTTCGCCGCGACGAGAAACTTTTTCTTTCTGGTCCTCGCCGGCACCATCGGCGTCATCAGCCCGAGCGGCGGCGAGGTCGGCCCGTTTCTCTCGATCGAGCAGGCGGCGCTCGCGCACATCGTCCCCGACCGGAGCCGCACCGAGGTCTTCGCGTGGTACGCGCTCGCCGGCTCTCTCGCCGCCGCGCTCGGCTCGCTCGCGGGGGGCCTGCTGACGAGCGCGCTGCAAAAGAGCGCGGTCGCGCCGGTCGCGAGCTACCGCGCGATCGTCGCGCTCTACGCCGCGATCGGCCTCATCCTCGCGCTTCTCTTCGCGCGCCTCTCGGCCGCGGCGGAGGTCGGCGCCGCCGCCGCGCCGGCTTCGCCGCAAAAAACTTTCTTCGGCGTCGGCGCCTCGCGCGACATCGTGCTCAAGCTCTCGGCGCTCTTCGCCGTCGATTCCTTCTCCGGCGGCTTTGTCATGCAGAGCTTCGCCGTCTACTGGTTCTATCTCCGCTTCGGCGCCAACCCGGCGACGCTCGGCGTGATTTTTTTCTGGGCGAATCTGTTCGCCGGCCTCTCGGCGCTGCTCGCCTCGCGCATCGCGGCGCGCTTCGGCCTCGTCAACACCATGGTCTTCACCCACCTGCCGTCGAACGTGCTGCTGATCCTCGTGCCGCTCATGCCCAACCTTCCGCTCGCGGTCGCGCTGCTGCTGCTGCGCTTCAGCATCAGCCAGATGGACGTGCCGACGCGCCAGTCCTACACGATGGCGGTCGTCCGCCCCGAGGAGCGCTCCGCCGCCGGCGGCATTACCTCGGTCGCGCGCACGGTCGGCGCCGCCCTCGCGCCTGTCTGCGCGGGGTTTCTCTTCGCCCGCCCCTCGCTCATCAACGCGCCGTTCTTCATCGCCGGCACGCTCAAGATCGTCTACGACCTCGTCCTCTACAAGCAATTCGTCGCCCTCCAGCCGCCCGAGGAGGCGAGCTAGGGGCGCGCGCGGTCATTTTCAGTCCGTATTGTCCCCTTGCGACTTAGGTCGCCTCCGATATATATTCGCGCCATGCCGGATCGCGGGATTTGGACGCTCCGCTGCCAGGCCTGCCAGCAGGATTTCACACTCGAACTCAAGCCCGGCCAGCGTCTCATCGACTATGCCCGGGCGTACGTCTGCCCTCACTGCCGGAAACAGCCCGAGGAAGTCTACGGCGATCAGGCGCTCGACGAATGGCATCACGTGATCGGCTTCCAGGCGAAGACCCCGTCGATCTGATATCCCATGCGAGAGCGCGCGCACGCCGCGCGAGGAACGATGCCGTCACAAGCCACGCCCGAGCTGCGCCGCCATCCGCAGATGCGTTACCGGGGCCAGCGCAACTGGCCGCCCGCGTGGCTGTGGATGGGCGAAGGCGAAAGAGACTTCGCGCGCGGCGAGGTCGGCGTGCTCACGCGGATCGACGTCTCGATTCAGGACCCCAATAATCCCTTCAACCCGAAGCCCTACAATCGAATTTATTTGTTCATGGAGCATCGCGGCAGCGGCTACATCGGCTGCCTGCTGTTCGACGACCCCGCCGCCTGCCGCCAAGTCGGCAAAATCCTCTCGGATCTGGGCGGCTGGACGCTGAAGGAAATCGGCGACCTCGACTTGACCCACCTGCTCTAGGCGCGAAAGTCAGCCGCGGATTTTTTCTCGCGAGAGATTTCTGTCTAAGGCGATTTCCGCCGCCGCTCGGCGCGCCACTTTAGGTTCGCGAACTGGCGCGTCTGCATGAGCCAGTGCGCGGGCTCCCAGAAAAAAAGCTCCGCGAGCTTCTGGAGCGAGCGCGGCCGCGCATTGGCGTAGCCGCTCACGACCAGCCGCGTCCGCTCGCCGGAGAGCGGCTTTAACTGAAAGCCCCAGAGCGAATCGACGAAATAGCGCGGGCGCGGCCGGCGCGTATCGAACGGCCGCATGGTGCGGAGATCGATCGGCGCGCGGAGTCCTAAAAATCGCTCCGGGTCGAGCGCCGCGACCTCGAACCAGGCGCTGCCGCTCGGGGTCGATTTCACCCGATCGCCGACTTTGAGCTCCTGCCACTCGGGATGAATGCGATGGGCGCTTTGGACGCCGCCGTTGTCGAGCCGGTCCCAACTGTACCAGCCGGCGCGGTCGCAGCCCATCTGTAAGAGCCAGCGCCACACGCGCCTGGGCGGCGCGTCGATCGTCACCGCCATCGTCGCGCCGCGCCGACCGCCGCGGATCACCTCCACGCCGGGATAGGGCCAGCGCACTTCGTCCACCGTCGCCCCCCAGCGGAGCATCCGCGGCCGCAGGACGAACGCGTAGGCACCCGCGGCGAGAGAAAAGGCGATTGCGGCTTTGGCCGAGCGTCTCACTGCATCCAGAATAACAGAAAAACGGCGCCACGTCGCCGGAGTGTCGTGGCCGAAGCGGCCGCAAAAAAAACCTGTCCTATTTCCCTCATCCGCAAGTTTGGCAACCGATACCGCCTGAGATAGAGTCGGTTGTCATGCAGATCGATAACGCAATCCTGAGCCTCGAAAATCCCGTCTTCCGCACCTACGTCCTGGCCGCCGCCATTATGATCTTAAAGCTCATGCTCCAGCCCTGGATGACGGTCGCACGGATGATCAAGGCGGGCGGCGGATTTCGCAGCCCCGAAGACGCCAAAAAAAGCCCGCTCAACCCCAAGCCGGACCCAGCGCAGCTCGCGGTTAACGAATATGTGGACCGTTCGCGCCGGATCAATTTGAACGACCTGGAGAGCATCCCCGGCTTTCTCGCCGCCGGATTTCTGTTCGTGCTCGCCGACCCGCCCCTGCTGCTCGCGCAAATCTTGATCTGGACCTACGTCGCGTCGCGCGCCGCACATTTCATCGCCTACCTCACTGCGCAGCTCCACGACGTCCGCGCCTTCTGCTGGACCTGGGGCTCGCTTTCCGTGATCGCCATGGCGCTGTATGCGCTGGTGAAGGCGTTCTAAAGGGACGAATGCGCCGTCCGGTATCAGGAGAGGAGCTCGGAATCAACGACGGGACGCCGAAGATGAAAAACTTCTCGAAGAAAAATCTCAAAAATCGGCGGGGTCGGGGATGGGATTAAAAATTCAAGACTCAAGACCCGACCCCGAATCTATGTTGCCGAATCTATGTTGTCGGGGTTTGCTCAGAACTCGGGAGCAGCGCTACCCGTTCTTGCCCTTTTTGCCGCCGTCGGGCGCCGGCACATGCTCGAGCGCCGCCTCCACCGCCTTGCACAGCGTCTTCAACACTTTGATGCGCGCGTGGTATTTGTTGTTCGCCTCGACCAGCGTCCAGGGTGCAAGAGCGGCCGAGGTCCGGTCCACCATGTCACATACCGCGATCTCATAGGCCTCCCACTTCTTGCGGTTGCGCCAGTCCTCGGCCGTAATCTTGAAGCGCTTGAAGGCAACCTTCTCGCGTGCCTTGAAGCGTTTGTACTGCTCGTCTTTGGTGATTGCGAGCCAGAACTTGACGACCACAATGCCGTGGCGCAGAAGCGCGCCCTCGAAGTCGTTGATCTCGGTGTAGGCGCGCATCCAGTCGGCCTCGCAACAGAGGCCCTCGACCCGCTCGACGAGCACGCGCCCGTACCAGGAGCGGTCGAAGAAGGCGAAGCGGCCGTGACGCGGGATGTGGCGCCAGAAGCGCCATAAATAGGGCTGCGCCAGCTCTTCTTCCGTGGGCGCCGCGACTGAGACGTTGGTATAGCGGCGCGCGTCGAGCGCGCTGGTGACGCGCCGGATTGCGCCACCCTTGCCCGCGGCGTCGTTACCTTCGAATACCACGACCGCCGAGATCGACTTGAAGCCCGGGGCGCGCGACGCGAGATTGAGGCGCCCCTGCCATTTCTCGAGCTGTTCCTGGTATTCCGCCTTCGTCATCGGTTGGTGGAGTTGCAGCGCGCGCAGAACGTTTAGCCTGTCGGCCGCAACGAGCAGCGGCGGGTTCTTGTCAGGCAGGCGCTTAACCGGCTGCTCATCCAGCCGCTCCCGCATGGCCGCCAGCACGTGCCGTCCAAACGTGAGCGAGCGATAACGCGTATCCGCCCCTGGGATCACGATCCAGGGGGCTTCGCCGGTCGAGGTCTTACGCAGAAACGGCTCGCACACCCCGACGAACTGCTTGTACAGCTTGAAGTATTCCCACTCGCGCTCCGTCACGCGCCAGCGCGTGTCAGGATCCTTTTGGAGCGCCTTGAGACGTTTTTTCTGCTGCTGCTTAGAGACATGAAACCAATATTTGAGCAGCAGCACGCCTTCGGCGCAGAGCATCTGCTCCAGGCGTACGATCTCACCGATGGCTTGGGCGAACTTCGCCTCGCCGATCTGGCCCGTGACGCGCTGGATGATAGGCACGGTGTGCCACGCTCCGAAAAAGACGCCGATTTTTCCCTTGGGCGGAAGCGCGCGCCAGAAGCGCCATAGCGCCGGCCGTTCGCGCTCCTCGTCTGTGGGCTCGAAGAACGCGTGCGTGTAGATGTGGCGCGGGTCCATCCACTCGTTGAGCAGATTCACCGTCTCGCCCTTACCGGCGCCCTCGACGCCTGCGATAAGGATGAGCACCGCGAAACGTCCGTTTTCTTTTAGGTCGTACTGCGCGTTGAGAAGCGCCTCGCGCAGCTTCGGCTCTTCGCGGCGGTAGCTCGCTTTGTCAACGTGATGGTCGAGGTTCGCGGATTCGAACATCGTCCCCTTGCGATTTCAGAGTAGCCGACATCATTGAAGCTGCTTACGCAGCAATCTTTGATACGCCGCGCGCTCTGCGGATAGCTTCTCCATCCATGCCAGATTGTGCCATGCCTGATTGAGATTGAGATTGGGGCCAAGTCTCGAATCTTGAATTTGGCCGCCTGCTACGCTTCGACGATCTCCGCCTTCAATCCCAAGACGAACGCAACGACCTCATCGCATTCTTTTTTGGGAACCCGCAGCGCTTCCATCGTGGCGGCGGCATGCTTTAAGAAGCTCGACCAGTCGCTCTCGCTGATCTTCATGCCTTTGTGGGAGATCTTCATATCGCGGCCGGTGTAGTACATCGGACCGCCGGCGGCGTTGCACAGATAATCCACCAAGAGCTGCTTTTCCCTCGCGATGCCGTCGTCGCCGCGGTTTTGCCAGAAGCGGCCGAGCTGGGCGTCCGCGCGCAAGCGCGGCAGCAGGTCGTCGGCGAAAGCGGTGATGCCCTCGTATCCTCCGAGGCGCTCGTAAAGCGATTTTTCACTCATAAATTTCTCCTTCCGATCGACTTCAATATCTGCCAGTCGACGCGGGCTTGTCAACGATCAGGCGCGAAAAAACTTCGGGACGCGAAAACGATTTCGTGATAATCGTGAGGGTATTGCTATGATCGATGAGGAGAAGAGCCACTTTTGCCGCCGCTGGCAGTTACTTATTCGTATCGGACTGTCGCTTTTATTTTGGTTCTCGTGGATTTTATTTGGATTCGGTTTTTACGTCCTGCTGACCGACGTTCGCGGGAGGCAAGAGGACGTCGGCTGGATAGTTTTCGGAGTGCTTGGACTCTTTGGCGCTATAAACGTCATGATGGTCGCGATCTATTTTCTTATTGTGAATTTGTGGGTGGCAAAAACGCGCGATTAGCAGAATACTATTTTTTTTCCGTCACTCCCCCTTCTTCCCCATCTCCTTCAACACCTCTCTCATGATCCCAAAATCGAACACG
>DATJFG010000036.1:0-46107 GCA_035495775.1 Verrucomicrobiia bacterium | reverse complement strand
TTTTTCGATCGCCTGCTGATCCTCCGGAGAGAAAAAACGGGTGGAATGGAAGATATTCTGCTAGCGATGGCGACTGGCTACGATTACCGCAAATATCAGAAGTCCAAGCCTTCCAAATAACTGCTCGCTAGATAACTGCTCGCTAGGTTGGTCGAATCCCCAGTCGTTTGATTTTGATCAGTGAGTCCTGACGAATCAGCCGAATGAGCGCGAAAAACGTCAGCAACGCCCCGAACAAGAAAAAAAGTCTCCCGCCGCTCAGAACAACATAGTAAAAGTCAATTTTGACTTTTGCCGCGTTGTACCGCTCGCGGTCCTCGTTGATGCGTCGGAGGACCTCTTCATTTTTTTGCTGATCAAGTTCCTGGAAGCTGCGGTAGCTTTCTTCTAACCCAGTCGGAGCGGTCGTATGCATTAGGCCTTGATATTTGGAGATTTCTACGGCGCCGGCAACCCAATTGCCGAGACCGAGGACAACTAACGTAAATCCCGCCACCAGCAGATAACTCGAGTAGACGTCACGGATTTTCATTGAAGACGTTGTCACAATACTCCAAGTAGCGCCAAACGTCAATTTATGCCTGCCTTGAAGTGACCTCTTGGCTGGCCTACGATAAACAGCGTGCGAACCTACGTTATCGGCGATATCCACGGCTGTCCCGATGAATTAGCGAGGCTTATAGAGAAACTGCCGCTCGGCGCGGCCGATCGCCTCGTTTTTTTGGGCGATTACGTCGACCGCGGGCCGGACTCTCAGCGTGTGATCTCTTATCTTATCGGCCTCGAACAGACGCTTAACGGACAAACCGTCTTCCTCAAAGGTAATCACGAGGACATGTTTCTCTCCTACATGGGCTTTCCGGGAAAATACGGCGATATGTTTCTATACAACGGCGGCGGTGCAACGCTGGCGAGCTATGGGGCCGGGCCGCATCACCAACCCGCAACTGACATTCTGCTCGCTATTCCCCCGGCGCACATCAAATTTCTCAAGGACCTTAAAACCAGCTACATCGCCAACGGATTTTTTTGCGTTCATGCCGGGATTAACCCAAGCAAGTCCTTGGAATCACAGCAAGAAGAAGAGATGCTCTGGATCCGCGATGAATTTATACTGAACCGACACGAGCTGCCTTATACCGTGCTCTTCGGCCACACGCCGCAGGAGCAGGTGTTGTTTCACCTGCCCTACAAAATCGGCTTGGACACCGGACTGGTCTACGGTAATCGCCTGAGCTGCCTCGAGCTCGAGGAAAAAATTCTCTACCAAATTGCGCGTGGTAAGAAAGATATCGTTCGCCACTCCGTCAAAAAACATTGGGCGAACGTCCTTCCTTGACTTCGCCTCGTTCAGTTAATAAACATACTTATTCGTCTGCGGCTTTGGCTTCAGACGCTTTCGGCCTTTCAAAATCCACGGCGGTGTAGCTCAGTTGGTCAGAGCACGCGGCTCATATCCGCGGAGTCGACGGTTCGAGTCCGTCCACCGCCACCAATTTTTCTTAAAACACGGCAACTCACTGACAAAACGGTCATCGATGCCCAGTCCCCGCTTCGCTCTGTGCGCAATCGCCCGGACATAATCCATGGAAGCCCGTATGAAGCTCGGCGACTACCTGGTCGCCTATTTGAGAAAAATCGGCGTAACTCATCTTTTTGGCATTCCGGGTGACCTCGTAATCAATCTCTTTTTCAAATTCGGTCGGCCGCGCGGGTTGAAGATCATCACCCTTTCGCATGAGCCGGGGGTTGGTTTCGCCGCTGACGGTTACGCGCGGAGCACCGGACGGATCGGCGCCATTTGCGTCACCTACGGCGCGGGCGGCCACAATATGGTGAATCCCGTCGCCGGCTCGTTCGCCGAGCGCGTGCCGATCCTCGTCATCAGCGGCGGTCCCGGCGAAGAAGAGCGCAAGCTCGGTGTGCTGATCCACCATCAGGCAAGGGCGATCGAGTCGCAGCTCAATATTTATAAAGAGGTCACGTGCGCGGCAAAGACGATCGACGACCCGCTGCGGGCAGCGACAGACATTGATAAGGTCATCCGCTCGATCTGGCTCAATCAGCAGCCCGGCTATCTCGAGATTCACCGCGATATGGTCGAGCGCGAGATTTCTGTACCTAAAGAGATTGTCGACTGGGACGGGGACCTGCCGCATGCGCAGTCCGACCGCCACAAACTTCCCGAGGCGGTGCGTGATACGGCCGAACGCCTGAACGCCGCGCGTCGCCCCGTGATACTCATCGGCATCGAGGTGTTCCGCTTCAAGCTGGCCAAGGATATTGTCAAGCTGATTGAGAAAATCGGCGCCCCGTGCTGCACCTCGGTGCTCGCCAAGGGCGCTTTTCCCATGAATCATCCGCTCTACATGGGTGTCTACGTCGGCGCCGTAAGCCCGCGTTCGATCCGCGAGCGAGTTGAGCAGGCGGATCTCATCGTCGGCCTCGGCATGTTTTTGACCGACATCGAGCTCGGCGGGAGCCAGCCGGCCGATGCGCTGCGTCATCGCTCAATCTGGGCCGTTGAGCATCATATCAACGTAAGCTTCCATACCTATACGGATGTGACATTGCGCGATTTCGTACACGGTCTTATGCGGGCCGACTTAAAACCGCATCGAGAGAAGGTCGTTTATAGCGACAACCTCACCTCGGCCGGCGGGGAGCCCGGCCGCGCCATTCGCGTCGCGGATGTGCTCCGGGAGATCAATCGTTTTCTCAGCCGGCAAAAAAGATTCATGGTCGTCGCCGAATCCGGCGATTCGCTTTTTGGCGGCATCGATATCAAAGTCGGCGATGATGGTCTGTATCTAGCGCAAGGATTCTACGCCTCAATGGGCTTCGCCGTCCCGGGCGCGATGGGTGCGCAGATCGGGACCGGTCTTCGGCCTCTGATTCTCACCGGAGACGGCGGGTTCCAAATGACAGGGGTCGAGATCGCCCACGCACTCCGATACAAACTCAATCCTATTGTCGTACTGTTGAACAACGGCGGCTGGGGTATTTTTCGCCCTGTCACTCAGCGCCAGGATTTGCTCGCGCTTCCCACTTGGCGTTATGCCGATCTCGCGCGGCTCTGGGGCGGCCGTGGCTTTCGGGTCGAGACTGTGGCACAGTTGCGACGGGCACTTGACGAGGCCAAAAAGGCGAATACCTTTTCGATTATAGAGGTCATGACGGGTCCGCGGGACCTGTCCCCAATGTCGGTCAAGTACATTCGGGCGTCGGCCAAAAAGGGCAAAGCTAAAAGCGAGCCGGAGTCGCAGCGCACATGATCAACCACGAGCGGCTGAAAGATCTCCTCATCGAGCTCATTCGTATCGACAGCCTGTCGCGCCGCGAGCGCGATGTGGCGCTTCGGCTCAAGCGGGAGATGGAAGAACTCGGAGCGGAGGTCACGATCGACGACGCGGGCAACAAAGTCGGCGGCAACGTCGGCAACGTGATCGTCCACTGGCCCGGTACTTTACCGGGAGCGCGGCCGTTTCTCCTCTCGGCGCATATGGATACCGTCGCGCCCGGCGAAGGAGTCGTGCCGATTCTGACGGGCACGATCCTCAAGAGCGATGGGCGCACCGTTCTCGGCGGCGACGACAAGAGCGGTGTCGCGATTATCTGCGAGGCGCTCCGTGCCATCAAAGAGAATAAGATTCCTTGCGGACCGATCGATGTGGTCTTCACGATTTGCGAAGAAGCGGGATTGATCGGCGCCAAGTGTCTCGACGTCTCGCGTTTGCGGGCGCGCACGGGTCTCGTCCTCGACAGCGACTCGGTCGGATTTCTCTTCACGCGCGCGCCGGCCGCGAACCGATTTGAAATCGAAGTCCGCGGACTCGAGGCTCACGCGGGTGTCTGCCCGGAGCGCGGCATCAGCGCGATTCAGGTCGCCGCCGAAGGCATCGCGCGCATGCGGCTCGGGCGCATCGACTCGGAAACGACCGCGAACATCGGCATCATCCAGGGCGGCGTCGCCGTGAACATCGTCCCCAACTCGGTCACGCTTCGCGGCGAGGCGAGAAGCCACAGCGAGGAGAAGCTCTCCGCTCAGACCGAGCACATGGTGCGCTGCCTGCAAGAAGCGGCGGCCGCCCACCAGGTGACGCTCGACGGCCACGTGCATCGGGCGGCCGTCGAAGCACGAGTCGAGCGGGATTACGACTCGCTCAACGTCTCCGAAGATGCGCCTTTGGTGGCCCTCGTGCGCAAGGCGGGAAAAAATCTCGGTATCGATGTCCAGACTCAAGCGACCGGCGGGGGCTGCGACGCGAACGTTTTCAATAAGAAAGGTCTCGAAGTCGCGAACCTCTCGACAGGAATGCGCGATATCCATACCGTCAATGAATGGCTCGACTTGAACGACCTCCATTTATCGGCGTCAATGGTCTTCGAAATTGTGCGCTTGAACGCGGAGGGCTGAGTTTCGCTGCGCGCCTCGAGTTAGGTATGGACGGCGAAGAGATCGGCCTGCTGCTCCGCCAGGAACGAGGCCAGTTCCTTGAGTTCTTAAGCGCCTACGACTACAAAAAAAATCCCCCGCAAACAAAAACCTGCGACGAGCTGGCGCGCGACATCGCGCGGCTGGCCGGCGGCATGGCAAACGCCGACGGCGGCACGCTTCTCGTCGGCGTCGAACCGGACAAGGCGGCCACCGGTGTTCCGTTTTCAGCCGATGAGCTGCGGGAACTCATTCGCGCGCCGCAGACCCTCCTTCCCCCTCTTAACCTCTCCTGCCGCCGCGCCCAGCTCGGCGATCTCGTTCTTTTGATCTTCGAGATCGCTTCGAGTCCCGAAGTCCACCGCATCGCGGCGGGCCGCGCGTTTTATCGCATCGCCACGGAGAATCCGGCGCTGCCGCCGGACCAAATTCAGAGCTTGAGAGAAAGCAAGCGGACGGTATTTTACGAGCGCCAGGCGGTGACCGAAGCCGACCTCGACGCCCTCGATCTCGACGCCGTCGAGTCGCTCGGCGAAAAGACCGGCGATGCCCGGGATCCCTTGACTCTTTTAACCCGCGGTTATCATCTACTCGACAGCTCCCGCGAACGTCCCGCGGCGACGATGGCCGCGCTGCTTTTGTTCGCCAAGGATCCGACGCGCTGGCATCCGCGCGCCGGCATCGACTTCGTCAAATACGAAGGCACCGAGCGGCGCCACGGCGCGGCCTTGAACGTCGTCAAGCGCATCCGCTTCGAAGCACCTCTCTGCCGGCTCATCGATGAGACAGTCGGCCGCGTCAAGGAGCACATTCGCGAGCGTACGCTGCTGCACGATCTTTTTTTTCGCGAGCGCCTGGAGTATCCGCTCTTCGCGTGGCAGGAGGCGCTGGTCAATGCCGTCGCGCATCGCGATTACAGCCTCACGGGCGCCTCGGTCGAAGTCTGGATGTTCGACGACCGCATCGAGATGAGGAGCCCTGGTCTGCCGCCTTCCCCCGTCACCATCGAGCAGTTGCGCCACCAGCAGCGCGTCCATTTTTCCCGCAATCCCTTGATCGTCCGCGTGCTGGCGGACCTGGGGTATCTCCGCGAGATGGGCGAAGGGATCCCGCGCATGTTTCAGGAGATGGAAAATCACGGCCTCCAGCCGCCGGAATTTTCCACCGAGGGATTTATTTTCACCGTGACGCTGCGCAACACGCCGATTTACGACGACTCGACGCTTCGGTGGCTGAACCAGTTCGGGACCACCTCCATGCGTCAGCGGCGGCTGCTCGCCTTCGCGTACGCCCACGGCAAATCGTTCTCGACGACGGATTATCAGCGCATCGGCGAGGTCGATCGGGATACCGCCTACCGCGAGATCCGTCTGATGGTGAAGCAAGGCATCGTCGCGCCGCTCAAACCCAAGAGCCGCAGCTACAGAATCGTCGAGAAGCTTTGACCATGGACTTTGCAGGGCTCACGTCGCTCGCCGGAGGATACGCGGAAGCGCGCGCGGTTCAGGCCGCCGTCGAATTGGGAATCTTCGACTCGCTCGAAACACCCCGGGACGCGGCCGGCGTCGCAGACACCGTCAAGGCCGATCCGCGCGCGACCGAGCTGCTGCTCGACGCGCTCGTCGCGATCGGCTTACTCAATAAAACTCTTTCGCTCTATTCATTGAACGAGGCCTCGGCGACCTATCTGATACAGCGCTCGCCCAAATACCTCGGCGGCATGATTCGCTTCGACGCTTCCTCCTGGAACTCTTGGGGACAGCTGGCGGAAACCGTTCGCAGCGGAAAGCCCGCGCGTTCGCCCGATATGTATCAGAACCGTCGGGAAGAGACCGAGCGCTTCATCGCCGCCATGGATTCGCTCGTGCGCGCGCGTGGCGACGCGGCGGTCGTCGTCGGCAAGATCGACCTCAGCCGCGTCAAGCGACTGCTCGACGTCGGATCCGGACCCGCGACCTACCCTATCGAATTCTGCCGCCGGCATCCCCAACTGCAAGCGACAGTCTTCGACTTGCCCGCAACTCTAGCCGTAACCGAGACTTTCGTCCGCGCCGCGGGCCTCGGCGATCGTATCAGGCTCGTGGCCGGCGACTATCGAACGGAAAATATCCCCGGCGGGCACGACATTGCCTTTCTCTCGAACATCATCCATGGCGAAGCCGCGGAAGTAAACGCGCGCTTGATCGCGAAGCTCCACGGCGCGCTCGTCGAAGGCGGGAGAATCGTGATCAAAGACCATATCCTGAACGAGGCGCATACCCATCCCGCTTCGGGCGCCGTTTTCGCGCTGTTGATGCTGCTCACAACCGAGCGCGGAAAATGTTATTCTTTTACCGAAGTTCAAGGATGGCTCGAGAGCGCCGGCTTTCACGACGTTCATGAAGTCCCGCTGCCGGCGCCTCTCACGTCGTCCCTGGTCATCGGAACGAAATAATGGCGAGCAACTCATTGACGGAATCGGAAGAGATTCGAGAAGCGCGCGAGCGCGCGATCATCGAAGCCTACCGTCCGGCATGCCTCTGCAACAAAATTCGCAGGGGCGCGGTCGCCAAGGCGATCCAACGGGGCGCGGACACGTTCGAAAAAGTGCGGCGCATGACCGGCGTCGGCACCGGTCCGTGCGGCGCCCAGCGCTGCGGCCCCATGGTCCGCGGCATGCTGGGCGAAGAGGTCGTGACTTGCGATGTTTGCGGCTGGTCGATACTCAAATCGTCGCCTCATCTCGTATGTCCCAGATGCGGCGAGGAGCAAAGTTGACGGCGGCGATGTTTTCACGATCAAGCACTTTTCTCGCGGCGCTTTGCATCCTTGGGCTGCTCTCTTCCCGGGCGCTCCCGCAAACGAAACTAAGCGTCGCCTACCCCACCACCGTAGGCTCGATGGGCATTCTTTGGGTCACCAAGGACGCCGGCCTTTTCAATAAGTACGGGCTCGACGTGACGCTGATCTACATTTCCGGCAGCTCGAAGATCGTCCAGGCGATGCTCGCCAAGGAGATTCCCGTCTCCGAGATTGCGATTCCCGCGGTGATCCAGGCGAATCAGGCCGGCGCCGATCTCGTCATGCTCGCGGCGGCGAACCATAAGCCCGGGCAAAAATTGATGGTCAAGCCGTCGATCAAAAGAGCCGAAGATCTCAAAGGCAAGAAGCTCGGCGTCACCCGCTTCGGCACCTCGGACGACTTTTTGCTGCGCTATCTCCTGGGCCAGTGGAAAATCGTACCCGAGCGCGACGTCGCGCTGCTGCAGATGGGCGGCTCGCCGGAAATTCTCGCGGGCTTGAGCTCCGGCGGTATCGACGGCGGCGTGCTCTCCTCGCCGCTCAACCTCCGCGCGCAGAAAGCGGGCTTCAGCCTGCTCGCCGATATGAGCGCGATCGGCGTCGATTACCAGGGCGCCGGCATCGTGACGACGAGGAGCTACATGCGCGAGCGGCCGGATACGCTCCGCGCTTACCTCAAGGCCTACGTCGAAGGGCTCGCCCGCTTCAAGACCGACAAGGAATTCAGCCTCAAAGTGCTCGCGAAGTATTCGCGCATCGAAGAGCGCGACATGCTCGAAGAGACCTATCGCCACTACGCCATCAACGTCATGCCGCAGGTCCCCTACCCGACGATGAGCGGCATTCAAATGGTTCTCGACGAGATCGGCTCGCGAAGCCCCAAGGCGCGCGAGATCCAGCCGTCGAGCCTCGTGGACGTGACATACCTCAAAGAGCTCGACCAGAGCGGTTTCATCAAGCGGCTCTACAAGTAGCGCCGCGCCGGTCATTATTTGACTCCGAATCTCCCCGTTGTTACCCTTTAGATCGACATGGATCGAGGACAAGATCAGCGCATCCCGGTGACGGTGCTCACCGGATTTCTCGGCGCGGGAAAAACGACGCTGTTGAACCGCATCTTGACGACCGAGCACGGCCGGCGCGTCGCCGTCATCGTGAACGAATTCGGCGAGGTCGGCATCGACCATCACCTGCTCATCTCCTCCGATCAGGAGATCGTGGAAATGAGCAACGGCTGCATCTGCTGCACGGTGCGCGGCGATCTGCTGCGCACGCTTTTCAATCTGATCGAACAGCGCGGCAGCTTCGATACGCTGATGATCGAGACCACGGGCCTCGCCGATCCCGCGCCGGTGGTGCAGACCTTTTTCATCGACGACCGCATCCGCAGCGAATTTCGCGTAAACGGGGTCGTGACGGTGGTCGACTCGAAGCATATCTTCCAGCAGCTCGACCGGTCTCCCGAGGCGAAGGAGCAGATCGCCTTCGCCGATCTCGTCCTGCTCAACAAGATGGACCTGATCTCGCCCGAGGACTTATCCGAGCTGGAATACAAGATGCGCAACATCAACGGCGCCGCGCGCATCTCCCAGACGAGAAATTCCGACGTCGATATTTCCCTCGTGCTCGATCTCCAGAGCGTCGCGCTCGAAGCCAAGGCGCAAAACCACTCCGACGATCACAAGCACACCGAAGACATCTCGACGGTCTCGATCGTGCTGCCCGGCGATCTCGACGGCCTCAAAGTCAGCGAATGGTTCCGGTCGGTCATCAGCGAGCAGGGAGCGAATATTCTCCGCATGAAAGGCATCCTGAATCTCCGCGGCGACCCCGATCAGTTCGTCTTTCAAGGCGTGCATATGCTCTTCGAGGGGCGCCCCGGCCGTCGCTGGGCGGACGGCGAGGAGCGGGTCAATAGGCTCGTTTTCATCGGCAGGGATCTCGACGAGGAGAAGATCGTCGGCGGCTTCAAGCGCTGCTTCTCATCGGGCAACGGCAAGGCGGCGGCCGCGGTCGATCCCTTCGGGCGCAACCCGCTCGACACCTCGCCTTTTACCGTCGATCAAATTAAATATTGGACGCAGCAGAACCTCCAGTTCCCACCCGAGGCGCCGATCGTCGTGAAAGAAGTGCCCTGCGTTAAGCCGGGCTGCCCGCCGATCGAAACGGCTATCATCGTTTTTTTAAAGGGCGAGCCGCCGCGGCTGTTTAAGATCCAGCGGACGATCAACGACGTCACCTTCGACGACGTCTATAACTTGATCGAGAATCCCCTGCCCTGCTGCTAGAGATGCGTCTGCCAGATTCAGCGACCGCCCGCAATGCCTTTAGCGGGATTTTGCGAGAAGGGAGACGTTTAATGAGACGGCTGCTTATTGTCGCCGCTACATTATTTGTTCTGGGATCATCTTCTACGGTGCGCGCAGGCGCGAAGGAAGATGTCGCGGCAGCGACACAGACTTGGGTTGACGCGATGAACAGCCATAAGCCGGATCGAGTCTTTGCATTATACGATCAGGACGCTGTTTTATGGGGAACGCGCTCTCCGACCCTGCGTGATAATCCTACAAGCGTTCGCGACTACTTCAATGTACTGAATACCGTTCCGCCGACGTACAAGGTCGTGCTCGACGAACAGCGTATTCGCGTGTATGGCGACATTGCGATCGACACCGGAAGCTACACCTTCTCGGAGACTCGCGAAGGCAAAGAGGTCGTTCGCCCGGCACGATTCACCTTTGTTTATCGTAACCGCAATGGGCGCTGGATGATTATTGATCACCACTCGTCCGCTAAGCCAACGCCAGACAAATAGATGACCTGATCGGAGTCCCTGCCGTGCTGCTGAGACGCGGTCCGCGATCATCGCTCCTCGTGCTGGCGATTTCGTGCTCGCTCCTGTACGGCTGCACGACTTCGATTTCGGGTCTATCGATTCCCACGACGACGGCCACCGGCGGGGCGGAGGAGATTCCCGCCAGGCTCTTCAAACCCGACGGAGCCGGCCCGTTTCCAGCCGTTGTCATCATGCACGACTGCAGCGGAGTCGGCCCGCGCTCCAGCGGCGCGCCGGGCCGATGGGCGAGAGAGCTCGTCGGCCGCGGATACGTCGCGATCATTCCCGACAGCTTCACGACCCGCGGTCATGTCGGCGGAATTTGCACCGATGCGTCGCCGAGCCGGCTCGAAGTCGGTCCAAGCCTGCGGGTCCGCGACGCGTACTCGGCGCTCGCGTACCTGCGTAGCCTTCCGTACGTTGACGGTTCTTCCGTGGGTCTCATGGGCGGGTCACACGGCGGTGCGACGACTCTCGCTTCGATTGCCGCGCCTGAAAGCGACAGGGACTTACTCGCGCGCGAAAAGCGCACCGGTTTCGCGGCGGCGATCGCCCTATACCCCGGCTGCGCCGCCCACTATGGCGGCTGGCATATTGTGCGAGCAAGCTCGGGTGGGGCGATCACAGACTATTTTGGCGTCTACAAACCCGTCGCTCCGCTGCTCATCCTCATCGGGGAAAAAGACGATTGGACCCCGGCCGCGCCCTGCCGCAAGCTGACGGAAGCCGCGCAACAAGCGGGATACCCGGTGAGACTGAAGGTGTATCCGGGAGCATACCATTCGTTCGACAGCGACAGGCCCGTCTTATACGGCGATAGACGTGTTAACCCGAACTCTCCCACAGGCCGCGGCGCGACGACCGGCGGAAACGCCGACGCCTGGGCCGACAGCATCCGCGAAGTCGAGGCGTTCTTCGGGCAATACTTGAGGGCCTCGGGAAAATAGCGATCTCCGGTTAAATTCAAGTAACGGTTTAGGTTTACAGCTTTAACAGCCCGAGGGCGTTTTTTCCGAGGACCGCCTCTCGCTCCGCCTGACTCACCGGCAATTCCTCGATGATCTTTCTCGCCTTCGGCAGCAGCGACAAGAGCGGCGGCGCGTCGCTGCCGAAAAGGAGGCGATCGGCGCCGACGGTCTGGAGCGCGCACATGACCGCGGGCGGATGGTAGCTCACGGTGTCGAAATACATTCGCTTCAAATAGTGGCTCGGCGCGTGCTTGATCATCATCGGCTCGTACGTTCCGAGCCCCGACGCGGCGTCGCCGAGCTCATACGCGTAATCCATGCGGCCGATCACCTCGCAGATGCCGCCGCCGAGGTGGCAGCCGACGATTTTAGCTTTGGGAAATTGTTCCAGAACGCCGCGGACGATCAGCCGCGCGATCGACAGGCAGCCGTCGAACGGCCGGCCGATGCTCGACGCCAGCCGGTATTCGCGCATGCGCTCCTCGCCGAAGCTCACCGTCGGCGCGTGGATCATCGCCGGCACGTCGAGCTCCGTCAGCAGCTCGAAAAACGGTCGCGCCGCGTCGTCGTCGGGATAGGCGCCCTGGTGGCTCGAGTTGATGAGGATGCCTTTGAGACCGTACTCGCGCACCGCGCGCTCGGTCTCGGCGATAAAGTCCTTTCCGCCGCCGGGAACCGCGCTGGCGAAGGCGACGATCCTGTCCTTGTGGCGCTGCTGAATCTCGGCCGCGTACTCGTTCCAGCGGCGGATGTAGCCAAGCGCCTCCGCCGGGGTCTTGTCCTTGATATAATGGAGCGTGTTGCTGACGACACAGAGATCGATCGCCGCGCGCTCGTGCGCCTCGAGAAGATTCTCGATCGTCAGCGGGTAAATATCTCCCCAGCGGCGCTGCCGCGCGATCTCCGGCGGGTAAACATGCGCGTGCCAATCGATGATCATTCGTGCCTCCTTTCCTCAGCGCGGCTTTAAGCCGAGCTCCTTCTGCGCGGCGCGCACCGCGGTCGAGTCCGCCACTTCATCCAGCGCGACCTCGCGCGTGACTTTCATCTCGCGCTTCGCCTGCTCGATGACGAGCCGAAGCCCTTCGTCGGGAATCGTCCCGTCTGGATTGAAAACCTTCCATGACGAGTCGTACGTCGCCGCCGCGGTTTCGGGCCGCATCATGCCCCATTCGCTGAGGACCTGAATCGTCCCCTCGCGGTTCTCTCGGATGTAGCGATCGGCGCGGATCATCGCTTTCACGGTGCGCTTCACCTCGTCGGGCCGCTCTTTAATCTTGCGCACGTTGGCTCCGAGGCCGGCGTAAGGGAACTTGAACACCTCGTCGACGCGCGCGACGACATTGAAGCCCTGCTTACGCATCTCGACGTCGGCCGGCGGCGCGATCACGATCACATCGACGATG
Organism: Verrucomicrobiia bacterium; assembly: GCA_035495775.1. Taxonomy (GTDB): domain Bacteria; phylum Desulfobacterota; class Binatia; order UBA9968; family UBA9968; genus JAJPJQ01. The sequence goes on along the minus strand of DATJFG010000036.1, from coordinate 33,681 downwards.
CCCTCTTTCAGCGCCGCTATGCGCGCGTCGTCGGTACGGAGCGCCACAACTTTGAGTTCTTTTTCGGGATCGATGCCGGCCTGCTTGAAAACCATGCGCGCTGCGATCTCCGGCGTCGCGCCGAAGACGCTGACGCCCAGCGTCTTGCCCCTGAGATCTTTGACCGATTTGAATTGCGGCCGGGCGATCAACGCGAGCGGCGAGCTGTCCATGAAATTCGCGACGATGCGCACCGGAAGCCCGCGGATGGCGGAGCGGACGATGAGACCGAACAACATCGAGTAATCGATGTCGCCGTTGGTGATCGCCAAGACCGAAACATCGGGAGTCATGCGTATGATCTCGGCGTCGATTCCCTCGGCCTTGAAAAAGCCGCGCTTCAGCGCGACGCCGGCGCTTAGATACGTGAGGTTGTAATTCGTCACGCCGATCCTGATGCGCTCGGCAGATGCGGCCCCGGCTCCGCCGAGAACGCAGATCAGCACCCAGACTACCGTTTTCGTGACGCGCATACGGATCGACTCAGGCAAGGAATTCCTTCACCGCCCATTGGATCTTGACTCGATCGTTTTCCGGATCGAACCATTTAATCTCTTTGTCGGCCCGGAACCAGGTGAGCTGGCGCTTCGCCAGGTGATGCGAATCGCGCTTGATGAGCGCGATCGCCTCCTCCAATGTCAGCTCGCCGCTGACGTAAAGCCCGATTTGTCGGTAGCCAATGCTCTGGAGCGCGGGCAGGTCCAGGCCGTATCCCCTTTCCGTCAAGCTCTTCACTTCATCGACGATGCCCGCCGTAATCATGTCATCGGTGCGCCGGTCGATCAGCTCATACAACTGCTTCCGGTCGCGGTTGAGTCCGATCTTGAGAGCGTAAAACTCGCTCTCTTTGAAGGCGTGATCTTTTTGCCAGCCGCTGATCGGTTTGCCGGTGCTTTCGTAAACTTCCAGGGCGCGGACGATCCGATGGCGGTCGTTCGGATGGATTCGCGCCGCGGCGTCGGGGTCGATCCGCCGCAGCCGCTCATGCAGCGCGTCGAGTCCGCTTGCATCCGCCTCTTCTTCGAGACGATTTCTGATGGCCGCGTTCTTTCCGGGCCCGACGAAGATTCCTTGCAGGAGCGCGCGCAGGTAAAGGCCGCTGCCGCCGCACACGATAGCGCTCTTTCCCCGCGCGGCGATATCCGCGATCGCCCTCAGCGCGAGCTCGCGATAGCGCGCTGCGTTGAAATCCTCATCGGGGTCGACGACGTCGAGCAAGTGATGCGCGACGCCTTTTCTCGCCGCGGTGGAGGGCTTTGCCGTGCCGATGTCCATGTAGCGATAGACGAGCTGGGAGTCGGCGTTGACGACTTCGCCGCCGACCTCCCGGGCGAGGTCGATCGCGATCTCACTCTTGCCAACGCCTGTGGGACCGAGAATGACGACGAGCTTGGGCTTCATGGATAGCGAGGCGGCGAGAGCATGGGGCCGGTTCGTAACTCGCCCCCGCTCGTTTTACGCGGTCGCGTTACGTCCGGCGGAACATCGCCTCGAGCTGCCCTTCTGAAAGCTCGATCAGCACCGGCCGGCCGTGCGGGCATTGAGTGGCGAAATCGATCCGATCGAGGTCTCGAAGCAGCGCGAGGATCTCGTCGCGCTCGAGCTTGCGATGCGCGCGGATGACGCTGTGGCAGGCGATCGTCGCGAGACGCTCCTCGACGTTCGCGTCGAGCTCGCCGCTCGCGCCGATCTCGGCGATCTCGGCGATCATGCGGCGGATGGCCTCGCGGTAGTCGCCGGCCGGAAAAAGCGCCGGGGCCGAGCGAATCACATATTCTCCCGCGCCGCCGAACGGCTCGACGGTAAAGCCGACCTGCTCCAAAAGGTCGAGCCGCTGGTCGAGCAACACCGCTTCCGCCGCCGGCAACTCGATGACTTGGGGGATGAGAAGATTCTGCCGCTCGGCCTCGCCCACTCCGACTTCGCGGCGCATCCGCTCGAAGGCCACGCGCTCGTGCGCGGCGTGCTGATCGATCACGGCCAAGCCGCGCGGCGATGCGCAGATCAGATAACAGCCGAGCAGCTGCCCGAGAACCTCCAGTGAAGAGAAAAAGCCGCCGCCGACCAAGGGCGGCGCGCTCTCAAAACGGAAGATTTCCGCCGGCGTAAGCGCGGAACCCGCGCCGAGGGTCTGAACGGCATAGGATTCGGCGGCGTCGCCCACGGCCATCGATACGCCGGGCGCTCGATGGATTCCATCGAGAAAGCTCGGCGCCGGCGCCTTCGCCTCGAGCCGCAGTCCTTCTTTCACGGCCGCGGAGACCGCTTCGTGAATTTCCTGCTGGCGGCGGAAGCGCACCTCGTGCTTGGCGGGATGGACGTTCACGTCGATGTCTTTATACGGCATCCGCAGCTCGAGGACGACCGCCGGATACCGCCCCTTCATGAGAAGCGTCTCATAGCCGTGGAGAATCGCGTGCGTGAGCACCCGGTCGCGGACGAAGCGGCGGTTGACATGCGTGGTCAGATAGCGCGTGGTCGGAAACGAGCTCGGCGCCTTGCTGAGAAAGCCGTCGATCTTGAGCTCGCCGCTAGTCCAGGAGAACGGCGCCATGCCGCCGGCGATGTCGCTCCCGAACACCTGCGCCAGTCGGTCGCGCGGTCCGACTCCAGCGGGATAGTCGCTCAGGAGACTGGTTTGATTGTATAGACGGAAATGAACCTCGGGATGGGCCAGCGCGGCATGGTTCACCACATCGCAGATATGGCTCAGCTCGGTCCCGGGCGATTTGAGAAATTTCCGGCGCGCGGGAATGTTGAAGAAAAGCTCTCGGACCTCGACGGTAGTGCCGATCGAGCAGCCGGCGCCGATCGTTCCCCCGGCGCTCCCCGCGTCGATGGCGATCCGATAGCCGCTCTCGGCGTCCCGCACGCGGGAGGTGATCTCGAGCCGCGCGACTGCGCCGATGCTCGGCAGAGCCTCGCCGCGGAACCCGAGCGTCGCGATTTGCCAGAGATCGGACTCGTCTTTGATCTTGCTGGTCGCGTGCCTCTCGGCGGCGAGCGGCAGGTCGTCCCCGGCGATGCCCTCGCCGTCGTCGCTCACCCGGATCAGCGAGACGCCGCCGCCCTCGATCCAGACCGAGATCTGCCGCGCGCCGGCGTCGAGAGAATTTTCCACCAACTCCTTGACGACGGAGGCGGGGCGCTCGATGACTTCGCCGGCGGCGATGCGCGCCGCCCAGCTATCCGGCAGGCGGATGATCCTCATTTACGGTAACAATAGCTCAGCGGTCTTCGGGCGGTCAAGAAATTTCCCGAGTTGAAATAAAAAAGGGCAAACCCATCGTACGATGGATTTGCCCTTTATTCGTATCTCGAAGGCTAACTTTTACCGGCTGCCGTTGCCGCCGCCGAAAAGCACACGCCCCCATTTTTTCTCGGTCGCGTCGAGCACCTCTTTACTCGATTCGGCGACCTTCGGGAAATCCTTCATCCATTCGTAGGGACGGCACGCGTCGATGATCGCGCGCGAGTTGAAGCCTTTCTTGCTCGGGTGGATGATGGGATCGAGCGGACCGCTCCAGCAGCGCCGGATGATCTCGATGTCTTCGACCGGATCGGAGCGGCTCGCCATCGCCCACATCACATCGTCGTTGTTGCTGGGGTCGATGTCGTCGTCGACCACGATCACGTAGCGGCCGAGATACGCGCCCGCGTGGCACTGCGAGGCGACGAGCGCCGCCTGCCGCGCGTGGCCGGGATAGCGCTGTTTGATCGACACGACGAGCACGAGACGGCTGCCGCCGGAGACGGTGAGCCATACGCCCTGGACGTCGGGCACGCCGGCCTTTTCCAGCTCGTCCCAGATCAGCGCCGAGCGGAGATAGGAGCGGTACCAGCCCAATTCCGCCGGCGGCCGCCCTGGAGGCGAGCCCAAGATAATCGGGTTGTTGCGGTGATAGACGCGCTTGATCTTGACGATCGGCTCGGGCCGCTCGTCGCTCGCGTAGTAGCCGGTCCATTCGCCGAACGGACCTTCGGTCCGGGGCTGATCGAAGATAACGTCGCCTTCGATGGCGATCTCGGAGGTCGCCGGGATCGGAAACCCGGTGTACTCTCCCTCGAAGACCTCGAAGGGCTCGCCGCGCACCCCGCCGATGAATTCATATTCCGGCACGCCGTAGGGCACCTCGATGCTGCCGGCCAGGAACGTGAGCGGATCATGGCCGAACGACATCGCGATTTTGCAGTGACGGCCGGTATTCAGGTATTTCTCGCGCTGGATGCGCCCGTGCTTGCCGGGCGAGATGTAAAAGCCGACGGTATCCTTGTCATGGATCATGACCCGATAGGTGCCGTAGTTGACCCAGCCCTCGTCGGGGTCCTTCGTGATATCGATGCTGCCGGTGCCGATGTAGCGGCCGCCGTCGTGCTCGTGCCACTTCGGCGTCGGGAACTTCAAGATATCGACCTCGCCGTCGCGCTGGACGTTCTCCATGCAGGGCGCCTGCTTGACGACTTTCGCGGCGATCGGCTTGATCTCTTTGTAGCGCTGGCGCCAGTTGCGGACAAAGTCCATCTTGCTCTCGCCCGACGGAATGTTGAGCGTCATCGCCAGACGGTTGCGCGAGCTCAGGGAATTGGAGAGCACCCGGTACCCCTTCGGAAAGCCTTTGATGTCGTCGAAGAGCACCGCGGGACCGTCCTCCTTGTGGTGCACGAGCTCGGTGACCGCGCCGATTTCGAGGTTCCAATCGCAGCCGGTCAACGTGCGCACCTCGCCCTCCCCGGCCGCCTTGATCCAGTCCCTAAGATCGCGATACTGCATGATTTCCTCCTGCAGGATTGAAGAAGAAGACGTTAGAATACGATCAAACGACCTTATCGGAATTTGCTTCAACGGTCAAGAAGAGCCCTACGGCAACGGCCGATGTGCGGCGCGCGTTGGGGAGCGGATTTGCAGCAAGGAACGGTAAAGCTCGCGATGGCGCGCCGCGACGTCGGCGAGAGAGAATTTTCGCCGCACCTTGTCGAGAGCGTTGAGCGAAAGCGTGCGTCTTAGCGCCGCTTCCTGCTTCAATTTGAAAATCGCCGCAGCCAACTCCATGGCGTCGCGGCGCTCCAGGACGATGCCGTCGACGCCGTTATCGACGATGTCGCCGCTCACGCCGGGGATTTCCGTGCAAATGACCGGCACGCCGCACGCCATCGCCTCGATGAGCGCTTTGCTGAGTCCCTCGCGACTGGAGGGAAAGACGAAGCAATCTGACGCGCGAAGGTATTTCGGCACCTCGCCGTATGGGACTTCGCCTGTGAAGATGATTCTCTTTTCCGCCGCTTGGTCGAGCGCTGCGCGCAGCGCGGCATGAAAAGAGCCCTCGCCGCCCCGTGGGTAAGGGCCGACGAGCACCAGATGGCCTGAAAACCGGCGTTCTTTCAGGAGCTCGTCCCATGCCGCAAGCAGGAGATCGGAGCCTTTTCTTTCTTGCAGGTGACCGACGAAGGAAACGATAAAAGAATCGAGCGGCAGACCCAGCGCCTTTCGTGTCTCGCGGACCTCTTCGGGGCCCTGCGCCGGGCGGAAAGGGCTGTCGGGCGCCGCACACGGAACCGCCCCTGGAATCGAGGCGAGCCGTTTCTTAGCGAGACCGGCCCTCTCGCACGATTCGCGAATCGCGCTGCTTTTGCAGACGATCATGTCGTAATAGCGATACATCTTCCCTTCCAGCCGCCAGAGGAAGGGCTTTTCTTTAAGACTCATCGGATCGTCGTGCCCGATCAGCGTCGGCGAGAGGACGATCGGTTTTTTCAATGCTTTGGCCAAAGCGACGATCATGAAGTAAAACGGCCGGATCGAATGGAGGTGCACGACGTCGAAGGACTCTCGCTCGGTATATAGCTTACTGCAGACCTGCAACGCGTAAGTGAGATAACGGATTCGACCCGGTCCTCGCGGCTTAAAGCGGAAAACGGGAAAGCCTTCGAAAGTCTCCTCCGGCGACGAGCCCGTCAAGTTCGCTCCGATAAAGAAGCTATCGATCCCGTCTTTCTTCAATGCCCGCGCGAGCTCGAGGGCGTGGCGCGCCCCGCCGGCGAACATCGGCGGAAACTGGTAGGTCACCATCGCCACGCTGAGCGAAGCGGCTTGTGCCTGATTTTCCATCAGCGGATCAAAAATTCCGTCGCGCGGTCGCGAAGATAGCCTGAAACTATAAAATAGCCCTCGCTTGAAAACAATCCGCGCCCATGTTACCGACGAAGCGTGCGAGAGAAGGTCCTTTCCCGCGGCGAGATCAAAGCGGCCGCGGCCCGCGCGAAAACCGCAGGCAAAAAGATCGTTTTCACCAACGGCTGTTTCGATCTCCTGCACATCGGCCATTTGCGCGTGCTGAACGAGGCGAAGAGGCTCGGCGATCTACTCTTTGTCGGCCTGAACAGCGACCGCTCGGTGGGAGCAATCAAAGGCGCTGGTCGGCCGATTGTGCCCGAGAACGAGCGCGCGGAGTTGATTGCTGCACTGGAGATGGTAGACTACGTTACGTTATTCGACGAGCCGGACCCCCGTGACCTGCTGCGGGAGCTTAAGCCCGAGGTGCTGGTGAAGGGCGGCGACTGGAGCGACGATCAGGTCGTCGGACGCGAGCTGGTCGAGGGCTGGGGCGGTAAAGTCGCCGTGATCCCTTACCTCGCCGATCATTCGACGACGGATATCGTCAAGAAAATCGAAAGGACGCGCAAAGAAAGCCATGGCTAGAATCTGTAGAATCTGCGGCAAAGGCCACTCGGTCGGACACAATGTGAGCCATGCCAATAACAAAACCAAAAGGATCTGGCGCCCGAATCTGCAAAAGGTCAAGGCGCGCGTCGAAGGACAGGTGCGGCGCATCCTTGTCTGCACCGACTGCATCCATTCCGGCAGAGTCGAAAAAGTCGCTTAGCTCTCGGTCCCCGTTTTTCTGCCGACCGTTCAGCGGGCGGCTATCCTTTCGCCCGCGCCGCCTTGTAAACGCCCTTTACTTTCGCGATGCTCGCGAGCACGCGCTTGAGCTGTTTCGAATCCGTGATCATGACTTCGAAGGTATTGAGCGCCTTCTGATCCGGGAATGTCCGGACCTGGGCGCGGGCGATGTTGACGTCGGCGCCGGTGATCGCGGCGCTGATCGCCGCGAGCAGCCCGGGGCGATCGATGCAGCTGACGTCGATCTTGATGGCGCGCGGGGTCTGTCCGCCGTCCTGCCATGAAACCTCCACGCGGCGGTGCGGATCGCTCTCCAGCACCGCCGGGCAGTTCGCCGTGTGCACCGTGACGCCGCGGCCGCGGGTGATGAAGCCGACAATCTCTTCTCCCGGGAGCGGATGGCAGCAGCGCGCGAAGCGCACGAGCACGTCGCCGACGCCTTTGACGCGCACTCCGAGATCGCGCTTTTGCCGCGACACGATGCGAAAGAGCCGCTCCAGAGTCCCTTCGGATGGCTTGTTCGTGCCGTCGAGCTGGTCGGCGGGGACAAGCTTCGCCAGGACCTGCCGCGGCATCAGCTTGCCGTAGCCGATGCTCGCGAGCAGGGATTCCTCGTCTTTCATCGCCAGCTCCTTGGCGATGGTCTCGATTTTCCCCTCCCGTCTGAGACCGGCATAATCGAGCTTATGGCGCGTGAGGTCGCTCTCGAGGATTTCGCGGCCGAGCGCGACGCTGCGCTCGCGCTGCTGCTTCTTCAGCCAGTTGCGGATGTGCGACTTCGCCCTCGGAGTCTTGGCGATCTTCAGCCAATCGCGCGACGGCGTCTGCTGATGCATCGTGATTATTTCGACCGTATCGCCGCTCCTGAGCATGTAGCGCAGCGGCACGAGCTGGCCGTTGATGCGCGCGCCGGAGCAGTGGTGCCCGACCTCCGAGTGGATGCGGTACGCGAAATCGATGACCGTCGCGCCCTTGGGAAAGTTCAAGAGGTCGCCCTTGGGCGTGAAAACATAGACTTCGTCGGCGAAGAGGTCCTCTTTGATCGTATGGAGAAATTCCTGGGGGTCCTTGAGATTCTGCTGCCATTCGAGCAGCTGGCGGAGCCATGCGAAGCGCTGAATGTCGTTGAATTGAAAATCCTTGCCGTCTTTTTTGTATTTCCAATGCGCGGCAATGCCCTCCTCCGCCACCCGGTGCATCTCCTGAGTGCGGATCTGGATCTCGATGCGCTCGCCGTAAGGCCCAATCACGGTCGTGTGGAGCGACTGATACATGTTGGGCTTCGGCAGCGCGATGTAGTCCTTAAACCGTCCGGGCACCGGCTTCCATTGCCCGTGGATGACGCCCATCGTCTCATAGCATTCACGCGGCGTGTCGACGAGAATGCGGAACGCGACGAGATCGTAGATCTGGTCGTAGAGAAGATTCTGCGTCTCCATCTTCTGGTAGATGCTGAAAAAGTGCTTCGGCCGGCCGCTCACGTCGGCCTCGATGCCTTCTTTGTCGAGAATCTTCGCGATCAGCGCGATCATCTCGTTAATGTACTTTTCGCGCGCGGCTTTCTTTTTCGCGACATTGCGCTTGAGCTGATAGTAAATCTCCGGATGAAGGTACTTGAGCGCCAGATCCTCGAGCTCGTCCTTGACCCAGGCGATTCCCAGACGGTGCGCGAGCGGCGCGTAGATGTCGAGGGTTTCCTGGGCCGTGGCGAGCTGCTTCTCCACCGGCATATGGTCGAGGGTCCGCATGTTGTGCGTGCGGTCGGCGAGCTTGATTAGAATGACGCGAATGTCTTTCGCCATCGCGACGATCATCTTGCGAAAGTTCTCGGCCTGTTTTTGTTCCTGGCTAGTGAAATTGACCTGGCTCAGCTTGGTGACGCCGTCGACCAGGCCGGCGACTTCGGGGCCGAAAAGATTTTTGATCTCGTCGAGCGTGGCGAGCGTATCCTCGACGGTGTCGTGCAGCAGCCCCCCGACGATACTGGGAACGTCGAGCTTCAGATCGGCGATGACCCCGGCGACCGCCATCGGATGAATGAGGTACGGCTCTCCGGAAAGACGCTTCTGCCCACGATGGACGTTGGCGGAGAAATCATAGGCGCGCCGGATGAGATCGAAATCACCCGACGGGTAATAGGATTGCACCTTTTCGATCAAGTCCGCGACTTTAATCTCTTTACTCATCGAAGCCGTTTTGCTCGACGCGGCCGCCGCGCGATGCGCGAAGCGCGCAGCCTCTCGGCCGTCACGATCGCCCGCGCGTTGTCGACAGCCCGGCTAAGCTCGCTATTGATCACGAGATAATCATAGCGCATGGACTCCCGTATTTCACGCCGGGCGTTTTCCAGACGCTTCGCGACGGTTTTACGGCCGTCGGTCCCCCGCCGCGCGAGCCTCCGGCTGAGCTCCCGCCAGGACGGCGGTAAAACGAAGATCGAGACCGCGCCGGGATAGCGGCGCTTGATTTTTCGGGTGCCCTGAACGTCGATTTCGAGCAGAGCGTCGCGGCCTCGCCTAAGCGTCCGCTCGACGGGCACGCGCGGTGTGCCGTAGAGCGAGCCGTGGACGTTGGCCCATTCGGCGAAACCGCCCTTCGAGCGTAGCGCCGCGAATTGCTTGATCGTCACGAAATGATAATCGCTGCCGGGGATTTCGCGCGGACGGCGCGGCCGCGTCGTATGCGAAATCGACAGCGTAATATCGGGAAACGACTTGAGCAGCCGCTTGATCAGCGTTGTCTTGCCCACGCCGGAAGGACCGGAAATGATGAAGAGAATGCCATTTCGCTTATGAGCGAGCGGATCGGAAGCCATCAAGATTATTCGATATTCTGCGCCTGTTCGCGGATTTTTTCGACGCGCTCCTTCCCTGCGACGACGAGCTGAACGACGGCGAGCTGAGGCGCCTTGGAACTGATCGTGTTGAGCTCGCGGATGATCTCCTGAAGCAAAAATTCAATTCTTTTTCCCATTGCGCTTCGTTTTTTGACGAGACGATTGAGCTCGGCCACGTGAGTCCTCAGGCGCACGGTTTCTTCGTGAATCTCGCCTTTGAAGCTGAGACCGCCGTTGCTACCCGAGCCGGTGGAGCCAGGCTCGCCGCCTTCTTTCTGAACGAGAGACTCCTTGATTCTCACGCCGATCTTTCCCGCCTCTTTGGAGAGTGTCACGGCGATGGCGCCGAGGTGACGCGCCTGAGCGGCGACATCGAGCATGAGCTGCCGTCCTTCACGCTCGCGCGAGCGGTCGAGATTATCGAGCGCGCGCTTGAGAGCTTTTCGCACCAGGACGCTTTCCTCTTCTTCGCGCTTCTCCAGCTCCGTCAACTGGAACAGATCCGGGAGACCCGCCAAGAGCGACACATCGATTTCCCCGCTGAGGCCGTAGCGACTCTTGATTCTTCGGAAGGACTGCAGATACTGCCCGAGAAGCTTTTCATTGAGATCCAGTTTCCGCTCCGGTCCTCTGACTTGTGAGCGTGTGACGAAGAGCTCGACCCGGCCGCGCGAGATCGTTTCGCGCACGCGCTTGCGGATCTCTTCCTCGAAAGTCAGGTATTCGCGCGGGATGCGCGACTGAAGATCGAGATGGCGGTGGTTGAGTGTTCGCACTTGCACCAAGACCTTGACCGCGCGGCCTTGCGCGGCCGCCTCCCCATAACCCGTCATGCTTTTCATTTTCGCTCCCGCACCGCCTGTCTGAGTTTTTCCGCGGCGACCGCCACCGGCCCGACCTCGCCGCCGACGAGCGCCGCAGCGAGGTTTGCCAACACGGCCGCCTCCTCGTAGCTCGACCCGCTCGCCAGCGCGAGCGCCACGGTCGCGACGACAGTATCACCCGCGCCCGTGACATCGAAGACCTCGTGCTGCTCCGCCGGAAAATGTCGCACCTCCCGACCGGGACGGAAGAGGCTCATCCCTTCCGAGCCGCGAGTGATCAAAACCGCCTTCACCTGCCACAACTCGATAAGCCGCCGGCCCGCTTCCCGGAGGGTGGCCTCGTTTCGGATGTCAATCCCTGACGCCTGGCTCGCCTCTTCCCGATTCGGCGTGACGATGCTCAAATTCCGATAGACGCCAAAATTCTCTTTTTTCGGATCGACGACGCAGAGAAGATCCTTTTCATCCGCGAGCCGGGCGATAATCTCCAGCAGCTCGCGATGAATGACGCCTTTGCCGTAGTCGGAGATGACGACCGCATCATAGCGTGCGACCTGGCGGAGGAAGAATTCACGGATTTTTTGCTGGATGCGACCGCCGAAATGGTCGCCGTTTTCACGGTCGAGGCGAACGATCTGCTGATGCCGCGGATGGGCGATGACCCTGATTTTTTGCGTCGTAAGAAAGCTGTTCTCTTGAAAGATGCCCGACGTGGAGATCCCCGCGGCGCGCAACTCCTGAACGAGCATGGAGCCGCTGCGGTCTCTTCCGACGACGCCGAGGACACCGACCCGCCCACCGAGGCTATGGATGTTGTTGACGACATTCGCCGCGCCGCCGAGCCGGAAACTCTCCTCGGTCATGCGCAGCACCGGAACAGGCGCCTCGGGCGAGATGCGCTCGACCGCGCCCCAGATGAAGCGGTCGAGCATCAAATCGCCGACAACGAGAATGCGGCTGCGGCGAAACCGCGTCAGCAGAGTCAGCAGCCTATTGACCTTCGATGCCAATGTCCCCTACCTTCCGGCGTCTTGATTCAACAGCTCGTAGTAAAATTCCTCGTTGGCGCGCGCCATCCGCTCCATCGTAAAATGATTAAGAAAACGCGCGCGACCTTTTTCCCCCATCGCTCGAATCAGCTCTTTCTCCGTCGCAAGGCGACCGAGCGCGCGCGCCAATGAGGCGGAATCACCGGGCGGGACCAATAAACCGGTTTCCCCTTCTATGACGGTATCCGTAAGTCCGCCGACGGCGCTCGCGATCACCGGCCGCGCCGCCGCCATCGCCTCCAGCGCAGCGACTCCCAATCCCTCAGACAGCGAGGGGAGAACGAAAACATCGATCGCACGCAGGAACGCGGGTACATCGGAGGTGAAGCCGACGAATTCTATTTCACTCTCAAGCTGCAAACTCCGCGTCAATTCGAGAAGACGTCGCTTTTGCGAACCCTCCCCGGCGATGCGGTAGCTGAAGCGATGGCCCCGCCGCTTCAATTCCCGAGCGGCCTCGAGCAAAAACCGATGTCCCTTGCGCTCCTCTAGCGAAGCCACGCTCCCGACCACGATCGGAGAGTGATCGCCGTCCGGCGCCGGAATTTTTTCATACGGCTCGGGATCGACGCCGCTGTGAATGATCCGAATCTTATCGCGCGCCACGCCGCCTTCGGCGAGCAGCGCGGCGATCGGCCGGGATATCGCGACGACTCCATCCACGCAGCGATTGTAAAGATAGCGATCGAACCAGCCGCGGCGAATCGGATAGTCCATCCTCCTTGTGACGATCCGTTTCTGCGTCGCCGGCTCGCTCCCAAGCCACGCCGACAGCGCATGGGCGCGCTTGGTATGCAAATGGACGATGTCGTAGCCGCGGTCGCGGATCAACCGCCGCACCGCCGGCAGCGGCCTGAGATCGAGATCGTTTCGCATTGTCAACGGATGCTTCTCCGCGACATCTTTCATCTCCGCCGCCAAAGGAGCCTCGGGATCGCAGAGGAGATGGTTCACATGTCCGCGCCGGGACAGATATCGCATGAGACCCGCGACCTGCGTCTCTCCCCCGCCCCACCCTTTCTCCGGGTCGACGTGAAGAACCATGAGCCGTCGGTTAGGGCTCTTCACCGTTGTGCGCGACCTGCTGCGCGAGCTCGAGTTCCCGCAGCTTGGCGTATTTAAGAAAGACGTACATTGCCGCCGTCGCCGCGAGAAAATATCCGGGAAACCCTTCCAGGAAACCCCTCTTCAAGAAATACGAGCGAAAGAAACGGAACGGCGGCCGCAAGAGATTGTCGCTCAAGCGCCACGGCCTATTTGCGTTTCCCTGCTCGGCGGCGGCGATGCCGGTAAAACGGTTGATTCGGTTCCAGTGATCGGACACATCGCGATAAGAGTAATGGAACAGCGGATGGCGCAGGCGGCGGACCGCGCCGTCGACGAGAATCTTTTCATGCGGGTCCGTGCCGCCCCAGCGCGCGCGGTCATTGCGAAAAATGCGGATGTCGTAATCGGGATACCAGCCGCCGCGCCGCCACCAGCGGCCGAGATAATAAACCAACCGCGGCAATGCGAAGGCGTCCTCGTTGCCTCCGGCGCGGGGAAGCGCGTCGCAAATCTCCTCGCGCAGCTCCGTCGAGACCTCCTCGTCGGAGTCGATGAGAAAAACCCATTCCCGCGTCGCCTGGGAATGGGCAAAGGACTTCTGGTCGCGATAGCCCGTCCAACGCCGCTGAATGACGCGGTCGGTGTAGCGACGGGCGATCTCTACGGTCTTATCGGTGCTGAACGCATCGACGACGACGATCTCGTCGCACCACGAGACGCTCTGCAGGCATCTGCCGATATTTCCCTGCTCGTTGAAGCAGACGACAATCGCGGATATCTCGGGCTTTGATCCGGCCATGATGCGCGCAATTATAGGAGCGAACGTAAAGATTTCGCTAGACAATAGTGGCGCAGGGCGGAAAAATCAAACGAGAAGGGAGCCGCGTCGGCTAGGCGAAAAAGTTTCTCTCATCGCCGGCTTTGAGCAGGAAGCCTTTATCGATCAGGTACTCGAGGATTTTCCGCGCATTGTCTTCGGGCAGGCATGCCGTCGTACCGAGGCGTAGCTCCGGCTTCAGGGGTTCTTCGTACGGATCGTCGATACCCGTAAAACCCTTAATCTCGCCGCGCCGCGCTTTGGCGTACATGCCCTTGATATCGCGCTGCTCGCAGACCTCAATCGGCGTATCGATATGGACTTCCATGAACTGTTCGTCGCCCACCATGCCGCGCACCTCGTCGCGGGTCGCCCGGTAAGGGCTCACCGCAGCGCAGATGACGACTCCGTTGTGCCGGACGATTTCCGAGGCGACAAAGCCGATGCGGAGAATGTTCATGTCGCGGTCTTCCTTGCTGAAGCCGAGCCCGCGCGAGAGGTGGGTGCGGACGACATCCCCGTCAAGCACCGTCGCGACGCGGCCGTGCTCGAGGAGGAGGCTGGCGAGAATCTCGGCAATCGTGGATTTTCCCGCCCCCGAGAGGCCGGTAAACCAGACGCAGAAGCCGCGGCGATGGTACGGCGGCGAGACGCGCGAGAGGATCGCGGAGATTTCCGGCCGGGTGAACCATTCGGGCAGCTGTTTGCCATTGCCGAGAAAGTCGACCCGCACCTGCGTGCCGGAGATCGACGCCACGCGCGTGCCCGAGGGAACTTTGTCGGATTCTTCGTAGCGGTTCTCGTCCTGCAGATAAACCAATTCCTTGAACGGAACCATCTTGACGCCGATCTCGCCCTGATACTCGCGCAGGAGATTCTGCGCGTCATAGGGGCCGTAAAACGGCTTGCCTTGCGAATCGCTTCCCGGACCCGCATGGTCGCGGCCGACGATGAAATGATTCGCCCCGTGATTTCGGCGGATGATCGCGTGCCAGAGCGCTTCGCGCGGACCTCCCATGCGCATCGCCAGCGGCAGGAGACTCAAGAGCGTCGTGTGCCGGTCGTAATATTTTTCCACGAGCACGCGGTAGGCGCGGACGCGCGTGTAATGGTCGATGTCGCCGGGCTTCGTCATGCCCACGACCGGATGAATGATCAGCGAGCCTCCGACTTCGCGCGCCGCGCGCTTGGTCAGCTCTTCGTGCGCGCGGTGGATGGGGTTGCGCGTCTGAAACGCGACGACATTGGTGTGCCCCATCTCCTGGAGGGCAAGCCGCACTTCCGCCGGCGTCCGGCGCAGATCGACGAAGTCGTAGTGTTTGGGGAGCGCGATGATTTTGAGCGGTCCCGAGATATAGGTCTTTCCCCACTTGCTCATTTCGGCGACGATCGGGTGCCGCGAGTCGGTGGTGCGGTAGACACCCGACGCCTCGTGATTTAAGTCCCAGGCGAACCGCTCCTCGATCTTCATCACGCCGATGAGGTCGTTGTTGGCGTTTCTAAGCGCAACATCGCCGCCGACGCGGATCGCATCGCCGTCGGCGACGGGCAGCGTGATCGGGATCGGGAACAGCGTGCCGTCCTTGAGCCGCATCTTGTCGACTACGCCGAGATAATCTTCCCTGTCCATGAAGCGGTCGAGCGGAGAAAAGGCGCCGACCGCAAGAAGCTCCAGATCGCACAACGAGCGGGCGGAAAGCTGGATCGACGGAAGCGTATGCGCATAGCGCGTAACCTCGGCGCGCTCAGGCTCCGCCACCAGCAGGTTGATGAGTTTACCGCCGTAGGGCGATATTAGTTGAACAGAGGTTGATCTAGTCTCAAAATTATTATTCATTGTATTGCTCGTCGGCAAGCTTCGATCGATATATCATTCCGAATTAGAAATTTCCATTGGCTTGGCGAAATAGTGGAGAGAATAAAAGCAAAGCTACGCATAGGAATAGCCATAACGCTTATCCAAACGTGCAAGATCTTTTCGGAGATATTCCAAGTCGCTTTGGGTGAAATACTGCTCGAATGCGCCCACCTCTCCACGCCGGACCTTGAAAGATTCGGGGTCATCCGAATCGCCGGGAGATAAAATTCGGCCGAACTTCCCCGCCCCTTCCAAAGCCTTCATATTTTCAAAACTGGAGAAACTAAGGCTTTGGTTGAATGCCGTCCGATCAATCTCACCCGGAGACAAGAAGCCCAGCAATTCGCGAAACGTTGTCTCTGTATCGGCCTGACAGTCCTCGTACCGCACGAGCTTGCAGTTGGAGCTATCTCCCCATTCCGCGATCCATGCATTCATGACATCGATGATCAAGCCGATGCCGAATCGGGGATGACGGAGCATATCGGAAAGCGTCCCGTCGTATCGATGCATTCTTTTAGTAACCTGGAAAAAAAGCGAGACGATGACATCCCGCGGATCTCGAGACAATAAGACGATCCGCTTCTCACGCGCTGCGCGCCGGGGAACCAGATATCTACCGCGCCAGCGGTTCTTCGGCGTGGCAAAAGCCCGATGCTCCCACAGGTCATGGGTAAAAATCAGCTTCGGAAGCCGACTAGCGAAAATCTCCTTTTCGTTCAATGTGAAGCTGAGGCCCAAGAGCGTAGAAAAATAATGATAGAGAAAAACACGCACCCATGTTCGTCCGCTCTTGGGGACGGAGACAAAAATACCATCCGCCGACTTGTAGTAATGCGCTCGCGAGGTCAGGTTCCGGCGCAAGACTCTCATCGTCTTTTCCGATGACGTACCTTCGACGTATAGAGCAGCGCGGCGCCTCTCCGTTGTCGATCGTCGCGATAGCCCAGGCTCCTGGGTCGCTGAAAAAATTTGCCTATGATGGCGATTCTCAAGAGAAGCGGCCCTTTAGCTCCGTTAAGCAGCGCCTTTGGTTGAGTGGGGATCCAGGAGACGCTCGTAAACGGCGAGATAGGCTTCACACATGAAATTTGGCGTAAACTGCTGCGGCAAATCGATTTTGACTGCTACGCCATTTCCCCGCCGTCTGAGCGTGGCGATGATCGCTTCGGCGAGCTCGCGAGCATTGCCCGGCTCGACCAGCAGCCCTGCCCCTTCCGGAACGATCTCCGGCAACCCGGCGAGACGGCTGGCGACCACTGGCTTCCCCAGCAAGAATGCCTCTTTGAGCACCGCCGGCGAGGACTCGGTGCCGACGGCCGGCAAAACCGATACATCGAGCGCGGCCGTAATCGAAACGATATCGTCGCGGAAGCCGAAAAACCGAACCGCGTGGGAAAGCCCCTTTTGATCTATAAGCAAGCGCAGCTTCGGCCCCAAGCTCCGGCCTACTTTGCCGGCGAAGACGAAAACGGCATCGGGAAATTCCTCGAGCACGCGAGGCGCCGCTTCGAGCAGAATTTCGTGGCCCTTATCCTTGCTCACGCGGCCGATGAGACCGATGAGCGGCGCAGCCCCGCCCAAGCCTAGCTCGGAGCGGATTTTTTCCGGAGAAGCGCGCGTCTGAAAACGGTCGAGATCGATCGCCGAATGAATGACCGTGACCTGTGATTCGTCGAGGATGCCGGCCCTGAAAAACGGCCGGTAATTCTCCAACCCAGCTCGACTTACTACTACGAGGCGATCGATACCGCGACCATAGAGCCAACGATTCGCGCGGTTAAAGCGGACCGGTTTGGTGTTGTGGCGCGTCATGAGCACCGGCGTCTCAAGACGCGCGATTCGAACTGCCGCGATCGCAGCCCATGTATCCTGCGACCCATGCGTATGGATCGCATCGAATCTTTCAGCACGCGCCAGGCGCGCCAGCGCTAGCGCATCACGGCAAAAAGAAACCGGCCGGTTGGTCTTGCGGAATCGTACTCCGGTAAAAACGCTCAGCCCATCGGCTGCGGCGCGGCGGGCCAGCGCCGAGCCGGCGGGGGCGGCGATGAGCACGCGATGCCCCCTACGGGCGAGCTCTCGCGAGAGCAGAAATATCCGTCCTATTTGGCCGTTCCACTCCGTATGAAAACTGGTTTGAAGGATTTTGAGGACACGCATCTCGCAGCCCGATCTTGCCTCCCGACGCTCACGTCGGCGGGTTTAGATAACTGAAATATGTAAGCCCTTTTTGCGCGACATCCTCAATGACAGCGACCTGCTCGCTCGTCAGTTCGGTTTGCCACTTGTAGTTGCGATCCTCAAAGGCGGGCGCGCGCTCGAGCAGCGATGCGTCGCCCCGGACGCCGAGCCAAGCCCAGATCGCGCTCAGAATGGAGGGGGCTTTCTTCGGCAGCGCTTCGTAAAATACCTCCCGGTAATCATCACCGTATTTTTTTCCTTCGTTGGAAGCGTAAAGCACCGTTTCGTTCCAGAGATAAGCGAGTTGATGGACGAGCGGCCAATCTAATCGGTCGCGCCATCCTGGCGGCCGCGCAAAGGCTCCAAACGGATAGACCAATCGCTCCGGATATACCACTGTGCTTCGGTAATTGCTGCAGACCACGGCACGGCCGTCACGGATGATATGAATGATTTTGGCCGAGGGAAATATCGCTTTGATGAAGTGGATTCTGAAGCTGTTCTCGGGATGGCGGTTGAGCACCACCCGTTTGCCCGAACGCCATTGGTAATAACAAAAATTTCCGCGCAGCCTCAGAACATCGGCCAAGCGGACGTCGGCCGCGGTTTTCAGCGTGTCGTTGCTCCGCTCGTGAAAGTCTTTGTCCCAGAGCACCCTGACTTCGCTTCGGTCTTCGATATCCGGGGAGAGCGCGACCGCGCCGCCGAGCGCGCGCGTTCCGGAGTTTGGCGCGCCGACGATGAAAACCGGCGGGTTCAAGCTGCCCCACATCCCGCTGGAGCCGACGAGGCCGCGAAGGAGATAGAGAAAATAACGCGGACGGGACCGCAGCGCCGTGTAGAGATTCATCTGAATTTACCGGCAACGCCCAATTGAACTGGGGGTTTTCAATCCTTCTTGACGAGCGCCGCGACCCGGGAGCTTTCGATTCAGCTTGCGCGGACAAAAAGGTCGGTTGCTTGATCGTGCAAAATTTCGCCTTCAATCTGGGATCGAACTCGAAAGATGGACGAGCCGAGTATGAGTCGGTGATAACAAAAATTTATGCTCGGCGCAATCGTAAATGTCGGGCGCCTTCCACGTTGAGCGGCCTATCGCCGTCGCTTGACATGGGAGCTCAAAAGCTTTCGTACGAAACGCTTACCTTCCGGTCTGGTCATGCCGGAAAGCTCGGCGTAGCTGCTAAAAAACCTAATCCGCTCTCTTCGGCTCCAAGTGGAATTCCGCACCTGCAGCAGATTCTTAAGTGTCTTTGAGACGGGAATCCGCCGGCGTTTTTGCACACGGTCGAGATCGACGATAAAAAATGCGCGCCGCTCACTGTCCCAATCGCGCACCAGGATATTGCTGCTCTTCAGATCGCGATGGTAAATGCCCATGCGGTGCAGCCGGTGGAGCAACTGCGCGAGATCGCCGACCGCCTCGCGGCCAAGAAGAAGTCGCCGCTTAGCCGGCTGGGAAGCAAAATGGGCGCGCCACAATTCCTGCAATGTAGAACTGCCCTTCAACTCCTCGGCGATATAATAGCTGGTCCCCGTATGCCTCCAGCCGCGCCGTTCGAGCACTGCGACCGGAGCCGGCGTGTGGAACCCCTTACGCAAGAGCAGCAGCGCGCCCGCGAGCGAGCGATACGCCGGCGATGAGGCCGCGAAAAAACCGAGCCGGCGCGGGAACCGGTAGCGGAACTTTTTAATGACGACATCCAGCGATGCGCCGTTCGCGCTCCGCAGCGTCGCGCGCGCGATTTGGGTTTTTCGCGCCTGCTTGATCAGTCCCTGCGAATCCGCGTTGAAATACCGGTCTGGATCGCGGACAAATTGATCGAGCAGCCCTTCGGCGAGACGCCGCCTCACCCAGCCGCGGAGTTGCGTCGAGAAAACGGTAAAGACAAACTCGCTGCTACTCTCGATAGGCGAATGGATGCTCACGCGAGCCTCGCCGTTTCGTAGAGCACGCGCTCGAGAGCGCGAAAGTGATTATTCCAGGAATAATGCTCGGCGACGCTTCTCGCCTCCGCGGAAAGAATACTCCGCCGCTCGGCTTCCAGCAGCCACACGATACGCTCGGCGAGCTCGGCGGGATCATCGGGCGTTTCGACGATCCCGCGCGCGAGCGTTCCGTTGAGAATCTCGCCGGCGCCGACCTGCGGCGACACGAGAACCGGAATTCCGGAGGCGAGCGCCTCCAGGACGACATTGCCGAACGCTTCCTGAAATGCGGGCAGCACGAGCAGGTCGGCTGCGGCGTAGTATTTTTCAATCGCGGCCTGGGGCCCGGCGAAGACGATTTTCCTTTGGGCCGATCTTGCCGCGCGCGCTCGATAAAACCCTTGCTGCGCGTCCGCGCCGACGACAAGGAGGTAAACATCGGCCAGACGCGGCGACTCCCACGCATTTAAAAGCCGCTCCAGCCCCTTTCGCCTGAAGCCATTGCCGACGAAAAGCGCGAGCCGAGCGTCGAGCGGAATACCCCATTGTAGTCTGATCAAGTCACTTGCCTCAGCGCGGCGGTCGGGATTAAATCGGTCGGTGTCTACGCCGTTGTAAAGCACCGCGATGTTCTGCTCGGGCACGCCGTAAGTCGAAACGATCTCGCGCTTCACCTCGCGCGAGACCGCAATGATCTTTTTACATCCACTGGGACGAAATTGCCGCGCTTCCAGCGCCAGCAGCGCGCGATGATAAAGGCTCATCCGGTGCCACAGGCGTCGTAGTGGCCCCTCGCCTTCAGCCATTTTTTTGAGAAACATGCGGTGCGTTCCGCCGCCGCTGCGAAGGATGTCCTGCCGCCTCATTCTTCCGAAGCTTACGAGGATATCGCAGCGCTCGCGCCGAACGATCTCCTGAGCAAAATATGCGAAGCTCAGCAGCCGCGCGGTGCGGCCGAGTGGAACCGTGGGAATAGTGTGAGTATGGATGCCCGGCAGCGGCGGAACTTCGAACTCGGCGCAGAAGAGGTGAATCTCGTGCCCCAGATCGCGAAGCCCCTCGGCGGTACGGTGAAAATCCTGCTCGGTGCCACCGTAAAGGTCGAGCCGTTTATGCACGAGCGCGATTTTCATTTTCGGCGGCGACAAGCCTTAATGCGAAAAGCTACGGCTGACCTGGAATGATGAATGGAAAATCGCGCTTCGGCGTCGGCTTATCGAGAAAAGCACAGAGCTTTTCCCAGCCATCGCCGGCGCAAATATTCATGACGAGGAGGTCATCGGAGCGGCCGCGAAAATGGTGCGTCACCTCTTCGAAGTGCCGCTCATAGACGTATTTGAAGCGGCTGCGATCAAACTTGACCGCACCGTAAACGACCAGACGCATTTGCAGCATAAATGCATTCGGCCGCCGGCCTGGCGCGAGCCAACGCTCCATGCTCGCAAGCCAGTCATTGATGTCGCGTACCGTGAGAACAAATTTTGACCCGGGAAAGACCTCGTCCAATTGAGAATAATATGCCGCCGCCGGTATGTCCGTAACCGCGTCGTAAGCATCGAGTGGGCTGAAGTCGCACTCGAAGAGCTCGAAGTGCTGCGGGTAATGCTTGCCCTTGAAGCCGAGCTGTGTCAGCGCGTGGTGCAGGCTCGTGGTGCCGGTCTTGCTGAGGCCGATGCCAAAGACTTTACCGCTCATCGGTTCACTTCGCGGCGGCTCCCTGCGTCGCGATGAGCGCCAGCGTCTGGTTGGCGTAATCGATTCTGCCGCCGACAAGACGCGCCACCGTCTCCGCCTCGTCGGGACGGGCGATCACGATCGACCCCGCTACCGCCTCCGCATCGCATTGCGCGGCGCAGCTTCGGAGCAGCGTCGGTGCGTAGAAACCGAGGATCTTCGAGACGCTCGGGTCGCCGCGGCCACCGTTTTCGACACGTCGCGTGAGCCAGACGCGTTCGACCGACCCGAGCCGCTCGGCGACGCGAAGCGCGTCGCGAGTCGCCGGCGCGCCCGCCGTATTCTTGCGGCCGAAGATTATGAGGCCGGCCCCGGCAGCGACCGTAAGGACGAGCAGACCGCGGAGTACCCGGGGATATCGCTCGGCCGCGAACACGACCGCCGCTCCCGCGGCGACGGAAAATAGCGGATAGAGCTGAAAGAGATAGCGCGCCCTTTTTTCCGCGGTCGCGAGAAGAACGACTGCGACCACGACGCCGAAGGCCAGCCATGCGCGAGCTCCCAGAGAGCGCCGCCAGCCCCGCGCGAGAATGAAAGCGCCGAAAAAGGCCACCGGAAGCCACGGCCAGTAGGTAACGGCGAGCGTAGTGAAATAATAAAACGGTCCGTTGTGAGTCTGCGTCGGGCCAAAGAGAGTACGCCCCAATTCGGTCACGAAGTATCCGTGGCCGAAGCCGCTCCCCTCCTCGAGCCGGACCCAGAACCATGGCGCGAGAAGCGCGACGAGAAGAAGGCCGGCAGCAACGCTCCAGAGCGAGAAAAAGCGGCGCCGAAATATCCCTTCCGAGAGCCACAGGATCAGCGCCACCACGCCAGGGTAGAGCGACTGCGGTCCCTTGGCGAGCCACCCGAGCCCCGCCGCAACGCCCATACCGAGAGTCGCCGCAGGGTGTCCCACGGAAAGGTACGCGCATAAAAGACCGGTGAGAGTCCAGAAATTGAGCACGGTCTCCAAGTGCACGCCGCGCGTCCAGTGCAGCACCTCGTGCGTCGTCAGATAAACGAGCGACGCCGCGAACGCCCAGTCCCAGCGGACGAACATGATGCGACAAATAAAATATATCATCAGCGCACTCAGCGCTCCGAATAACCCGGACCCCAACGCGGCGGTAAAGGAATTCATGGGTAGGATTTTGAAAAACGCCGCGGTGATCCAGAAATTGAGCGGCGGCTTGAAAAAATAGGGCTCGCCGTTGTAGGTCAAGTGAATCCAGTCGCCGGTCAGGAGGATCGTCTTCGGCACCATGGCGTAAAGCGCCTCGTCGCCTTCGAGAATCTTATAGGGCGAGAGGCTGCCGACGCAGAGCGCGAGAGCCAGCGCGGCCAGTAATCCGACATGGACGGCGGGGCGCGCGAGCCGAGGAAAGCGGGCGCGGCTCGCCGCCGTCTCCGCATCGAGCCGGCTCCAGAATCGGTCCAGACTTTCTTGGCTAACGGGCCACTTCACTCGTTGGTTCTAATTGCGCGCCCTTGTCGGCGTTATAGCGATTGGAGCTATGGCTGCGCTCCGCATCGCGACGGGAAATCACCGGCTTGGAGAGGGCGCGCACGACGCAGCGCCGCCCCAGCCGAACAGGAAGACGAGCACGGCGGCAGCGATCAGTAGCGACAAGGACCATCGGCGGATCGACGAACAGGGCGAGACCGGCCCTTTTCGGCGCGACGACGATATTTTCCTCCGCGCTTGGCATCGAATCCGCCGATCGTATCATCTGGGCCGCCACAAATACAATCCGGACGAAAATTTATCGTACCGACTGGTGCACGCAGGCGGGCTGACTTCGAGGCTGTGCGAGACGCCGTCTAAAGATTTTTTGCGAACGGGCCATTCCATCGCATGAGCTCCCTAAAGCTGACTTTCGCCTTGATATGCCCGCATTCTTTGCGTCGCCGGCGGGTCTTTCGCTCCAGCCAGCGAACGAGCCGCCGCTCGGTATTCCCCCAGTGGTCTTTTCCCAGGTAGGCTCGCGCGAAGCGCATGCGGTCCTGCAGCGATACCCCGGGAAGGACGAGGCGATTGAGCTGCACAAGATTCCTGCGCCACAGGTGGTGCGGCATGCCGCGCGGATAGTGCCGAGTGCGGTCGTGGTCCATCAGATAAAAGATCGCGCTGTCATCGACGTCGAAGCCGACGAAGATATTGGAAGCGACCAGATCGCCGTGCACATAGCCGTTCTGGTGCAGGCGGCGGACTTCCCGCGCGAGTTGGGCGAGCCATTGCCGCTTACGCTTGACCGCGCTCTTATCGAGCGGCGGCACGAAGCGCGCGCGCAGGACCTGGATCAACGGCTGTGCCACGATCTCACGCGTCACCAGAAACGCCCTTCCGAGTGCGAGGCCCGACCGCTCCTCGCCCGCCGCGAGCGGCGGAGGGACGTTAAAGCCGAGCCGTTCGAGAGCCTCACTCTGCTTGAGCGCGCGGAGCGCCTTGGAATCGCGAAAGAAGTCTTTGATACGTCCCGCTCCCGCGGGAGCGGCGTAGAGTTTTATATAAAACGCCGAAGGCTCGCCGGGCACAGCGAGGCGAAAGGTCTCCGGATGATGGCCGGGTGGCGAGGCGTCGAGGCGCCGCATGATCTCATCAGCTATTCCGTCGTACGAAACTTCGGAACGAACCAAGATCTTCCAGTGGCCTTTGCGGCGGCTCTCGAATTTAATTTGCCGCTCCACGTCCAAAGTCCCTGCGGTTCAGCGCCGCATCGACGTGCGACAGAATCTGTTCGCTCGTGATAGAACGCATACAGATTCTTCCGATCGGGCATTCCCGAACATAGCAAGGCACGCAGGGTGCCGATCCCTGCACGATTAGATCCTCGAAACCGTGAGGTCCGGTACGCTTCGGATCGGTCGGCCCCCAGAGCGAAATGACCGGCGTTCCGACCGCCGCAGACAGATGCATCAATCCGGAATCAGGACCGACCGATAATTCCGCACGCGAGAGGATGCCGATAGCTTCCCGGAGCGAAGTGCGGCCGGTCAAGTTGGCCATCGGCGTGGTTCCGAGACGCTGCATCTGCGCGGCGAAGGGACGGTCCTCGTCGCCGCCGAGGGCCGCCGCCGCAAGGCCGTACCGCTGGTAGATTTGGGCCGCGCTCTTCGCCGCCTCATCGGCGAACCAGCGCTTACTTTCCCACCTTCCGCCGACGCAATAAGCGACAAACGGACCGCCGGTCTCGCGCGCGAGCTTCTCGACGCGCCCGGTTTCCGCCGGTGACAGCGGGATGTCCCATACAAGAGGGCTTGTACTGACGCCGAGAAAGTCAAGAAATCTCAGGTAATGGTTGAGCTTTGATTCATGCTGTGTGGCGGGCGGAATCTCGTGATTGTTGAACAGCCAGTTGAGTTCCTTGGCGTCGCGGCGGTTAAAGCCGACTCGATGTGGCGTGCCCGACCACCGGCTGATGATCCCGCTCTTCAAATGCCGCTGCAGGTCGAGGACCAGATCAAAATGGCCGTTGCGGATGCGCCGGAGAAACGGGAGAAGGCTCCTGCGCCAGTCCGCCCGATCGAAGACGATAATTTCATCGATCGCTGGATGATGCTCGATCAACGGCAGCGCCGCCGGCTCGATCGACCAGGCGATAAGCGCATGCGGAAAGCCGCGGCGCAAGAGATTCGCGAGCGGGATCGCGCGCGTCACATCGCCGATCGAGCCATGGAGCACGATGAGGATCTTTTTGGGAGAGAAATTCATCCCGCCTCGCGATAGGATCGCAAGAAATGCTCCCAGTCGGCGGCGGAGAGAAAGCGCCGACCGGGGTCGAGTTTTCGCACGGAGCGTTCGAGGCGCGCGAGATTCTTTTCCGCGCTATCGGCAGGCACCGCGCCGTGCAACAGGCGCGACTGATCGAGATCGATGACGTAGCCGGTCCAGCGGCCCGCCTCGCGCCGGAGCAGAATATTTTTCAAATTGAGGTCGCGGTGGTCGAGACCGCAGCGATGCATCGCGCGCACGGCGCGCGCCGCCGCTTCGAGGCAGGATGCCTTATCGGCGGCGAGGAAACCGTCGGCTTGCGCGATAGCCCAGAGATCGCGGGCGCCTTTGAGCTGTCTCGTGACGAGCCAGCCGCGATAAAAAGGCCCGATCAATCGCTGCACGAGCGCCGCCAACGGCTCCACCGTCGGCACACCACGGCGATGCGCCTCTTCCGTCAGCCTAAGTTCGCGGAAGGGCCTCGGCGGCCATGTGAAAAAGTAATCGCGGGTCAATGCCCTGAGAGCACCGCCATGGCGATAGCGCCGCACCAGCAGGACGCCGCCGTCTTCGAGCGGGTGAACGGCGAGCGCGCCTCGGCCGTACAAACCTTCATCGACCGACGGAGGCTCCGCGAACTTTGTGAAATCGATATAAGTCTCCATGTCTTCGCGCACGATCATCATGCGCGGGTCGCCGCCAATTCTCTTGAAACCTTCCGGCACGTTCCCCCACGACAAACCGTATACCATCGCCTATTCCGGAGCGCCCGGCGTCTTGACATGGCGGGCTTCCCACATTTTTGCGCCGCTCAAAAGCACGCAGTACGACGCGAGCGCGGACAACGCGATTCCAGAGAGGCCGCGTCCGAAGTTGCGATTGTGGAAAAGCATCTTGATCTTGACGCCGGCTGACGCAAGAATCGTCTTCAGCGCACCCGGGGGCTGGGCAAGCTGCATTAACTGCGCCGCCCAAAAATCCGACAGCGCCTGGACATACTCGACCGCCGCAGATAGCTCCGCGGCGCCTCGGTCTTCGATATATCCGCGGGAGATCTTCTCGGCGTCAGATTTTTTCTCCCACCAAGCACAGGGAATGTCTTTCGCGCAACTCAGCCGAACGGCGGGACTCGGCCCCCACACGCTACCTTCGACCCAACGATTTAAAATATACGAACGCACGGAAATCTTGTAGGCACGCGTAGAACCTATGTGCGGCTGGATTTTAAGTGCGCGCAATTCGCCAGTAAGCGTCGAATCCAGGCGCTCATCGCCCCAAAGCCAAAGGACCCAGTCCGTATCGAGGTCCCTGGAATGCTTTTCGACGCCCCTCCAGGAGGACAGCCGCCGGACAGTCAACGCGGGAAATTCCTGGCCTATCGCCGGATCGCTGCATCCGGCGTGAAGCAGCATAACGTGATCGGCCCATGCCACGCTTTCCAGGCATTGCGCGAGATGTTTCATCTTATCGAGGCTGAAGACGACGACACCGAGAGTGGCCATGAGAGGGCTATACCGTGATCGAGACGGGCTGGTTCGTCTCGGGCGCGCGCTCTCCGCCGCCTGCCAGCAATCGCTCCACACCGATAAGAACATCTTCCGGCCGTACCAAGCGCATGCAATCGTCGGTGCCGAGCGGGCAGCGCCGGCCGCCGTGAGTTCCGCAAGGCCGGCACGCGAGCTGTTTTTCCACCACTACAGCGCGCGACGAATAAGGGTAAAAACCAAGCGAAGGCGTCGTGGCGCAGAATATCGCGACGACGGGAACGCCGGTCGCGACCGCGACATGCATCGGGCCGCTGTCATTGGTCACGAAGACTCGGCAGCGCTCCATCGCCGCGGCCAAATCGCTAAGGCCAATGCGACCAGCCAGGCTTACGGCGCCGCAGTTCGCGCGCTCCATGATGCAATCGATGATCTCGCGGTCTTCGGGCCCGCCGAACAGGACGATCTGCGCTCCGTGGCGTGCCTTCAACTCCGCGCAAACTCCGGCATACCCTTCAATGGTCCACCTCTTGGTCGGCCAGATCGATCCAGGATTGACCCCGACGATGAGGCCGCCTCTCACAATGCCGAGTTCATCGAAAAGCCGCTGGATCTTTTCTTGGGACGCGCGTGTCGCTTCGATGCGCAACTCCCGCGGGCACTCGACGGGATCGATGCCGAGCGCTTCGACGAGCGACAGGTTTCTCTCGACGTCGTGGCGGCTCGCGTCGCGCTCGACTCGGTGATGATATAAAAACCACCCCGCGCTCTGACGAAATCCGATGCGCAGAGGAATGCCGGCGAGGCAAAGCAGCAATGCGGTCCGTAAAGATTTATGCGGAGAGACGGCGATCGTAAAGCGCCGCGCTTTGAGCTCCGCGGCTTTTTTCCAAAGGTTCGCATGCCGCCCGCCGTCGCGCTTTTTTTCCAAGACGATGATTTCATCGATGTCGGGATGACCCTGGAGAATCGCTTTCCCTTGGGGCGTGCAGAGTACGGCAAGCAAGGCGCCCGGGAAGCGGCGCCGAAGCGCGGCGATCAGCGGAATCGTTAAAACGACATCGCCTAAAAAGCTCGTCTGCGCGACGAGGATTTTTTCCGCTCCCGTCATCGCTCGGCTTTGAGAATCATGATTGGCTATTCCGCTTCCCATGAACGGGCGGGATTTCCGGCGGGCTCGAGCCGGCCGGCGTGACGCGAATCTAGTCGAGTTTGACGGCTTCGTCGATCAGCATGATCGGGATATCATCCCGGATAGGGTACATCAGGCGGCAAGCCTCGCAGCGAAGGCCGTCGCCGGAGGCGTTCAGGTGAATGTCCCCTTTGCACTTCGGACAAACAAGAATTTCCAACAGTTCCTGGCTTATCGCCATCAATCGCCTGAATGGGAAAACAGCAGAGTCTTTAGCATCCATCATACCGCATAGCATCGGATTCTGCCAGTCGAATCGTCACGCCTTGTCTTGCCATCGGCGGTAACGCTGGTGTATATTCCGGGCACAAGAAGCGCATGAGTTCATCCGCTCTTTTTAAAATCAATCGTCCGACGGTCATTGACGAAGCTTTCGACGATGAAGTCGTGGTGATTAATCTCGATACCGGCAGTTATTTCAGCTTGGACAAAGCCGCAGCCGACATCTGGGTCGGCGTCGCCAGCGGCGCGACAGCGAATGAAGTTGTCGCTTACATGCAGGTGAAATACGCCGCGGATCGAGGCACCCTCGAATCCGCCGTCAATCGATTTTTAGCCGAGCTGCGAGCAGAAAATTTAATCGTTGCAGACATCAATGAAAACTCAGAGGGCGCCGCAAAACTCCCGACTCCATCGCCTGCAATGAAACTGACTTTCGAGTTGCCGGTGATGCAAAAATATACGGATATGCAGGAATTGCTCCTGATCGACCCGATTCACGAGGTGGACGACAGCGGCTGGCCGAGGAGCAAGCCGAAAAGCCCCGATGGGAAATAGCGCGACCGACCGCTCAATCGCCTCCAACGCCCGCCCTCTCACGCCGCCCGAATTTTTCGCCGCCGTCCTGCGCAGTTTCAAGTCCGCCGACTCGGCTGCGGCTAACACGATCGATCGTCAATATGCGATCGGCGGCTACACCATCCGGCTTCGCTTCGCCGGACCGGCGTTGATTCCGGTTATCACCCCCGCGCTCGAACACCTTACGTGCGACGACTCCCCTGCCGCGCTTACGGTCTATTTGTGGGACGACGCTTCCGGATCATCCGGCACGCCGCCGCCCCCGCCCTGGTCCTGGGACGAATACATGGCGTCCGGCAAGCTTTCCGCCTACTGTGACGGGCGAATTCGCGCCGCATTTCAATACGGCTCGCTCAGCATGCTGGATATCGAGCGGGACCTCGCGCTCTACTGGGCACCCGACGCGCGCCGAGTGCCTTACTACGAGAGCGGGTCGCCGCTGCTGACGATTTTCCACTGGTGGATGTCGAGACACGGCCGGCAGCTGATCCATGCCGGCGCGGTCGGAACCGCGGGCGGGGGCGTGCTTCTGGCGGGGAAGGGAGGGTCCGGCAAATCGTCGACCGCGCTCGCCTGCCTCGACTCCGGTTTGTTCTACGCCAGCGACGATTATTGCCTGGTCGCAAGCGAACCTATGCCTTATGCCCACAGCATCTATAGCTCCGGCAAGGTCGCCGCCGAAGATGTCGGTCACTTCCCTTTTCTCTCTTCCGCGCTCAGCAATGGCGATTGTCTGAAGAGCGAGAAAGCGCTCTACTTTCTCGCGGCTCATTTTCCGCAAAAGCTTTCGCGCGGCTTCCCTATCCGCGCGATCCTTTTTCCCCGCGTCACCGGTTCGACAGAGACCAGGCTCGTGAAGCTATCACCCGCCGAGAGCCTCCTAGCGCTTGCCCCCAGCACCATTTTTCAGCTCACGGGTGCCGGAGGCCGAGAATTGAGCAACCTCGGCCGGTTGGTGCGAAGCGTACCTTGCTATATGCTGCATCTCGGCCCCGACCGCTCGGCGGCCGCGCGTGTGATTGCGGACCTGCTGGCATGAACGGCGCTTTCCACGCGCGTCATAACCGACAATGAAGATTTTATACTGGTCGCTGCTGTTCTGGCCCAGCGGAGGCGGCATCGAAACGGTAGCGATGAAACTCCTGCCGGCGCTTCGGCGGCGGCGCCACGAATGCATCGTCGTCGCTTCACATAGCGGCCGTGACCTTCCCGATGAGACGCAGTACGACGGCATACCCGTGCACCGCTTTGCGTTCCTGCGCGCACTGGCGGAGAACGATACTCGCGAAATCCTGACATTGCGGCGACGCGTCGCGAATCTCAAGCGCGGATTCCAGCCCGATCTGATCCATCTACATTTTCCTGGCCATATCGCCTATTTTCATATGAGCACGCTGACGGCGTACCCCGCGCCCACGCTGGTTAGCGTCCATACGGATTTCCACTCCATGCGAGGCGGCCCAGATACATTGCTTGGACAGACGCTTCGTTCGGCCGCGTGGGTAGCCGGCGTGTCGCGCGCGACTCTTACGGATGTTTGCGAAATGGTCCCGGACATACGCGATCGGTCGTCGGTCGTCTATAACGGCCTCGACGAGCCGACGCTGCCGCCGGCGGCGCTGCCGTTCGATCCGCCGGTGATCCTGTGCGCAGGGCGGCTCGTGAAGGAAAAGGGTTTCGATGTCGCGCTCGCGGCGTTCCGCGAGATGGTCCACGACTTTCCGTGTGCTCGTCTCATCGTTGCCGGCGACGGCCCGGAACGCGGCGATCTCGAGCGCCGCGCGGCCGAGATGGGCCTCGGCTCCGCGGTCGAGTTTCTCGGCCGCATCGAGCCGGAAAAAATGCCGGCGCTCATCAATCGCTGCACGGTCACGATGATACCTTCCCGCTACCGCGAGCCTTTCGCCATGATCGCCGTCGAAGCAGCGCAGATGGCGCGGCCTGTCGTCGCTACGCGCTTCGGCGGCTTAACCGAAACGGTCGTCGACGGCGAGACCGGTATTCTCGTCGAGCCGGAAAACAGCTCCGCGTTGTGCAAAGCCACGGCATTTCTGCT
Organism: Verrucomicrobiia bacterium; assembly: GCA_035495775.1. Taxonomy (GTDB): domain Bacteria; phylum Desulfobacterota; class Binatia; order UBA9968; family UBA9968; genus JAJPJQ01. Next base: position 3,239 of record DATJFG010000036.1, on the reverse strand, counting down.
CGCGTCCCCTGAACGGGCCGCAGCGATGGGTCGGCGCGGCCGAGCGCGCGCGCTCGATGTCTTCAGCCTCGACAAATGCGCCGACGCCTACGATGCGCTATATCACCGCATCAAAGTCCAGAGCGCTCCGCAAGACGTAGATCTGAATCCGCGCGCCGGTTCTACCGACCCGTAAGAGACGTCATGGATAAACTCGTGAGCGTCGTCATACCGGTCTACAACGGAGAGAAGTATCTCGCCGAGGCGGTCGAGAGCGTTCTCAAGCAGACCTATCGTCCGATCGAAATCATCGTCGTCGACGACGGCTCGACGGACGCCAGCCGGCAAATTGCCGGGTCTTTCGGTTCTTCGGTTTCTTGCCATTGCCAAACTCGCGCCGGTGCCGCCGCCGCACGGAACCGTGGTGTCGAGCTATCGTCGGGCTCCTATCTGGCATTTCTCGATGCCGACGATCTTTGGATGGTGAATAAGCTTGCGCGCCAGTTCGAATTAGTTATGGAAGACAGGGCGATCGATCTAGTGTTTACCCATGTGCGCCATTTTCACAGTCCGGAACTGCCCGACGAAGTCAAACGGAAGATCCAATGCCCGCCGGAGCCGATGCCCGGCTATGCACCGACAACCGTGCTCGTCACGCGAGATGCTTTTCTACGCACGGGACCATTCGAGACTTCTTTGCGTGTAGGAGAATTCATCGATTGGTACGCGAGGGCGCAAGAGTCGGGAATCAAAAGCGCGATCGTTCCCGAGTCGCTTGCTCTGCGACGCCTGCATACAGCGAATCAAAGCCTCGTTCAACATGACGCGCAAACCGACTACGCGCGGGTCGTGAAGGCCGCGCTCGACCGGCGCCGAGGGCGGATGTAGAGGAACTTTGGGCGACGCAAAAGAATATCTTTGCCGTCCCGCTCCGCTGCACGAATTGTTGCTGAAAGCCGCGCTGCTTCCACGCGACGAAGCTATCCGTGCTTGGGAGGATTGGCGCTTGTCCGCCGACATCGATCGTCTCGATGCCGGCTCCTACCGACTTCTCCCGCTTCTCTATCGAAACCTTCGCGCTCACGCCATCGACGACCCCGCCATCAAAAAACTCAAGGGCATCTACCGTCATACCTGGTCCAAGAACCAGCTGCGGATGCGGCATATGGCTGATACGTTGCGATTTTTCGACGAGGCCGGCATCGGAACCCTCATTTTGAAGGGCGCGCCGCTCATTCTCCTCTATTACCGCGATCATGGGCTACGTCCGATGAACGACGTCGACGTCCTCATCCGCCCAGGCTGCGCGCTCGCGGCCGTCAACCTGCTGCGAAACCTCGGCTGGCGACATTGCGATCGCTGGCCGCGGATTTTCCATGAGAGCTACATTTCTGTTGGCCACGCGAGTGCGTTCGAAGATCCGGACGGTCGACAATTCGATCTGCATTGGCATGTGCTGCCCGAATGCTGCCGGACGGATGCCGACGACGATTTTTGGAGCGCCGCGATACCCACTACCATCCATGGCGTAAAGACATCGACGCTTAACAGCGCCGATCATCTGCTACACGTCTGTGTTCACGGCACACGCTGGGATCCGATTCCGCCTTTCCGTTGGGTCGCCGACGCCGCCGTTATCACGGCATCGGAGCCGCAGCTCGATTGGAGCCGTCTCGTCGATGCCGCGGCAAGACACCGCCTGGTTTGGCCGCTCAGAGAAGCGCTGGGTTATCTGCGAGACACTTTTCACATCCCGGTGCCGAACTCGACGCTTGAAGACTTGCGGAGCATCCGTAGCTCACGAATCGAATATTTCGAATATCGCTATAAGGCGCGTAATTATGAGCGCAAGATGTTCGGCTATTTGCCGGTCCACTGGTTCCATTATCTTCGGCTTGGGGGGAGATCCCGATCAGTCTACAGCGTGATCGGGTTCGCGAGATATCTCCAGCGGCTATGCGGCGCGAGGAACCTGCTACAACTTGCGGGCTATGCCATTGTGCGTAGCGTTAAGCGCGCGTCTGAAAGACGGGAGCGGCGACGAGGCGTCATCGCCGCCGGGTAGGCTGCCTATTCACCGATTTGCTCCATCCATTCCCATTCCCGAGCTAAGCCGTCATAGAGTTTGATCTTCGGATCGAACGAGAGCTTTTCGCGGGCCTGGTTTAATTCGGCGGCGGTATGCCGCACATCGCCCTGCTGCCGCGCGAGCATTTTGAGCTTCGCCTTTTTGCCCGAGATTTTCTCGACCATATGAACGACCTCTTCGACGGTCGTGCGTGAGCCCCCGCCGAGATTAAAGACATCTCCGGCGCCGGGATATTCGGCGGCGGCAATGTTGCCGTCGACGATATCGGCGCAGAAGGTAAAATCGCGGCTTTGTTTGCCGTCGTCGTAAATCGGAATCTCCTCGCCGCGCCGGTGAGCGCGCATAAGAATGTGAAAGAACATATCCGGCCTCTGCCGCGGGCCGTAAACGGTAAAATAGCGCAAGGACACCGTCGGCACCGAAAATTCCTTCCAGTAGAGGTAGCAGAGTTGCTCGGCGGAAAGCTTGGTCACGCCGTACGGCGACACCGGTCGAGTCAGGCCCGTCTCACGCATCGGCAGATCCTCCGTGTCGCCGTAGACAGAGGACGAGGAAGCATAGACGAACTTTTTAATCGGCGATTTTTTACACGCTTCGAGAAGCTTCTGCGTCGCGAGAATATTATTATGCGTATATTCGGCGAACTCCTCGCCCCAGCTGGAGCGCACGCCGGGCTGCGCGGCCTGGTGAAAGACATACTGCACGTCGCGGAGAACGGCCGGCAGATCGATGTCAACCAGGTCTTTTGCGATAAATTCAAAACCCGTGTGGCGCGAGACTTGCGCCAGATTCCAATCTTTGAATCGCCGCGGATAGTTTCCTAAGAATTTATCGACACCGCGAACACGGTGGCCTGCGGCAAGTAGCTTTTCCGCCAGGTGGGAGCCGACGAAACCGGCGACGCCCGTCACCAAACAGATCATGCGGTCCCCCCCTGCGCGTGAGCCACCTGCCGAATAATGGCCTCGGCGGCCTGCCAAATGTCTTTGACCACGTTATAGGCGGTCGCGGGACGCCGTTCGGAGCCGATTAAGAAACCGCGCGCGCCGATGGCCGCGGCAAGTTCCATGTCCGATTCTTTATCACCTATGACATATGATCGCTGAAGAACAATCTCCAGCTCTTCGGCCGCGCGTCGCGCCATGCCGATTTCAGGTTTGCGGCAATTACA
>DATJFG010000035.1:0-102601 GCA_035495775.1 Verrucomicrobiia bacterium | reverse complement strand
GAGTCTGGCAGTGGAAAAAGGAGACTGGCAGCACAATCCTCAACCAGCTCAAGGCGCTCGGCATCTCCTGTGACTGGAGCCATGAGCGCTTCACGATGGACGAAGGGCTCTCGCGCGCGGTGCGCGAAGCCTTCGTGCGGTTGTGGGCGGATGGCCTTCTCTATCGCGCCGAGCGGCTGATCAACTGGTGCCCGCGCTGCAAGACCGCGCTCGCCGACATCGAGGTCGTGCATGAAGAGACCGATGGTCATCTCTGGCACATACGCTATCCCTTCGTCGACGATGCGAGCAGCGGCTTGACGGTCGCTACGACGCGGCCCGAGACGATGCTCGGCGATACCGCCGTCGCGGTGAACCCCGAGGACCCGCGCTACCGCCACGCGATCGACAGGAAGGTGCGCTTGCCGATTGTCGGCCGCGAGATTGCGGTGATCGCCGATTCCTACGTCGATCCGACCTTCGGCACAGGCGCGCTAAAAATAACGCCGGGGCACGATTTCAATGACTTTGAGATCGGCCAGAAGTATCATCTCCCGATCATCTGTATCTTCGATGACGATGCGAAGATTCGCGCCGCGGCTTTTGCCGAGAACGGCTATGAGCCGACGTGGCTGGAGCGCTATAAAGGGAAGGACCGTTTCGAGGCGCGTAAGCTCGTCGTCGAGCAGCTGAAAGAGGAGGGGCACCTCGAAAAAATCGAGCCGTATCGCCTGGCGCTAGGCCGCTGCTATCGCTGCCAAACTCCCGTCGAGCCCTATCTTACGCCGCAGTGGTTCGTCAAGATCAAGCCGCTCGCCGAGCCGGCAATGGAAGTGGTGCGTGACGGCCGCCTCAAGATCGTGCCCGAAGGCTGGGCGAATTCCTATTTCGCCTGGATGGAGAACATCAAGGATTGGACGATCTCGCGTCAGATCTGGTGGGGCCACCAAATTCCCGCATGGTACTGCGTCGCGTGCGAGCAGGGGCACATTATCAAGACTGGTCAGGGCGACTTCATGCTGACCAAAGAGGCGAAGCCGATCGTCGCGCGCGAGCAGCCGACGAAGTGCCCTCAATGCGGCGGCGATAAATTCATCCGCGATCCAGACGTGCTCGACACGTGGTTTTCTTCCGGCCTGTGGCCGTTTTCCACGCTCGGCTGGCCTGATGAGACCGAAGATTTGCAGCGCTTCTATCCAACGTCGGCCCTCGTGACCGGCTTCGACATTCTCTTTTTCTGGGTCGCGCGCATGATCATGATGGGGCTCAAATTCATGGACAACGTGCCGTTCCGCGACGTCTACATCCATGCCCTGGTGCGCGACCAGGAAGGGCAGAAGATGTCGAAGTCCAAGGGCAACGTCATTGATCCCCTTGAGGTCATGGACAAATTTGGCACCGACGCGTTTCGCTTCACTCTCGCCGCGCTCGCGGCGATGGGGCGAGACGTCAAGCTCGCCGAGGATCGGATCGCCGGCTACCAAAACTTCGTCAACAAGCTCTGGAATGCGGCGCGGTTCGTCCTGATGAATCTCAGTGGCGGAAGACAATCGGCCGATGAATCATCGAACGGCGACTTGAATCTCGCCGATCAGTGGATTCTCTCTCGGCTGGCGGCGACGATCAGCAAGGTCCGCGAGGCGGTCGACGCCTATCGCTTCAACGAGTTCGCGCATCACCTATATCAGTTCACGTGGCACGAGTTCTGCGACTGGTACATCGAGATGAGCAAGCTCGCGCTGAACAGCGGCGACGCTAACGAGCGGTCGAAGACCGAGTGCGTCCTTGCGACCGTGCTGGAAAACATTTTACTGCTGCTTCATCCGGTTATGCCCTTCGTCACCGAAGAGATCTGGCACGCGCTGAAAGAAAAGCTCGGTCAAAAGGAACGGCAACCTACGATCATGCTTCAGTCTTATCCGCGGGCGGTGGAAACCGATATTCATCCCGAGGCCGAACAGCGCGTCGGTTATCTCATGGAGATCACGCGCGCCGTTCGTAATCTGCGTGCGGAGATGAACTGTCCGCCTTCCAAAGAGGTCAAAGTCGTTCTGTTCGGGAGCGCCGATAATCTTTCCCTGCTGCAAGCGCAGGAGCGCTATTTGAAAGCGCTCGCGCGCGTCGGCGCCCTCGAATACCGAAGCGACGGGGAGCGGCCGAAAGGCGCGGCGACTGCGGTTGTCGGCGAAACCGAGGTTTATGTCCCGCTCGGCGACCTGATCAATCTCGACGAAGAGAAAAGCCGCCTCTCGCGCGAGCTCGCGCGCGTGGAAGATGAACTGGCGCGAGTGAGGAAAAAACTCGGCAACAGCGACTTTATCGCCAAAGCGAAAGAGGAGGTCGTGCGCCGCGAGAAACAAAAAGCCGCCGAGTTCGAGGACAAGATCCGAACGCTTAACCAGAGCCTCGGCCGCATCGAGGAGATTGCGGGAGATAAAGCATAGGCATGGATATCGTCATCACCGCCGCGGTCGAGCATTTGATCAAAGCCGCGCTCGAAGAAGACATCGGTCCGGGCGACATCACCACGATGAGCACCATCGATCGCAAGGCGACGGCAACGGGACTGTTTCGCGCCAAGGGGAACGGCGTCGTCGCCGGACTTCTGGTTATAGAGAAAGTCTTTTCGTTTATCGACCCGGCGGTTCGGGTGCAATGTCTTGCGCGCGACGGCGATGTCGTCACGAAGGACCAGGTCGTCGCTGAAGCCGAGGGACCGACGCGCTCGCTCCTTTTGGGCGAGCGCACGGCGCTCAATTTTCTTCAGCGCCTTTCCGGAACCGCAACCCTCGCGCGGCAGTATGTCGAGGCTGTGAAAGATTTCCCTTGTAAGATCATCGATACGAGGAAAACCACCCCCGGTTTTCGCACGCTCGAGAAGTATGCGGTACGCGTGGGGGGCGCGACCAATCACCGTTTGGGTCTCTATGACGCCGCGCTACTCAAAGATAACCACATCGCCGCCGCCGGATCGATTGCCGATGCCGTACGTCAGGTCAGGAATCATGCGCCGTTTATGGCTAAGGTCGAGGTGGAATGTACGAATGTCGACCAGGTGAAGGAGGCCATCAAGGCGGGCGCGGACGTCATTATGCTCGATAACATGAATATCGAGCAGATGGCCGAGGCTGTGCGCGTCGTGGCCAAGCGCGCCGGTGTCGAAGCTTCGGGCGGAATCACGATGAAGACGGTGCGCGAAGTCGCCGCCACTGGAGTCGATTTCATTTCTGTTGGCGCGCTCACTCACTCCGCCCCGTCGCTCGACTTCAACATGAAGATCCAGCCGGCGGTCCAGAATAAGACCGTCAAAGGCTTTAAAAGTTGAACGGTTGCAGCGATGTCCGACGCGCTCAGGCCGGAGGAGATCCGGAAGCAGCTTGCGTCCTCACGTCTGGGAAAAAGAATCCATTATTTCTCAGAGATCGACTCCACCAACCGCCTCGCCTTTAAGCTCGCCTCGCAAGGAGCCGAGGAGGGCGAGATCGTTCTCGCCGAGCGTCAAACCGAGGGCAAGGGCCGTCTAGGCCGGCGCTGGTTCTCGCCACCGAGTTCGAATCTCTACTTATCTATCATTCTCAGGCCGCGGCTCGAGCCTGCCGACGCGCCTCAGCTAACGCTCACTTCGGCGGTGGCCCTCGCTGACACCGTACACGCTTTTCTCGGCCGTCCGCCGGCGATCAAATGGCCCAATGATATTCTCGTCGACGGTAAAAAACTCGCCGGCATTCTGACCGAATCCTCGGTCGATCATGAGCGGCTTCATTTCATCGTCGTCGGTATCGGCGTGAATCTGAACCTAACGGCGGAGCTTTTGCCGGAAGAGCTCCGCACAATCGCGACTTCTCTTCTCATCCTGACGGAGCGGAGCGTCGATCGGAACGCCTTCGCCGGGGAATTGATTCGCAGCCTGGACAGATGCTATGGGGAACTAGAGCAAAGGGGCTTTCCTTTTATCGCGGACCGATGGGAGGGCTTCTTCGAGCTCAAAGGGCGGAAGGTCAAGGTCGAAATGGGCGACCGGCAGCTCCAAGGAACGGCGAGAGGAATCGACCGAGACGGCGCGCTGATCGTCGAGAGCGAACACGGCGCGCTCGAGCGCGTCATTGCTGGCGACGTCACCTCCAGCGAGGCCTGACATGCTTTTGGCAATCGACATCGGCAACACGAACATCGTCCTCGGCATCTACGACGGTCGAAAGCTGATTACCCACTGGCGCCTATTGACGCAGCCGGAGCGCACGGCGGACGAATACGGCGTCATCATCTCTCAACTCGCCGCCGCGGCCGGCATCCATTGCGATAAAGTCGACGCGGTCGTCGTGTCTTGCGTCGTCCCTCCAATGATGTCGATGATTCAAGAGCTCGGCGACCGGCTCTTCGGCACCGCGCCGCTCATGGTCGGGCCCGGCATCAAGACGGGAATCCCGATCCTCTCGGAGAACCCCAAAGAGGTCGGCGCCGACCGCATCTGTAACGGAGTCGCCGCATACGAGCGCTACCGCGACTGCTGCATTGCCGTCGACTTCGGCACCGCGACGACGTTCGATTTCGTTTCTAAAAAGGGCGAGTACCTCGGCGGGGCGATCGCTCCGGGACTGCAGATTTCCGTCGAGGCGCTGTTCCAACGCGCCTCGAAGTTACCTCGGGTTGAGATCGTCAAACCCAAAGAAATCATCGGCAAGACATCGGTCCAGTCGATCCAATCCGGCGTTTTCTACGGCTACGTCGGCCTCGTTGACGGCATCGTCGAGCGCATGCAGAAGGAAAATCGCTGCCGCGCTCGTGTCGTCGCGACCGGCGGCCTTGCGCGTGTGATCGCGCCCGAGTGCAGCACGATCGATGACGTCGATGAGTTTCTCACGCTCGAGGGCCTCCGAATCATTCATGATCGCAACGATCTTCAGGACATAAAAAAGCGGCCGCAGGAGCTCAAGAAGGAGGTCGGCAGCAGATGATCGAGATAGATAAACTGCGCAATGTTGGCATCCTGGGTCACGGCGGGTCCGGTAAGACATCTTTAGGCGACGCGATGCTATTCTGCGCCGGTGAGACGCAGAGGTTAGGGCGTGTGGCCGACGGCACGTCGGCGTTCGACTTCGAGCCCGAGGAGGTACGCCGGCAGATCTCGCTCTCCACCGCGCTGCATTCGGTCAACTGGAAGAAATACCGATTGTGCCTCATCGACACGCCCGGCTATTCGCCGTTTCTGCCCGATACACTGAACACCATGCGTGCGTTTCGCTCCGCCATCTTCCTCTTGAGTCCCTCCACGGGTATCAGGGTGGAGGCGGAACGGCTTTGGCAGCGCGCCAACGAGATAAAGGTGAGCCGCATCGCGTTCGTGAGTAAGATGGAGCGCGAAAACGGCGATATCAAAGGCGCGCTCGAATCGATTTTTTCATCCCTCGAAGCTAAAGGGGTCGCGCTCCAGGTGCCGATCGGCGCCGAGGAAAATTTCAAAGGCGTCGTCGATGTCGTCACAATGAAGGCCTATCTCTTCGAGGGCGACAGCGGAAAATTCAAGGAGACGGATATCCCCGGCGATCTCGAGAAGCAGGCACAGGATGCCCGCGTTCAGCTGATGGAGTCGGTCGCGGAGACCGACGACGCGCTCTTGGAAAAGTACCTCGAAGCGCAAAATATGGAGACCGACGAGTTGAAGCGCGCCCTGCGCGCGGCGGTGATAGAAGGTCAGCTCGTCCCGGTGCTGTTCGGATCGGCGCTGCATCAGGTCGGCCTGCCGCAGCTCCTCGACGCGGTGATCGATTATCTTCCGTCTCCTATTGAAGAAGGGGAGTTCGCTGGCAAGAACCCCGTCACAGGAGAAGTCGAGACGCGGAAGTGTGACCCCGCCGCACCGCTCTCGGCCTACGTCTTCAAGACGCTGATCGACCCTTTCGCGGGAAAACTCTCGCTCATGCGCGTGGTCTCGGGAAAGATCGCGCAGGACATGACGATCTACAATCCTAACAAGCAGGTGCGCGAAAAGATCGGCCATCTGTTCCGCCTAGAGGGTAAAAAACAGGAAACGGTACATGAGGCGGTCGCCGGAGAAATCATCGCCGCCGCGAAGACGAAGGACATTTCGTCCGGAGACACGCTTTGCGATGAGAAAGCGCCGATTCAGTTCGACGGACTCGAGCACTTCACGCCGCTCATCTCCTTCGCCCTCGAACCCAAGACCAAGGCGGACGAGGAAAAAGTACCGCAAGGTTTGCACAAGCTCATGGAGGAAGACCCGACCATCGATATGCATCGCGATACGCAGACGCGCGAGTTCATTCTTTCCGGAATGGGCCAGCTCCATATTGAAGTGATAGTTGAGAAATTACATCGCAAGTATGGAGCAAACGTCGAGTTAAAGTCTCCAAAAGTTCCGTACAAAGAAACTATAAAAGGCAGCGCGAACGCCCAGGGCAGACTCAAGAAGCAGTCAGGCGGGCGAGGACAATTCGCCGATACATGGCTCAAGGTCGAGCCTTTGCCGCGCGGCAAAGGCTTTGAATTCGTCGACAATATCGTCGGCGGCGCGGTGCCGCGAAACTATATTCCAGCCGTCGAAAAGGGTATCCGCGAGGCGATGGTGGAAGGGTATCTCGCCGGATATCAAATGGTCGATGTGCGCGCCACTTTATACGATGGCTCCTATCATGACGTGGATTCGTCCGATATCGCATTTAAAATAGCCGCATCGATGGGCTTCAAGGCTGCCGTCGAAAAGGCGAAGCCGGTGATCCTGGAGCCGATCATGCATATGGAGATCACGGTTCCCGACGAGAACATGGGCGACGTGATCGGCGACTTGAATAGCCGCCGCGGCAAAGTCGAAGGCATGGAAACGAAAGCACACGCCGAGGTCATCAAGGCCCGGGTGCCGATGGCGGAGGTCCTCAAGTACTCGCAGGATCTGAACTCGATGACGAGCGGCCGCGGCAGCTTCACGATGGAGTTTTCCCACTATGCCGAGCTGCCGCCCCATCTCGTGGACAAGGTCGTGAAAGAATCGAAGGCGGCGCACGAGGCGCACAAGGCGTAACGATGCCGAAGCAGTTCGACGATCTCAGAGCATCGCTGCTGTATTGCGATCGCTGCCGTCGGGCGATGCCGGTTCGCGAGCGCCTGCTGCTCGTGCTTCCCGACGGCGATCTCTACGAATATATCTGTGAGGGCTGCGGCGGATCGGTGGGTTCGAAAACGGCGCGCACACCGGTCGAAACAGTCATACGGTCCGGAGGACGGAGCTGACCATGGCAATCATCGACGCCGACGCGCACGTTTTGGAAAGCGAAAACACCTGGGATTACCTTCTCGAATCCGAGCGCGATCTCCGTCCGAAAATCGTTGCAACCCCGAACGACACTGACAGCGGCGGCGAGTCGTGGCTGGTCGACGGCCGACTCCACGGAAAGGCGCGCAACGTCGGCGGCGATACGCCGCGTGAATCCCGCGAGATGGCGGACATCGCCGCGCGCATCCGCCACATGGACGAATTGGAAGTCGACGTCCAGGTGCTTTATCCGACGATGTTTCTGCGACCGTACACCCGCCGGCCGGAAGTCGAGCTTGCGCTTGTGCGAAGCTATAACCGCTGGCTGACAGAGATCTGGAAAAAAGCGCCCGAGCGTTTGCGCTGGGTCGTCGCGCTACCGCTGCTCAGCATGGACAAAGCGCTGGAAGAGCTCCGTTGGTCTAAGGAGAACGGCGCCTGCGGTATCTTTGTTCGCGGAGTCGAAGGTGAGCGGCGTCTTTCGGATCCCTACTTTTTCCCTCTCTATGAGGAAGCGAGCCGTCTCGATATGCCGGTTTGTGTTCACTCGGCGACGGGCAACTTCATGATGCACGATTTTTTCGAGGGAGAGTGCGGCTTCAATCGATTCAAGCTTGCCGTCGTCGGCGCGTTCCACACGGTGCTGTTCGACGGTGTGACGCAGCGCTTTCTCCGTCTTAAGTTCGGCTTTATCGAGGTCAGCGCGCAGTGGGTCCCCTACGCGCTCCATGACATCGCGCGCCGGCTACAGCGGCGAAAAAAATCGATCGGCAAGGACGCAATGCGGGAAAACCGCATCTACGTCGCCTGCCAGACCGACGACGACCTGCCCTATATTCTCAAATATTCCGGCGACGATAACATCGTGATCGGGTCCGACTACGGGCACGCCGACACGGCGAGCGAGCTCGATGCGCTGAGGAATTTGAAGCAGACGGGCGAACTCGGTGCGGGCGTCATTGACAAGATCCTGGGCGACAATCCCAAGGCACTTTACGGGTTGTAAAAGCCCATGGTGATCGATTTCCAGGCGCACGTTTTCCCCGAGAGCTATATCGCCGAGATGGATCGGCTGGATGCCGAAGTCATTCTCGAGCCGCCGGACCCCTACAGCGGCATGCGCTACTTCTTCGATCGGAAGCTTCGCTGCCGCATCAATACCGCGACGTTTCAGGGACGCGACGTCGAACGGCGCATCGAGCACATGGACCGGCTCGGCATCGACGTTCAGGTCTTGAGCATCCCGGCGCCGGGCGCCGACCGTTTCGAAGCCGATCGCGCGGCGCCGCTCGCGCGCATCGCCAATGACGCGATCGCCGCGATCTGCCGGAGACATCCGCGGCGTTTTTCCGGGCTTTTTACGTTGCCGACTTCCTCTACACGCGCGGCGCTCGATGAGATCGACCGCGCTGTCAATGAGCTCGGCCTCCGCGGTTTCGGCTCATTCACGAATTTGAATGGTCGCGCGCTCGACAGCGAGGAATTATTTCCTCTCTACGAGCGGCTGGCGCGGCTTCGCCTACCCGTTTATCTTCATCCAACGGCGCCGCTGGCGACGGAAGCCGTCGGACTTGACATCATGCCGACGCTGATCTTCGGCTGGGCCTTCGACTCCACCGTCGCCATGACGCGCCTTGTCTACGGCCGCGTGCTCGAGCGTTTCCCCGAAATCGACTTCGTCGTTGCCGATGTCGGAGGCGTACTCGCCTTTTTCGCGCAGCGCGCGGTGAATATCTACACCGGCCGAACCGAGGAGATCCGCCAGCGTTACGGCCTTAAAGAAAACCCGCTGGATTCGTTCAAGCGATTTTATGTCGACACCGCCGACCATCCTCCTTCCACACTCAAATGTGTCTACGATTTTTTCGGCGCGGACCGAATGCTGCTCGGCACCAACTACCCCTACGGTCCGGAGGAAGGCTGTGTGCTCGTGAAAAACAGTTTGAGGGCGCTTTCGGAGTTGGGTCTCGGAAAGGACGAGCGTGAGAAGATTCTCGGCGGCAATGCCGAAAATATTCTCGGACTCGGCGCGTCATGAGATTCGGTAAGGCAGCGCGGCCTGTGATCATGGGTCGGAACGGCATGGTCGCCTCCGGCCACTATCTCGCTTCGCTTACCGGCGCGCGGATTTTGCAGGAGGGTGGCAACGCCGTCGACGCCGCTCTCGCTGCGTCGCTCGCCCTTTCGGTCGTGACGCCGGAGACCTCCGGTCCCGGCGGCGACATCTTCGTGCTCGTCTATATGAAAAAGACCGGGAGGGTCGAAGCGCTGAACGCCAGCGGCCCGGCGCCGAAAAAGGCGAGCATCGAGTACTACCGCGAGCATGGCCACGCTAGAATTCCGACCGAAGGGCCGCTCAGCATGGCCGTTCCGGGCGCGGTGGACGGCTGGACCGAATTGCATCGCCGCTACGGCAGCGTCGAGTTCGAGCGCCTGGCCCGCGACGCGGTTTCCTACGCGCGCGACGGATTTCCCGTCTCGGCGCGTTTGGCGAAAAGCATCGAAGAAACCGCCGGACCGGATATCGACCGCAATTATCGCGGCAATATGGACGGTGTCGCTCCGGGCGGCATCCTCGTGCAGAAAGAGCTTGCGGAGACGATCGAGACGATCGCTAAAAAAGGGCGCGACGGCTTCTACGGCGGCGCCCTCGGCGAGCGGCTGTGCGCTGCGCTAAAATCGGCGGGAGCGATCCTCATGAAGGAAGATCTGCGGGGGGAATTTGCGGAATGGCTCGACCCCTTGAGCACCACCTATCGCGGCGTGACGGTCTACGAGCAGCCGCCGGTCACACAGGGCTTCATGGTTCTCGAGATGCTCAATCTGATCGAAGGCTACTCGTTCGATCGGATGAGCGCTGCGGATGCGATTCACGTGATGGTCGAAGCAAAGAAGCTCGCCTTCGAGGACCGCATCAATCATCTCGACGATCCGCGCTTCGGCGACCCACAGATCGCGCGTCTGATCTCCAAGCCGTATGCGGAAACGCGGCGGCGGCTGATTTCGGACCGCTCGCGGCCGATCACGCGTCCGGCCGCGCCGGGCGGCGATACGACCTATCTCTGCGCCGCCGATCGCGACGGCAACGTTGTTTCGCTGATTCAAAGCATCTTTGCCGTCTTCGGCTCGGGCGTGGTCGCCGGTGACACCGGCGTCGTCATGAATAATCGCCTCTGCAGCTTCGGCCTTGACCCCGCGAAAGCTAATTCGCTGAAGCCGGGCAAGCGCCCCGCGCATACACTGAATTCTTACATGCTGTTCCGCGGCGGCGATTTTTACGGCGTCGGCGGTACGCCGGGCAGCGACGACCAGCCGCAGAGCAATCTTCAGATACTTCACCATCTGCTCGATGAGGAGAGTGACCCGCAGTCGGCGATCGAGGCCCCGCGCTGGAGCCATATGCCTGGGACGCCGCCGCGTGATCGCTTGCCCGAAGAGCTGCGCATGGAAGAGGGTTTCCCGGCGGATGTGCGGAAGGGATTGGAAGCGAAAGGCCACAAGATCATCGTCGTGGACCGCTGGTCGTTCGGCGCATCACAGATGATCCTGCGCGACGCGGCGAACGGCTCTTTCTTCGGCGCCGCCGATCCAAGACGGGACGGATATGCGATCGGCTGGTAAATTTAATGTCGCGGCGATCCGCGCTCTATTTTGCGCATTTATATTTCTAACCCTTATTACCTCCGTGGAAGCCGAGCTGATTCGCGCCGGCTATCCGTCCGCGAATGTCCAATTCCTGCCCTCCTTCGTCGCGCTCGATAAAGGCATTTATAAAAGCGAGGGCTTGGATGTCGAGCTAATCTCGGTGCGCTCGGCGACCGTCGCCGTCCAGGCGCTGATCGGCGGGCAGATGCAATATATCCTAACGATCGGGCCGCAGATGCCGGCGATCTGGGAAGGGGCCGACATCGTGCTATTGGCTCAGCAGGTGGGCCGCCCGACGTTTTCGCTCGTTGTCACTCCGAACATCCAGAAGGTCGCCGACCTCAAGGGCAAGAAGATCGGCGTGAGTTTCGGCGGCTCGACCTACGCCGGCATCCGGGCTCTGCTCGAAGTAAATAAGATCAGCGAGAAAGAGGTGGAGTACATTAATATTCCCGGCAGCACCCCGAAGGTCGCGGCGATGAAGCAGGGGCTCATCTCCGCCGCGCTGCTCGCGCCGCCGGCCGATTACATCGCGATCAAAACGGGATTCAAGCGGCTGCTGAATCTCGCCGATGTCTTCAGAGACACGGCGTTCACCGGGCTCGCGGCCACCGGCAAATGGACCCGCGACAATCCGCAGCAGGTCAAAAGGATGGTGCGCGCGATCGTGCGGTCGGTGATTCACACCCGCGATTATCCCGAGGACGCGATTCAGTCGATGATGAAGCACTTCAGCATGGAGCGCGAGGCGGCAGCCGATGCCTATAATCTGATTCGCAGCTCGCTCGACCCGATCCCGACCATTCAAGGCGTCGAGCTGATGGCCGAATGGCAGGCGGTGGCTCTCGGCATCAAGCCGAAGAAGAAGGCGGCCGAGTATATGGACTTGCGATTCGTCAAGGAGGTTGTAAACGAGTTGGGGAAAAAGTGATGCGACGAACGATCGGTATTTTTGCAATCGCGCTGCTGCTCGCCGGCGCTTGCAGCCTCCACGCCGGCGAGGCTCCGGCCATTCGATCGAGCTACGCGGCCATCAGCGGCGCGTTCGCGCCGATCTGGGTCGCGCAGGAAAAGGGGCTTTTCGCGAAATACGGCCTCAACGTCGATCTCAAATACATTCTGCCGGCGACGGCGACCCAGGCGCTGATCTCGCGCAGCCTCGACATCTGCAATCCCGGCGGCGAGCTGATCGAGGCCGGCCTCACCGGCCACGATGTGGTCTTCATGCTGGGCGTGCTCAACCGCGCGGTCTTCTCGCTCTACAGCAAGCCCGAGATAAAGAGCTTCGGCGATCTGAAAGGTAAAGTGATCGGCGTCACGCAGCCGGGCTCCACCACTGACTTCGTCGCTCGCATCCTCGCACGCGATGGGGGCATGACACCAGGTAAGGATGTGCGCGTGCTCCATCTTGACGGCATTCCGGCGATCATGACCGCTTTGACGCAGGGCAACATCGACGCCGGCGTAATCTCGGCGCCGACCACGGTACGCGCCCGCAAAGCGGGACTAAAGGAGCTCGTCAACATCACCGAGAAAAATATTCCGCTGATCCACGTCGCGTTCGCCAGCACGCGCCAGTACTTGAAAGAAAATCCCGACCGCGTGCGCCGGTTCCTCCAGGCATATTTAGAAGGGCTTAAGATCGTTCGGACCGACGCCGATCAGGCGAAGCAGGCGATCGGCAAATACACAAAGCTCGCTGACAATGAGGACCTGGAAGAAACCTACCGTACATTTCTGCCGGCCTGGGAGAAAGTCCCTTACGTATCGGCCGCAGGCGTCAAGACCTTGCTCGATTTCTCCAATCAGTCCGCCGCCAAGTCGGCGAAGCCGGAGCAGTTTATCGACAACTCATTCCTTGCTGAACTCGACAAATCGGGTTTCATCGACAAACTCTACTAGCCGCAACGTAGTGAGATGAACGCTGACCAAGGGACAGAGTTCCTAAATGTCGATCTCGAGATCTTTTCACGGACGCGTCTCGATCCTCTCGTCGAGGCCTTTGGCGAAAAGGTATTCGTTCTCGGCGTGAGGCAGTTAGGGCGCCTTTACTTCGCTTCGGTGGAACTCAACGAGGCTGGTACGCCGGATAAGCTGATTCGGCGGATGGTTGCGCTAGTGAAGAAACTTCCGAGGCCGGCTCGTAGCCTGTGGAACCGAGCCAAGTCGAGGGATTTCAATATAGGGATAGAAGCTGCCGCGAGGTCGACGGCATTTGAGCTACGGTTAGAATCTCAGACGCTTGAAGCTGTGACAACGGTCGATGGACGAATTATTATCACTGTCTACGCGCCGGAGCGGCTCCCCAAGTCTCACGGAGGGCGGAAAAGATGGCAGTAAAAGTTCGCAAAGTCGTCATGGGCCATGATGCGACAAAGGAGGATTTATGAAACTATTGGACGTACTGGAAGCCGCCAAGGAGCGGAAAAAAGGTCAGAGGAGAATCGACCTCTTCCGACGCGACAACTTGAATACCTGGCTGCTCATTTTTCCTCCCGGCGACGTCCAGCGGATGCACAATCACCCGGCCGACCGATCCTATTATGTCGTTACCGGGCGCGGCATCATGAAAGGGCTGAACGAGAAACATGAGCTTTCGCCCGGAATGATCTTGAGCATTCCGGCGCACGAGTACTACGAAGGGTCGAATCCCTACGACGAGCCGATGATTCTCCTCGGCAACAGTCACAAGGCGACGGCGGAAGATCTGGCGAAGGCCGGCGGGGCGAGAAACGAGATCGACGAGGCGACCGGCAAACGCATCGTCTACCAGCACGGCGGCGGAGCGGACGAAGGCAAAATTGTCGACTGATCGAAGGGCGGAATAGATCATGGAAAAAGTCGGATTGGTGGGCGTCGGGGCGATGGGGACTTCGCTTCTGGAACGCTTGCGGCTCGCCGGCGTGCAGCCGATCACCTATGACATCGATCCTGCGGCAGTAGACCGCGCCCGTAACCTCGGCGCTGATGTCGCCGAGAGCATCGTCGAGCTCGCGCGGGCGTCGACCGTCGTCGACATTGCCGTGCGCACGGACGACGAGATGCTCGGCTGCACGGTAGGGCCGAATGGCGTGGTCGAGAATATCGCGCCGGGCTCCCTTGTCATTCTGCACAGCACGATTCTGCCGAAAACCACGCGGCAGGTGGCCGACGCGGCGCGCGAGCGCAACGTTCACGTCATCGACGCCTGCATGCTCGGCGTGCCGCGCGCGGTGCGGGACGGGCATCTGATTTTTCTCGTCGGCGGCCCCGATGAGCTGGCCGAGCGCGCGCGCGTCCATCTGCTGCGCATGGGACGTCAAGTGATTCATATGGGGCCGGTCGGCGCCGGCAACGCCGCAAAGCTGATCAAAAATCTAACCTCGGGCGCCGAGATCCTGATGATGCACGAGGCCCTTCAGCTAGGCGAGGCCGCCGGACTCAAGTTCCCTCAGGTGCTCGAGATGCTGCAGGAAGTGGAGTCGGAAAGGCTTTTGGATCGCTGGCGCACGATTTTCGATCCCGCCGCCGCAAAGCCGGCGCCGCGTCTGGGGCGTAACGTCTTTCAGAAAGATATTCCGCTTGCCGGCGATTTGGCGCAGCAGCTCGGCCTGCGGCTTCCGATCATCACGCAGCTCGCCGCCGCGGCGAAGCGGCTCTCCAAGACCAAGAACAAATCTTAGGAGGAACTCATGGCCAGAATCCGTCATATCGCTCTCTTGACCAACGATCCGCCAAAGCTGGCGGACTTTTACCGCAATTCGTTCGGCATGAAAGAGGTCGCGCGCAGCGGCGAAAAGCGGGACGCGATCTATCTCTCCGACGACCACATCAACCTGGCGATCCTGCCGGCTCGCGGCCGCCCGGAGGGAATCTATCATTTCGGCTTCGAGGTCGAGAATGTCGAAGCAGTGATGGCGCACGCCATCGAGGCGGGCGCCACGAAAGGAACCGACTCGCTGCCGCGCGACGGCCGCTTCGCCGAAGGCTTTATTCTCGATCCGGTCGGCACGCGGGTCGATCTATCGCTCGGCTGGAAGATTTGAGCCGGACGCTAACCGCGTGAAAATCAGCCTCTTCACCGAAATCCAGTGTGCGGCTGGCGGCGCCCCCGCCGAGCGGCTCGATGAATTTCTAACGCAGGCGGAGTTGGCCGATAGGCTCGGCTTCCGCGGATTTTGGATCGCCGAGATTCACTGTCAGCCGGCGTTCTCGCTCTTGTCCGCTCCTTACACGGTTCTCGGCGCCGCCGCGCAGCGGACGAAGAAGCTTCGCCTTGGCGTCGCCGTCAATACTTTGCCGGTGCATCATCCGGTCCAGATCGCCGAGCAGGCCGCAACGCTCGACCTTTTGTCCCACGGCCGGATGGATTTCGCCGCCGGCGGCGGCCATCCGCACAGCCGCGTCTACGAGTGCTTCGGCGCCGATCATAAGATCACTCACGATATCGTGGAGGAGGCTCTCAAAGTCATCTATGCGGCTTGGACATCCGAGACGCTGGCCTTCCATGGTAAATATTTCAAGATTCCCGGCGTCGTCGTCAATCCCAAGCCGCTGCAGCAGCCGCCGCCTCCGTTCTATATCGCGGCGAGCTCATCCGAGGGCGTCGAGCTGGCGGCACGCATAGGGGTCAATCTTTTTCTCCCCATTCACACGCGGACGCGAGCTCAGATCATCGAGCTGGCGGAGGCTTATTGGCGCGGGCTGGTGCAGTTCGGCCATCGGCGCGAAGAGCGCGAGCTCGGTCTGCTGGTGCCGATGCACGTCGCCGCGACTACGGCGGAGGCCCGTGAACGCGCCCGCGACGGCGTCATGGGCTACTATCGCACGATCGCCGAGATGCGCGCCGGATATATCGATTGGCTTCAGAGCCGCGGCGAGCCGCTGCCGCCGCGCCTGTTGAAGACCGCGACGGGAGAATTGACCTTCGAGCGCGTCTGCGACGAACATGCGGTGATCGCGGATTCGGCGTCTTCGGTGTCGGCGTTGCGCGATTGGATGGGGGAGACGGGCGCGCGCCATCTACTGGCGTGGATGAACATCGGCAGCGTGCCGCATTCCCGCGTGGTCGAATCGATGGAGCGCTTCGCGCGCGATGTGATGCCGGGGCTTTCGAGCGAGCTGTAGATCCTTATCATGACCATGCATTTTCATCGCCGCATTTTCGCCATCCTGACGATCGTTGTTGCGCTGTCCGGCTGCGACGCGTATCGCAAATATACGGCGACGAAGATCCGCGACATTCTCGATCACCCGCGCGATTACGAAAAAAAAGATGTCACCGTCTATGGGACCGTCGTCGACGCCTCCTCGATGATCTTCATCAAGTTCTTCGAGCTGGAGGACGGCACCGGCAGGATCAAAGTCGTGACCACGCGGGTGCTGCCTCAGACCGGGGAGAAGCTTCGCGTGACGGGCCGAATGGAATCGATCGAGATCGGGCCGCAGCGGATGATCGTTCTTCGCGAAACCAATCCGAGCGAAGGGGAATCGGCGGGGGCCAATGCTCCGCCGCGTTAGCCGCGGGGATCCGCCTGCAGGACGCCGTCCTTAAGCGTCAGCCGCTGTCCGGAGAGCTCCATGCCCGCTTGGGCGGCGAGCACGAAGCGATTGCCCGCCGACTCGGGCCCCGGCATCGTTCGCCGGATCTCTTCGGGCGCGTCTTCCGTCGCAATCGCCCCGCCCGGCGACACGGACACAACGCAAATATTGGAGTCCCGCACTTCCTCTGCTACAAAGCGCGTGAAAGTGCGGATCGCATCCTTCGATACCGAATAGACACAGGAACCGAGCGTCTTCGGCGGGCTGCCGCCGTAAAGGTTGATAATATGTCCGGACCGCTGCCTCTGCATATGGGGCAGCGCGTGCTTGGTACAGAGAAACGTGCCGCCGAGATTCGTCTCCATCACCTTGTCCCAGAAGTTTTTTTCCATGTCGCGGACGAGCGGCCAGCGCGGCACGCCCCAGCCGAAGTGCGTCACGATGCCCGCGTTGTTGACCAAAACATCGAGCCGTCCGAAACGGCCCACCGTCTCTTTCATAAACGCGCGCACTTCGTCTTCGACGCGCACGTCGAGCTTGAGCGTTAGCGGGTCTGCTCCGATTTCTCTAAGCTCGGCCTCGGTCTGCTTGAGGCGCTCGAGGTCGATATCACCGATCGCGAGCTTCGCGCCCTCGCGCGCGAAACCGTGGGCGATGTAGCGGCCGATGCCTTTAGCACCGCCGGTGATTACGGCTACTTTGTTTTTCAGCATAATGCACTCACCATAGCGTATTGGAAAATTACTGTCGACGGCGGTTCAAAACATTTTCATCGCCGCCGCTCCCGCCGTCACTAGGCCGGCCGCTACATAGCGAATCGGGCCGAATCGCTCGCCCAAAAAGATCGCCGCGATGACGGCGCCGAAGATCACCGAGGTTTCTCGGAGCGCGGCGACGAGCGCGATGGGAATATACGCCATCGCATACATCGCGAGGCCGTACGAGGTATAGGTGCATAGGCCGCCGAGCAGTCCCGCACGCCAGCGGCGCTTGAGCTGCGCGGTGATGTGCTCACGCCGGGCGATAAACAAAAATACCAGAAACGGGATCGGCTGCAAAAAAAAGAGCCAGCAGATATAGCTCAGCGGCTTTTCGGAAAGACGCAGGCCGATGCCGTCAACGACGGTGTACATGGCAATGACGACGGCGTTCGCGACCGCGACCGCCGTGGGCTCGACGCCGAATCTGCGCGACCACCAGCTCTCGGAGGTCAACGTTAGAATACCCGAGCAGAGCAGGAGGATGCCGAGCCGGCCGCCCGCCGTCAGCGGCTCGGCGATGAGGATGCTTGCCGCAAGGGCCGTCAACATCGGCGCGAGTCCGCGCATCAGCGGATAAGTATAGCTCATATCGCCGAGGCGGTACGCTAGCGCGACCAGGGAGAAGTAGCCCAGATGAATGATCACCGACGCGATCAAATAGGGCCGGCTCGCAGGGGCCGGGAAGGCAATCCAGGGGAGCAGCAGGGCCGGTACGACAGCCGCGCCGATCGTGATCAAGACCGTGTCGTGGAACTTGTCGTCGCCCGCCTTGATGACGGCGTTCCAGCTCGCGTGCAGGGCTGCGGCAAAGAGAACGAGGAGCATCCAAGATAAAGGCATCGCCGCTGGTGTAGCGCGGCGATGTGAAATGTTCAATCGAATACGGATAGGAGCGGTTCGCAAAGGGCCTCCTCTGCGGCGCTTAGATGCCGGCCGTTGACACTCTCGGAACGCCGGTGATAGCTTTCCGACAGAGGGATCCCATGCGCATCATCGATGCGGACGGCCACGTCCTGGATAAAAATATTCCCTGGCGCGAGCTTTTGCCGAAATCCTTCGGGTCGCGCGCGCCGCATGTGGTCAAAGATAATCGCGGCGTCGAATTCATCATGATGGAAGGGCGGCTTTGCCCCAAGCCGGTCGGCAAGGCGTGCAGCTTCGTCGGCGCCCCGCGGAGCCGGAAGCAACAGGAAACCACCGGCATGGAAGACCCGGTCCAGCGCCTCAAGGACATGGACCTCGAGCGGATCGAAACCGCGGTGCTCTTCGGCACGAGCCCGTTCCTGAGCCTGCCGTTCGTTGAGGATAAGGACCTCGCTTGCGCGATTGCGGAAGTCTATAACAACTGGCTCGCGGATTACTGTAAGGCCGACCGTCGGCGCTTGAAGGGCGTGGCCCTGGTGCCGATCCAGGACCCGGCGGCCGCGGTGAAAGAGCTGCGACGCGCGGTCGAGGAACTCGGCTTCATCGCCGTTGCGACGCCGGTCCATTCCTCCTCCGGCAAAAATCTCGACCATCCCGATCTGCTACCCTTCTTTGCCGAAGCGGAGCGTCTGGGCGTCCCGGTCTGCGTCCACACGGGCGCCGGCGACGGCGTCGCCGCCGGCACCGAGCGCTTCGATCATCCATTTTTTACGCACGCCATGACGCATCCGTTCGAGCAGATGATCGCGGTGCTCTGTGTTGTTGTGGGCGGAATCTTGGAAAAGTATCCGCGCCTCAAAGTCGCGTTCATGGAGGCGGGCGCTGGATGGGTGCCGTACTGGATGGAGCGGCTCGACGAGCATTACGAATACCTGCAGCCGACGGTGCCGTGGCTGCCCAGGCCGCCGAGTGAGTATATGCGCGGCGAGCAGCTTTACTACTCCTTCGAGCCCGACGAGCGGACCATCGGCTACGTCGCCGAGTTTGTCGGCGAGGACCGGCTCGTCTTCGCTTCCGATTACAATCATTCCGATTCGAAGTTTCCTCATACGGTAGAGAGCATCACGCGGCGCGAGGACATCCCGCCGCCTCTCATGGCCAAGCTCATGGGCGAGAACGCCGCGCGGCTGTACGGTTTCTAAGAGGGATTCATGGCGGACATCAAAGCCTTCGAGGAGGAGCTCAGGCGGAAAAACTTCAGCGGCTACTGGCAGGCGGTACAGGGCGAGACCAAACGCGAGCCGGTAGCGACGTTTGCGCCGTGTCTTTGGAAGGGTAGGGATCTCTACGCGTCGATGGAGAAGGCGGGCGAGCTGCTCGGCCTGGAATCCACTTTTCGCCGCGTCATTCAGATGAAACATCCCGCGCTCGCGAGCGGCACGACCCACACGCTGACGCTGAATCTCCAACTGCTCAAGCCAGGCGAGCACGCGGCGGCGCACCGCCACATGGCGGGCGCGATCCGCTTCATCACCAAAGGGCGCGGCGCGCGGCTTGTCGTCGACGGCGAATCGTTCGAGATCGGCGCCGGGGATTTCGCCACGACACCGAACTGGAGTTGGCACGATCACGTCAACGAATCGAACCAGACGCTCATGTGGCTCGACGTGCTCGATTCGCCGCTGGTGCGCATGCTGCAAGTCGATTTCCATGAGCCGGCGCCCGAGCCGCATCAACGGATCACGCGCGGCGAAGGCAGGTCTTACGCTGAGTACGGCCCGATCCGGCCCAGCTGGGTGCGCGGCGATTCAATCCAACCACCCGCCTATGTGTACCGATGGGAAGATACCGAGCGGACGCTCAACAGCGTCGGCGAGCGCCCCGGTGATCCTTATGACGGCGCCGTTCTCAATTACGTCAATCCACTCACCGGCGGGCCGACGCTGCCGACGTTTAACTGCGCGATCCAAATGCTCCGTCCCGGCGAAAAGACCTTGGCGCATCGGCACACGAGCTCGACGATCTATCACGTCTTCAGAGGGCGCGGCACCTCGTTCATCGCCGGCGAACGCTTCGACTGGGAGGAAGGCGACTCTTTCGTTGCGCCGCTGTGGCAGCCGCATCGGCATGAAAATGTCCATAGCGACCCGGCGATTCTTTTCATCATGAATGACGAGCCGCTCATGCGTGCGTTGGGCTTTTACCGCGAACAGGAGGAAAAGCGATGAGGAAAATGTTCTTCCGAACGCTCTTGGCGATCTTTTTTCTCGCGCTTGTCCCGCCTCAGCTGGCGACGGCGCAAAAGATCACCGTCGGCTGGTCCGCGGTGAGCGCCCTCAACTCGCCGTACTGGGTCATGAAGGACGGCGGCTTTTTGAAGCAGGAAGGTCTCGACGCCGATCTCATCTACATCGCCAGCTCCTCGACGATCGCTCAGGCGCAGCTCGCCGGCGACGTCTCGGTCTCGACCGCCAACAGCCAGGTAATCGCCGACATCGGCCTGCAGGGCGGCGATCTCATCGCCATGGGATCGGTCATCAACGTCGCGGCGTTTTACATCATGGCCGCCCCCGAGATCAAAAGGGTGGAGGACCTGAGAGGCAAGCCGGTCGGCGTCACGCGCTACGGCGCCTCGACCGATTTCTCGATGCGGCTCTTTCTCCGCAAATACGGCCTCGAGCCGGTGCGCGACGTGCCGGTCATTCAGATCGGCGAGATGCCGGCGATCGCCGCCGCGCTCTCCAAGCACGCGGTTTACGCCGCGCCGATGTCTTATCCCATGGCGTATAAGGCGGAGCAGGCTGGGATCAAGATGCTCGCGAATCTGGCGAAGGAAGACATCCCGTTCGTTCACGTCGGCATTGCTGTCACGCGCAGCTTCATGAAAGATCGGCGGCCGCAGGCGAAGGCGATTCTGCGCGCCTACGCCCGCGCGGTGCATTTCATGCACACCAACAAAGAGGAATACAAAAAGATCATCGCAAAATATTCGAAGGTCACCGATCCCGGCATGCTCGAGGGCAGCGTAAAGTATGCCTACGATTTCGTCGAGAAGATCCCGCTCGTCAAGCCGCAGGCGTTCCAGGTGACGCTCGACGTGATCGGACAGAAAAATCCCAAGGCGAAACAGGCCAAGCCGGAGCAGTTCTTCGACAACAGCCTTGTGCAAGAGCTGGTCAACGAAAAGTTCTTCAACACGCTCTGGGGCAAGAATCTGTAAGCGCATGACGCTCATTCTTAACAACGACGACGTGCGCAGCGTGCTCACGATGCAGGTCGCGATGCGCGCGCTAGAAGAGGCCTACGCGCAGATCGCGCGCGAGGAAGCGGTTTGTCGCCCGCGCATCGACATCCAGATTCCGACGCGCGATCCCAACAAAGTCTACCAGTGGGGTACGATGGAAGGCGGCTCGACGTCGGGATACTTCGCCATCCGCATGAAGTCCGATGTCATCTACGAGCAGGAATATAACGGCGCGCGCACGCAGGAGAAGTACTGCGTCAAACCCGGCAAGTTCTGCGGTCTGATTCTGTTAACCAGCATCGACAACGGCGAGCCGCTCGCAATCATCAACGACGGCTATCTCCAGCATATCCGCGTCGGCGCCGACTCCGGCATCGGAGCCAAATACATAGCCAAGAAAGAAGCGCGTGTCCTCGGTATGCTGGGCTCGGGCGGTATGGCGCATTCGCACGCCGAGGCGTTTATGCTCGCGCGGAAGATCAGGCGAATCCAGGTCTATAGCCCGACGCGGGAGCACTGCGAGGCCTATGCACGGGAGGTCGGCGAGAAATTCGACGTCGAGGTTGTTCCCGTGGACGACCCGCGCGATGTCTACCGCGGTGCGGATATCGTCGCCGGCTGCACGGATTCCGCGGTGGCGGTTATCACGGGCGATTGGCTCGAGCCGGGGACGCACGTCACCTGCATCGGCGGCAAACCCGACGAAGAGACGCTGAAGCGCATCGACGTGTCACTCCGGCTCGGCAATGCGCCGTCGCCGTGGGGGCATCCGGAGCTGGCGCTCGCCGACGAATACCTGACGTACGCGGCGAACGCCGGCTATCCCGCAGGCTTTCAAATGAAGACGCCCGGCAAGAAAGCGCATGGCGTTATCGCCGAAGACCGCGCCGTGTTTCTGGCGGACTTACTCAATGGAAAAAAGCCGGGACGGACGTCTCCGCGGCAGATTACTTATTCCGAGCGCGGCAATGTCCAAGGCGCGCAATTTTTCGCGGTCGCAGGCAAAGTATACGAGCTCGCAAAAGCAAAAGGCCTCGGCAAAGAGATCCCCACCGAATGGCTCCTCCAGGATATTCGCGACTGAGATGATTGAGCCGCTGCTGATCAAGCCCGCTGCGGTCAGGGGCGTTGTCACGATGGCCGAAGCGATCGACGCCGTGCGCCGCGGATTTCTCGCCTGGGGTGAAAACTCCGAGTTCAATGCGCCGCGCCGGCGCATCCATATTCCGACGGGTGTTCGCGTGAGCGTGCATCAAGGCGGAGTTCCCGCGGCCGGTGCGACCGGCCTCATGACGCACTGCGAATGGGTCAAGCCTTTTTCCGACCACCAGGAATATCCTCGGCTTAATCATCCCGTTACTGTGCTCTACGACGCGGCCGAGGGCGAGCTAAAGGGGATCATTATCGGCGAGTTTACCTGCACCGAGCTGCCGGACAACGTTGCCGTCACTGGTCTCAGGACGGCGGCGACGAGCGCCGTCGGCACCGATGTTCTGGCCACGCAGAATGCAGAAAAGGTCGGTGTTTTCGGCGCTTCCGGCCAGGCGCGTAATCATCTTGTTGCGTTGGCGAGGATTCGAAAACTAAAACAGGTCAAGGTCTACAGCCGCACGCCCGAGAATCGCAACCGTTTCGCGCTCGAGATGGCGCTAATCCTCGGTGTCGACATCGAGCCGGTGACCCGTCCCGAAGCGGCCGTGCGCGGTATGGATATTATCCTCACGGCGACGAATTCTAGTGTCCCAGTGTTCGACGGTGAGTGGCTCGAACCGGGAGCGCATGTCACGTCGATCGTCGGAAGCAATGTCGGACTTGTTCGGGGCGGCTTTGCCTCGGCCAAACGCCGCGAGATTGACGACGCTACGCTAAAGCGCGCCGATGTTCTTGGCATCGCATCGATCCAGCAAGCGGTGCAGGACGAGCAGGCGGACATTTTCGACCCGGTCGGCCGCGGTGTTATCCGCTGGGAGCAATGGATTGAGATCGGATCGATCCTCGCCGGCAAGAAAGGCGGCAGAACGCGCCCCGATCAGGTCACGCTTTTTAAGAACAACGCTGGACAGGGAGTGGCCGACATCGCGCTCGGGGCGCTCGTTTTGGAAAAAGTGCGGCGGCGTGGCGGCGGCGAGGCGCTTTCGGTGTGATAGCGACTACAGCATGAAGAAAGGCTTTAAAATTCTCGACTCTGACATGCATCTCAGAGAGCCGGGCGACTTGTGGGAGAAATACATGGATCCCGCCTGGCGCGATCGGGCGCCGAAGATTCTGAGCTCGACCGCTCGGAGCTCCGCGATGGTGCTGCTCGACGGGAAAATCCTGCAAGGGTACAAGCCAACTTATCGCGGCGGAATTTTTGACGCGACGCGCATCGACAAGGAGATCGCCGAGTATCGCGCGGTCGGCTTCGACGCCGCGACGCAGCTTCAGGCGATGGACCGCGAGGGATTGGACGTCGCGGCGCTTTATCCCTCCATCGGCTTGGGCGTGATGATGCGCGAGGATATGGATTCCACGCTCGCCGCCGCGATCGCTCGCGCCTACAACGACTGGCTCCACGACTTTTGCCAGACCGATCCCAAGCGGCTCAAAGGAGTCGCGATGCTTCCGCTGCACGATCCTCAGGAGGCGGTGAAGGAAGCCGAGCGCGCTGTCGGTAAGCTCGGCTTCGTCGGCGTCTTCGCGCGGCCCGAGCCGCTGCGCGGCATGCCGTGGCACGCGCGCTATTTCGATTCGGTCTGGTCTTGCTTGGAGAACCTTGGCGTGCCCATAGGCTTTCATTCCGCGGCGGCGGCCGGCGAGGTGCCGCAGATCGGCGACCGCTTCGGCGATAATCTGCTGCTCCGCCACGTCGTTTCTCATCCGCTGGAAAACATGCTCGCGATGACCGACGTCATCGGCGGCGGCGTCTGTGAGCGCCATCCGAAACTCAAGGTCGCCTTTCTCGAATGTTACTGCGGGTGGGTTTCGTTTCTTCTCCACCGCATGGACAACGCGATGGAGAAGGGGAGATTCCCCACGGCAGGGAGGTTGAAACCGAGCGAATATTTCCAACGGCAATGCTGGATCTCCACCGAGCATGAAAAAGAGCTGTCGATGATCATCAATCTCATCGGCGACGACAACATCGTCTTCTCAACTGATTATCCGCACGGCGACTCCGATTTTCCGCACGCCGTGGAAGAATTTCTCGAGATGAGCGGCGTCGCGAAGAACAGTCAAAAAAAGATCCTCTGGGACAACTGCGCGCGGCTGTACGGACTGGCCTGAGGTGAAATTCCAGTTCCGCACCATTGGCAAGGCCCTACCTCGCATCGAAGGCGTAGGAAAGGTCACAGGTCAGACGAAATACGCGGCCGACCTGAGCTTCGAGGGACTCTTATGGGCTAAGGTGCTGCGCGCCTCGGTCCCGCATGCTCGGATCGTCAAAATAGATACGTCGAAAGCCAAAGCGTTGAATGGCGTCCGCGCCGTTCTGACCGGAGCCGACGTTAAGGGCATCTTCGTCGGCACCCGCGTGAAAGACCTGCCAGTTTTGGCGCACGACAAAGTGCGCATGTATGGCGATGCCGTGGCGGCGGTGGCCGCCGACAGCGAAGAAATCGCTGAAGAGGCGATCGGGCTCGTCGACATCGAATACGAAGAGCTGCCGCACGTCGACGACCCGGTCGAGGCGTTGAAGCCGGCCTCGCCGCTGATTCACGAAGATCGCAGCAAGTACAAGAATTCGCCGAACCTGCCCGAAGGCATGTCGGACCACAACTTGCAGTCGTTTGTTTTGTGGAAGAACGGCGATCTCGAAGCCGGGTTTGCCAAGGCGGCCCGCATCTTCGAGCATACGTTCCGCACGCCGCTGTCGCACCATGGATATATCGAGCCCAGCGCATGCACGGTGCAAGCCCATCCTGACGGAAGAGTGGAAGTCTGGCCGTCGAACAAAGGACCATGGGGGTTGCGCGAGCAGATGGCCGAAGACTTCGGCGTGCCGAAGGAAAAAATCAAAGTTCACATCGTCCACGTCGGCGGCGACTTCGGCGCCAAGGCGTCTTTGATCGATGTGCCGATCGCCTATTTTTTGTCCAAAGCGTCGGGCGGCAGACCGGTCAAGCTCGTTCTCGACTACACCGAGGAGCTGCTCGCGGGCGGCCACCGCCATCCGGCGGTGATTCACCTGCGCACGGGAGTCGCGCGCGACGGAACTTTCACGGCGATCAAGGGCACGATTCACTTCAGCGGCGGCGCGTACGGCGCGCCGAAGGCGAATCCGCAGGTCACGGTGCTCGGCGGGCGGCGCCTGGCGAGCATGTATCGCGTCCCGGCGATCAGCTGCGAGACGTATTGCGTCTATACCAATCAGGTCCCTTGCACCCAGACCCGGACTCCGGGCAGTCCGCAGGTGGTATTCGCGTTCGAGTCGCAACTGGACATCATCGCGAAAGAGCTCCGCATCGATCCCCTCGAGCTCCGCCGGAGAAATATTCTGCGCGACGGCGACGCCAATCCCATGGGGGAGAAGTGGAGCGATATTCTCATGGGCGAAGTTCTGGAGCGAGCGGTCAGGGCTTCCGGCTGGAAAAAGGGCGGAGCGAAGAAAAATCACGGCTGGGGCATCGCGCTGTATGATCGCGGCACCCCGGAAGGCAAGGCGAGCTCGGCCCTGATCCTGGAGCCGGGCGGCAAGGTCGACATCCTCACGGGCGTTCCCGACGTCGGTCCCGGATACTATACGATCAGCCAGCAGATGGTCTGCGAAATCCTGGGGCTTTCCCCCGAGAATGTCGGCGTGGTCTTCAAAGACACCGATAGCCTGCCCTTCGATCCCGGCACGGGCGGCAGCAAGCAGACGAATACTTCTGGTCACGCGGTCAAAAAATCCGCCGACGAAGTGCGGCAGAAGCTTATCGATCTCGCGGCACGAGAGCTCGGCTGCCGGCCGGACGAGATCCGGCAGCAGGGCGGCAAGCTAACGGCGCCCAATAAAAAATCGACCACGACGGAAAGAATGATCGAGTTGGCCGTTAAGCAAAACGGCGGCCCGGTCTTTCATCTCACCAACTTTGTCCCCGAGAATATGCCGAAAGTCACCGGCTTCGCCGCGCAGGTCGCCGAGGTGGAGGTCGATCCGGCGACGGGCCAGGTCAGAGTGATCAATCTCACGACGGCACACGATACCGGCACGGTGCTCAATCATCTCACCTTGACGGGGCAGATCGACGGCGGAGTGATTTCGGGTCTCGGCTTCGCGCTGATGGAAGAAAATCCGATGATCGACGGCAAGATCGCCACGTTGACTCTCGGCGAGTCCAAGCTGCCGAGCATCGCCGACGTGCCGCCATTGAAAACGGTATTGATCGAAACGCCGACCGGCCCGACGCCGTTCGGCGGCAAGGCGATCGCCGAGAACCCCAACGTGCCGACGGCCGCCGCCATCGCCAATGCGGTCGCCGACGCCGTCGGCGTGAGAATCTTCGATCTGCCGATCACCGCCGAGAAGGTTTACGTGAGCCTAGGGAACGGCGCCGGAGCGGAGCATGGATCGAAGTCCTAAAGCTTCGCATTACGTTCTCCTCGTTCTAGCTCTCTTCCTGGTTCAGCTTGTCATGGCGCGGGAATCCGCGGGCCAGGAGAAAAAATCCGTTCGCGTCGCGTTCGTAAGCCTCTCATGGCATCAGGAGTTGCCGTTCCGCATTGCGCAGGTCAAAGGATATTTCAAAGAGCAGGGTCTCGCGATCGAGCCGATCCTGATCCGCGGCGGTCCCGCGGCGATCGCGGCGCTCGCTTCCGGCGATGTCGATTTCGCGAGCATCGGCGGCGCGCAAGCGCCGATCCGCAGCCGTGCTCGCGGCCTCGACGTCTACATCATCGGCTCGATCTCGAACCGCGTTAACTACACCATGATCGGCGCGCGCGATGTGCGCACCGTCGAAGACCTGAAAGGAAAGATCATCGGCGTGACCGGCGCCGGCGCCTTTTCGGATTTTGTGGTCCGCGTTTATCTCAAGAACAACGGGCTCGACGCGGATAAAGATGTCGTGCTTCGTCCGCTTGGCCCGACGACGCTCCGTGTCTCGGCCCTAGAGAAAGGCATCATCGCCGCTGCGCCGTTCTCGGCGGAAGAGGCGGTGAGTCTGCTGAAAAAAGGTTTTCCGATGATCGCTAATTTGAGCGAATCGCTCAACATCCCGCAGAGCATTCTCATAGCGCGCGGCGAGGTGCTGGAGAAATATCCCGAGACGAGCAAGCGCTTTTTGAAGGCGATTATTCAGGGGTTGCGCGTGGTGCGCTCGAATAAAAAAGAGGCGCTGCAGGCCGGCTACGACAGCGGGCTCAAAGGCGATCCTGATATCGTGAGCCGCGCCTACGATCTTTACTCCGCCGCCTACACGGCCGATCTGTCCGTCGCCGCCGCAGGCATCCAGCTCATGCTCGACGAGGACATTCGCAACGGCATCGTCGACAAGAAGATGACGCTCGATCGGGTGATCGACGAGCGCCCCCTCAAGAGAGCCCAGAAGGAATTGCAAAGCGAGGGGCGAATGAAGTAACATCCGCGGCTTGTAGGAGGTGCCTATGCGCCGCTCGATCTTCTTGGCTCTGCTCTTCTTAGGGTTTCTCGCCGCGGCTGCCCCGCGATCGGCGCTCGCGACCGATCCAGTGTGCATCACGGACAGCACGGAGACGTTCGATTCCAACGGCAACCAGGTCATTACGCTCATTAATTCGGCGCCGTGCGGATTCTTCCATCGCGCGAACACGCGCTTCGCACGCATCAATAACGTCGAGACGCAGATCACCGTCGGCTACATGACGAACGAGCCGTCGCCCTACAAGGCGATCGCGGTGCTTTTCGCAGGCAGCGACGGCGCCACGGGCATCACGCCCGACCCGTGCTTCAACGGGAGTCCGCCGTGCAATCCCGCCCCGGTTGCGACCGCGGGCAACAATTTTCTCGTCCGCAGCGCGCAGCTTTTCGCCGAACAGGGCTTCAAGGCGATCACCATCGGCCGGCCTACCGACGCGCCGCCCGACGGCACGCCATGCGGCGGGACCGTCGAATGCTACAGCCTCTATCGCCTGACACAGCGGCA
Source organism: Verrucomicrobiia bacterium (assembly GCA_035495775.1). Lineage (GTDB taxonomy): Bacteria > Desulfobacterota > Binatia > UBA9968 > UBA9968 > JAJPJQ01. The sequence goes on along the minus strand of DATJFG010000035.1, from coordinate 74,236 downwards.
CGCGGTCGACATCGCCTCGGTCGTCAAACAGGAGAATCCCTTAAACAAGCATGTCTTTCTCGTCGGCACGAGCCGCGGCGCGCTTTCCGCGATCGCGCAGAACCTCATCGGCGCCGGCAGCATGATTTCGAGCCCGGTGACACTCGCGCCGATCACCTCGACCACGGCGGGCATTCCCAACCCGTGCGACGCGAACCATACGCCATTCGTCGGCGACTGCTTTTACGTCGAGCTACAGCCCGCTTCGGTCGACGTGCCGGTGCAAATCATCGAGCATTCCCAGGACACCTGCTTCGTGTCGCCGCCGTCGCAGGCGGCGACGGTGGCGACCGATTTCGCCAACGCGGGCGTCACGACTTTTTCCTCGCAGGTAACGGGAGGCTTCGAGCTGATCGGCGGCGATCCGTGCGAGGCGCAGAGCCATCATGGCTATCTCGGCATCGAGACCAAAACCGTGCAGCGGATCACCAAACGCATGACCACAATCCGCCAAGCCATCAACCAACAATCGCCTGGCGACCATCCCCCGGTCGCGAACGACGGCAGTTTTTCGGGGACGAGCCCCTCCTCGGCGCCGCCCATGTTTGATCTTGCGCCGCTCGCGACCGATCCGGATCCGGGTACCACGCTCACGTTCCATCTCGTCCATGGCGAGTCGGCGCGCGGCGTCCCGTTAAGTCTGTCAGGCTCCACGGTCATCTACGATATCGCTTCGTCGGGCCTGACCGGCCCGACGGTCAATGACGCCTTCGTCTACACCGTCGACGACGGTTTCAAAAAGCGCTTTGGGATCGTCCGCGTGACGGTTACGCTGCCGTAAAACCGGCGGCCGGTTCCTACGCGGTTAACTCCGTTCGCGCGCCTCTCTCGAGCTCAATAATCCAAGGGCCGTCCCGAGTCGCGGCTAAATATCTACAGACTTGCAAGTTACGTCTCATGCAGGATAAACGATATCTATGGCGATCGTGAAGGTCGAAGGTCTCTACAAAACTTTCGGGGATTATCGCGCGCTCGACGACGTCGGCTTCGAGTTCGATCATGGAATTTTGAGTATCCTGGGTCCATCGGGATGCGGCAAGACGACCATGTTGCGCTGCATCGCCGGGCTCGAAGTGCCCGACGACGGCTCGATCTGGATCGACGACAAGATCCAGACCGATATTAAGAAGGGCATTCTGGTGCCGCCGTATTCCCGCGAGATCGGTTTCGTCTTCCAGAATTACGCTCTGTGGCCGCACATGAGCGTTTATCAAAACGTCGCCTTCGGTCTGAAGCTGAGAAAAATTCCCGCGGCGGATATCCGCAGAAGAGTTCTCGCTTCGCTGGAGCTCGTCGGCCTGCCGAAGCTCGAGGACCGCTATCCCTCGCAGCTCTCCGGCGGCCAGCAGCAGCGCGTCGCGCTCGCGCGGAGCCTCGCGATGGAGCCGCGCCTGATCCTGCTCGACGAGCCGCTCAGCAACCTCGACGCCAAGCTTCGGGAGGAGATGCGCGTCGAGCTCAAGAAGCTTATCAAAAAAGTCCGCATCAGCGCGATCTACGTAACGCACGATCAGGAAGAGGCGTTCGTCATCTCGGACTACGTCATCGTCATGGAGCGCGGAAAAATTCTCCAGTACGCGACGCCTGACGAAATCTACAACTGGCCGGCGCACCAGTTCGTCGCGTCGTTCATCGGTCGCTCGGTGCTGGTCGAGGGCAAAGTCACACAAATCGGCTCCGACGAATGCGAGGTCATGGTCCCCGAATTTGCTCGCGCCACATTGACGTGCCGGCGGCCGAGTGGACTCGGCGTCGGGGATTCATGCCAGCTCGTCATCCGCACCGGCGAGGTCAAGCTCAGCAGCCACAAGCTCGAATATCCCGACAATGTGTTGGCGGGCACGATGACGAGCCGCGACTACCGCGGCGGGCTCACCGATCATCGCGTCCTGATCGGTTCGCGGGAGATCGTCATCACCTCGCACAAGTTCTGCCCCATGATCACCGTCGAAGGCGACGGGGACAAGGTCTTTGTTCACATCGATCGATCCGCCATCAGCGTGATCGCCAACCGACCGGCGATTTCCGCCGAAGGAGCGGCCCATTAGCTGGAATTCCGTCAAGCTCGCCTATCGACAGGGCGCGCTGATACCTCTGTTCTCCAGCGTCCTAGCGGGCTCGCTGATCGTCACACCGGTTATCATTGTCCTGATACGGAGCTTTACGACCGGGCGCCTGGGTGCGGCGGGCGGCTTTGCGCTCGACAATTATTCAAGAGTCCTGCACGATCCGCAGCTCCTACCGATGCTCGAGAATTCCCTCGTCTACGCGGGCGGCTCGGCGATCTTGGGCACGACGCTAGGAGCGATGCTCGCCTGGATCGTGGCGCGCACCAACACGCCGGGAAAGACGCTCGTCGAGCTCATGCCGCTCTACCCGATCCTGATGCCGCCGGTGATGAAGAACATCGCCTGGGTGCTCCTGCTCTCGCCCAAGTCGGGTATCCTGAACAACCTCCTGCAGCAGACGTTCGGCTTCGATCATGTCGTTTTCAACGCCTTCTCTCTGCCGGCGATGATCTGGGTCTTCGGCCTGACCTGCGTGCCGCTGGGTTATCTTTTTCTGTTGCCCGTGTTTCTCGCCTTCGATCCGTCGCTCGAAGAGAGCGCCTATATCGCGGGAAGCCGGCCGGTCCATACTCTGCTCCGCATCACGTTCCCGCTCGCGGTCCCGGCGTTTCTTTCCGCCTTCGTGCTCAACTTCCTCCGCGCGCTGCGATCGTTCGAAACCCCCGTTCTGCAAGGCAGCCCCGGCGGTATCAACGTCTTCGTGTCGAAGGTCTACGATTCGATGTCGATCGAATACAATCCCGGCCTCGCGACGGCTTACAGCGGCGTTCTGATCATCCTGTCGGTCATCGCGCTGCTCGCCTACGTTAGGAGCACGCGCTTCTCGGAGCGCTACGCGACCATCACCGGCAAAGGCTACCGTGTGAAAGTGGTCGATATCGGCGGGTGGAAATACATGACGTTCCTCGCCGTCTTCGCTTATTTTCTCGTGGGGATAGCCATACCGTTCGTCGTGCTCATCGTCACATCGCTCATTCCTTACTATGATTACGACACGTTCATGAGCTTCCCCAGGAACATCGATCTATCCAACTATCACCGCGTCTTACATCACCCGAGCTTCGTGACCGGCCTCTACAACTCGCTCGGACTCTCGGTCGTGATCGCCGTCGTGACCGTCCTTGCCGGCATCGTCATGGCTTTCACGATCTATCGGACAAAAGTCTACGGCAGCAAGGTCTTCGAGTTCATCGGCACGATTCCGCTCGCTTTCCCGCCGCTCGTCCTTTCCCTCGGACTCATTATCGCGGTCATCGGCACTCCGTTTTACAACACCCTCTGGGCGCTCGGGGCGGGGCTTTTCGTCGCCTATTTCCCTTATGCGCTGAGAAACGCCTCGGGCGCGATTGTAAACATTCACAAGGAGCTCGACGAGGCGGCCTGGGTGCATGGCGCGCGCTGGCGGCATGTCTTTTTTAAAGTAACGCTTCCGCTCTTGAAGCCGACGGTCGCGGGCGCGCTATTTTACATCTTCGTCGAGGCAATCCGGAACATCGACGTCGCCGTCCTGCTCGTGGCTCCGGGGATGGAATATGGGCCGGTGACGCTCTTCGAATATTTCCGTGTCGGACAATGGGCCGAAGCGGCGGCCGGCGGCGTGATTTATCTCGTCATCCTCATACTCGCCGTAACGCTCGCGAAGTTCGTCTTCAAAATAAAGCTGAGCCTCTAAGGGCTTGCAAGCGATCGTTTTTTGTCGTTAGTATGCGATAAATCGGATTTAATGAAAGGAGAGAGGAGCATGAGAAAAAGCATCGTGCCGGTCCTGGCCTTCGCGCTTGCGTTGGCGTACAGCGGATCGGCGTTGGCGGCGGACGCAGCCGGCGACGACGTTTACAAGAAGACGACCGCCGCCCTGTACGAAAAAGCGAAGCAAGAGGGGGCGATCGTCGTCTACTCCGTCTGGGATGTCGAGCACATCGTCGCCATTCTCGACGGCTTCACGAAACGCTTTCCCGGCCTGAAGACCTCGTACTGGCAGGGGAGAAATCCTGAGATCGTCACCCGCGTCGTCACCGAGTTTCAGGCCGGGAGGGAGAGTGTGGACGCGATCCTCTCCGACAACGCGCCGCCGGTGATCCGTGCCGCCGGAGCGATCCAGCCGTATGAGACGGTGCAGAAAAACTTCCTCGTGCTGCACGATCCGACGATGCCCGTGATCAGCCTGCAGATCCAGGCGCTCGTGTACAACACGAAAAAATTAAAGCCGGCGGACCTGCCGAAGAGCTGGGAAGACGTCGCCAATCCGAAATACAAGGGCAACGTCGCGCTGGACGATCCGATGCGCGCCGGGCCGCTCAGCTCGCAGCTCGCCGGGTTGAAAGAGATGTGGAACGACGATCAGCGGTTCATCCGCTTCATCAAGGGCCTCAAGGCCCTCGGCGTGCCGGTGCACAAGAGCACAAGCGCGATGTTCCGCTTTGTCGTCTCGGGCGAATACGCGATCGCCGAGCCGGCGCTCCTCCACGATACGCTGGAGGAAAAGGACGAGAAGCACTCGCCGATCGACATCGTCAAGTCGGCGGCGCCGGTCGTCTTTCCGCGCTACGCCGGCATCTACGCCAAGGCGCCTCATCCGAACGCGGCAAGGCTCCTCGCCGAGTGGTTGATCTCGACCGAAGGCCAGGCAACGCTCGACAAGGTCGGGCGCGAAGCATCGCGCAAGGGATTCCAGTCGAAGACCTCGATCGAGCACGCCTATCCCAAAGGCACGAAGGCGATCCCAGTGAACGATAAGGGATTCATGGAAGATCCCAAGAAGTGGCTCGATACCAATGTGAAGCCCTACTGGGAGGGATAAAAATAAACGCAGTGCGATTGAGTGAAGGGGCTTCCCTCTCGGGGAAGCCCCTTTCTTTTTGTCAAACTATGAAGCGGCGGCTGCGAGGGGCCGGGTCTTTTCCAGCCGCTGCTCGAGCCTCGGATAGAAGCGCAGAGTATTGTCGAAAAAAATCTTTCGCTTCAAATCTTCGCTCACGTCCTCGCGCCCGATCAACGCGGGAATATCGTGTTTGAAGTCGCGCTGGTCTCGTTCGTGCGGATAATCCGATGCCCACAGGATGACGTCCGGCCTGATCGTCTCGGCGGCGAGGGGCAGCGCCGTCTCTTCGACCTCGGCGGCGAAAAAGATGTTTCCGCCGCGGAAATACTCGCTCGGCTTTTTCTTGCACCGCGGTGAATACTGCCCCTTGCGCTCGAGCTCCTCGTCCATGCGGTCCATCATCCACGGCGCCCATCCGATGCCGCATTCGAGACAGCCGAAGCGGAGCTTCGGGAAGAGCTCGAAGACGCCTTCGAAGATCATACTGACGAGCTGGCGCATCTGCGCGAACGGGTGCTCCAGGGTATGCGCGACGGTGAAATTAGCCGCCATGTCCAGGCCCAAGTTGGGAAAGCTCAAGCCGCCGTGCGTCGAGACCGGCACGTCGAGCCGCTCGGCCTCGCGCCAGAGCGGATAAAAATCTTCCCCGCTGAACAGTTTGCCGCCGATGGCGACTGCCGGCAGCACCGCGCCGACCATGCCCAGCTCCTCGACCGCGCGGCGGAGCTCCTTCACCGCTTCTTCGATATCCTGCACGGGTAGCAGCGCGACGCCGACGAGCCGCGGGCTTACCTTCATGAAGCGGTGATAGAGCCAGTCGTTGTACGCGCGCGCGAGTGTTACGGCCCAATCGCGGTCTTGTATCGCGGCATGCGTCAAGCCCTGCGTCGGATAGAGCACCGTGAGCTCGATGGCATTTTTGTCGAGAAAAGCGAGCCAGTCTTGCGCGCTCGGGCCGCTCCCGCCGCCGGCCCAGCCGCCGGGTTTGCGCAATGAACGGAGATAGCCGTCCATCGTGAGGCCCGGCCAGAAGGAATAACTTCGGTGCCATTCGAGATCGGCGTACGGCGCTCCGATGTGCTCGCGGAGCTCATCGTCGAGCTCCATCACGTGTCCGTCGGCGTCGAGGATGCGAAAATCCGCCATGAAAGGCTCCTTTATTTTTTTAATCGCGAATATTCTGCACGAACCACTCGCGCGGCAGCGCGTGGCCGAGTCCTTGGGCCGTGGCGCGCTCGTAGGCGAGCCCGCCGACCGCGGCGAACTGCAGCCCCTGTGTTCCCTGATTGTTTAAAAATGTGATCTGCTCATCGGTCGTCCGCCCGCGCCAGCGTCCCGCTATGATGTCGGGAACGGTGCCGATGTCCGCGTTGTCAATCTCGCGCAGCGGCGCGCGCGGGATTTTCCTCTTTTCCTCCTCGGTTCCGTAGAGGTAGGCGAACATGCCGTCGCTGCCGCCGATCGTGTTCGGCAGTTGCTGGTCGAGGACCATCGTCGAGGTGCCGAGGCGCGCCATAACATCCGCACGCTTGAGCACAGCGTTACCGGCCTCGTTGTTGCGCACATTCGTAATGTGCATGCCGGGCTCCAGCCAACCGGCCTCGATCACCGGAACGAGCGAGTCGGTCGTCATCGCTACGATCGCCGCGCCGCGGACCGCCTTCTCCGGCCGGTCGACCGCCTCGACACTGACTTCTAATTTATCTTCCATCTCGCGCGCATACTTCTCGCGATTCGCCTTGGTGGGGCTGAAGACTCTGATCTTCTCGATCCGTCGTACGTGGCAGATCGCCTCCGCGTAGGTGCGCGCCATGCCGCCGGAGCCGAGCATGCCGAGCGTGCGCGAATTCTCGCGCGAGAGATATTTCGCGCCAAGGCCGGCGCATGCGCCGACCCGCATGTGCTGCAGGTATCCGTCGTTCATGAGGCAAAGGGGCTCGGCGTTGCGCACGCTCAAGAGAAAGATTAGGCCGCAGTAGGTGCCGCGCTCGATGCAATATTTGTCCTCGACTTGATAGTCGCCGTCGCGCTCCCACGCGAGCATGTCGGATTTCATGCGAATCGCGAAGACGCCGAGCTTTCGCGATGCGCCTTCCATCGTGCCCCACCGGTAGTAGTGCGGCTCCTGCGGCACGTAGAAGTCGATCCGCGGCCGATATCCCGCGTGTTGCTCATTCAATTCGCGATAAGCCTCTTCCATGACCTCGATGCACGACGGCATGTCGAGCACTTGCGCGACCTGATCGTTGGTGAGAAAGATCATCTTGGCCTCCTCTGATGAGTCGTGCTATAGCGTCAGCCGAAAGCGATGTAAAGGGAACCCGATGCTCATTCTCAACAACGAAGAGATAGAAAAGCTGCTCTCAATCCATTCCGCGATGGCGCTGCTCGAAAAAGCGTACCAGGCGCAGGCCGAAGGGAAAGCGACGTATCGCCCGCGCGCCGACCTGTACGTGCCGTCTCCCGCCGAAGGGGGCGTTTATGCGTTCAAGTCGATGGACGGCGGCATGGCCGACCCGCCGTTCGTCGCGCTGCGCCTCAACTCCGATGTGATCCACTGGGAGCGGCGCGGGGGAGTGCTCGTCAAAGACAAGCTGCCGAAAGCCGCGGACGGCAAGTGGGTCGGCCTCGTCCTGTTATTTTCATCGCAGACCGGCGAGCCGGTCGCGATCTTTCCCGACGGCGTGATGCAGCGGCTCCGCGTCGCGGCAACGAGCGCGCTCGCCGCCGCGCGGATGGCGCGCGAGGACGCCGCGGTCCTCGGGATGCTCGGCTCCGGCTGGCAGGCGGGCTCCCACGTGCCGGCGATGTGCGCGGTGAGGACAATCAAGCGCGTGCAGATCTTCAGCCCGACGAAGGCGAATCGTGAGCGGTTCGCCGCCGAAATGGCCGAGTTCACGGGAATCGAATGCGTCACCGTCGAGAGCATCGAACGCGCGGCGGCGGGCGCGGACATCCTCGTCGCGGCGACCAACGCGGCCTCGCCGGTTGTCCAGCCCGAATGGCTCGAGCCGGGGATGCATCTCACCTGCGTCAAGGACAGCGAGCTGGGGGAGGCGACGATCCGGCGCGCCGACCGCGTGGTCATCCACGTGCGCCGGCATGCGCCGGATAATTATATCGCGGGAGTTGAAGAAAAGGTCTCCGCGCACGATCCCGTCGAAATCCTCCTGGGAAAGGCGAGCGCCGCAAAGTCCGACGCGGCGCCGTTCTGGACGGCAGAACCGGAAATGAAGGACCTCATCTCCGGAAAAGTTCCCGGCCGGGTATCGCCGCACGAGATCACCTGTTTCATCAACAATATCGGCATCGGGCTCCAGTTCGCGGCGCTCGGCGCCGCCGTCTATCAGCAGGCCCGGGCCCAAGGCATCGGGCGAGAGATCCCAACGGAATGGTTCGTCCAGAGCGTTCACCCCTAGGCATCGTCTTCTCGTGCCTGGACACTCTTGAATAAAAGGGATAAAAGTCCCCAGTTGGCCTTGCCATTAATGCTGACGCCTCGGATAGTTCCGGTGGAATGGAGCAAACAAGACATGAGCCATAGCTTTCGCGTAACCATCCTCGTCGCCCTTTTGCTCGCCACGAGCGCCGCGCGACCGGCTCCGGCCGCCGAAAAGCTGGTCGGGCTCTATTCCGCGCAGGTGATGGCGCAGTCGATGCCGTGGATCGCCCAGGAGGCGAATCTTTTTCCTAAATATAATCTGGATTTTCAGCTCGTTTTTATCGCCGCTTCGCCGATGGCGACCGCCGCCATCGTCAGCGATAACGCGGAAGTGATTCTCACCGGTGGAGTCGGCATTGCGCGCGCCTTTGTCCAGGGCAACACCGATCTCGCCTTCATTGCCGGCGTCAAGAACGTCATGACGCAGAGCATCGTCGCCGGTCCGGCGATCAAGCGACCGGAAGACTTGAGGGGAAAAAAGGTGGGCGTCAGCCGCATCGGCGGCAATACCCATTACTTCACGATCCAGATCGCGCGACGCCACGGTTTGGAGCCGGGGCGCGATTTTACTTTCATCCAGACCGGCGGCGATCCCGAGGCGCTCGCGGCGCTGCTCAGCGGCCAAATCGACGCGGCGACGTTGACCCCGCCCTCGGATGCGATGGCGCTCGCGCAGGGCCAGCATTACGTCGTCTACGGGCCGGACTTGAAGATTCCCTACGCCGCGACCATCTTCGTCGCCAAGCGCTCGACAATGGACAGGCGACCGCAGGCGGTCCGCTCGTTCGTGCGCGCGATGGCCGAGGCGTCGAAGATCCTCCACACCGACCGCGACTTCATGTATCGATTGCTGGCAAAGAAGCTCCGCGTGACCGATAAAAGAATCCTCGACGCTTCCTATAACGCTGAGATCAAAGCGCTGGAGCCGCGCCTGGCGATCCGCTCGGAATCGATCCAGGCGATGCTCGAAGACGTGGCGCAGACCGATCCGCGCGCGAAAAAGGTCAAGGCGCAGGAGATGATCGATACGCGCTACCTCGACGAGATGGAGAAAACCGGTTTCTTCGACCAGCTCTGGAAAAAATAGGAGAGCTTTTTATGCAATCGCTCAGAGACGCCATCAAGGTGATCGACTCCGACGGCCACGCGCGCGACATGGACGATCTGTTGAAGCCCTATTTGCCCGAGCCGTTCCGCAACCGTAAAGCGCCGCTGCTGCCGCGCGAGACGTTCGACCGGAATCTAGGCGGCACGCTCGGCCACTCCGGCGTCAAGCTCGAGGAGCGGCTCGCGGCGATGGATACCCAGCAGATCGACACCGCCGTGCTCTATCCGACCTCGGGGCTCGGCATCGGCCGGGTCCGGGAAAAAGAATTATCCATCGCGCTCTGCCGCGCATACAACGATTTCATCGCAGATTACTGTAAAGCGACGCCTCGTCTCAAAGCGGTGGCAAATCTCCCCGTGAATGATCCGGCCGAAGCGGCCAACGAGCTGCGTCGCGCAGTGACGAAACTCGGCCTCTGCGGCGGCATGCTTGCGGCGCAGGCGCACAGCAAGAATCTCGGCAGCGCGGAATTCCACCCCCTCTATAAAGAAGCCGAGGCGCTCGATACGCCGATCGCGATCCACGCCTTCGGCGGCGACGAGGCGGGGAGCGAGATCTTCGATCAGTTCATCGCGATCCACACGACCGGCCATCCGTTTCCGGTTCTCCGCCAGCTGACCGCGATGGTCTACGGCGGCGTTCCGGAGCTTTTTCCCAAGCTCCGTATCGGCTATCTCGAGATCGGCTGCGGCTGGATCCCTTATTGGGCCGAGCGCATGGACGAGGAATGGGAGAAGCGCGGCAAGGCCGAGGCGCCGCTCTGCAAGAAGAAGCCCAGCGAATATTTGACCAGCGGCCGGATATACTACGGCTGCGAGCCGGAAGAAAAGATGATGGGCTACATCGTGAAGGAGATCGGCTCAGAGACGCTCATGTACGCGTCGGACTATCCGCACTGGGACATGACCTGGCCGGAATCGGCCTCGATCGTCTGGGCGCGTGAGGATCTCTCGCTTGAAGCGAAAAGAAATATTCTACGCGACAACGCGAAAAGATTTTACAATTTAAGCTAGATTCGGATCGCAATCAAAAAACTGGGGAGCTTAAAAATGATCGAAACCAAGGGACTGACCGGCGCACAGACTCTTCTTCGCGTGCTTCATGGCATGGGCGTCGAGCGCATCTTCGCCTCGCCGGGATCCGAATGGTCGCCGGTGTGGGAGGCGCTCGCCGAGCCGGGCGAGCATATGCCGCTCTACATGAGCACGCGCCACGAGGAGGTCGCCGTCGGGATGGCGAGCGGCTACGCGAAATCGACCGGAAAGCTGCCGGCGGTGATGATTCATACGACCGTCGGCGCGCTCCACGCGACGATGGCGATGCGCGGCGCTCTGCATGAGCAGGTGCCGATGGTCGTCTTCACCGGCGAGTCGATCGCCTTCGGCGAAGATCCCGGCCCGGATGTCGGCGGCCAGTGGCTGAGCCATCTCTCGGACATGGGCGGCCCGGCGCGGCTCGTTGAGCCGACGGTCAAGTGGAGCTTCGGTGTCAACACGAAATCCATTCTTCCGTCGACGATCCAGCGCGCCTGCCGGCTCGCGATGTCGTCTCCCCGAGGGCCAGTCTTCGTCTCGATCCCGATGGAATATCTTTTCGATGAGATGACGCATAACGCGCCGTCCGATAGAGGCGAGCAGCCCGGCCCGGTCGCCGATCCGAAGGGGATCGAAGAGCTTGCGGAGATGCTTGCCGGCGCGAAAAACCCCGTCATCATCGCCGAGGACGCGGGGCGCACGCTCAAATCCGTGGCTTGCCTTGTCGAGATCGCCGAGCTTCTCGGCATCGCGGTCGTCGAGACGCGGAGCACCGGCTGCATCAATTTTCCGCGCACCCATCCGCTGCACGGCGGCTTCGAGCCCCCCGAGCATTTGAAAGATGCCGACATGCTGTTGCTGCTTTCCGTCATCGCGCCGTGGCATCCGGCGTCGCGCCGTCCGGCGCTGCCCGGCGCCAAGATCGCGGTGCTCGACGAAAATCCGCTGCGGATCGAGATGCCTTATTTGGGCTACCAGGCCGATCTTTGCCTTACCGGCGAGATCGAAAGCTCGCTCGAAGCGCTGCTCGGCGCGATAAAGAACCGCGTGAAGAAGGGCGACGCCGAGCGGGGTAAGCGCGCCGAGGCGTGGAAGAGCCGCAACGAGGCGCGCAGGCGCAAATGGCGCGAAGAGGCTGAAGCACTCGGGCAGCAACAGCCGATGGATACCCGCTGGGTGGCGCACGAAGTGAGCCGCGCGCTGCCTGCCGATGCCATGGTGGTCGAAGAGACGATCACACACCGCCTCGCGGTGCATCGCTATTTCGACGCTCTGAAGCCGGGCTCTTTCTTTGCCGGCTGCATCGGCGGGCTTGGCACGGGCTTGTCGACCGCGCTCGGCGTCAAGGCCGCCAATCCGAAGCGGCCGGTCGTCTGCCTGATCGGCGACGGCTCGTTCAACTACGATCCTTCGCCGGCGGCGCTCGGCGCGGCTCAGGAGCACAACCTACCGATGCTGATCGTCATGTTTAACAATCAGGGATATCTGTCGCAGAAATCCGGCGTGCCGAAATATTATCCGAACGGCTGGGCCGTGAAGACCAAGAAATTCGCCGGCCTCGACATCGCTCCGTGTCCGGACTATTCGATGATCGTCAAGGCTTTCGACGGTTACGGCGAGAAAGTTGAAGCGCCGGGCGAGGTTCGAAAAGCGGTCGAGCGCGGCCTCAAGGCCGTAGCCGCAGGACAGACGGCGTTGATCGACTGCCGGCTACGGCCGGTGAGCGAAATCGCCGAGAGGGGAGAAGGGTAGCCGAGTTCCGCGTTTCGAGTTAAATACGAAACGCGGAACCCGGAACTATCCAGCTATCTGAGACTCCACCTGTTCCCGGCGATCTGCCGAGCGCAGAAGGTCCGGTCGGCGTCGACGGCCCGGCCGGTGCCCGCGATATCCGCGATCACTTCAAAGCAGTGCTCCCGCCGATGAAAGCGGTAATTCTCCAGCGGATCGAATTCAATCGTATTAACGCCGGGGCGTAAATAATAAACCCGCGCGCGGCCGACGATGTCGCCGTCGCTGCGCTCGCGGATGCGAAGCGTCGTTTGGCATTCGCCCGTGCCGTCGCTGCGGAGCCGCACGCGCCACGCGCGGATGCGCTCGCCTTGGGCGATCGGGTCCGGAACCATGTCGAGGTCGCCGACGCGCAGCCGATGCTCGCCTCCACAGTAAACTGCCCGTCCCTCACGCCGCTCGACGCGTCCCTCTTCGCCGTAGCGGCCCTGCTCTTGAACTACGCAGCCGGGCACCGCCAACGCGATAAAAACCAACAGCAGCCAGCCCTTCTTCATGCATGCCTCCTTCGCCGGATGTCTGAGCAAAGCTTACGGATAGGACGGGTCTCTGTCAATTCACCCTGAAGTTGACATCGCGCTAACCCTTGGTTAGGCTCGCGCGGATGCGAAAGTTCGCGTTGAAGTCGTTGATCGCTGTCGCCGCGCTGACGATGCTATTTTCCGGCGCGCGGCTCGACGCTGTCGAGCGGCTGGTCGGCATCCACTCGGCGCGCGTGCTGTCGCAGGCGATGCCGTGGATCGCCGCCGAGGCGGGGCTGTTCAAAAAATACAATCTCGATTTCCAGCTCGTCTACATCGCGTCTTCTCCGGCCGTGACCGCCGCGCTCCTCGGCGGCGACGCCGAGATCGCTATCACCGGAGGGGAAGGCAACATCCGCGCATACGTGCAGGGGGCGACCGATTTCGTCTTTATCGGCGCGGTGAAGAACGTCTTCACGCACAGCATCCTCGCGGGTCCGTCGGTGAAGACGCCGGACGATCTCCGCGGCAAGCGCATCGGCATCAACCGCATCGGCAGCAACCCGCACTTCTTTACCGTCCAGGCGCTGCGGCAGAAGGGGCTGGACCCCGTGAAAGACGTGCAGCTGATCCAGTCCGGCGGCTCGCCCGAGACGCTCGCCGCGCTCGTCTCGGGCAGTCTCGACGCGGCCTGCTTGAATCCGCCCTCCGACACGCAGGCGCTCGCGCACGGATTCCATTACGCCATCTACGGTCCGGATCAAAAGATCCCCTATGTCGCGACCGCTTTCGTCACGCGTCAAAGCGTGCTCGCCAAGCGGCCGCAAGTCATCGGCGAATTCATGAAGGCGATGGCCGAGGCCGGGAAGATTCTCCACGAGGACCGCGAGTTCACCTACAAAGTCCTGGGCAAATATCTCCGCGTCACCGACCGCAAGATTCTCGACGCCTCGTACAACACCGAGATCAAGGCGCTCGAGAGGCGCCTGGAAATCCGCCCGGAGGGCTTCCAGGCGATCCTCGACGAGATCGCCAAAATCGACCCGCGCGCCAAAAATGTCAAGCCGGACGATCTCATCGACCGCCGCTATTTGAACGAGTTGGCAAGGAGCGGTTTTTTTGACAGACTTTGGGAAGGCAAGAAGTGAGACCCATGGCGAATTTTCGCGAGCAGCTGACCGCGCGGCGCGACAAAAAGCACAGCAAGGATCATCCGTTCTTCAACAAATGGGCGGCGGGCGAGCTGACCCAGGAGCAGACCGCGCTCTATTGTCAGCAGCATTTTCATTTTGTCGGCGAATATCTCAACTGGATGGCTTACGAGGCGTCGCAGATCCCGCAGCGCGATGTTAAAGTCTATCTCTTCGAGAACCTGGGCGACGAGGAGAATCCGGACGACCGCCACCTCGACATGCTGAAGGACTACGTGGCCTCTGCCGGCCTAAAGCGCGAGAGCGTCGAAGCCTCGCCGGTGCTGGCCGGCACCGAGGGGCTGCAGAACTGGGGCTGGCGCTTGGTCTATCAGAAGCCGTGGCAGGCGGCGCTCGCCGGCATGTTCATCGGCCTCGAATCGCAGTTCCTCGACATCTGCAAGAAGGTCGTGCCGGCGCTACACAAGCATTACGGCTACAAGCCGGGGCAACGCGAAATCCGCTTCTTCGAAGAGCACATCGGTGCGGACGAGATCCACGCGGGCAAGGGCTTTCAGATCGTCGAGAAATATTGCAATACGCCGGAGCTCCAGGAGTTGGCGCTGAAAACGGTGGAGGAGGCGACGGTGCGGCGCTGGCGTTACATGAACAGCGTCTATTGGTACGCGCTCCACGGCAGGCAGGACGATACGCCGGAAGCGTAGCCGCGCCGGCCCTCGCCACAAACTTCATCTATTACTTTAGATTCCCTCGCCGAAGCCGCGCTGGGTGCGGTGCGACGGGGTCTGGTTTTCCTCCAGCGCTTTCTGAAACTTGCGCGGGAGCGGCGGCTTGCGCGAGGTCATGAAACGGACGAATTCCTCTTTCGCCGCCATCAGCATCCTCGGATTGGTCTTTTTCTCTTCGCCGATCGTCGAGCAGGCGGGGCGGTAATCGTGCGCTGGATAGACTTGAATCGCGTCGCCGAGAGCGGAAATCTTTCTTAGGCTTTCGAACTGCTTTTCGGGGTCGCCGCCGGGAAGGTCGGTCCGGCCGCAGCCGCCGATCAGGAGCGTATCGCCGGTAAAAAGCCGATCGCCGACCAGCAGGCACGCGCTGTCTTGGGTATGGCCCGGCGTGTGGATCACGCGAATGTCGATCGCGCCGCAGCGGATCACGTCGCCGTCGGCGACTTTCAAGTCGACGTAGGGCGCATCGGTGTCGCGATGCATAACGACTTTAAGGCCGGCGCTCTCGCGCAGGATCTTGCACGCCGATACATGATCGGCGTGAGTATGCGTGTCGATCGCGTAGAGAAGGCGCGTGTCGAAGAACTCCGCGAGGCCTAAATATTCCTCGATCTTCGCCTCTTCGGGGTCGACGATGACCGCGACCTTCTTTTCCTTACAACCGATGAAGTAGGACAGGCAGCCGCTCGAGCGGATCTGCTCGAAAAGAATATCCTGGCCGCCCATCATTAGACCCGGACGACGGTCCCTTTCTCCGGGTTGTAGCGGTGGCGCTCGATCTTCTCGAGATCGTAGCTCAAGAAGCGGAAGACCGTCGCCGGCCCTTCGACCGCGCGGGTGGCGTGGATGTCGCCGGGCAGATAGGCGTAGGCGACGCCCGGCGACAGGCGATGCACGGCTTTTTTATCGACCGCCGCGCGGCCCGGCTCTTTGCCGTCGTCGGTCCGTTTATACAGCGTGATTTCCGTAAGGCCGGTGTAGGCTCCGTAGATGACCCAGCACGGGCCGTGGTCGTGCGGCGTGTTGCCGTGGCCTTGCTGATGCACGTGCCCCATTTGAATGAAGCCGTGCTCGGGATCGCGATAGAGCTCGCGCGATGGCTTCGCATCACTCAGGAGCTGAGCCATCCAAGGGTCGACAGGGCTCGTCGACTTGAGCATCTTTTCCATCAGGGCCCGAACCTTGAAAGGCAGCTCGGGGTCCTTGCCGTCGCCCCATACCGAGCGCACCTCCGCGATATACCGATCGAAGGAATTTTCTTCGCGCCTCACGCTGATCGCCATGGCCGAATCTCCTTTCGACTCGTTCTACACTTTCCCCACGCCGCCGTCCAGTATGGCGCATTGACAGCGCGGCGGCCCCTTTGATAGCTCTAGAAAAATCGGGCGTCGGCCGCCGGCGCCCTCGTATGGATTCGAAAGAGCTCCGCCGCATCATGGGCCACTTCGCTACAGGCGTCACTATCGTGACGACCAAGGATGCGGCGGAAACTCCCTTCGGTTTGACCGCCAATTCCTTCGCCTCGCTATCGCTCGATCCGCCTCTCGTCCTCGTCTGCGTCGATAAAGCGGCGCAGTGCTATTCGTGCTTCGTAGGCTCCGGCCACTTCGCGGTCAATGTGCTCGCCGAGCATCAGGAAGAGGTCTCGCGCCGCTTCGCGACCAAGGGCGTCTCGAAGTTCGACGGCATCGCCTGGCGCGCGAGCGCGCACGGTCTCGCTCTCATCGAAGGCGCCATCGGCCACATCGAATGCAAGATCGTCTATTCCTACGAGGGCGGCGACCACACGATCTATGTCGGCGAGGTGCTCCACGCCGCCGGCCAGGAGGGCAGGCCGCTGCTCTTTTATAAGGGTAAATACCACCGACTACCGGAGTGAGCGTTCGACATGAAGCACGTTTTAATTTTGATTCTGCGCCGCGTCGTGGGCGCGATCGCGGGCTTTTTCAGCGGCGCGATAATCGGCTTGGTCGCGATCATTGTGGCGATGATCGTCTGTCGATCGACTTTCGGCCTGCAGAATATCCGAAGTCCGGTCTTCTCCGCCACTATACTCGGCGGAATGATCGGCTTTTGTCTTCCGAAAGCAGCTGCGAGAGCCTTTGAGCCGTGGCTCAGCATCGTCGAAGCAATCTAACAGGAGATCGATTCATTCTTGTTGGCAGAAGTGGAGGATATTTAATGCGCGCACCATCGATTCTCGTCGCCTTGGGACTTATCATTTGTGGTTGCTCGGTGCCGGTCGTGCAACAGGTCGCGGCGCCGGAGCCGCAGCCGCTCGCGCCGGGCGCGGCGTCGATGACGCTGAAGCTCAACCGCGTCATCGTCGAAGTGCCGAAGGGCAGCGTCGTGGGCGAGCAGAGAGAGGGGCCGGAATGCGTCAGCAAGGAGCCGCTCAAATGGAAAGCCGATACGCTCGTCTACAACGAAGGGGAATACCATACGGCCTTCGAGTCGGTGCTCGGCCAGTACAATTTCCTCGCCGGCAAAACCGTGAAGGGGCGCAGCACGACGGCTTTGTTCGACGCACCGCCGACAGCGCCGGCAGGCGAGCTCTTGCTCGGGGCGCGCATCACCAACGTGCGGCAGAACGACTGCATGAGCCGGGGGTTATTCAACATGCATGCGCCGATCCACAAGGGCAGCGTGCACTTTTCCGTCCACTGGGAAGTCTATGCGCCGAAAGAACAAAAAGTCATTCTCGCGGTCGACAACGAAGGCTCGGGCGCCTTGGACGAATTCAAATCCGACGGCGACGTCGCGTACTTCGCGCGCGCCTTTTCCGCGGCGCTCAAGGGGCTGCTCAGGAACGAAGAGTTCCGCAAGCTCGTGACGAAGAAGTAGGTTTAGGTACCTGGAGTGAATTTCGCGATTCGACAGGCGTCGCCGGAAATTTTCCCACTCGCACTCCTTGCCTAACTCATGGCAACCATGACATAAGCGCCGCGCACTAACGCAGAGGCCGTTGCAAAAGCTCCGGTGCTGTATTACCGAGATGAGCATCATGGCTCCGCTTACGGTTGTCGGCGCCGCGGTTTCGCGCGCGGAAGGCGCCGACAAGGTCACCGGCCGCACGCTTTACGCCGCGGACATAACGCTCCCGGGAATGCTCTGGGGCAAAATCCTCCGCAGCCCACATTCGCACGCGCGCATCCGCTCGATCGACGCATCGAAGGCGCGCCGCGCGCCCGGAGTCCATGCCGTCGTGACCGGTCCGGAGATCGCGAACCGCTACATCGGGAAAATGATCCGCGACATGCCGGTGCTCTGCTGGGATGTCGTGCGCTTCGTCGGCGATCGCGTCGCGGCGGTCGCCGCAGACTCGATAGACGCGGCGGAGGAGGCGCTCGCCTTGATCGAAGTCGAGTACGAAGAGTTGCCGGCGGTCTTTGACCCGCTCGAAGCGATGGAGACCGGCGCGCCGCTGCTGCATGAGAACGTCGCCGTATACGACGGCGCGCCCAAAGAGCGGCTCGCGCTCGACGTCCACAACGGCCTCACGCGCCTTAAGTGGAAGAAGGGCGATGTCGAGCGCGGCTTTCGCGAAGCCGATCTGATCCTCGAGCATAGCTTCCGCATCCCGGCGCGCCACCAGGGATATATCGAGCCGCACGCCGGCATCGCCGCGATCGCGCCGGACGGCAGAATTCAAGCGTGGATCTCCGCCAAAAATCCCTTCGGCGTGCGCTCACAGATGGCCAAGGCGATCGGCGTACCGGAAAAACAAATTTGCATCAACCCCATCAATGTCGGCGGCGAGTTCGGCGGCAAGGGCGACGCGTGCGCTTTACCCATCGCCTATTTCCTCGCCCGGCGGGCAGGGCGGCCGGTGAAGATCGTGATGAGCTACGCCGAGGAGCTGGCGGCGAGCAATCCGGCGCATCCGGCAGTGGTGACGGTGAAGAGCGGCGTCATGCGCGGCGGCCGGATCGTCGCGCGGACGCTGCGCTCGGTTTACGCCGCCGGCGCCTACGGCGCGCTCAAGGCGAACGCGGCGCTCGCCTCCTGGCATTATGCCGGCGGACCCTATCGCATCGACAACGCCGACATCGAATTTCTTCAGGTCTACACCAACACCGTTCCCGGCGGATATTATCGGAGCCCCGGCTCGGTCGCGACCGTCTTCGCGCTCGAATCGCACACGGATTTGATCGCGCGCGAGCTCGGACTGGACGCCGCCCAGTTCCGCCTGAAAAATCTCGTGCGCGACGGCGACGTGGACGCGGCGGGGCGGCCTATTAAAACCGTGCGTTTTCGGGAAGTGCTGAGAGCCGCGCTGGACGCGGCGGGCTGGAGGAATCCGAAGTCCGCGAATCACGGGCGCGGCATCGCGCTCTTCGGCCGCCACATCAGCGGCGGCGACACCGGAATCATTCTCACGGCGGAGGCCGACGGCAGCCTCACTCTCACGAGCCCCACCGTCGATCAGGGCGCCGGCACCCATACGATCCTGCGCCAGCTCGCGGCCGAAGAGATGAGCGTGCCGATCGAGCAGGTGTGCGTCGTCGTCGGCGATACCGATGCGGCGCCGCGCGACAGCGGCGCGCGCGCGAGCCGGATGACTTATGTCGCGGGCCATGCCGTCGTGCGCGCGTGCCGCGAATTGAAAAAACGGCTCCTCGCGCAGGCAGCGCGTATCCTGGAGTCGGCGCCGGAGGAAGTCGAATACCGCGCCGGCAAGTTCTGGCTCAGGGAGGATCCCAGCCAGCGGATCACTTTGCGGCGCGTGGCCGCGCGCGGGCGGATCGCCGTCACCGCCGAGGAGGATTTCCCGCCGCCGGACGAGGTGACGTATACGTGCGCGCAGGTCGCCGAGGTCGAGGTGGAGCGTGAGACCGGCCGGGTGCGGATCGCGCGCTTCGTCACCGCCCACGACGTCGGCACGATCATCAACCCGATCACGCACCAGGGGCAGATCGACGGCGGTTTTGTCATGGGCATGGGGCAGGCGCTGATGGAGGAGCTGGTCCTCGACGGCGGCCGCGTCGCCAACGCGAGCCTCGGCGACTACAAACTGCCCACGGCCGCCGATGTGCCCGAGCTTCAGACGGTGCTGGTCCGCTCGGGCGGCGGCCTCGGACCGCACGACGCGAAGGCGATCGGCGAGTTCTCCAACAACAGCCCGCCGGCGGCGATCGCCAACGCGGTCGCCGACGCCGTCGGCGCGCGCCTGTTCGAGCTGCCGATCAGCGCGGAAAAGGTTTATCATGCTCTCAACGGAAAGCATGGGAGGAGCGATGAAAATCGGTAACGCCCGCGCATTTTGGATATTCGTTTTTATCGTGCAAGCTTTCGCCTGCGTGGCATCGGCTGAAGACAAAATCCGCATCGGCGTGCCGCTCTTTCCGACGGTCTCGTTTCCCGTCTTCATCGCGCAGGAGAGGGGCATATTCCAAAGGAACGGCCTAACAGCGGAGATCATCCGCATCAACAGCGAGCCGACGACCTATCAGGCTCTCATCTCCGGCGACATCGACGCGACCTCCGGCGCGCCGACCGGCCTCGTGCAGTCGAATCTGCAGGGCATCCCCGTGGTCTCGCTCGGCAGCTGGGACAATCTGGTCTCGTACACGATGGTGACGAAGGAGAAGATCGACGATCTCGCGCAGCTCAAGGGCAAGAAGATCGGCATCAACCGTCTCGGCGGCAAATCCTCGCTCATCCTTCGCGTCATGCTCGAGGACGCCGGCCTCAACACGTCGAAGGACGTGACGCTGCTTCAGCTCGGCGGCTCGCAGGAGAGGCTCGCGGCGCTGATCCGCGGCGGCATCGACGCGGCACCGGTCGACTTCGCCTTCGAGCCCAAGATGAAATCGATGGGCTTTCATCTCGTCGCCGGGAAGAAAACGCCTTTCATGAACGGACCGATCACCGTGACCGCCGCCTCGTTGAAGGCGAACCGCGACAAGTGGACGCGCTTCGTCAAGGCGTATCTCGAAGCGACCGCCTACATTACGACGAACCGCGAAGGCTCGATGGAGGTCTTAAGGCGCGCCATCGGCTTGGACGACAAGGAAACGATCGCCCACGCTTACGAGGAGATGCGCGCGCGCGTCACCGCCGATCTCGTCGCGCCCGACGCGGCGATCGATAACCTCGTCAAGATGGTCGCTTACGTCGACAAGCGCGCGCCTAGCGTCGATAAGAGTAAGCTCGTAGACTATTCGATCCTGAAGGCGCTCTTGAAGAAATGATTAGAATTATGCCGGCACCGCCGGCGTGGGCGTGGGCTCGCCGTGGCGGCTGTAGGCGCCGTCGATGTAGACGCGGATTTCTTTCAGACGCTTGCCTTCGTCGAGCATTCGCATCACGTCACGCGTGATGTCGATGCAGATGTCTCAGGCGAGACTCATTCGATCGAACACCGGGTTCTCCGGCGTCGATGAATCGGTGAAATAGCACGAGGCGTTGCTCGTGTGGCCGTCGGCGCCGCAGCCGCAGTAGCATGGGATGTATTGGAGGTAGCCGCGGTTGGCGATCGCGAAGCGGTAGGCCTCGCGGATTCTTTGCGGCGCGCGCTGGATCTCGGCGGGCAGGATCGACTCCGGCGCGAGCGCGTAGAAATGCGTATCGGTATTGTCCGGCGCGCGATTGCAGCCCAGCAGGGAAGGGAAGAGTCCAGCACCGATGAACAACGCGCTGGCGGCGAGAAAATAGCGCCTTTCGAGGTCGGTTCGTTGCATGGCTAAAAGAACGCCAGCGCGCGGATCTCGATGCTCTCGCGCTCAGGCGCGCCTGGCGGCGTCGTCGGGTCGTCGAACGCGGCGTGCGCCGTCCAGCGCGCGCGGCCGTCCTTCGCCGAATCGAAGGTCTTGAAGACGAGCGCCTCGCTCCATTGCATGTTGGGATAATAATACCAGCGGTGTTCGGGGTTGTAGGTGATGTGATAGATCTCGCCGACGCGATCGGGGTAGCGCCGCTCGGTCGCGACCAGGTCCCTTACCGGCAGGCTTCGCGCGTCGGCGATCGCGACCGGCGCGCTTACGACCGGATTGCGGATCGGACGCCAGGTCTGAATCACGGCGAAGCGGCGCTTGAGCAGCCCCTCGGCTTCCGCCGGCAGCAGATCGCGCACGCGCTGCGGCCCGGACCATTCGGTGTAATCGTTATGGACGCGGCGCACCGGCTCGCGCACCTGCTTCTCCTCGCGCATCGCGTCGTTTTCCGCGCGCAGCGTGTGGTCGAAGATCACGACGTGCGCCGCGCCGCTGGCCTCCCTGATCAACCACTCCATCTCGGGATAGTAGACCCGGCGGATCTCATCCTCATCGTAAAAATTCCTAACCTTGGTCTCGTGATCGACGAGAGTGAAGCCTTCGCGCTCGAGCTGCGGGCGCTCGCGCAAGAGCCTCGCGTTGTGGATGGTCGCCGGCCGGTCTTCGTACGCGCCGGTATGGACCGGCCTGGCCCCGTGCGCCACGGAATTGCTGACGGGCCTCTCGCCGGTGTCGACGAGATACATGAGCTTCGTCTCGACCGATTCCACCGCCGCTTCCTGTCTCTCCTGCCGCGCCATATGAGTAAGGCTTAGCCCCGCCGGAGAAGCGTGTCAATGCAGACGTTGCTGCGCACAAAACCGACGCCGAATGGGTTACGGATATGCGCATCATGGTTGCGTTTAATGACGACGCTTTCGGCGGGAAAGTCCTCACCCGAGCGTCTCCGTGGGGAGAGGCTCGGGTGAGGAGAAGAGCATAGAGCTCTACAGCGCTTGTGGCTCGCCGTAAATAAAATCGTCCATCACGACGATGTCCTGGCTCCGATCATCGTCCGGTCCCGCTTCCGTATTGCCGGTTGTGATTCGAACCCGGGCGATACGCGCGTCGTCAAACACGACCCCGAAAAAGGTAAGGCTCCCATCGCCCGGAGAGGCCGGCGCGAAGCTGCTGAACAGCAAGGCGTCATCGGCGCCGAAAAACTCGATCAGCGTGCTGGCCCCGCGGTTTCCCTTCTTCTTAGCGGGGCCGCTCCCGTCCGGCTTGTCCACATCGGTAAAGACCGCGCCGAATCCGCTGACCGTCGCCCGGACCGCTCCGTTGCTGCCGGGTTGAAAGAAGAGAGCTTCGGTGACGTTGCTGCCGACCGGAGCGAACAGACGGAAAGGGCTGAAGGTGCTGAAGATGGTGCTGTAGGTCGGATTGTCGAAGAGCACGGCGAGACCGGCCGGGGTCGCCTGCGAAAGACCTGTCCCGGGGGTGGTGAACTGGCTGCCCCGGGTGTTCAGGAACGTATTGAAGGGTGTCACCGGAGGTGTCGTCGTGGTGACATTGCCGCCGCCGTCCCAGTTGATCTCGCGGCGGCCGGTTGTAAGCGGTCCCGCGTTATTGAGGTTGTTGATTCCGCCGAGAGCGGCGCGATACTGATCGACAGTGCTTTGAATCGTGGCGGCGTTCGGTCCGGCCGCCTGGAAGACCGCCGGCGCGACAAAGTCTTGCGTTTGCGCGGCCGAAGACGCGGAACCCCACGCCATTGTCAGCAGCAAGCCAAGGAATGTCGAAAGCAATCTTTTCTTCATGATGGAAGCCTCCTTTAAATTTGCCAACGTAATAAAGGTCAAACTCAACGCAACGGAGCAGACTCAGCGCGGCGGGGCGCGCAACTGACAGGTCGGCGTCATTTCTGGCGAAACGGCTTTACTCATGGTTCTCCTTATTTAACGGCTGATTGGAAATTATTCCTCGATTTGATTAGTAGATTCATATCGTGCGACGAAATATTAAATCTTGATTAACTTGAGAAAAAAAATGTGACGGGTCAGCCCTTATTTATTTGATGAGTCCGTTAGGCGTAGATGAAAGAGGCGAGGACCCGATTAAGTTGCATTCCTGTTGGCCGCCCATGAAGGCAAGAAGGAGACCAGTCGTAAGTTTCTGAAAACCTTGCGTTGAGCCTCGAAGAGGGCGCCGACGGGTCGGCACTTGCCGAAATGTCGTCAGAAGAACTCGGCACCATTTTTCTTTTCACTCGGTGTAAGCCGCTCTCGACCGCGCTTTGTGTTCCTGATATGGGGTCGACGATTGAGTGCGTAAAGGAGAACAATATGCCGAACGTCAAACTGCCGACCGGCGTCGATCTCTACTACGAGTCGCACGGTCGCGGTGAGCCGCTGATCCTGGTGCCGTCGACCGCCTATTCCTGCGAGGTTTGGAAGCCGACGCAGATGGCGCTCGCCGAGTCGCTCAACTTGATCATTCACGATCCGCGCGGCTGCGGCCGCTCGGTCGCCAAGCAGGATGTCTGGACGATCGAGCAGATGGGCGCCGACATCGTCGCCCTCATGGATCATCTGAATATCCCCGCGGCGCATCTGCTCGGCCACTCGATGGGCGGGCGCATCGCGCTCGCCGTGGCCGAGAATTTTCCCGGGCGCGTGAAGAGCCTGATCATGGCGGCGAGCGGGTCGGGCCCGGCCTCGCGGCCGGGCGCGGACTGCATCCCCGGCCTGCCGCATCGCACCGTCTATGAGCTCGCGAGTCTGGGATTGGAGAAGTTGATCCGCCACGAGGTCTGCGAGTCCGACACCTTTTTCACGAAAGAATACCGCGAGCGCCACCCCGAGAAGGTCGAGGAATTCTTCCAGCTCGCCTGGGCGACGCACGCCAAGCTCTCGGAGTTCGTCCACATCATCATCGCGCGCCACAACTTCGAAGGCACGCACCGGCTCGGCGACGTGCGCGCGTCGACGCTCGTCTTGATCGGCGACCACGACAGCGGCAGGAGCAACCACTTGGTCCAAGCCGAGGTGCTCGCGAAGAGAATTCACGGCGCGGAGATGCGAATTCTAAAAGGCCAGTCGCACGGCTTTTTCTGGCAGGCGACCGAGGAGACCAATGCGCTGATTCTCGACTGGGTCAAGAAGCAGGCGGGCGCGGCGCAGTAGCTGTCGACACCGCAGGCATCGACAGGCGCGTCATTCAATCTTCACGACGCGACCGGGAAATCTTATCTTTTCGTACCGCAAAGCATCCCTTTCCTTATGCTGCAAATCCCGGTTCGTGATTTTCGCGTGCATGCGAAGCCTTCACCGTTTCTTGGGATTATCCTTAGATTTCCTTGCGGCATGCGCTTTGCGTATCCTTCTTGCTTGGCAAACCCAGGCAGCTTCCCGGTCTGGAGCGGCTTGGCGGCGGCGCTGAGTCGCGGCCACGTAACGCGAGCAAAAAATTCTCGGGAGGGTAGCGAGGATGAACGACGACTATTTGACTCTCTTATACCTGGTAGCCATGGGGTTGTTCATCGTCATGCTGGTCACGGCGTGAGCGTGATCCGTGAGCAGCTTATGGGTAGTCGCCGTATCGATGAAGAGAGCTATGCAGCTCGACCATCGCCGAAACATTCAAGGCGATCCTCTGACTCTGCGCTGAAAGGTTGAAGGAAATGAATACTCAATCACTGAATTCGAATAAAACTGACATCCGCCGGCGCGTCCTCGTGGTCGGCGGGGTGGCGGGCGGCGCCTCATGCGCTGCGCGGCTCCGTCGGCTTGATGAAACGGCTGAGATTATCATCTTTGACCGCGGTCCGTACGTCTCTTTCGCGAACTGCGGGCTGCCCTACTATGTCGGCAACGTCATCTCCGACGAGCGCAGCCTGCTGGTCGCATCGCGCGAGATGTTTCGCGAACGCTTTAACATCGAGGTCGAGACGGACACCGAAGTTCTCAGCATCGATCGCACCGCTCGCACGATAACCGTCCGCAACGCGCACACCGGTAAGGACCGTGGAGAGCGCTACGACGCGCTCGTGCTTTCGCCCGGCGCCGCGCCGATCCGACCGCCGCTTCCCGGCGTCGACCTGCCCGGCATCTTCGCCGTGCGTACGATTCCCGATTCGCGCCGCATCCGCTCGTGGATCGCGGACCGCAACGCCAAAACAGCCGTCGTCGTCGGAGGCGGGTTCATCGGCCTCGAGATGGTCGAGAACTTGATCCATCGAGGGCTGTCGGTGACGATTCTGGAGAAGCTCACGCAGCTCATGCCCCCGCTCGATCCCGAAATGGCGGCACCGCTGATGGAACACCTTGCCGCCAAAGCCGTCCATCTCCATCTCGGCGATGGCTTGGCGCGCATCGAAGAGTCCGCCGCCGGGTTGGTGGTCATCGGCGAGAGCGGCGCGCGACTGCCCGCCGATCTCGTGATCCTCGCCATCGGAGTGCGGCCTGAAACGACGCTCGCCAGGGACGCCGGCCTCAAGATCGGTCCGCGCGGCGGCGTTGTCGTCGATCGACAGATGCGCACGTCCGATACGAATATCTGGGCCGTCGGCGACGTCGTGGAGGTTGAGGACGTGCTCACGGGTCAGGAGACCGTGCTGCCCCTTGCGGGCCCGGCGAATCGGCAGGGACGGGTCGCCGCCGAATCGATCGCCGGGCGCGCCGCACACTTCCGCGGCGTGCAGGCGACAGCGGTCGTGGGGATCTTGGGCATGACCGTCGCGTCGACGGGGGCCAGCGAAAAAGGACTCCGCCGCGCGGGGGTCACGGACTTTCAAAAAGTTTACCTCCATCCCGGTCACCACGCGGGCTACTATCCCGGCGCGCGGCAAATTCATCTGAAACTTTTATTCTCCTCGATCGACGGGCGCATCCTCGGCGCGCAAGCCGTCGGCTTGGAGGGCGTGGAGAAGCGCATTGATGTCATCGCGACCGCGATTCAGTTCGGCGGCACGGTCCAGGATCTCGCCGAGGCCGAGCTTTGCTATGCGCCGCAATTCGGCGCGGCGAAAGATCCGGTCAATCTCGCCGGCATGCTAGCGCAGAATGTCCTCAGCGGCGATATGCCCGTCGCCGACTGGTCCGAACTGGACCGGACCGATGCGTTGCTGGTCGACGTGCGCGAGCCCGACGAGTTCGGCAGGGGACACATACCGAAGGCGATCAACCTGCCGCTTTCGCAGCTCCGCTCTCGCTGCGCTGAGCTGCCGAAAGGCCGCGACATTTGGGTGTACTGCGCAGTCGGACAGCGCGCGTATTTCGCCGCCCGATTTCTCTCCCAGCGGGGATATCGGCCGCGGAACCTCTCCGGAGGCTACACCACGTACACGGCGCTGAAGGCCGCCGCGATGATGCCATGACACGCACGCTTCAATGCCGCCATTTAGCGGCGGGAGATAGCAGAACAAAAAGGGTACGGAGGCTGCCATGATCCAAACTGCGATGCTGGGAAAAGTCATTGCCATGAGCCCGCTGGTCCCGCTGATTCAAGATCGAGGCTACGAATGGGGATGGCGAATGCATTCGATGTGGGGGATATTCGGCATCGGGATGATGTTGATGATGCTCGTGTTTTGGGTGCTCGTTATCGTGGGTCTCGTCGCCGGGATCCGATGGCTCACCGGGCAGTCGAAGGGGTTGAGGTCGGATTCGGCGCTGGAAATCCTGCGCCAGCGCTACGCGCGCGGCGAGATCAACAAGGAAGAGTTCGAAACGAAAAAGCGCGATCTGGGGTTATAGGGTTTAACACGGAAGAAATGCGCGAAAAAGCAACCGCAGAAGACGAGCAACGCCGGTGCCGTCGGTTTGACCTGCGCCGCAGCGTTGAAGTTTTGAGGTTTTAATGTAATCTGGCGGCAAATGACGTCAGCAAGGGCAATCCCGCAGCGCACGTTCGCGATTTTCGCCGCGCTCTCGTTTCTCGCGCTGCTGGTTGCGGCGACGCCGCACCGCGTGCACCACCTCTTCGATTCCAAATCGGCCAAAAGCTGCCCCGTCTTAACGCTCTCCAAAGGCTGCGACGCCCGCTTCGCCGCGGAAAATATTTTCGCCGCGGCACTGGGCCTTATCCTCGTGGTTTACCCGCTGCCGGAGATCCTTTCGCCGCGCACGTCGCCTGTTCCCCACTTCAGCCGCGCCCCTCCAGCGCGGTAATCATTTTAATTAAATTTCACAAAATCCTTGCGTCAGGCATCGGGTACCGATCAGTCTGACGGTTAATATATGGTCGCCTTAGAAGCCATCGTCTCCGGAGCGCTTTACCTCGTCTCGGCCCTTCTCTTGGCCGTGCTCGCCAGCGCGAGCTTCATCGCTCCGCAAGATGAAGATTCTCCGCAGGCGAATTTCTTGTCGGCGGCGGCGGTTCTCTTGGCCGGCTTTCTCATCGTCGCGTTTCTGTCGCTCGAGGTTCAAGGAGCCCAGCTCTCGGGCGGCGCGTTTCCATCGCTCGACCTCCTTGCGCGCTACCTGACGCGCACGCAAAGCGGCGGTCTGTGGCTTTGGCGCGAAGCCTACGCCGCGCTTTTGCTCGTTCTCGTCCTCTCTTTTCGCAAAAGCGGCGCCCAGGGGCGGGTGATCCGCTGGCTATTTTTCCTGGCGCTGCCGCTGATCGCGAGCCGCGCGCTGTCGAGTCACGCGGCGGCGGTAAGAGAAAATAATTTGGCGGCGGTCGCGGTCGACGCGATCCATCTTATCGTATCGGCGCTTTGGGCGGGCGGGCTCCCGGTTCTCTGCTGGGTGCTGTGGCGCGGCAGCCGCGATCTTCGCGCGCCCCTCGGCTGGGCCGCCGACGCCGTGGCCCGATTTTCGCGCCTCGCCCTCGTCAGCATCGCCGTCATCGGTCTCACCGGCCTTTATCAAAGCTGGGTAGAACTCCAGAGCTGGAGCGCGCTCATCGAAACCGACTATGGCTGCGTGCTTCTCCTCAAGCTCGCGCTGGTCGCGTCGATGCTCGCGCTTGGCGCGCTCAATCGATTCTCCACCAAGCCCGCGCTCTTGAAAGCCGCGAGGGCGGCATCGCTTCCACCCAAAACGCTGGGAAGAATCGGCGCCGAGGCGGCTCTCGCCGTGGGCGTCTTTTGCGTCACCGGTTTTCTCACCGTCCTGCCGCCGAGCGCCCACAGCCGGCATCTACTCGCGGCGGCGGGTCAGCCTGCGCCCGCCGGCGGCGCGGCGATCAAAATCCTTTCGCCGCGCGAGGGAGAGTTCGTCCACGGCGATCAGGTCCCGATCGCTTACCGCATGGTTCGCGGCCAGAGCGGGCAGCACGCCCATGCCTATGTCGACGGCGAGCTGATGGGTATGTTCGAGACGCAAAATGGCACGCTCACTGGAATCGCCCCGGGAGAGCATACACTCGAGCTTCGCGTCGTCGCCGCGGACCACCAGACCGAGCTCGACGCCAGCGATAAAATTCATTTTGTGGTGAAGTAGAGCCCTGCATTACACGTCCGTTGATCTCACCTCCACTCCCTCATTGTTTCTCTCCGCTCATATTCCTTCATCAGCTCGTCGAAGAAAGTTCGCGATGGATAGAACAGCACGAGCAGGGCGGCGGCGGTGGCGCAGAAAAGACGCCACTCGTAGTCATCGGGCTCGATGACGGCGAGGAAGAGCCCGTAGAACGCGACCGATTCAGCGAGCGCGAGGGCGCGGAGCATCTTCGACCGGTAGAAGTAGACTAGACGCGAGGCGACTTTTTCCTCCGGCGATTCGCCGATGCCGTCGACCACGAGCGGGCGCTCGGTGGCCTCGAAGACCGCCGCGACGCTGTAGAAGCGCGGCCGCGACCAGAGGAGGAGCACTGCGGTCACAATTGCGAGCCCCCAGATAAGATTTTCGAGCCCGAGCAGATACGGATAGTTATCGCGCACTGGGATGTGCTCGAAAAAGTCGGATGGCACCAGAGCCGCGACCGCGCAGGAGGCGAACAGCGCCGCCCAGACGGCAGCGACGAACGTATGCGAACGCCCGAGGCGCTTCTTGAATTCCGGCGTGAGCATTTTGCAGTCGCTTCAGCGGCCGACAGTAAACATGAACGCCCCCTCGGTCACGTGCGTGTCGACCGAGAGCGCGGTCCAGTGCACATGATACGTGCCGGAGGGCAGGGGAGAAAGGGTCACCTCGAGCTTGTTGCGGTTGGCCGGATCGACGCGGGCATCGTTCTTGTCCACGCGCTGCTTGGCGGAATTATACACCTCGATTTTGCTGAAGGCCTCTTCGATGTCGCCGTCGAACCAGATCGTCACCTTCGCCGGCGGTGCGGCGACCGTCGATCCCACGCGCGGCTCGGCATGCGTGGGGAAGGCGTGCGCGAAGAGCGGCGCGGCCTGGAGCAGCAGCGCTGCCGCCGCGAAGCCGCCGGCGGTTATGCGAAAAAATTTCATTTTTGTGTCGGGCCGATCGTGCCAAAAGGTGTCCAGGTGAAGACGTTCGGCCACAGGTCGTCGAGAAATACGTGGACGAGGCTTCGAATGCCGGCATTGCTACCGGAGCGATTGTTGAGCGGCAGCTCGGCACCGAGCCCCAGCTCGACGTATCTGCCCACCCAGAGGAGGCCCGGATTGATGCTGGCGGTGGTCGCGCCGCGGTGCGGGCCGTTCACGCTGGTCTCGAAGCTAAATTCGAGCACGGGAAACATGCGGTTAAATGGCGCGCCGATGCCGACGTCTTTGACGGACGATTGGAGGTACGGAATGCTGTACTGAAGCGCGAAGCCGTAGCCGAGCGTCGTGGCGTTGCGCTCCTCGTCGCCGGCGAGATGGCGGTTCGCCGGGAGGCCGAGATCCATCGCGCCGGTGAGCGCGAGCGGCTTAAAATATTTGAGCGCGTCAGGGAGATCGCCGAAGCCTTGGCCGAAATAAAGCGCAGGGGAGATCGTCGTCACCTTTTCCGCTACTTTTCTCGCGCCGGCGCCGCCCGGCTCGACGCTCAAACCGAGACTGAAGATCGCCTCGTGCGCCGGGCTCCTGAACGCGACGTATTTGAGACCGATCTCGGGGTTGGCGCCGCCGGTGATGCGCGGCCCGTCGCTCGGATCAACCAGCAGGTATTCCCATGCAATCGAGAGCGCGAAGTTAGGATGGAGGCGTTTGGAGATCTCGAAGCCGAAGCCGGTCTCGCGCCCCTCGGGCGTTCGCGGCCCGCGGTGGATCGCGAGCAGATCCATCTCGTCGGAGGCGAACGGATCCTCGACGGCGAGCGTCGAAGGTATGAAGCGCTGGCCGATGACGCCGTGGGCCTGCGCGGCGGCGGCGTCAAGGACGGCGATGAACAAAACGACGATGAAGGCGGCGGTTTTCACATGCTCCTCATTAAAGATGAACGCCTAAGGCTCCGGATTTCTGGAGGTTTGATACGCGCGCGGTGAACGGGCATAACGCGCGCACAAGCTGGCTTAAGGCGGATTAAACCGCTGGAGGAGCTCTCTGCGAAGCTGGCGCGGGCAGCGCGCGCGGCGTCCAGCTCACAAGTGTGGGCGCGACGAATTTAACTGGCACCGGGGCCGGGGCGAGCGCCACCGGCGCCGTGGCCGCCAGATGGCAGCCTTGGGCCAGCGCGTAGACCGGGCAACTCGGCGCCGCGTGCTCGTGGAACGCATGGTGCACGCGGTGCGGCTGGGTAGCGAGGACGAACAGGAGAAACGCGCCGGCGGCGAGAAGCGCCGGG
Source organism: Verrucomicrobiia bacterium (assembly GCA_035495775.1). GTDB lineage: Bacteria > Desulfobacterota > Binatia > UBA9968 > UBA9968 > JAJPJQ01. Next base: position 43,214 of record DATJFG010000035.1, on the reverse strand, counting down.
CGGCGCCCGGTTTTGAAGCCGAAGCGGCTCACGCGGAAAATCCTCGCATCAAAGGCCCGTCATTGTCAATCCGTGAGAAAAAAAGCGCGACGGCGTTCCGCGCTTTTGGCAACACGAAAGGCCCGGGCGCGCATGAGCGCGGTCGCTCGTCCGATTTCAATTCCCCGAGAGATTTTTTTCCTGGCCGTAAACCTGCGGCAATGTTACACGTCTAAGGCAAATACCTAGACCGTAGGCCGATGAAGCGGCATGGAGGGATTTATGAAGCGATGGAGCGTTTCGATGATCAGGGCTGGACTGTGGGTCTTGACCGCAATAATCGCGTGGGGTGCGGTCGATCGCGCCGAGGCGGCGCACTGCGCGCCGACGGCCGGCGTCGCGGCAGCCGACGACATCGCGTTCGGCGAATGCCTGTTCCACAGCCGCAGCGATTTCGGCCAGGATCCCGCGGGGCCGTTCGCGAGCTGCGCCGCCTGCCACTACGGCGAGAATTTTCGCGACCGCGCGGCGCATTTCGACATCTTGAAAAACGCCAAAGGAAAGACGGTCCAGGTCTTGCGCAACACGCCGACGTTGTTCAACGCGGCCGATACCGCGCCGTACAGCTGGGACGGGCGCAACCCGACCATCCAGGTGCAGGCGCTGGAGGCGATCTTGAATCCGCGCGAGATGGCCGGCACCGGCGCGAGCGCCGACCAGCTCGACGCGCTGGGGGCGTTCGTGAAGAGCTTGAGGCCGCCGGAGAGCGCGTACGATCGATTCGTGGGCGGCGATACGACCGCGCTCAGCGCCGAAGCGCTGAGCGGCCTGGATATTTTTCTCGGCAAGGGGACCTGCGCGACCTGCCACACGCCGCCGCTTTTCACCAATAATCAGATCCGCACGAACCAGAAGAACGGCATGACCTTCAGCGGGCGGACCGACCCGGGCGCGGGTTTCGTCGGCACTGGGCCGCTTTACTCCTTCAACGTGCCGCAGCTACGCGCGGTCGCGCTGACCGGGCCGTACATGCACAACGGCGCGCTCGGCACGCTGGGTCAGGTCGTGCGGTTCTATAATAAGTCGCTGGCGCTCGGGCTTACCGAGCAGGAGATGCGCGACCTGATCGAGTTCCTAAAGGCACTGTAGCCGGCGGAGTCGCCGGCACTGCGATAAGCTGGCCTTTTGGCCGGCGGCTACACGGTGCGGAGCGTGGGCGGAAAATATAATGATCGAGCCGCACGCCGGACGGCGCTGAGCCGCAATTCATTTAACATGGGTCACCAGAGCTGGGATGCCCGTCGGATCTAGGGCTGATCCACGCTCCAGGGAGCGAGGCGCCTATAACGTCTGATAAGATATATTATGTAAACTTAGGAGTAATTAGGTTGATGTTGACACTTGGGCATCGGGGATTTGCCCACGCCCTACTGGTCCTCGGCTGTCACATGCGTGGAGATTTATTTTACAGAATACAGACGGGTGCGCATCTTTTCAGGGCGGCGGACGTAGTCCCAGCCGAGGAGATGATTGGCGACGAGCTCGTAGATGCCGCTCTCGCCGAGAGAATGGTTGCTCATATCGCTGCAGGTGGTGCGATAGGCATTCTCGATCCATTCTTTGTGGTAGGCGCAGTTGCCGGCGCGAGGACTGCCGGAGTCGCCGCTCTGCGGCTGAAAGAATAGACAATAACCGCAGACGTAATCGAGCGCCGAGCTCTTGGTGATTCTTCGCGCCACAGTTCCTCTAAAAGTACCGCCAGAGCCACCATTTTTCAAACAGCAGCTTGGCCCAATAAATGAACGGCGAGGGGCCCCATGTGCGCGCGTCGGTGGCGGCGAACGGTGGCCAGCCCTGCGGATAGATCGTGCGGTTCATCGCGGCGCGCCCGGCGCCGTAGGCGAGCAGTCATATCGTATGCAGGCGCAGCGGCACGGGCTCTCCCCTGCCTGTGATCTCCACCGCTAGGTTGTGCGCAACGACATCGCCTTCCTGGTGCGCAACGCCGCCAGCCTTGGATGCCGGCATGTCGGCGCAATCGCCGATCGCATAGACGTTGTCCCATTTGGTCACGAGTGTTTCATAGTCGACCCGGATGCCGTTCTCGGTATCCGCCAGCCCAGAGTCGATAAGCGCTCGTGCCGGCCGATGCGGCGGGATCATGAAAAGAAGATCGTATCCGAGTTTGTAGCCGTAAAGGCCGTTGACGGTTTTTTTCTCCGGGTCGATCGAATGAACGATGAATTCGTAGTGCTGCCTGATGCCGCGCCGCCGGCTCTCGGCGTCCATCCAGACCACCGGGTCGCGCGCGTCGCCGGAGGGCTCCGGCTCGCGCGTGAAATACTCGATCGTGACGCGGTCGCGAATGCCGCGCTTTTTGAAATAGCCGTCGAGCATCCACTGCGTCTCATAAGGCGCGGGCGGGCAGCGGTACGGGCCGAGCGGCACGCCGACGACGACGCGTCCTCCATTGAACTCCTGGAGCGCGCGCCGCGCCTTCATCGTCGCTTCGAGCTCCCACGCGTGATGCGCGGCTTCGGCATATCCCGGAATCAGCTCCGGGCGGGTTTCGAAGCCGAGCGCGACAATGAGATAATCGTAGGGGATTTTGCCGCCGGCGAGCGCGACCTGCTGCCGCGCGGGATCGATGCCCAAGACTTCGTCCTGAATGACTTTGATGCCGTGGCGCTCGAGTCTTCGCAGGCGCCGCGTGATGTCTTCCGGCTCGCGCTCGCCGACGAGGAGAAAAAGAAAGGCGGGCATGAAAATGTGCATGGGCCGGCGATCGATGACGATGATGTCGTGGCGGTCGCCAATCTCGCGCGCGAGCTTGGTCGCCGCGACGATGCCGCCGCTGCCGCCGCCGAGAACCACGATCTGTTTCCGGTTGCCGGGCATGAGCAAAATTACTCTGAGCTTTGCTCCTGCTTCGCCGAGGACCGGTGACGGCTTTTGGCTCGCACAGCGAGGCCGCGAAGATTTCGCATACGCTGTTCGCGCCAGCGGACCTGCTCGGCCCGCCCTTCGTCCGTCAGCTCCGATCCGAAGCGGGACGTCCGGATGAGAAAACCGAGCAGCCATGCGTCGGAAATACTTTTGATTGCCTCGATCGCACGTTCGCGCAAGCCGGGAATCAAGATCAACAGCGCGGCGATGACGATGAGAATAAAAAGGAGCGGCAGCATGACGGGCGAAGCTCGCGTCAGCGGAGGAAAGTGTCTTCCTGGCGGAGCGCCTCGGCGGCTTCTTTCAGCGTCGCTTCCGAAGGCGCGCCTTCGCCGAGGATGCCGATCTGGCGCAGGAATTGCCCGATCTGCGCGTGATCGCGCGGGCTCACCGGAGCGTAGGGGCGCGAGGGATCGCCGATGTCGACGCCGAAATGCTTCATCGCCGATTTCATCACCGGCGGCAGCCCGTAAGCCGCCCACTTGCCGGGAAACAACGCGAAGCAGCGCTGCCAGTAGCGCGCCTGCTCGAGATTGCCGGCGCGAAACGCGCGCACTACCTGCGCGCCGATGCGCGTTCCGGGCGGCGGCATCGTCGCGCCGGAGCCACCCATCATGAGCGTTGCGAGCAGCGGCTGCATCGTCGTGAAATAGTGGCCGCGGCCGGCGAGATCGATCTGCTCGATCAGCCGCGAGATCTTCGTGATGTCGCGCGAGCTCTCCTTAAAGTAGCGGATGTTCGAGATCTCGCTGATCTTGACGAACGCGTCCTGCGGCGGGTCGGCGCCCGGCCCGGGATTGTGATAACAGACGACCGGCAACGGGCTCGCCGAGGCGACCTGCGTGTAAAATTCCATCAGCTCGGCGATCGTCGGCTGCCCGCCCCACGGGCGCAGCGGCATGAGCACCTGGATGAAGTCGCCGCCGACGCTGGCCGCGTATTCCGCGAGATCGATCACCTCGCGCGGCGACGGGCTCGACGCGCCGAGCAGCACCGGTTTTCGCTTCGCCACCATCTCGGTCGCGACGCGAAGCAGATCTTTTCGCTCCTGGCGCGAGAGCATCGTGTATTCCGCCGCCTCGACCGCGGCGATCGAGACCGCGTCGCAGTCGGCGACGAGAAAATCGATCTCTTTCTCCAGCGCTTTATAGTCGACGCGCTCGTCTTCGCCGAACGGCGTCAGACAAGCGCCGATGATGCCTTTGACCGGCTCTCTCTGCGGCATGGTTTTAGTTGAGTATCTCGGCGACAATGCGCGCGTGCCCGGCGTCGCTCCCCTTGATGCGCAGCGGCAGCGCGAGAATGCGGGTTTTACGGCCGACGATCTGGCCGATATTGGCGACGTTCTCGGCGATGAGCACGCCGTTGCCGAGCAGCGTCTTGTGCACGGGAAAGTCGAAGCCCTTGGGTCTGAGCGGCGTCGGCAGATCGACGGTGATGCAGTCGATGCCGAAGAGCTTGACGCCTTTTTTCACGAGCCATTCGGCGGCGTCAACGGATAAATACGGATGAACATTGTAGTCGGTGCTCTCGAACTTCTCGTCCCAGCCGGTGTGAAGCATGACGATGTCGCCGCGATTGACAGAGACCCCGGATCGCTCGAGATCGGCCGCGGTCACCTCTTCGCCGCCTTTTTTCTTGACCGAGATCGCCGCGCCGGGACCGACAAAACTTTCCAGCGGCAGGTCTTCGATCGTCTTTCCATTGGGCACTATGTGCACCGGGGCGTCGACGTGCGTCCCCGCGTGGCACGGCAGGGACAGCTCCGTTACGTTTAGCGGATGGCCTTTCGCGATATCGAAGAACTTTTTCACGTGGACGTCGGGCAAAGCCGGAATTTTCGGCATGCCGTCGTAAATGACGCGCGAGAGATCGATCATTTCCATGTGAGATCCTTTACTTGCCGTTGTGCCAGGCGGCGTAGAGCGGGTCCTTATCGACGAAGGCGCGCTGAATGCCGTCGTAGGCGAGCCAGAACTGATCCAGCGTCTTCTGCACCGCGTAGCGAACCTGGTTCTGCTGGAAGTCGGTGGTGGCGTAGCGCTCGACGGCGAGGGGGCCAACCTTCATATGCTCTTCATCGACGCCCATGTGCAGCGTCCAGTAGCGGATATCTTCCGACTCGCGCTTGAATCCATAATGCTTCGTCAGGCCGTTGACGATCCGGGTCATGCGCTCGCTCGCCGTCCCCTCCAAGCAGAAGCCCTGACCGGCATAGAGCTCGAGCCACGTACGCTGGTACATCAATAATTCACGCCAGTCGAGAAATGCCTCGGTCTCGGGCAACGGTTTCACCGAGTCGAGGCGCTCCCGCGTATAGCCGCAGGCGAGCGCGAAGCGGATGTAGAGCCCCTTGTGGCTGTCGGTGCCGGTGATCTCGCCCGTGCCTTCTTCGACGACGTTATCGATCCACATGCGCTCCAGTTCGGCATCTTCCGGACAGCGCCCGAGCATGGCCGCGATCGGCTTGGGAAAAGGCTTTGGGAAGAAAAGATAAAACTGGCCGACGAAGCCCATCAGCGCGTCGCGGTCGAGCTCTCCCCTTTCGACCATGCCGATGACGGGGTGATCTTTCGAATGCTTTTTGCGCACGGTCTCGTGCAGCTCTTTAACGAACGCCTGGCCTGAAAGCGGCATAAAATCCCTCCGAGCGTCTACTGGTCAGCGACTGGACCTCATCATACCGAAAAAATTAAAACAAAAAAGGCGCCTAAGATTCGAAGCCGATCGAGAATATACGCTCCAGATCGTGCCGCGAGTAGACGCGAAAAGCGATGAGGGTCTCGGATTTCTCGATGCCTTCGATGTTCCGGATATCCCGCGTCACGACATCGGCGAGTCCTTCGTCGTCCTTCACCCGCACGACAGCAGCGAGGTCGTAGCGGCCGGCGACGGAATAAACCTCCGTCACGCCGTCGAGATCCGCGATCCGCTCGGCGACGGCGTTGACCTTGTCCCTTTGAGTGTTCAGCAAGACGATTGCGGTCATCATGAGGGCCACCTCCCGCCAAAGGTAACAATAGGTTGGGAAAAGCCGGACTGTCAAGGCGCGCCGAAAGGCGGATGAGTTATTTTGCCGGCGCGGAGGAGGCGATGCGAAAGCCTTCCTTCTTGAGCGCGCCGTAGAGCTGCTCGATGTGAGGCCGTCCAGTCGTCTCCACGACCATCTCGATCTCGGTCTCACCGATCGCGATATCGGCGAAGCCGCGCCCATGCTCGACGCTGAGGACGTTCGCCCCCTCGCGCGCCACAACCGCCGCGAGATGCGCCAGCGATCCTGGACGATCGGGAAGCACGACCGAGACCTTGGCGAGCCGTCCGCCCTGCACCAGCCCCTTCTCGATGATGCGCGAGACGAGGTTCATGTCGATATTGCCGCCGGACACGACTACGGCGATGTTCTTCGCGTCCAGCGTGATTTTTTTATTTAACAAAGCCGCCAGACCGACCGCCGCGGCGCCTTCGGCGACGGTCTTCTCGATTTCGAGCAGCAGCAGGACCGCCGCCGCGATCTCGCCTTCGCTGACGGTAACGATGTCGTCGACGTAGCGCCGCACGATCTCCAGCGGTATCTCGCCTACGGCCCGAACGGCGATGCCGTCGGCGATCGTCGTCGCCGGAGGCACCTGGACGGGCTGTCCTTTTTCCAAAGCGGCTTTCATCGACGGCACCTGCTCGGACTGCACGCCGATGATGCGAATTTTCGGATTGCGCTCTTTGAGCGCGAGCGCGATGCCGGCGATCAGCCCTCCGCCTCCAACTGGAACGACGACGGCGTCGAGGGCGGCATTCTGCTCGTGCAGCTCGAGGCCCACCGTCCCCTGCCCGGCCACGATCAAAGGATCGTTGAATGGATGAACGTAGACGAGATCCCCCTCGCGGGCGATTTTCTCAGCTTCGGCGAATGCGGCATCGTAATCGGCTCCAAAAAGCCGCGCCTCGGCTCCGTAACCGCGCACCTGCGTGACTTTGATGAGCGGCGCCTGCGTCGGCATGACGACCGTCGCGGCAATTCCCAGACGGCGCGTATGAAACGCGACCGCCATGCCATGGTTTCCCGCGCTCGCGGTGACGACGCCGCGCCCTTTTTCTTCGGCGCTGAGTGTAATGAGGCGGTTGAGCGCGCCGCGCTCCTTGAACGAGCCGGTCATCTGCAGGTTCTCTAGCTTGAAGAAGACGCGATGGCCGGTCATCCGGCTGATCGTCTCCGAATAGGCGCAGGGCGAAACATAGATGTCGGCGCCAATGCGCGCGCGTGCGATTTCGATGTCGGCCAGCGTAATCATGATCTTAGCCGCCTCCATCATAACGATGTCGGGAGAAATTATCGAGACGCTTTGAGACGCGGTCTAAGGTATTGACGGCGATTTAATTAGGGTGTTTACCTTATTGCTGTAAACGGTACAGCTAATATCCTAAGGGCATTTCGGGCGCGTTCAATGCACTTCCATCGTACATGTCTCTGGCGCTCCTTTCACGCGGTTTGCGCGCTCTTCGTCGTGTCCTACATCGCCTTCGAAGTGCTCGACCTTGATTGCTCGAGGCTGTCCGCGCTTATCGAGCCCACGGCGGCGGCGATGGTCGCGGTCGAAACGGCCGCCGAAGGCGAATCGATCAACCGGCTCGGCCGCTCCGATTGGTGGGACGACGTCGCCCTCTCGGCCAATCGGCCGGAGGGGTCGGCGCGGCCCGATCATTTTGCGATCCTCCTCTCCTCACCGCTCGACTCCGCCCGTATGCACGGCTACCGCGTCGGGCTCCCGCGCGACTCCATCACCGACCCCTAATCAAGCTCCGCGCGTTTTTGGATTCTTAAGTCTGCAATCTCGATCGCAGCAAGTTGGAGCAATTTAGGAGGCGTTATGAAATATCCCGCATCATATAATAAAGCAGCGTTATCCATATTAGTGTCCCTATGCTTAGGTCTACTTCTCGCTGGCAATGCATCGGCCTTAGACCTGGACAACCTGGGCGTGATCCCCGTCCACTGCACCGTCAACACGCCCGGCTGCCTGTTCGACTGGACCACTCCGGCCGGCGCGCACCAGACGAACATCGATGTCTTTTCCTTCGATCCTTTCAGCCACACGATCTACATCGCCGACCGCGTCAACAGAGGTGCGACGGCGATCGACACGGACAGCAACACCTACCAAGGCACGATCCCCTTCCCGACGACTTTTCCGACCGCGCCGGGGGCCTGCACCGGCTCGTGTCCGAGCGGCATGCTGGTCGCGCCCCCTCTGCACAAGCTCGTCATGACCGACCGCGGCACGCGCATCGCGATCATGGATCTCCGCCTCGGGTCGGCAGAGTCAGTCCTTCTCATGCCGCTCGGCTCGGGCTCCGACGAGCTCGACTACGATCCGTTGAATCAGCGTGCCTACGTCGCGAACACCATCGCGCCGTATGAATTGACCGTCGTGGATCTAGTGAACGATACGATCGTCACACAGGTCGCGCTGCCGTCGAATCCCGAGCAGCCGCGCTTCAATCCGGTGGACGGGATGATTTATCAGAACATCACCGACGAGGATAACGGCGGCCTCGCGGCGAAGGTGCTGAAGTTCAACCCGGCGACAAACACCTTTACCACTCTGGTGAGCCTCCACCTCTACGATGGCGTGCACTCGTGCCAGCCGCACGGCATCGACATCGATCCGGTGACGAACCGCGCGGTGCTCGGCTGCACCGACGACGCGCAGCTGTTGCTCGACATCGCGACCGGGACGATCCTGACGCGCTTCCCGCAGGTGACCGGCACGGACGTTGAGTATTTCAACAACAACCTCCGCCGCTGGTATACCGCGTCGAGCAACAATGTGGTCGCGACCGACAGCTGTGAGCCGGACGGCGCCGGCCACGTGCCGGTGGTGGGCGTTTTCGCCGCCCCGGGCAGCTTCGTCGAGGCGGACTGCTCCGCGCTCAACGGCCACGGCCTGGGCGTCGATTCGATCCACAACAACATCTACGTCGGCTCGAGGCGCTTCCCGGCAGGGGTTGCGAATCTCGACGGCGCCGGCGTGCTGGTCTTCCATGACCACAGCGCGCTCGCCCAGCCGGGGTTGGCGCCGGAGACGCATGCGACCCTTTCCGGCATCGGTAAGGCCATCGTGCACTTCCAGGGCGGGCACGTCGCCGAGGCGCGGCTCTCGGGCCTGCCCGCCGGCTCCCCGGTCCTGCTCAACGTCACGACCACCGTCGGCAACGAGACCGTTACCTGCGACGCGTCATTGGGCACGGCGACATGCCACGGGACGTTGCTGGGCAAGGCGCTGATCGGCGGTGAAGTCATCGCATCGGTAGCCGGCGGCTCAGTCGCCTCCGGGCCGATCACCAACGGAAACGGCGGCTTCGGCAAAGCCGGGAATAGCGAGTAGCATTCCTCGTTCAGATAAAAAAAGGGCCGGTCGATATACGACCGGCCCTTTTTTTTATCCTGCTGCCGACTCTAACAGAAATCGAATCCGGTTTGTCAGGCTGCTTGGCGCGCCCGGAGGGATTTGAACCCCCAACCCTCAGATCCGAAGTCTGATGCTCTGTCCAGTTGAGCTACGGGCGCGTGAGATTATTCTAACTCTTCTTCGACGATTTTGGCAGTGACGGGCGGCGCCGCGGGCGATTTGCCGCCGGCTTTCGCGGCGGCTTCGTTTTGCTTTTTGCATCTGTCCGCGCTCGCCGCGCCCACGGCGTAGCCGGCGGCCGTGTAGATGAGCCCCAGCGCAGGCGTGCCGATGGCGCTCGCAGCGATAAAGCCGACGACGCTGCCAACCGTACCGCCGGCTCGCGTGCGGTTGAGCCAGGTCGAACAGGGCGGCGGCTGCTTCGGCGCGCCGGAATTCGCCTGCGCCTCGTATTCCGGCGTGCCGGGGCGCGGACCCATTCCCTTGCGGCCGTTCGTCGTTGAGCAGGCGGCGAGGAGCAGGCAACCGATTACGAGCAGTCGCAGGTTGCGCACGTTAGAATTTGACGACCCGCATCCCCTTTTCGCCGAAAAATCTTTCCAGATCCGTCGGGATGTCGCGGTCGGTAAGGAGAAGCAGCCGCTGCGGCAGATAATAGCCGGAAATCGTGAGCATGAGTTTGTCTTTGGCGCGATCGTTGGCTGCGAAGCGCTGTTCACGATAAGGTGCCGTTTCGCCGAGTTCGCCAAGCAGCCGTCCGACGATCTCACGGCGCGTCAGCTTGGCGAAATCGAGTTCGACGACGCGCATACCGTCGCTGCTCTCCATGCTCTTCGCGGACTCATCGCCGATCGAACGGAAGGCGAGCGCGATTTTCTTCCCGCCGTATTCGAAGATCCGGTCGGCCTTGCTATCCATGCGGATGCCGTCGCGCAGCATAATCGAGAACGTACCGCCTGTCGCGGTGGCGATACCGTAGTCGGCGAGCAGGGCGTCGACTAAAGCGGCGCCGCTTTCCGGCCATTTCTCGACGTGAAAATTTGCTTTGGCGGGAACGGCGGACTCGGCGACCGGCGCCGGGGGAGTCGCGCGCGGCAGCAGGATCTCTTTTAGGCTCATGCCTTTGACCGAGAGATAGTCCTTTAGGTAATCCGGCGTCTGACCGGGCGTATCGGTCAAACTGACGACCATCACTTGCGCCATCGCGCCGCCGTCTTCCGGCGATGTCACCATCCACTCGCCTTTCACCTGCACCGCAACGCCGCTGTCCTGGATGACGACGGGCTGGTTCGACGGCAGGTTTTGAAAACCGAGCCGCGTAAGCAATCCCGCCACGGCCTCGTGAAGCGAAGCGCCTTTTTTGACTGACACCACCGGAAGGCCGGGGCCGTTTGCTTCCATCTTTGCCTTGAGGGCGGCGGTGATTTTATTCTGCATGTCGAGGATCGCCCGCTGCCCTCCAGGCGATTGAACGATCGGGTAGGAGCTTCGGTCGATGTGTACAGTGCCCTCTTTGAGCGGCACGACCTCTTCGCCTTCGCGGCGGGTCTGCCGCCCGACGGCCTTCATGACAGAATCGAGGAGTTCGAGATTTTCCTGCACCGTGATTTTCTTTCCGTAATCGATGCCGACCACCTGCTGCTCGTTCGGCAGCGCCACGGCATGCTCGACCGGAGCCGCGGCGGCAGCGCCCGCGGGAAGTGTCAATTTCTCTCCGGCGATCAAAGTCTCCCAATTCTTTTTCTGCGGGTTGAGCGCCTTTGCCCGCGCGAGCGCGCTCTTCATTTCCGCCGCCGGAATCCCGGCTTGTGTCCGAAGGACCTTATAAAGCTGATCGCCCTTCTTGACTTCGTAGAGTATCGTGCCCCCCTCACTCTCGGGCGCGGCCGATACGGTCGCCACCGGAGGCGGCGGCGCGGCGGTAGGCTTTTGGCCTAACAATTCGTCGAGCTGGATCGGAATAAAAAGCGTGTCGCCGACCTGTAGGACGTCGGCCTTTTTCAAATTGGGATTGAGCGCGGTGACGATAAAGACATAGCGCGCGAAGCGCTTGTCGGATAATCCCCTCTCGACGACCAGAATCCGCCAGAGCGTATCGCGCGGCCGAACGACGCGCTCTTCGCCGGTGACGTTTTGCCCCTGATATGGGCGTGTCTTCAGGGTTCGGCGCAGCTCGAGCTGCGCCGGGGCGTCCTGGGCCGAGGCGGGTTTCTCCTGCGCTGAAATGCGCCAGGGCCACCCGACCATCGCGACGGCCAAAGCAAGCGCCGCGAGGCGGCGCGATAAGCCTATTTCACTTTCCATACCGTTCCTCCAGAACTGTCTTCCAGCACGATACCCTTGTCGCTGAGCTCGGCGCGAATACGATCGGCTTCGCGCCAGTTTTTTTCCTTGCGCGCTTGATTGCGGCGGCGAATGAACTCCTCGATCTCATTTTGAGAAAGGCTTTGCGCCGACAGCCAGCGCTCCTTCTTCCGCGCGAGAAAGCGCCCCGGCTCTTCTTGAAGCAGTCCCAACGATACCCCCATTGTCTTGAGCGCCGCGACGCGCGGCCCAAGCGCTGCGCTCTTCCTCTCGTCCATCAGCCGATTGAGCGCGCGCACTTCGTCGAAGATGAGCGCCAGGGCGCGCGGCGTGTTGAAGTCGTCGTCCATTTCCAAGCGGAACTCATCGAGCAGGGCGGCGTCGGCCGCATCCGACGAAATCGCCACGCCGGCCTCATCGAAGCGCGCGATCGTCTCAAAGATACGCTCGACCCCCTTCTCGGCTTCATCCAGCCCCTGCTCGGAAAAATCCATCGGGCTCCGGTAGTGACTCGAGAACATGTAATGGCGCAGCGCGGCGGGCTCGTGGCGGGCGAGGATGTCGCGAATCGCGAGAATGTTGCCGAGAGATTTAGACATCTTCTCCTGATTGATGTTGAGAAAGCCGTTGTGCATCCAGGCCGCCGCGAGCGGCAGATCGTAGGCGGCCTCCGATTGGGCGATCTCGTTTTCGTGATGCGGGAAGATCAGATCCCGGCCGCCGCCGTGGATGTCGAAAGGCTGGCCGAGATATTTCGTGCTCATCGCCGAACACTCAATGTGCCACCCCGGCCGTCCCTTGCCCCATGGACTCTCCCAAGCGGGCTCGCCGGGTTTGCTCGCTTTCCATAGAGCGAAGTCCATCGGCGATTTCTTCCGCTCGTCGACCTCCACACGAGCGCCGGCCTCGAGCTCGTCGAGCTTTTTGCGCGAAAGCTTGCCGTAGCCGGGAAATTTCTCAACGGAAAAATAGACGTCGCCTTCGACGGGATACGCGACGCCTTTCTCTTCCAGACGCCGGATCAGCGCGACGATCTCGGCAATGTGCTCGGTGGCCTTCGGCTCGTCGGTCGGCGGCAGCAGCCCGAGGCGACGGCTGTCGCTTTGGAACTCGTCGATGTATCTCCCCGCGATGGACTCGGCGGTCGTTTTTTCTCCGCGCGCGCGCTGAATGATTTTGTCGTCGACGTCGGTGAAGTTGCGCACGAAATGCACCCGGTAGCCCAGGAAAACGAGGTAGCGATACGCGACGTCGAAGGTCAGCAGCGAGCGGGCGTGTCCGATGTGGGAGGAATCGTAAACCGTCACGCCGCAGACATACATGCGGACTTCGCCTTCGTTCAGCGGCGTAAAAGGCCCTTTTTTACCCGTGAGAGTATTGAATATCTGAAGGCTCATAGACGATCCGTCCTCATTGTACGGAATTTGGGGTCACTTTTGCAAATTCACTTGAATTTTCGCGAAGTATTCGACGCTTCTCCGCATCGCGCCGCTCTTGCGCGCAAGAACAAAAAAGCATACAGAAAAATCTTCGATGAAATTCGCAAAACCGCACCAGGACCTCCGCGAACAGATCGCCGTGCTCGAAGCGAGCGGCAAGCTCGTGCGCGTTACGCGCGCGATCAACAAGGATACCGAGCTGCATCCGCTCGTGCGCTGGCAGTTTCGCGGCTTGAAAGAAGAGCAGCGCAAGGCATTTCTCTTCGAGAACGTCGTCGATTCGAAAGGCCGGAAATACGAGAGCCCCGTGCTGGTCGGCGGCTTGTCCGCTTCGTCGGAAATTTATTGCCTCGGTCTCAAGTGCGCGCCCGACGAAGTCGCCGACCGCTGGCTCTACGCCATGGACCATCCGATCGAGCCGGAGATCGTCGGCTATGGTCCGGTCATGGAGGAGATTCACGCCGGCAAGGATTTACTAAGCCGCGGCGGCTTCCATGAGTTTCCAATTCCGATCTCGACGCCGGGATTCGACAACGGCCCTTACATTACGGCCGGACATTGGATCACGAAGGACCCGGAGACCAAGCGGCGCAACGTCGGCAACTATCGCGGCCTTATCAAGGGCGCAGGCCGCAGCGGCCTCATGTCCGGCACGCCGCAGGACTTGACGCGCCATTGGGAAAAATGCCGCCAGCGCGGCATCCCGCTCGAAGTCGCCGTCGCCGTCGGCACGGTCCCCGCGGTCTCGTTCGCCGCGACACAAAAGGTTCCGCCGGATATGGACGAGCTGGCGCTCGCCGGCGGGCTTATCGGCGAGTCGATCCAGCTCGTCAAATGCAAGACGGTCGATCTCGAAGTGCCCGCGACCGCCGAGATCGTGCTCGAAGGGATCATCCCGACCAATTATCTCGAGGAGGAAGGCCCCTTCGGTGAGTCGATGGGCTACGTCGATCCGCGCACGCTCAGCTTCGCCTTCGAGCTCACGGGCGTCATGCACCGCAAAAATCCGATCTGGGTCTCGATCATCAGCCAGGTGACGCCGAGCGAAAGCTCAAAGATCAAGGCGATGGGAATGGCGACGCTCGTGCTCCGCTACATGAGAAAAAAAGGTTTCGACAGCGTGCTCGAAGTATCGCTCATGGAGCCGCTCGTGAATCTTCGCCCGTACGCCGTCCTCAGGATGAAAAAGCGCGACGATCAGGATCCGTGGAATGCGATGGATGCGCTGCTCGCCTACGGCGACCGTCTCGGCAAGGTCGTCGTTGCGGTGGACGAGGATATCAATCCGCACGATCCGGTCGCAGTCACCTGGGCGATCACGCACCGTTCGCAGCCGCACAAGGACATAAAGATCGTCAAGGACCGCCCATTCGGCGCGACGCCGATCGGCATGGTGGCGAAGGACCCGTCGAGCCGCTACGACAATAGCGAGTCGTCGCTTCTGATCGACGCGACGCGCAAGGCGGATTTTCCCCCGCTGTCGCTGCCGAAGCGCGAGTATATGGAGCGCGCGAGAGAGATTTGGGAGGAGCTCGGGCTGCCAAAACTGGAGCCGCAGGAGCCGTGGCACGGGTATCTCCTCGGTCTCTGGCCAGAGGCGCTCGACGAGGAGGCGCGGCTCGCCGCCGCCGGCGAGACGGACAAGGTGGGCGAGGCACTCCGCGCGACGCGCGTTTCTGTCGGCGAGGGCGAGACGCTGAAATCGATGCGCGCGAAATGGGGCAAAACCCACTCCGGAAGATCCGAATGAAACGTCCCGTCACTCTCTTTGTCAACGGCGAAAGTTACGACATCGAGATCGAGCCGAACCGCCTGCTGCTCCACGCGCTCCGCGAAGACATCGGCCTTACGGGCACGAAGGAAGGCTGCAGCATCGGCGTCTGCGGGGCCTGCAGCGTCACTGTCGGCGGCCGGCTCGTCAGCTCGTGCCTCACGCTCGCCGTTGCCTGCGAAGGCAAAGAAGTCCTGACGATCGAAGGCCTCGCCAAAGACGGCGTGCTCCATCCATTGCAGCAGGCATTCGTCGAGTACGGCGGTCTCCAATGTGGCATCTGCACACCGGGGCAGATCATCGCCGCCAAGGCGCTCCTCGACGAGAAGCCGAATCCCAACGAGGAAGAGATCAAAGAATGGATGGCCGGTAATCTCTGCCGCTGCACCGGCTATTATAAAATCATGGAGTCGATCCTGGCGGTGATGCACGGCAAGATCGCCACAGGCCATGCCGGCGGGAAGCCCGCGCACGAGGCAAAGATCCAGAGCCTCGGCGTCTACAAACCGGTTTCAAAGACCTCCTAAAATGGCCAAGCAGGATTTTTCGGTCGTCGGCCGGCGTGTCCAGCGCGTCGAAGGCTATGAAAAGGCCACCGGCGAATCGCGCTACATCGCCGACATCATGCTGCCGCGGATGCTCTACGGCAAGATTTTCCGCAGCCCGTTCCCGCACGCGCGCATCCTGAACATCGACACGAGCAAGGCGGAAAGGCTTCGGGGCGTGCGCTGCGTCGTCACCGCCGAGGACACGATCAAAAAGCCCTGGGGTGCTTTCTTTGCGGATCAATATCCGCTTTCCGTCGGCAAAGTGCGCTACGTCGGCGAGGAAGTCGCCGCCGTCGCGGCGATCGATCGTGAGACCGCCGAAGAGGCGCTCGATCTGATCGAGATCGAGTGGGACGAGCTGCCCGCCGTCTTCGACGCCGAAGAAGCGATGCAGCCCGGCGCCCCGCTCGTTCACGACGACAAGGAGCGCAATGTTGCGATGGTGATCGACGTCGAGCGCGGCGATATCGAAAAAGCGTTCGCCGACTCGGACGTCATCGTCGAGGACACATTCCAGAGTACGCCGCAGTGGCACTGCGCGATCGAGACGATCGGCAGCGTCGCCGATTATTCCCCTTCCGGCAAGTACACGATCTACATGAACACGCAGACGCTCTTCAACGCCCGCTACCGCATCGCCGCCGCGCTCGGGGTGCGCGAGACCGATGTGCGGATCATCCAGAGCGCGGTCGGCGGAGGTTTCGGCGGGAAGTCGTGCGACGACAACAACGCGATCGTCGCCGCGATCCTCTCGCGCAAAGCCGGCAAGCCGGTGAAGCTTATCAACACGCGGGAGGAAGAATTTCTTGCCGGGAGCCGCCCGCGGGTCTTCATGAAGATCTACGTCAAAATGGGATTCAGAAAGAACGGGCTCATCCGCGCGAAGCAGACGCGGGTGGTCGCCGATAACGGCGCCTATTCCGCCAAGGCGCCGGCGATCACCGGTGTCGCCGCCCTGCGCCACGACACCTGCTACAAATATTCCGACGTCAAGACGCAGGCGTATCTCGTCTATACCAATAAAATTCCCACCGGCGCGTTCCGCGGCTTCGGTAATCCGTCCGCCGAATGGGCGGTCGAGCAGGCGATCGACGAGGCGTCGCATGAGCTCGGCATCGATCCGATCGAGATCGCGCGCATGAACGCCGCCGAGCCCGGCTACGTCTCGCCGCACGGCAATCGCGTCATCAGCTGCGAATTAAAGCAGTGCATCGACAAGGCCGGCGAGCTGATCGGCTGGAAAGAAAAGCGCGCTAACAAGAAGCCCAGTACCGGGCTCGGCCTCGCCTGCACCGTCCACGTGAGCGGCAAGCGGCATTTCGGGGACTACGACGGCAGCTCGGCGACGATCAAGCTCAACGAGGACGGCAAGGCGCTGATTTTAAGCGGCGAGGGCGAATCCGGCCAGGGCTGCTACACGACCATGTGCGCTATCGCGGCCGAAGAGCTCGGCGTTCCTATCGAAGACGTCGAGATGTCGCATGCCGACACGGATCTGACCACGTTCTGCCTCGGCGCTTTCGCCAGCCGTCTCACTTACATCAGCGGCAACGCCGTGCGCGACGCGGCGTCAAAGGTCAAGCAGCAGCTCTTCGAGCAGGCGGCTGAGATGCTCGAGGCGAGTGCGGAAGATCTCGTCGCCCGCGACGGTAAAATCTTCGTCCGCGGGGCGGAATCCAAAGCGCTCCCGGTCGCCGACGTCGCGCGCGCGCGTCTCTTCCGTAACGGCGGCGCGCCCATCGTCGCCTCGGGGAAGTTCGACGCCGATTCCGTGCTGCAGGATTCCACGCGCTATGGCAACGAGTCCGGCGCGTACAACTACGGCTGCCAGGCGGTCGAGGTCGAAGTCGACCGCGAGACCGGACAGGTGAAAATCCTCCAATACGCCGCCGCGTCCGATTGCGGCACGGTCATCAATCCGGTCGGCGCCGAGGGGCAGGTCGAGGGCGCGGTCGCGCAGGGCATCGGCTATGCGCTGATCGAGGGGCTCCGCTTCGACGAGGGTCGGCCGGTGAATCCGAACTTTTCCGATTATCGTATTCCTTCGATGCGCGACATGCCGCCTTTAAAGCACGCGTTCGCCGATTCCTACGAGCCCACCGGGCCGTTCGGCGCCAAAGGTCTGGGCGAGCTCGGCATGGATCCGACCGCCGCGGTGATCAGCAACGCGGTGTTCGACGCCGTCGGCGTGCGCATCAGGACGCTGCCGATCACGCCGGAAAAAGTTTTGCACGCGCTGAAGGAGAAGGACGCGAAGAAGTAATGGTCCGCTTCGATTACTTCGAACCGCAGAATATAAGCGACACCTGCGCCCTGCTCGATGAGCACGGGGAGGAGGCGCGTTTGATCGCCGGCGGCACCGCGCTGCTCATCATGATGCGGTTGAAGCTGTTAAATCCGCGCGTCGTTGTGAGCCTCGCGAAGCTGCCGGATTTCGACGCGATCCGCTTCGATCCGAAGACCGGCCTCACCATCGGCGCCGGCGCGCGCCATCGCGACATCGAGCTCCATCCGGCGGTGCGCGAGCACTATCCCCTGCTGCACGAGACATTTCGCAAGGTCGCGCAGCCGCGCATCCGTAACATGGCGACTCTCGGCGGCAATCTCTGCCAGGGCGATCCGCTCACCGACCCCGGCGCGAGCCTGCTCGCCCTGGACGCGAGCGTCGTGCTCGCCTCCTCGCAGGGAGAAAGAATGTTGCCGCTCGACGAATTTTTTATCGATTATTATCAAACCGCCGCCGAGCCGGGCGAGATCATGACCGAGATTCGCGTGCCGCCGCCGGCAGCAGGGCTCCGCTGGGCGCATATCAAGTTCCTGCCGCGGAGCCAGGAAGATTTCGCGACCGTCGGCGTCGCGCTCGCGCTCAAAACGACCGACGGCCGCTGCGACGACATCCGTCTCGGGCTCAACTCAGTTGCGCCGACGATTCTGCGGGCGAAAAAGGCTGAAGCGCTTCTCCGTGGCGAGAAAATCAGCGAGCGGCTGATCGGCGGGATGGCTGAGGCCGCGGCCTTCGAGACCGATCCCATCGACGACAACCGCGGCTCCGCCGAATACAAAAGAGAAATGGTTAAAGTGCTGGTGGGCCGCGCCGTCGCGCAGGCGCTCGGGAATTAAGCCGGGCGGATTCGAGTTCTTACTTTTCCAGCACCGCCCGGAGTGTTTTCGACAGCAAACAATCGTTTTCCAGCACCTGTTTTTTCGTCAGCGACTTGTACCAGTCTGGGGTCCAGGAATGGTGCAGGCCGATGAGCATCTGCCTCCGGCGGAAAACGTGATCAATGTCCAGCTTCTCCTCGAACCAGAATTTTCGGTAATCTTCCATATGGCCGATGCCGTTCGTGCCGTAATGAGCCAGTTCGGCCATAAAGCCGTATTTCCTGCGATCGAGCATGGTTAGATATTTTCGATAGACGGTCCTAAAGAAGAGACCTTTCCGCCGCGCCCAAACCGGTTCGATCGCTCGGCTCCAAAATGCGCTCGCTACGCGCGGCCATTTCGTCTTGCGTCTTTGGATGCGCTCATAAAACCTGCCGAGCATCGAGAGGCGCGTCATCTCCTCCATGACTTCCGATAGCGGTGCGTTGCCGACATAATCCCAGCTTGCAGTCACGGCGTCGCCGACATTCAGCTGCTCGAGCCTTCGCTGCGCTCGCGGGATCCATTGACGAAGCACGCGGGCGCCCGGTCTTGCCGCGGCGAAGCCGAGATGGAGATCGAAAAGGATCATCTCCGCGCGGCGTAGCCGCTGTAGAATCAACGTGATGTCTCCCGTCGCAATCGTGTCGACATCCATAAAGACGCCGCCGTGAGCGCACAGAAGCGCCGCGAGGATCGCGTCCTTCTGGACGCCTAATGGGAGCTTCTTCAAAGCGGTGAAATCGTAAGTCCCCGGAGTTATCCAGCGGTCGAGATTTGCATGATTCAAGACAACGATCTCATAATCGCCAAGATAGCGCGCCCAGGTGTCCATGCACAGCTGCAGATACGCCGGCATGGGAGCTTCCGACTGCCAAAAGCAAAAGATTCTCTTAACGCCCATCCTCGGCCCGCATACTACCATCGGACATTCTCTTCAACCCCGATCCTACAACGCCGCACCGGAGGTTGACGCGCTGCTGGGCAGCCGATATGTTCACGAACGTGAAGCGGACGATCACCGTGACGATCAACGGACGGCGCTACGAAGAGGACGTCGAGCCGCGCCAGCTTCTTCCCCATTTTCTCCGCGAGCAGATCGGCCTCACCGGCACGCATGTCGGCTGCGTCATCGGCGAGTGCGGCGCCTGCACGATTCTTCTCGATGGCAAGCTGGTGAAGTCCTGCCTCCTTTTCGCCGTACAGGCCAATGGCAAAGAGATCGTAACGATCGAAGGGCTCGCGAAAAACGGCGCGCTTCATCCGGTGCAAGAAGCCTTCGTCGAGAAGTACGGCTTTCAGTGCGGGTACTGCACGCCCGGCATGGTGATGGCGGCGCATGCGCTCCTGCAACAGAACGCCGATCCAAGCGAAGAAGACATCCGGCGCGCGCTCGCGGGCAACCTCTGCATGTGCACCGGCTACGCGCAGATCATCGAGTCCGTGAAAGAAGCGGCCAAAAAACTTCACGCGCAACCTCATGACTGAAAAGTATATCGGCACGTCCACGCGCAGCAAAGAAGGACCGCGGCATGCGACCGGCCGCGGCCATTTCACCGACGACATCGTCCTGCCCGGGATGCTGCAGGCGATGATCCTGCGCAGCCCGCACGCGCACGCGCGCATCGCCGGCGCCGACGCGAGCGCAGCGCTCGAATTGCCGGGCGTCGCGGCGGCGCTAATCCCTTCCGATGTCGTCGCGTACAGCCGACCGTTCAAGCCCGGCCGCTACGCCGCCGGTCTCAGAAAGCCAATCCCGGAATATGCGACGGCGGTCGACAAGGTCCGCTACATGGGAGAGCCGGTCGCCGCGGTCGCGGCGCGCGACCGCGGCACGGCGGAGGACGCGCTCGATCTGATTTCAATCGATTACGACGCGCTGCCGGCCGTGGTCGAGACCGCAGACGCGATGAAGCCTGGGTCGGCTTTGCTCTACGAGGAGTTGGAATCGAATATCGCGTGGAAAGGGAGCCTCACCTACGGCGACATCGACGGCGCATTCAAAGCGGCGGATAAGATCGTCAAAGAGAATTTGAAGATCCACCGCTACAGCTCGACGCCGCTCGAGCCGTTCGCAATCATCGCGTCTTATGACGCCGCGAGCCGGAAGCTCACCGTCTGGGTCAATGCGCAGGTCCCCGAGGTCATCTACGACGCGCTGAGAGAAGCGCTCGAGCTCGAAGACATCCGCGTCATCATTCCCGATATCGGCGGGGGCTTTGGCCAGAAGATCCACCTCATCCGCAAGTACGTCGTGATCGTGAGCCTGCTCGCGATCCGCAGCGGCCGGCCGGTCAAATGGATCGAAGATCGCAGCGAGCACATGATGGCCGCCGGCCACTCGTGCGCGCAGGAGTTCGATGTGGAGGCGGCGGTCAAAACAGACGGCACGGTGCTGGGGCTCAGGTTCAAGGAGATCGACGACGTCGGCGGCTCGACGAGCACGCTCACGATCCATTTCACCAACAAGCTCAATAACCTCGCCAACACGTATAAAGTCCAGAACATCGCGCTCGAAGGCTGGTCGGTCCTCACCAACAAATGTCCCGTGATTCCGAACCGCGGCATCGGCAAACCCGGGATGTGCTACATCTGGGAACGAATCATGGATCGGATCGCCGAAGAGCTGCGCCTTAGCCCGATCGACGTCCGCAAAATCAATTTGATTCGCCCGGAGCAGATGCCGTACACGACCCCGAGCGGCAACGTGTACGACAGCGGCGATTACCCCAGCCTGCTTGCGACGGCGGTCGAGAAGATCGGCTACGACAAACTCATCGAGGAGCAGAAGCGCGCGCGAGAACGTGGCCGACTGCTCGGCTTCAGCGTCGTCATTGGGGTCGAGCCCGGCGGACGCAACGCCGCGCGCGACATGGCGATCTTTCCCGAGATGAAGGAAAGCCCCGGCTCCGGCGGGGTCAACGGCGCGACGATCAAGCTGGAGAGAAACGGCACGATCGCGCTTTATCTGGGCTCGCCCAACTGCGGCCAGTCGCACGAGACGACGACGAGCCAGGTGGCGGCGGACGTCCTCGACATCCCGCCTGACAAAATCAGCATCTCGACGCCGTTCGACAGTGATCTCGCGCCCTGGGGCGTCTCCGCCGCCAACAGTGGCAACAATTTCCATCTCTACGACATCGGCGCCGTACACGGGGCGGCAACGAAGCTCAGGGAAAAGATTTTCACCGTCGCGGCGCATGTCCTCGGCGCCGACGCGGCGCAATTGAAGATCGAAGGCGGCGCGGTGCACGCGCCCGGCTCGCCAGTGAAGAAACTCACGCTCGCCGACCTGGGAAAGATCGTCTACGGCAATCAGGCGATGCTGCCCAAGGGAGTCGAGGCGGGATTGCAGGCGACCTACTACTACACTTTCCCGCACGCCGAGCCCAACATGGTTCCGGGAGCCGACCGCAAAGTGCGCGCGCAGTTCACCTTCTCCGCCGCGGCACACGCCGCCGTCGTCGAAGTCGATCGCGAGACCGGCAAGGTTCGCGTGCTGCGCTATTTGATCGTCGGCGACAACGGCACCGTGATCCATCCGAACGTCGTCAACGGGCAAATCTACGGCTCTGCCGCGCACGGCATCTCCGTCGCGCTCGGCGAAGGGTTCGTCTACAATTCCGAGGGCCAGCTGCTCACGCTGACCCTCACCGACTACGGGAAATCATCCACGGAGGAAACGCCCAAGGTCGAGATCATCCACCGGCCCTCGCCGTCCCCGTTTACGACCTTGGGACAAAAGGCGGCGGGTGAAGGCGCCGCGATCCCCTCGCCCGCGGCAATCGCGAGCGCGGTCGAGAATGCGCTCAAGCCTCTCGGCGTCAAGATACGCGACCTGCCGCTCTCGCCGGAGCGCGTCTGGAACCTGATTCGGGAGGCGCGGCGATGATCCCCGCGGGATTCGAATACTTCACGCCAACGTCGTTGCCGGAAGCGCTCGAGCTGCTCTCGAACTACAAAGACGACGTTAAAATCCTCGCCGGCGGGCAGAGCCTGGTGCCGTTGATGAAGCTCCGCCTGGCGAAGCCTCGCTATGTCATCGACTTGAGCGGCGTCGGCGATTTGAATTATATCCGCGAGGCTGGCGGCGCGATTTACATCGGCACGCTTGCGACGCACAGCGACATTGAACATTCCGAGCTGATTCTGCGGCATTGTCCCCTACTGGCGCAGACGGCGGCGACCATCGCCGACGTTCAGGTGCGCAATCGCGGCACGCTCGGCGGGAGTCTGGCGCACGCCGATCCGGCGGGCGACATGCCGGCGGCGATCTTGGCGCTCGACGCCGAGATGAAAGCGAGCGGTCCATCGGGCGAGCGCTGGATCAAGGCGGAGGATTTCTTCGTCGGCTTTCTCACCAGCGCGCTTGAGCCGGATGAAATCTTGACCGAGATCAAAGTGCCGCAACTGCGCGGCGGAAAAAGTGTTTACCTCAAGGCGGCGCAGCGCGCCTCCGGCTTCGCCGTCGTCGGCGTCGCCGTCCGATTGAGGTTGGCGGGAAATGGAAATTGCGACGATATCGCGATCGGCCTAACCGGCGTGACCGACAAGGCCTACCGCGCGAAGACCGCCGAGGATGAGTTAAAAGGCAAGCGGTTGGATGATGAAGCGATCGAGCGCGCGGCGCAGCGAGTCATGGACAGAATCGATCCTCTGGAGGACATCAACGGATCGAAGGAATATCGCGCGCATCTCGCGCAGGTTTACACCGCGCGCGCGCTCCGCGCGGCGTTAGCCCAGAAGTGAGGCCCGGTCAGTCACTCGTCTCTTTGCCGAGGGTCACCGCAAGCCCCGGCTTCTCGACCCGCACATAGCTCAAATCGTTGCGATTCGAGAGCTCCTGGACCAGTCTCGTCAAAGGCCGGTTCGCGTCGAGCTGTTCCGCGGGGGCGCCGCGCTTGAGGACCTCGTCCGCGGCATCCGGCCCGGCATAGAAGCGAAGGATGAGCTCCTCATCGGAAACTCCCGGCCCGCCGAACTTCTCGCGCACCTCTTTAA
The DNA here is from genome assembly GCA_035495775.1 of Verrucomicrobiia bacterium. GTDB lineage: Bacteria > Desulfobacterota > Binatia > UBA9968 > UBA9968 > JAJPJQ01. The sequence goes on along the minus strand of DATJFG010000035.1, from coordinate 19,681 downwards.
GCGACGGGTCCGGCGGCGTCCAATTTTCCCATTTCTTAGCGCGCGGGCGGCTCAATATCTTATCCTTTACTTGAGGATCCATCAGCTCCGCGCCCTCTTTACCCCAGATGCCGAGCGCGTACTGAATCGTCTGGTCGGTGACTTCGCGATAGCGCTCGCCGGTAATGACGTTGAACGCCGCCTGGGTGCCGACGAACTGCGACAGCGGCGTCACCATGATCGGATAGCCGAATTCCTTCCGCACAAGCGCCGCCTCCTCCAGTGTGGCCTCGAGCTTGTCCTCCATTCCGACGAGCTTCAACTGATGCTTTAAGTTGGAGATCATCCCGCCGGGCACCTGATGCTGGTACAGCGACTCGTCGTAATCGAGCGGTTTCCCGATCGGCAGGCCGTCTCTCTGGGCAACTGCGGTGAAATGGTCGACCACGGGTCCGATCTCCGCCTCGTTGACGATCGGCGTGTAGCCCAGCGCGCGCGCGTTCTTCGCCACGTTCAGGACCGAAGGCTGCGCCGAGCCGTTGGCCAGTGGAGGAATACCGGTGTGCAGCGTCGTGAGGCCGAGCTTGATCGCTTCGAGATAATTCAGCGGCGCGAGGCTGTTGTTGCAGTGGGCGTGGAATTCGAGCGGCACGTCGCCGACGTTTTTCTGGATCACGGGGATAAGTGTGCGTGCGCGCTCGGGGGTCAGCAGTCCGCCGACGTCCTTGAAACAGATTCGATAAGGCCGCATCGCGGCCGCTTGCCGCGCCCGCTCCGCGTAATATGCGTCGGTGTGGCGCGGCGAGACCGAATAGATCAGATTAGCGACGCAGTCGATGCCGAGCGCGCGCATCGCGTCGACCTCGTGCTTGAAAAGCGAGTAGTCGTTCCAGCAGTTCGAGGTGCGCGTGAGCGTGATGCCATAGGAGCGGACGCGCTCCATCAGCACGCGCATGATGCAGCTCGGGATCTTCTCGAAGCCGCCGTGCATGCCGCCGTGATAGCGGAGCCGCGTATGCTTGAACAGCTTGCTCCCCTGCCGCAGCCATTCCCAGGCGTTCTCCTTGTGCTCACGCGCGTACTTCTTGAACATCATCGAGAGGAAGAACTCGATCGACTCGAAGCCGCATCGGTCCATCTGCTCGGCGATGCCGAGCATCGCGCTCGTCGGCATGTTGAGCGCCCAGAGGCTCTGCTGGCCGTCGCGGAGCGTCGTGTCGATAAAATGGATTTCGCTCATATTTGTGGAATATAAAACGACGGGGCTGAAAACAAGAGCGGGGGCTAAATCGCCTTGCGCCTCAGGTAGGCGCTCAGGTAGTCGACGATTGTCACGAGAATGTAGATGAAGATGAGTAGCGTCAGGAGCTGGTGCTCGAGAAACAGACTGATCGCGATTTGAATTCGCTGACCCAGTCCGCCGGCGCCGACGAATCCGAGCACCGCGGCGACGCGGATGTTCACCTCCCAGCGGTAAAGCGTGTAGGAGATGAACTGTGGCAGCACCTGCGGGGCGATGCCGTAGAAAAGGATCTGGAGCCGGCTCGCGCCGGTCGATTGCAGCGACTCGATCGGCTGGTAGTCGACGTCATCGAGCACTTCGCCGAAGAGCTTGCCGAGGACGCCGCCGGTGTGAAAACCGAGCGCGAGCGTCCCGGGAAACGGCCCGAGCCCGACGATGAAGACGAAGATGAGCGCCCAGACGATCTCCGGGATCGTGCGCAGGATGTTGAGCAGCGATTTGGCCGTGAGATAAGGCACCATCCGGAACGCGCGCCGCCACCATTCGCTCGGCTCCATCTCGTAGAGCAGCCCTGAGTACATTAGGTTGCGCGAGGCGAAAAAAACAATCGACAGCCCGATCGCGAACGCAAGCAGCGTCCCGAGAAACGAGATCGCGAAAGTCTCGACCGCGCCGCGGAGCGCCTGTTGCAGGGTGGCGGCTGAAAGATCGGGGGGAAACAGCTTTCTGATGTAAAACAGGATCTGCCCGCCGCCCTCGCGGCTGAAGAGCTCGTCGAGGCGGATATCGGAGCCGTAATAGCTCCAGACGAACAGCGCGAGGACGCCGGCGGTTATGAGCCAGTTGGCGAGGGCCGCCCCGCCGCGCGGCTCGTGCCCCGGCCACGGCATGGCGACGGATTTGTCGCCGCTCGTCTCGTCGATCATAAGACCGCCCGCACCTTGCTGCTGAGAATATCGACCGCCGCGACCATCGCGAACAGAATGATGAGAATCGTGAGAACCTCGTTGAAATTGAACATGCGCATCGAAATCTCGATCTGCTGCCCCAGGCCGCCGGCGCCGACGAGCCCGAGGACCGCCGAGGCGCGCACGGCGCATTCCCAGCGGTAGAGCGTGTAGGAGACGAAGTTGGGCAGCACCTGCGGCAGCCAGCCGTAAAAAAATATTTGCAGCTTGTTCGCGCCGGTCGACTGCAGCGCCTCGAGCGGACGCGGATTGACGGCCTCGAAGATCTCCGAATAGACCTTGCCGAGCATGCCGCCGTAGGCGATGCCGATCGCGAGCACGCCGGGAAATGGGCCCAGCCCGACGGCGCGCACGAACATGAACGCCCAGACGAATTCGGGAATCGCGCGGAACAGGCTCAAAAGGCCACGCGAGGCGAAATAGATCGAAAGGCGCAGCGCGTAGCGCGCCGGAGCGCCGGACGTGTCCGCCTCGTTGAGAATGCCGCCGACGCTGAAATTCCGCGTCGCGAGGATGCCGAACGGAAAACCGATCGCGATGGCGATCAGCGTCCCGACGACCGAGATTTGAATCGTCTCGAGCGAGGGGCGCAGCATGAGCGAGAGGAACTGCGCCGAGTGCTCCGGCGGAAACATGCCGGTGGCGAACTTGAAGAGGTTCTCGCGCCCCTGGCGCTCGAAAAGCAGAGGCAGATCGACGCCGACACGCCGCCAGCTATCGACCAGCGCCAGGAGAAAAACGACGCCGAAGAGATAGGGGAAGACGGATTTCTGGGAGTTATTGAAGTATGGGCGGGCTGGGCTCTTCATCTTCGATATCGTCCCGCTCGCTCTCGGGTGGGCGGCCGGAGTAAAGCTCTTCGAGCAACTCCTCGCTCACCTCATCCGGTCTCAGATCGAACAACGTCGTGCCGTTCCGCACGCCGATCACACGGGGAAAGAATTCTAGCGCAAGGTCGACGCTGTGGAGATTCACGAGCAATGTCTTATGCGTGCTCTCGCTGATATCGACCAGAAGCTTTACGATGGCCGAGGCGAGCGAGGGATCGACCGAGGACACCGGCTCATCGGCGAGAATGACCTCGGGGTCCTGCAAGAGAACGCGGGCGATCGCCACGCGCTGCTGTTGGCCGCCGGAGAGCTGGTCGGTGCGGGTGAAAATTTTCTCCTGAATGCCGACCTGCTTGAGCGCGTGATAGGCGGCGTCGAGCTCGCCGGGGCGCATGAGCGACCAGAGCGAGCGCGCGGTCGACCACTGGCCGAGCCGTCCGCAGAGGACGTTATGAACCACCTTGAGACGGGGAATGAGATTGTGATGCTGATAGATCGTTCCGATCTTTCGCCTGGCATCGCGAAGACGCTTTCCGTGCAGCTCCAAGACGTCGATGCCGTCGAGGAGAAGTCTTCCCGAGCTCGGTCTGAGCGTCAGATTGAGCAGGCGAAACAGGGTCGTCTTGCCGGCGCCGCTCGGACCGATGAGCGCGACCTTCTCGCCCCGCCGAACCGTCAAATCGACGCCGCCGAGCGCAATCTGGCGGTGCGGAAAGATCTTACCGACGTCTTCGAGGCGATACTGCTCCGCCTCGTTATGATTGCCGCCGCTCATTTCTGGTTGATGAGTCCCGTGGCGATGGCGGCGTCCTCGACGCTCTTCCACTGCTCGTCCTTCGCCGGGATGTATCCTTTGGTTCGGTGCAGATCGAGCAGCTTCTTGTCTTCGGGCTTGTTGAAGTCGAGCTTCAGGAGCGCCTTCGATATCTTCTCGACCAACGCGTTGTCGAGCCCGCCGCGCACCATCCATACGTAGTCGACGAAAGGCGGCGTCGTATAAAAAACCACGACCTTCTCGGTGTCCACCTTTTTATTTGCGACGAGCTTGTCCCAGACCAGGAAATTGAGGGCGCCGGCGTCGACGCGCCCGGCCTCGACCCAGGCGGCGGTCGCGTCGTGCGCCCCGCTGAAGCTGAATTTGGAAAAATCCTTTTCCGGATTGATGCCGGCTTTGACAAGATAATAGCGCGGCATCAGATGACCCGAGGTCGAGGCCACGTTGCCAAAGGAAAACGTTTTGCCCTTCAAATCCTTGAGATCACGGATCCCCGTGTCTTTTCTCGTGATGAACTGGCTCTTGAATTCGCTGTCCTCTTTCCGCATCGCGATGCGCTTGGCGCCCTTCGCCATCCGCGCGGCCTGAACCGAGGTGAGACCGCCGTACCACACCATGTCGAGCTTACCGGCAGCGAGCCCCTCTACGGTGGCGGGATAATCGACGACCGGCGTGAACTTGACCGGCAAGCCTGTCGCCTTCGCCAGATAGTCGGCGAAGGGCTGATAAATGCGCAAAAGCTCCTGGGGATTCTCATCCGGTATGGCCGAGATACGCAGCTCCTTTTGCCCCTGAGCGCGAGCGCTCCCGAAAAAAACCATGGCCAACAACATCGCCAGCGCAACGGATTTTCTCATGAGGTTTTTTCTTCCTTGCGGAATCGAAGATTAACTGAAAACTACATTTTTTTCTCTAAGTCAAATAGCCTGTGCCTATAGGAAGAAAATAGGACGCTGAAAACTCTGTGTCAAGTAGCTGAGTTCTATGGCAGGCAGCTGACGGGTCAGGCGTGCTTAAGGAACTCGATAAACGCGTGAGACACCGGCGAAAGCGCCCGTTGACGGTGGACGACTTGATAGAAATCGCGCTCTAATTTGCCGAGGCCGCGGATCGGGATCGCAACCAGGACACGGTCGCGCAGCTCACGGTGAATGGAATGGCGTGAAAGAATGGAAAAGCCGCTGCCCGCCATCAATGCCTCCTTGATCGCCTCGGTGCTGCCGAGCTCCATGACGACGCGGAGGGTGCGCTCGGGATGACCGTCTTTGCCGGCAAAGAGCTCTTTAAACGACCGTAAGGTCCCCGAGCCGCCCTCACGCGAGAGGAAGCCCTCGGCTGAAAGATGCTTGACGTCGATGCTTTTTGCGCCCGCCCAAGGATGATTTCTCCCGACGACCAGGACCATCTCGTCTTTCCAGATCTTTTGAAAAACGAGTCGACGATCGCTTCCCTTGAAGCCAACGAAGCCGATCTCGACTTCGCTGTCGAGCACCGCCCGGACAATGCCGGCCGAGTCGCCGATCCGGAGTATCGGTTTGACTTCAGGGTGGGCTGCCACGAACGACGCGAGCTTGGCCGGCAGAATGTATTCGCCCGGGATGTTGCTGCCGCCCAAGACCAGATCGCCGGCGATCTTTCCTTGAAATCGATCCAGCGAGGCGAGCGCCTCTTTTTTCAAGGCGAGTACTTTGCGCGCCGAGCCCAGAAGCAGCTCACCGCATGACGTCGGCGTCACTTTACCGCCGAAACGATTGAAGAGCTTGGCTCCCAGCTGCTCCTCCAGCTCGCGCACGTGCGCGCTTACCGTCGGCTGCTGGAGCTCTAAATGGCGCGCGGCGGCCGAAAAGCTTTTGTATTCGGCGACCCAATGAAAGACCTCGAGCTTATGGAGATCGAGCTGCCGCTTCACGCGCGCCATACCGGTATTAAACGAGAAGCCGCTCGGCGTTGTCAACCCATACCGGCGGCGCTATATATCCTGTAATGTCCACACCCACGGTTCTCGCGGAAAACCACCGCCGAAACGGTGCCGAGCTCGTGGAAGACGACGGTTGGCTGTTGCCGAAGAATTTCGGCGACGCCGCTGCGGAGTATGCAGCGGTGCGCTCCGCCGCCGGCCTGTTCGATCTCTGTCATTACGCCGCGGTCGAGCTCACCGGTCCCGATCGGGCATCTTTCCTACAGGGGATGGTGAGCAACGACGTCAAAAAGCTCGCGCCAGGCGATGGGCTCTATGCGGCCGTTCTCGACGTGAATGGGAAGATTCTCGCCGATCTCCGCGTGCTCTGCACCGAAGATTCATTCATTCTCTTGCTTCTTGCTTCCTTAAAGCCCCGGATCATCGATCATCTCAACCGCTATCTCGTCGCCGACGAAGTCGAGATCAAGGATCACGCCGGCCGGTACGGCATGATTTCGATTCAAGGGCAGCACGCGCTGCTGTTATTGAATGCGGTTGCGCCGCACCAGGATCCTCCGGTGCGCATGTTCAGCCACTGCGCCTCGGCCATCGCCGGCCGACAGACGCGCGCCGTCCGCACCACGCACACCGGCGAGGAGGGCTTCGATATCGTCGCGGAGATCCGGGACGTAACCGCGATCGCCGCGGAGCTGGAGCGTGCCGGCGCGGCGCTGAGCGCGCGTTGGGTCGGCCTGGAGGCCCAGGAGGTCCTTCGCGTCGAGGCCGGACTCCCGCGCTACGGTATCGACATGGGCGAAGATAATATACTGCTGGAAACGAACCTCGACGCCGCCGTGAGCTTCAATAAGGGCTGCTACCTGGGGCAGGAGGTCATCGAGCGCGTGCACTCGCGCGGCCACGTGAACCGCAAGCTCGCCGGCATCGTTCTCGACGGGAACGCCGCGGCGCGTCGCGGCGACAGCGTCCTCAGCGACGGCAAAGAGATCGGCAAGATCACGAGTTCGGTGTATTCGCCCAAGCTAAATCATCCAATCGCATTGGCCTACCTACAACGGGATTTCCTGCCGCCGGCGACGAGCGTCGCCGTTAAGATCAAAGACGGCGAAATCAACGGAACCGTCGCAACCCTGCCTTTTGTCTTTTCGACCTCGCCTTGAAAAATACGCGGTTGCTGGGTACATATATCGGACTTGAGAGAGGGGGTTTGGAATGGCATCGTTCGTTAAAGTCTGTAAACAAACCGATATCCCGGCGGGAACCGGAAAAACAGTCAATGTGAACGGAAAGCCTGTGGCTCTTTTCAACGTCGAGGGGACGTTCCATGCGATCGACGATACCTGTCTGCATCGCGGCGGCCCGCTCGGCGAGGGCGAGCTCGACGGAAAGATCGCGATCTGCCCATGGCACGGCTGGCGCTGGGACGTCACCACCGGCGTCAATCAGCTGAACCCTTCGGTGTCGGTGAAAAAATACGACGTGAAGGTGGAGGGCGACGACGTCCTCGTCGCTGAGTAGTCTAGCGGCGATTAATTTTATCCAGTTCCGCCAGTAATTCTTTATTCTCCGGTATTCCCTTCTCGTATTCCTTGCGGTAGCGGATGACTCCGTCCTTGTCGATGATGACGACGGCTCGCCTGGGGTATCCTTCAGCGCGCAGCGTACCGTAAAGATCGCATACCGCGCCGTGCGGATAGAAGTCGGACAGCATCGGGAATCCGATGCCGCCGATTTTTTCAGCGAACGCTTTGTGTGAGAAAACCGAGTCCACACTGATGCTCAGAACCTGAGCATTCCTCGCCTCGAACTCCTTGCGGTCGGCTTCGAGGTTGGCGAGCTCCTGGGTTCAGCCGCCGGTAAAATCGAGCGGATAGAAAGCCAGCACGACGTTTTTGCCGAGGTAGTCTTTGAGCGCGATTTTTTGGTCGCGGGAAACCGGCAGGGTAAAATCGGGCGCTTTTTGCCCGATATCCTGACCGATATCGAAGTTCGACATAGCAACCTCCAGTCGGTTGAGGCAGTCTTCTACCCCTACCCCATTCCCTTTTTGAGGTAAAGGTTGATGTAGTCGCGGATCGCGTCGCGCGTGCTGTCGAAGGCTAGCTCGTCCCAGGGGATTTCGTTGGGCTCGAAAATACGCGCCTCCACCGATTCGTCCCCCGCCGCGAGCTCGCCGCCGATGACTTCCGCCGCATAGACCACGATGACGTTGGGTGATCCGGCATACGAATAGACTCCCACGATCGAATCGAGCCGCACGTCGAGGCACGACTCCTCTTTGGTTTCACGAATGGCGGCGTCCGGGACACTTTCGCCGCGGTCGACGTAACCGCCGGGGAAAACCCATTTTCCCAACGACGGCTCGACTCCGCGGCGGAGCAGGACGATGCAATGGTCGATCGTGAAGACCGATGCGGCGACGACTTTGGGGTCGAGATAAAAAATAAAGGAGCAGCGGGCGCAGACGAGACGCTCGGGCTCGCCGGTTTTCACCAGCCGGCGCTCTAGATCGCCGCCGCATTTGGGACAAAAGCGGTATTCCGGCGCGCCGTGCGCGTGCATATGGCCGTGACCGTGCTGCTTGTCGTGCGCCATTTTTCCTTACTATCGTAGAGTCGGTTGAAACAAAAGAGCCGATTGGGTAAGCCTTAGCCGTGCTGAAGGCGATCATCTTCGATTTTAACGGCATCCTCGTCAATGACGAGCCGATTCATTTGGAGCTTTTTCGGCAAGTCCTCAAAGAAGAGGGGCTTCCGCTCAGCGACGAGGACTATTACGCGAAGTATCTAGGCATGGACGACCGCGGCTGCTTCCGCGCCGTTTTTGCGGCGCACGGCCGGGAATTGGACGACGGCAAGCTGGCCGATTTGATTCGGCGCAAGGCCGCCTACTACCGCAAGACCATCGCGGAACGCACGATCATCTTTCCAGGCGTCCAGCGGCTCGTTCCCGAGCTGGCGGCGCGCTTCCCGTTGGCGGTGGCCTCGGGCGCTCTGCGCTCCGAGATCGAGCTGATTTTGAACGGCATCGGGTTAAAGAACTACTTTCAGGTTATCGTCAGTGCGGAGGACGTCGCCGACGGAAAGCCGCATCCGGAGATATTCATCAAGGCGCTGCGTGAATTGAACAAAGAACGGCCCGAGCCGATTCGCGCCTCTGAATGCCTCGTGATCGAAGACTCCAAGGAAGGCATCATGGCGGCGCACCGCGCCGGCATTAAATGCCTGGCGGTGGCGAACTCGCATCCCGCGGCGGAGCTTAAGGCGCAAAAAGTCGTCGGCAGTCTTGAAGAAGTGACTCCGTCAACGCTCGAAGGTCTCTTCAAGTAATCCTTTAGATTTATCGATAAGGCGTCTGCTGCGGGCGGATGGTCATTTCCACAGGGCAGGCGTTCGAGGGCGTGGAAAGGACGTATAGGACGGCGTCGCCTATGTCGCGCGGCTGAATCATCTTGCTGCGGTCCAGGCGCTTGTTCACGGGAATGAGCGGCGTATCGACGAAGCCGGGCAGGATGATCGATACCTTGATGCCGTATTCCCTGACCTCCTCGAACAGCGACTGGGTGAAACCCAGGATGCCGAACTTCGACGCCGAATAGGCGGAGGTGTTCGCCTGCCCGGCCTTGCTCGAGATCGAGCCGATGTTGATGATGGCGCCGAACTTTTTCTCGATCATCGCCGGCAGCAACAAGCGGGTCAAAACCATCGGCGCGCGCAAATTGATCTGAAACGTGCGATCCCAGTCTTCGACGCGGCTGTTGACGACCGAAGACGTCTTGCCCCAGCCGGCGTTGTTCACCAGAATGTCGACGTCGCCCCATTCGCTCACCGTCTGCTTGACGATGCGCTCCATGTCGGCGTCGCGCGTGAGGTCGGCGGCGAGAGCGATGGCGTCGCTGTCTTTTCGCCGGATCTCCTGAGCGACGGACCGAATCTCCTCCTCGCTGCGCGCGGCGAGGGCCACGCGAATGCCGGCTTCGCCGAGCGCCAGCGCGACCGCGCGGCCGATGCCGCGGCCGGCGCCGGTCACGATCGCGATCTTCCCTCTTAATGATGGTTGCATAGGATTTTTTTGCAGGCTGTTGCGACTTACTTATGCGGCTTCGGCGCCATGAAGACCAGCAGCATCAACCGCCCGGTCGCCCGGTTTTCGACTCCATGTCGCAGGCTGGACGGCGCCATAGCGATCTCGCCCGCCGCCAGCTCTCTCTCCTCTTCCCCGATGCTGAAGAACCCCCGGCCTTCGACCACATAATAGATCTTGTCCGAGCCGTCGTGCGTATGTGGGGCCTGGCTCTGCCCGGGCTCGAAGCAGTAGAGATCGCAGAAGAGCCTCTCGGTCTCGAAGAGACCGTTCTTTTTCATCTTGTCGCTCGCGAAGGCGACCGCCTCGGAGATTTTGCGAAAATTCGTCATCCTGGATTCCTCCGCCCTTCGATTTAAATACAGCGCCTATACACTGCAAAGCAAGGATGAATCTGCTATTTTGACCGCGTGAATTCGGTGCTCGTCCGCTACCATGAGATCGCGCTCAAAAAGGGCAACCGCCCCTATTTCATCGATCTCTTGAAGCGGAACCTCGTTGCCGCGGTGCGCGACCTGCCGCTGAAACAAGCCAAGACACTGCAGGCGCGCATCCTGCTCATATTTGATGCGGCGGCCGATGCCGCGGAGATCGCCCGCCGGCTGCGGGGGGTGTTCGGCGTCGCGAACTTCTCCTTTGTCGAGCGGCTGCCGGCGAATCTCGATATGCTGCGCGACGGTATCCTCGAGCGGCTCGATGGGAGGAGCTTCGCCTCCTTTCGCATCGACGCGCGCCGCGCCGACAAGACTTTTCCGCTCACGTCGCCGGAGATCAACCGGCGGCTCGGCGCCGCCGTCAAGGAAAAAAGCGGCGCGCGCGTCGACTTGGAGAACGCGGAGCTCACGATCGCGGTGGAAATCCTCCCCGACGCCGCGTTCTTCGGTTTTGATAAGATCGCGGGCGCCGGCGGGCTTCCCGTCGGCGCGAGCGGCCGCGTCGTATCGCTCATCTCCGGCGGCTTCGATTCTCCGGTCGCATCGTATCGCATGATGCAGCGCGGCTGCCGGCTGATCTTCGTCCACTTTCACAGCGCCCCCTATCTCGATACGACGTCTCAGGAGAAATGCCGCGAGCTGGTCCAGCTGTTGACGCGGCATCAGCAGAAGTCGCGGCTTTATCTCGTTCCGTTCGGCGAGATCCAGCGCCAGATCGTCGCCGGCGTCGCGCGGCCGCTGCGCGTCGTGCTCTACCGCCGGATGATGCTGAGGATCGCCGAGGCGATCGCGCAAAAAGAAAAGGCGCTGGCGCTCGCGACCGGCGAGAGCCTCGCGCAGGTAGCGTCGCAGACGCTGGAGAATATGTCGGTGATTCAAAAGGCCGTCGCGCTCCCCGTCCTGCGGCCGCTCGTCGGCATGGATAAACAGGAGATCATCGACCAGGCGCGGCGGATCGGCACCTTTGAAATCTCCTCGATACCGGACGAGGACTGCTGCCAGCTGTTCGTCCCGAAGCATCCGGCGACGAAGTCGCGCGTCGGCGACGTGGAAAAAGCCGAGGCGCGTCTCGATCTCGACGGGTTGGTTCAGATGGGATTGGAGCAGGCAAAGACCGAGAGTTTCGTATTCCCCGGCTGATCTCCCGAGCCGCGCCGTGAAGGTCATTTACAGAAACGGGAAAATTCATACCCCCCAGCTCGAGCTCAACGCCGCCGAGCACTGCAATCTTCGCTGCGTAGAATGCAGCCACCTCTCTCCTTATGTATCGACCGGGCTGCTGGAGCCGGACTCCCTCGCGCGCGATCTCGCGGCTCTTGCTCCCGTCCTGCATTGCGGATCGTTTCGCTTTGTGGGTGGAGAGCCTTTGCTGAATAAAAGATTAACCGAATTGATTGAAGCGGTCCGGGAAAGCGGCGTAGCGGACCGCATCGTCGTCGTCAGCAACGGAACGCTGATCGATAAAATGACCGACGCGTTTTTTAAGTCCATCGACGGGCTCGAAATCTCGTGGTATCCGCAGACGGGGGTGGACGCCGATAAGATCGCCTTCGCCGCCTCCCGCTGCGCGAAATTCGACGCGCGCCTCTTCGTGAACGACAAGCCGGTTTTTCGCAAGGTGCAGATCGATCGGGCGATCGAGGACAATGATCTCGTGCAACTCATCTACGACGCGTGCCGAAACGCCCACCTTTCGGTGTGCCATGCGATTCACAACGGCTATTACTATAAATGCTCACGACCGATCTTCATCGACCGCTATCTTGCGCTGAAGCAGACATCTGTTCCGGACTTCGTGCGCGCCGACGGGGTGCACCTTCATGAGTCCGATCTCCTCGACCGGCTCGCGCGATACATCGAAGATAAAAACCCGCTTAAATCCTGCCGGCACTGCCTGGGGACCGCCGGCAAGAATGTCCCGCATCGTCAGATGTCGCGCGAGGAGACTCGTTCCAGCGAAACAGATCAGCGATCCGCCAACGAGCTTGTCGATTTGAAGCTGCTGCGCTTCGACCTCGGGCTGCATCGCGTCCTGGATCTCCTCGACCGGCTCGCTCCGAATCCGTCTATAAGGCACGCGGTCATGCGCATCGCCGATCGCCTGCGGCCGATACGTGAACGGATGGAATAGGAGCCTCGATCGGGCACAACTTGCCGCCTGGCGATGCGGAGTCGAGCGGACTGGAAGGGAGTCGGCTTGCTAACGTTCACACCGGCTCGATGGGCGCGCCCTGCGGCTCGATGCAGGCCTTGGTCACGATCGCGACTTTGAAATCGATGTCGACCTCTGCCTTGAATTTTTTCTTATTGGACTCGAACGGGTTCTGAAACGTCCTCGTGTGCGTTTTCTTTTTGGTCCAATCGACATCGTCCGTATCGATATCGGTGCATTTGCAGCCCGTTTTGCACTTGGGATCGATTTCGACAGGCTCGCCCCATTTATTGATCGCGGTTTTCAGGTCATCGGCTGCCTTTGTAGCGTCTTTTCCCTTCCACGTATCTCCCGGATTGACGGCTTTAATGTCCGGAGTAATCGGGTCGGTGAGTATCTTGGTCAGGTATACTTTGCACTCGCCGGCACACTTGGCGAATGTGACTGCAAAAGTATCACCCCGCCGCAGCTGTCCTCGCCGTCGATCGCGTCCACCCTTTCGCAATGCCATATCGGCCTCCATTTGTTGAATGTGCACCCCATACCGCGGGCGGTAAAAATGTCGAGCGGAAAATCGAATCTATAAAGCGGATCAATCGCTAAACGTAGCCCTGAATCTCCTGCAGGCTTGCGGGGAAGAAAAGCTCTTCGATCCGGAATTTTCTCTTGATCATCCCCTGCTCGTGCTCGTACCGCACCGCCGCCTCCAGCGCCTTGCGATTGTCCTCCAGATTATACGGCCAGGGGTCGGGTCCGAAAATCTTCTCCTGCTCCTGGACCGCTTCTTTGAACCAGACGATCGTCGAGTTTCTCGGGTCCTTCATGCGCTCGTAGCAGATCTCTTTCGCGCGCTGGAAGGCGTGGAATAAGCTCACCGCGACCCATGGATTCTTTTCCAGAATCTCGCCTTTGACGACGACGGTATGCATGATCGGATAGATGCCGCTCTTGCCGTAGTATTCGATCTCCGCCGCCTTGGGATCGGGAAAAAGAAGGCCAACTCGAGGATTTCTTTTTTTCATCGACGGCAGCGTCTCGGGGTAGAGCGCCCCTTCCAACTCGCCTTCGACGAGCATCTGGTCGATGTTCTTTCCTTTCGTCACGCGCCGGATCTTCATCCAGCTTGCGGGCTCGAACGGTACGTCTTCCTCCTCCTGGCACCACCATTCAATCGTCTTCAAGTCGACGCCGTAATGATCCTGCAAGATGCCGCGCATCCACAGCCCGGCCGAATTCTGTAGGGTGTCGAGGCCGACGCGCCTGCCGTTTAAGTCGGACGGCCGCTCGATGCCAGCGTCGGTGCGTTTGACCATATATCCGTGGCGAAAGCGGCGGTGCGGAAAAACCGGTATCGCGCGGAAGCTTCTCCCCTGATCGAGCGCGACGAGATACGCGACCAGCGACAGCTCGCAGACGTCGAACTCCTCGTGCCTGAGCATGCGGCCGTGCCGCTCCGGCGAGGCCATCGTAAGGACGTTGAGATCGATGCCCGCCGGCGTGACCACGCCTTCGATCAACGGGCGCAGCAAATCGTATGCTCCGCAGGCGAGCGTCAGCTGAAGTCTCGGCATCAATCTCCTCCTACATACTGGCGGTAAGCCTCGGGCGTGTCGATATCGCAGGTGATTCCTTCATCGTCGGTCTCGATCTCGAGCGTCTCGGCCGCATGGGCGCGCACGACGCTTTTCGCCCCTTGATCGAGCGGCGCCGCGAGCAGCTCGGCAAAGAGATCGCGCGAGAAGATCACCGGATGGCCGCGGCGGCCGCGGCAGACCGGCACGACGATCGGTTTTTTCGAGGCGTAAAAAGCGTCGACCATGCGGTCGACGAGAGCCGAATCGATGAACGGATGATCGACTAAATGGAGAACAATGCCGTCGATCGGTTCTTTTTCCAGCGCGCGAAGCGCGCTCTGAAGCGATGAAAGCTGCCCTTGAGAGTAGTCCGGGTTCACCAGAATCGTCACAGGCAAATGCTTGATCTTTTCCTTGAGCGCCGCTGCGTTGTGCCCCAGGACGACGAAGATGCCGCCGACCTTGGTGGCGCGGAGCGCGGTGACGATCCGATCGAGAAAGAACGTCTGCCCGACCGGCAGCAGCGCTTTCGGCCGGCCCATGCGGCTCGATTCCCCGGCGGATAAAACGACGGCGGCCAACATCTCCTTGTCCCTATAATAAAGGACCGGTACGGTCAAATCCGCTGTCTTGACAGCCGGCGGGTGCACTTCTATGGTAGCTCTGCGGATCGATTCACCAGCGAGGAACGCCATGATTCAAGGACTCAAGGACAAAGTCGCCATCGTCACCGGCGGCGGTCACGGCATCGGCAAGGCGTACTGCAAGGCCTTCGCGGAGGCCGGCGCGCGCGTCGCTACAGTCGATATCGACGGTGCCGCGGCGGAAAAGGTCGCCGCCGATCTATCGGGTAAATCCGAGGGGCGCGCCATCTCGGCGCGCGTGGATGTATCGGACGAGGCATCGACGAAGCAGATGGCGAAGCTCGTCCTCGAGCGCTTCGGGCGCATCGATATTCTCGTCAACAACGCGGCGATCTTCGCCACCATCCCGATGAACCGCGGCGGCATCGACACCATCGACCCGGCGGAATGGGACCGCATGATGGCGGTCAACCTCAAGGGGCTTTTTTTCTGCTGCCGCGCTGTGCTGCCGACGATGCGCGCGCAAAAGTCCGGCAAGATCGTCAGTATCTCCTCCGGCACCGTGCTCTCAGGCAGCCTCGGCCGCATTCACTATGTGACCTCCAAGGCCGGCGTCATCGGCTTTACCCGCACGCTGGCGCGCGAAGTCGGCGGCGACAACATCCAGGTGAACTGCATCGCGCCGGGCTCGACCCTGTCGGAGGAAAATCCGACCGAAGAAATACTCCGCATGCGCCAAGCGCCGGTGCAGACACGCTCGCTGAAGCGAATGCAGAAGCCCGACGACCTCATCGGCGCGATGCTCTTTCTCTGCTCTCCGCTGAGCGACTTTATGACCGGACAGACCCTATCGGTCGACGGCGGGCAGAATTTTCTCTAGCGCCGGAGGGAAAATGCGCAAAGGGCCGCTGCCGAAAATTCTGCTCGCGCTCGCGGCGTGGCTCCTTCTGCCGCAGCTTGCGCACGCCCAATCGATTCGGCTCAAGACCTCTTACAGCTCGATCACGGCGAACAACAGCCCGGTTTGGATCGCGAAGGACAAAGGAATCTTCGCTAAAAACAGGCTCGACGTCCAGATGGTGCTGATCGAAAGCGGCACCACGTCGATCCAGGCGCTGGTCGCCGGCGAGACCCAGATCGCGCAGCTCTCCGGCGGCGTCATTCTCAGCAGCGGGCTCGCTGGCTCCGACGTCGTCTGCATCTCGGGACTCGAGAACCGCTCGGCATTCAGCCTGATAGCGCAAAAAGAGGTCAAGACGGCGGACCAGTTGAGAGGCAAACGGCTGGCGATCTCCCGCTTCGGCAGCGCCTCGGATCTCGCAGCGCGCCTCATTCTTCAAAAGCTGGGGCTCAACGCCGATAAAGACGTGACGCTGCTTCAAGTCGGCGGCACGACGACGAGGCTGGCGGCGATCACCAAGGGCGCCGTCGAATCGACCGTTATCACTCCGGAGTTTTATATCCTGGCGAAGAGAGTCGGTGTGACGACGTTGGCCGATCCGCTGTCGGCGAAGATCGATTTCCCCCAAAATACCATCGGCACTTCACGCGCGTTTTTGAAGTCGCAGCCGGAGACCGTTTCGCTGTATATGAAATCGATCGTCGAGGCGATCCACTACTTCAAGACCAAGCGCGAAGAGACCATCCCCATTTTATCGAAGTACCTCAAAATCGACGACAAGGACGCCCTCGCCGAGATCTACGAGCTCTACAAGAACATTCTTCAGCCGCTGCCGCTTCCGACGCCCGAGGGCATGCAGCTCCTGCTCGACTGGATGGCGCAGACCGACGCCCGGGCGAAGGGCGCGAGAGCCGACCAGTTCATCGACACCACAACGCTGAAAGAGATCGAGAAGAGCGGCTTCGTCACCGCGCTCTACCGCTAGCCCCGTTTTCGCTTTTGTAAAAGTGCAGGCGCCAGCGGTAGTTGAGCATCCCGATGTATTCGTGCGCCACCTCGGCGATCTTGAAGGCGGACTCCTCGGTCAAGAAAACTCCGGCATCGATTCCGACGTAGGTAAAATCGCCGGGCGCCGGCACCGGAGTCGGCGCGATGGATCCGAAGGCGAGCATGCTGCGCGGCATATGAATCGCCGACGTAACGAGAAGGTAACGCCTCCAGCCCTTCTCCCTAAGGACCTTTTCCACCTCGATCGCGCTCTCGAAGGTGTCGCGCGAGTGCTCTTCGGCGATCACCTGCTCCTTCGGCACGCCCCAAAGAATGAGGTAGTCGCGGGCGATCTGGTTTTCGTTTTGCGGCGTCGTGACAGGATTGACGTGGCCGCCGGAGACGATAATCGGCTTGGGACGAAGGCGATAAAGCCGCCACGTTTCGTCGAGGCGGCGAAACAGCGGCTCGGTGACCGAAGGGAACGGGACGAGACCGCCGACCGGAATCGTGCCGGCCATCAACACGACGATGGCATCGTAAGGCTCGGCGTCCTTTGGATCGATCAGCGGCGCATAGCGGGTTTCCAGCGGATAACGGACCATGATCCCGACCTGAGGGCTGTGCAGAACGAAAATGATCGCCACCGCCGTCCAGAAAGCCGCCTTCGCCCATCGCCGCCGCCAAAAAATCCCGGCGACAACGAGCAGAATAAACCACGGCGCCGGCGGCAGAATAAGCTGCTTGAGGACTTGCTTCATCAGAAACATCCCTGGACTTGTATCCGATGAACTCATTATTTTCCATCCGCCGCGTCGGGAATTTACCCGATTGCGGGGTGGGGCACTGGAACCTATCCTGGTCTTGGGCGCGTGGAGTGAAAAAAGGGAGGGCAAGCCATGAGAATCCTGACGGTGATCATTCAAATGCTCATTCTCGCGGTCTGGGCGTTAAGCGTGACCTTCGGCTGGTCGCTGGCGGCGGAGCGCGAGCGGGTTTTCTGCGGCAAGAATCATCACATTTCGATTCAGGACCTCGACATCTCCCCGGATCCGATCAACCGCGGCGAGCGCATCAAAGAGTGGCGCATCCGGGTGAATGTCGACGGCTCAGGCGAGTGCGATACGGTATTCGAAATCCGCGAGAAGCCGGGCAACGATGTCGTCGCGCGCGGCGTAAAGCACGTCCTTCACTCCGGCGTGAACGAGATCGCGCTCCAGGGCGCCGAAGGATACCGCTTCCGCAAAAAAGAACATTGCTTCGAGGTCTTGGCTGACATCGAGCGCAGCCGTCGGCCGATCGATGCCAAGCAGCAGTTTTGCGCCCGGGAAAGCGCCAACGGCAAGCGCTTCAGCATGAGGGAGCACGGCGACCGGCCGGTCGGCCGGTAGCGATTCGCGGCCGCCAAGCTTCCCGCGTCAATCGAACGCGAGCCGCAGGATGCGCTGAACCAGCGCGTCGTAAGAGAGCCCCGCTTTCATCGCCGACTGCGCGAACTCGTCTTCCCGCTCCAAGTTTGGATTGGGGTTCGCTTCGAGAAGGACGATCTCGCCCGCCGCTGTCACGCGCAGGTCGATGCGGCCGTAGCCGCGAATCCTGAGCACGCGGTACGCTTTTTTGCAGATGGCGGTGATGCGCGTCTTGACCTCATCGTCGAGGCCTTCGGCGAAGAGGTTCTGAATCCCCCACTTTTTTCGGTACGCATCGTCCCATTTCGCCTTGAAGGTCGATATCCGCGGCCGCCCCTCCGGCACTTCGCCGAAGATCACCTCGCGAAGCGGAAAAACCCGCAAGCGCTCGTTGCCGAGGATGCTGACGTAAAGCTCGCGCCCGTCGATGTACTCCTCCGCCAGCGCCTCCTGGTTCATGCGCTCGTGAATGAAGCGGACACGCTCTTCGAACGCCGGATCATTCTCGACGAACGAATCCTGCGAAATCCCGTACGACGCTTCCTCCTCGACCGGCTTGATAAAAAGCGGAAACTTGAGCCGCTTCGGCCGGCGGATCGCGGCGCCGGGCGGGAAAACCGCCGAGTCGGGGACGCGGATGTGATGATAGGCGAGGATCTCCTTCGCCATTCCCTTGTTTTTGCAGAGCGTGAGACCGGTCGGGCCCGAGCCCGTGTAAGGCACGTCGAGCATCTCCAAGAGGCCGGCGACGTTGCGGTCGTAAGCGGAGCGCGCGTTGAAATGCTCGGTCAGATTGAACACGACGTCGGGCGGATGCGTCTTGACCTCGTCGACGATGAGCCCCGGGTCTTCGTAGACTCCGATGGTGCGGACGTCGTGGCCGAGTTTCTTGAGCGACTCGATCACCTGCGCCTCGGTCGCCCAATCGGCATCGGTCTTCAGCTCGCGGCTGAAATCCTGATCGGCGGGCGGCGTGCCGGCCGAATCGAAGAGGACCAGGACTTTGTGCTTTTGGCGGCCGGTCATACTTGCGGCTAGGTGTCCTTGAACTTTCCCGTCAGCCGGTAATGCGACGCGAGCGTCGCCAGATAGGCGGCGACTTCCAGGCCCGAGGAGTCCGACCGGACGCGCAGGTCGAGCTCCGCGCAGCGGTCGGTGAGCGCTCGCAAAAGCCGATCGACGGTGAACCTCGGCTCGCCCGTCCACGAGGCGACGGCGTTCAGCATCGGCTTGCGGTTGCGGCGGAGAAAGGCCGACGCGCGCTCCGTCTCGGGAGCGGCGCCGTCGGCGGCGAAAAGCCTTTTCAAATCGGCGTCGAAAAATTCGGGAAAGTCCTGCGCGTAGAGCTTGCGGCGCTTTTTATAATAGGCATCGAGCCGCGAGCGGAGACGCGAGGCGTCGCTCATGCGGCTCCGCGTCGTGACGAAAGGCTTTTGCGCGGCGAGCTTCGCCATCAGGCGGTCGACGTATTCGAGCTTCTCGAGCGCCTTCCAGCCGCGATATTGGGTTTTCCAGTCGAGCCCCGGCGTCAGCCAGATCGCCAGGGTCTCGGCGAAATCCTCTTCGGGATGGCTTTGCGCGTACCAGCCTTCGAGGTGCCGGACGAAGCGCTTGCTGTAGGGGCGCGCGCGGAAGCTCTCGGAATATTCGAGCGAAGGCGAGCCGAATATTTTCTGCCACTGCTTATCCTTCGTCAGCAGGTAGGCGTGGTTGATCACGTGCCCCATCTCGTGGCGGAGAAGCCGCATGCACCACGCCTCGGTCCCCCCTTCCACCTCCATCATCATTTTCTCTTCGAGCTTCTTGAGCCGGGGATGCGCGAGGTAGAACGGGATCGCGATGTT
>DATJFG010000034.1:0-19660 GCA_035495775.1 Verrucomicrobiia bacterium | reverse complement strand
TGTAAATCTGCCGCCGTAAGGCTTCGTAGGTTCGAATCCTGCCCTCTCCACCATCATGCGGGAATAGCTCAGTTGGTAGAGCGCGAGCCTTCCAAGCTCGGGGTCGCGGGTTCGAGTCCCGTTTCCCGCTCCAATTGCGTTTTAGATCCGGCTGATGCCCAGGTAGCTCAGTCGGTAGAGCACGTCCTTGGTAAGGACGAGGTCAGCGGTTCGATCCCGCTCCTGGGCTTTTTCGCCCCGGCATCGGCGGCAGTCGTTTTTTAACATTGCACTAAGGGAAAGGAACAATAGGAGGGTGAGATGAGCAAGCAGAAATTCGAGCGGAAAAAGCCGCATCTGAACATCGGGACCATCGGACACGTCGATCACGGTAAAACGACACTGACCGCCGCCATTACCAAAGTCTTGGAAAAAAAGGGCATGGCCAAGTTCATGGCCTACGATCAGATCGACAAGGCGCCAGAGGAGCGGGAAAGAGGCGTCACTATCAACATCGCGCATGTCGAGTACGAGACGCCAAACCGTCACTACGCGCACGTCGATTGCCCCGGCCACGCCGACTACATCAAGAACATGATCACCGGCGCGGCGCAGATGGACGGTGCGATCCTCGTCGTCTCGGCAGCCGACGGCCCAATGCCGCAGACCCGCGAGCACATCCTGCTCGCCCGCCAGGTCGGCGTTCCCGCCATCGTCGTATTCCTGAACAAGGCCGACATGGTCGACGACAAAGAGATTCTCGACCTCGTCGAGCTCGAAGTCCGCGAACTCCTCTCCAAATACAATTTCCCCGGCGACGATACCCCGATCATCGTCGGCAGCGCGCTCAAGGCGCTGGAGGGCGACAGCTCGGACATGGGCGAGCCGGCAATCATGAAGTTGGTGGAGGCGATCGACAGCTACGTCAAGGAGCCGACGCGCGCGACCGACAAGCCGTTCCTGATGCCCGTCGAAGACGTTTTCACAATCAGCGGCCGCGGGACCGTCGTGACCGGCCGCGTCGAGCGCGGCATCATCAAAGTGGGTGAAGAGGTCGAGATCGTTGGCTTCCGCGATACGCTGAAAACCGTCGCCACCGGCGTCGAGATGTTCAGGAAGCTCCTTGACGAAGGGCGCGCGGGCGACAACATCGGCATCCTGCTCCGCGGCACCAAGCGCGAGGAGGTCGAGCGCGGGCAGGTGTTGGCCAAGCCAGGCAGCATCACGCCGCACACATATTTCAACGCCGAGGCCTATGTCCTCACCAAAGAGGAGGGCGGCAGGCACACGCCGTTCTTCAACGGCTACCGTCCGCAGTTTTATTTCCGCACGACCGACGTGACCGGCGTCGTGAAGCTTCCGGAAGGCACCGAGATGGTCATGCCCGGCGACAACATCACGGTAGAGATCACCCTGATTACGCCGATCGCTATGGAAGAAGGGCTTAAGTTCGCGATCCGCGAAGGCGGCAAGACCGTCGGCGCGGGCGTTGTGACCAAAATTCTTAAGTAGGAGAGACTGACATGCGAGAACTGGTGGGATTCGCCTGCGATAAATGCAAACGAAAAAATTATACGACAAGCAAAAATCGCAAAACGACGACCGAAAAATTGGCCTTCAAAAAATTCTGTCCCTCTTGTCGAGCGCACACGCAACATAAAGAGGTGAAAGTATAGCGAGGCGTCGGGGTCAGTAGCTCCAACTGGCTAGAGCGCCGGACTCCAAATCCGGTTGTTGCAGGTTCGACTCCTGCCTGACCCGCCATCTCATCGCTCGGCAACTCCGATGGACAAATGGATCGGCAATCTCAGAGAGACCGCCCGTAACGCCGCGGAGTTTTTCAAGGAGGCGTGGCAGGAACTTAAAAAAGTCCATTGGCCTACGCAGAAGGAGACTTACGCGGCGACGGTGGTCGTCATCGTCGTCGTCTTGCTCCTGGGTTTGTTTCTGGCGCTCGTAGATTTCGGCCTGACCCGCGCCATTCAGGCTATAGTCAGCTGATTCTGGACGGTCATCCTGTATGGCTAAGCAATGGTACGTGGTGCATACCTTCTCCGGGTACGAGCAAAAAGTGAAGGCGGCTCTCGAAGAGCGCATACGCAGCATGGGGAAGGCGGACAGTTTTGGCGAGATCCTCGTGCCGGTCGAAAAAGTCATGGAGCTCGTCAAAGGAAAAAAGAGGACTTCTTCGAGAAAATTTTTCCCTGGCTACATTCTGGTTCAGATGGAGCTCGACGACGAGACCTGGCACGTCGTCAAAGAGACGCCGAAAGTGACGGGCTTCGTCGGCGGCACCACGCATCCGGCGCCCGTCAGCGATGAAGAGGTGAGGGCGATCACGCAGCAGATGGAGGAGGGTGCGGTCAAGCCCAAGCCACGCGTGCTCTTTTCCGTGGGTGAAAGCGTCAAGGTCGTCGATGGCCCGTTCGTGGATTTCAACGGCATCGTGGAAGAGGTCCGGCCGGATAAAGGCAAGCTGAGAGTGCTGATCAGCATCTTCGGCCGCGCGACTCCGGTCGAGCTCGATTTCGTTCAAGTGGAGCGTAACTAAAATGGCCAAAAAGGTCATCGGAGAAATTAAGCTGCAGATTCCCGCGGGGCAGGCGAATCCCAGCCCGCCGGTCGGCCCGGCGCTCGGCCAGCGCGGCGTCAACATCATGGAGTTCTGCAAAGCGTTCAATGCCGCCACCGGTTCGCAGCAAGGGATGATCATCCCCGTGATCGTCACGGTTTACGCCGATCGCTCGTTTACATTCATCACCAAGACGCCGCCCACGTCCGTCCTGCTTAAGAAGGCCGCAGGACTGGAAAAAGGCTCGGGAGAGCCCGGCAAGATTAAAGTCGGCCGCGTGACGCAGGCGCAGATTCGCCAGATCGCCGAGGTAAAGCTCCGCGATTTAACCGCCAAGGACCTTGACGCCGCGGTCAAAACGGTCGAAGGAACCGCGCGCAGTTTGGGTCTGGAGATCGAAGGCTAAGGTTCGAGGGGAATTTATGAAACAGCACGGCAAAGGCTACAACGCGGCGTTAACCAAAATCGATCGGACGACGCGCTATCCGCTCGAGGACGGCCTCAAGCTCGTCCACGAGACCAAGCGCGCGAAGTTCGACGAGACCGTTGAACTCGCAGTCCGCCTCGGCGTCGATCCAAAACAGGCGGATCAGAACATCCGCGGCACCGTCGTATTGCCGCACGGGATGGGAAAAACCGTCCGCGTCGTCGCTTTCGCCAAGGGCGACAAGGTGAAGGAAGCGGAAGATGCCGGCGCCGATGTCGTCGGATCGGATGAGCTCATCAAAAAGATCACCGAAGGTTGGCTCGATTTCGACAACGCCGTCGCGACGCCGGACATGATGGCGGCTGTCGGCCGGATCGGGAAAATTCTTGGCCCCCGCGGCCTCATGCCCAACCCGAAGACCGGAACTGTCACGATGGATATCGCCAAGGCGGTGAAAGAGATCAAAGCCGGCAAGCTCGAGTTTCGCGTCGACAAGGCCGGCATCGTCCATATTCCAGTTGGCAAAGTCTCTTTCGGCATGGACAAGCTGGTCGAAAACGCCCGCACTGTTTTGACCGCGATTATGCGGGCGAAACCGGCTTCGGCGAAAGGCAACTATCTACAAGGCGTAACGGTATCGACGACGATGGGTCCGGGGATCAAGATCGACGTCAATCAAGTGCGCGCGCTCGCCGCGTAACGCGAGATTAGCTGGAGAGCGACATGGCTGAACTCCTATCAACGAACGCTGCCATCCAAGCCGAAAAGGCCGCCACGGTCGATGAGGTGCATAAAAAGCTCAAGGCGGCGAAGGTCGCGATCGTGACCGAATACCGCGGCCTCACGGTCGGGCAGATGACGCGGCTGCGCACGCAAATGCGGCAGGCCTCCGGTGAATACAACGTGATCAAAAATACGCTGGTGCGCCGCGCGCTCAAAGACACGGCTTACGGCGACCTCGACCGGTTGCTCGACGGACCGAACGGCTGGGTCTTCGGCTACGAAGACCCGATCGCGCTCTCCAAGATGCTGATGAAATTCATCGAGGAGAACGAGAAGCTCAAGATCAAGGGGGCGCTTTTCGAAGGCGAGTTCATGGACCAAGCGAAGGTCAAGGTCCTCTCGCAGATGCCGAGCAAGCCCGAACTGCAGGCGAAGCTTCTCGCCGTCATGCAGGCGCCCGCAACGCAGCTCGTCCGGCTCATGCAGGAGCCCGCCGCGATGTTTGTTCGCTTAATGGAATCGGTCCGCAAACAAAAAGAATCCCAGAGCTGAAAATATAAACAGGAGGACGTCATGGAAGTAACGAGAGAGCAGGTTAAGGATTTCATCAAGCAGAGCTCCGTCATGGAGATCGCGGCTTTGGTGAAGGAG
Source organism: Verrucomicrobiia bacterium (assembly GCA_035495775.1). Lineage (GTDB taxonomy): Bacteria > Desulfobacterota > Binatia > UBA9968 > UBA9968 > JAJPJQ01. The sequence continues at coordinate 15,308 of DATJFG010000034.1, read as the reverse complement.
CTCGAGCAGGAGCTCGGCGTGTCCGCAGCGGCCCCGGTCGCCGTCGCGGCGGCGGGCGCCGGGCCGGCGGCGGCAGCGGCGGAGGAGAAGACGGAGTTTAATGTCATTCTCTCCGAGACCGGCGACAAGAAGATCCAGGTCATCAAGGTCGTGCGCGAGCTGACCGGCCTCGGACTCAAAGAGGCGAAGGATCTGGTCGACGGCGCGCCGAAGCCCGTCAAGGAGGGCGTCTCCAAGGCCGACGCAGAGACGATGAAAAAGAAGATCGAGGAGGTGGGCGGAAAAGTCGAAATCAAGTAGGGCTCCGCGCCTTTTTGTAGTTCCGAACATCAGTCGAAAGAGGAGTATCATGGCGTTTCAAGTGGCACATAATTTAAGATTTCGCCGCAGTTTCGGCAGGATCAAGAAGATCATCGATCTGCCCTACCTGATTGAAATCCAGAAAAACTCGTACGACGTTTTCCTGCAAAAGGACGTCCCTTCCGATCAGCGACAGAGTTCCGGCCTGCAGGGCGTTTTCAAGTCCGTCTTTCCGATCAAGGATTTCAACGAGACCGCTTCGCTCGAGTATGTGAGCTACACCCTAGGCGAGCCTAAATATGATGTCGACGAGTGCCATCAGCGCGGCATGACGTTCGCCGCGCCGCTCAAGGTCACCGTTCAGCTCGTGCTTTGGGACGTCGACCCGCAAAGCGGCAGCCGCAGCATCAAGAACGTCAAGGAACAGGAAGTCTATTTCGGCGAGATGCCGCTCATGACGAAGAACGGCACGTTCATGGTGAACGGCACCGAACGCGTCATCGTCAGCCAGCTTCACCGCTCGCCCGGCGTTTTCTTCGAGCACGACAAGGGAAAGACGCATGCGAGCGGGAAGCTTCTCTACTCCGCGCGCGTGATTCCCTACCGCGGCTCGTGGCTCGATTTTGAGTTCGATCCGCGCGACATTCTTTATGTCCGCATCGATCGGCGTCGCAAGTTTCACGCGACCGTGCTGCTCCGCGCTCTCGGCATGACGACCGAGGATCTGCTGAACTATTATTATACGAGTGACAAGATCGTGCTCGACGGCCGCAAGGCGTCGCTTGTCTTCAAGCCCGAGCATTTAATCGGCGTCAAGGCCGGCGCCGACGTCCGCGATCCCAAAAGTAACGATGTGATCGTCCGCGAGGGGCGCAAGCTCACGCGCATACTGATCCGCCAGATGGAGCAGGCGCGCATCAAGCAGGTGCCGATCGCGTTGGACGACGTGGTGGGCCGCGTCGCGGCGCACGACATCAAAGATCCGGCGACGGGCAAGGTCGTGGTCGAATGCAATCAGGAGATCACGCAAGAGAAGCTCGAGCTCCTGCGAGAGAAAGGGATCAACGAGATCGAGGTGTTGTTTATCGAGGAGTCCCGCGTCGGCCCGTACCTCCGCACGACGCTCCTCCAGGATCGGCTCGACCAGGGCGACAAGGACAAAGACGATAACCGCAAGCCGGAAAAGGCGATCGAGCACGCAATCCTGGAAATCTACCGCCGGCTTCGCCCGGGCGATCCTCCGACGAAAGAGTCGGCGACGAACTTTTTCTATAACCTGTTTTTTAATCCCGACCGCTACGACCTCTCCAAGGTCGGCCGCTTGAAGCTCAACCACCGGCTGAAGATCAACGTGCCGCTCGAGCACGGGACGCTGCGCAAGGAAGACATCCTCGAAGTCGTCCGCTACCTGATGGAGCTTAGAAACGGCATCGGCTCGGTCGACGACATCGACCACCTCGGGAATCGCCGCGTGCGCGCCGTCGGCGAGCTCGTCGAGAACCATTTCCGCGTCGGCCTCGTGCGCATGGAGCGCGCGATCAAGGAAAAGATGAGTCTCCAGGACATCGAGACCCTCATGCCGCAGGAGCTCATCAACTATAAGCCGGTCTCGGCGGCGTTGAAGGAGTTCTTCGGCTCGAGCCAGCTCTCCCAGTTCATGGATCAGACGAACCCGCTCTCGGAGATCACGCACAAGCGCCGCCTCTCGGCCTTGGGCCCCGGCGGCCTCACGCGCGAGCGCGCGGGCTTCGAAGTCCGCGACGTGCATCCGACGCACTACGGCCGCGTCTGTCCGATTGAGACGCCGGAAGGTCCGAACATCGGCCTCATCGCCTCACTCACGACCTATGCGCGCGTCAACGACTTCGGTTTCATCGAGACGCCTTACAGGGAAGTCGAAGAGGGGCGGGTCACCGACCGGATTCGTTACCTCTCCGCGCTCGAGGAAGAAGATCACGTGATCGCGCAGGCGAACGCGCCGATCGACAACCGGGGGGCGTTTACCGCCGACCTCGTCTCGTCGCGAAAGGGCGGCGAGTTCATCATGGCGCGGCCCGAAGAGGTCGACTTCATGGACGTCTCGCCGAACCAGCTCGTGAGCGTGGCGGCATCGCTGATTCCATTTTTGGAAAACGACGACGCCAACCGCGCCCTCATGGGCTCGAACATGCAGCGCCAGGCAGTGCCTCTGCTCCGCACCGAGGCGCCGCTCGTCGGCACCGGGATGGAAAAAGTGGTCGCGCGCGACTCGGGCGTCACCATCGTTGCCCGGCGCGACGGCATCGTCGAGAGCGTCGATTCGACCCGCATCGTGGTGAAAGCCGACAAGACCTCGGGCTCGCACCGCGACACCGGCGTCGATATCTACGGCCTCGTCAAATACCAGCGCTCGAACCAGAACACCTGCATGAACCAGCGTCCGATCGTCATGGTGGGCGATCACGTCAAGGCGGGCGACGTCATCGCCGACGGTCCGTCGACCGAGATGGGCGAGCTCGCCCTCGGCCGCAACGTGCTCGTCGCGCTGATGCCGTGGGGCGGCTACAACTTCGAAGATTCGATCCTCATCAGCGAGCGAGTCGTCAAAGAAGACATTTACACTTCAATCCACATCGAAGAATTCGAGTGCGTGTCGCGCGACACCAAGCTCGGACCCGAAGAGATCACGCGCGACATCCCCAACGTCGGCGACGAAGCGCTCACCGATCTCGACGAGAGCGGCATCGTCCGCATCGGCGCCGAGGTGAAGCCGGGCGACATTCTGGTCGGCAAGATCACGCCGAAGGGCGAGACCCAGCTCTCGCCCGAAGAGAAGCTCTTACGCGCGATCTTCGGCGAAAAGGCCGGCGAGGTGCGCGACACTTCGCTGCGCGTGCCGCCGGGCGTCGAGGGAACGGTCATCAATGTCCGCATCTTCTCGCGCAAGGGGCTCGGCAAAGACGAGCGCAGCAAGGTCATCGAAGACGAAGAGGTGAGCCGGCTGCGGAAAGATCAGCACGAAGAGATCCGCATCCTACAAGACGGCGCGCTCCGACGCCTTAAAAAGCTGCTCGTCGGCCGGCGCACCGCGTCCCAGGTGCGCGACGACAACCGCAAAGTTCTCATCAACAAAGGCAAGGAGATCACTGAAGAGGATCTCGACGAGACGCCGATGCCGTATTGGGGCGAGATCCGCGTCGATAACGAATCCGTCGAGGCGGAGCTCAAGCGGATCGTCGAGAGCACGAGCGAGCAGGTCGAGCTCATCAAGGTGGTCTTCCAGGACAAGATCAACAAGCTGAAAAGCGGCGACGAGCTGCCGCCCGGCGTCATCAAGATGGTCAAGACCTTCGTCGCCATCAAGCGCAAGCTTCAGGTCGGCGACAAGATGGCCGGACGCCATGGCAACAAAGGCGTCATCTCGCGCATCCTGCCCGAAGAGGACATGCCGTATTTGGAAGACGGCACGCCCGTCGATATCGTGCTCAATCCCCTCGGCGTTCCGTCCCGCATGAACGTGGGACAGATCCTCGAGGCGCATTTGGGCTGGGCGGCGCGCAGTCTCGGCAAGCAGATCGAAGAGTTGATTCATACGACCAACGGCGGGCGGCCCGACCCCGAGCAGCTCCGCCGCCGCATGAAAGAGTACCTCGCGACGCGCGAGGTGAATGAGTTTTTGGACGGCGTCAAGGACACCGATCTCGCTCGCCTCGCGGCCAAGTATCGCGAAGGGCTTCACATCGCGTCGCCCGTTTTCGACGGCGCGGCCGAGGAGGAGATCTTCAACCTGCTGCGCAAGGCCGGCCTGCCGGTGACGGGCCAGGTGACGCTCCGCGACGGGCGGACCGGAACCGCGTTCGACGAGAAGGTGACCGTCGGCGTCATGTACATGATGAAGCTGCACCATCTTGTCGACGACAAGATCCACGCGCGCTCGACCGGTCCATACTCGCTGGTCACTCAGCAGCCGCTCGGCGGCAAGGCGCAGTTCGGCGGCCAGCGTCTCGGCGAGATGGAAGTCTGGGCGCTCGAGGCCTACGGCGCCGCATTCACACTGCAGGAGATGCTCACGGTCAAATCCGACGACGTCGCCGGGCGCACGCGTATGTACGAGGCGATCGTCAAGGGCGACAACCTGCTCGAGCCCGGGCTGCCGGAATCGTTCAACGTCATGGTGAAGGAATTGCAGAGCCTCGGACTCGATGTCGAGCTGGTGGAGGAGAAAAGTTGAGAGATCAGAATTGGCGACATTTCTGGACTCCGGCTCCTGAGCTCTTAAACGAGGTGAACTAATGGAAGACCTTTTTAATTTATTCGAGAAACCCAAAAATCCGCTCAGCTTCAACGCGATTAAAGTCTCGCTCGCTTCCCCCGAGAAGATTCGCTCGTGGTCGCACGGCGAAGTGAAAAAGCCCGAGACGATCAACTACCGTACCTTCAAGCCCGAGCGCGACGGACTTTTCTGCGCGAAGATCTTCGGGCCGACGAAGGACTACGAGTGCAACTGCGGCAAGTACAAACGGATGCGCCACCGCGGCGTCGTCTGCGAGAAGTGCGGCGTCGAAGTTATTCAATCCAAGGTGCGCCGCGAGCGGATGGGCCACATCGAGCTCGCGACGGCCGTCGTGCACATCTGGTTTTTGAAGAGCCTCCCGAGCCGCATCGGAGCGCTGCTCGATATGTCGCTCAAGGACATCGAGAAGGTGCTCTACTTCGAGGCCTACGTCGTGCTGGATCCCGGCGGCACGCCGCTCGAGTACAAAGAACTTTTGACCGAGAGCCGCTACCGCAAGGCGATGGAAGAGTACGGCGCCGGGAGCTTTTCCGCCGGCATGGGCGCCGAGGCGGTGCGCAAGATGCTCCAGGCCGTCGACATCGCAAAGCTGGGCGAAGATCTGCGCCAGGAGATGCGCGACGCCAACTCTGAAGTGAGACGGAAGAAGATCGCGAAACGGCTCAAAGTCGTGAACGCCTTTAGAAGCTCCGGCAACCGTCCGGAATGGATGGTCATGGAAGTAATCCCGGTAATTCCGCCGGATCTTCGGCCGCTCGTTCCGCTCGACGGCGGCCGCTTCGCAACGTCGGATTTGAACGATCTCTACCGCCGCGTCATCAACCGCAACAATCGATTGAAGCGGCTCATGGAGCTGAACGCTCCCGATATGATCATTCGGAACGAGAAGCGGATGCTCCAGGAAGCGGTCGACGCGCTGTTCGACAATGGCCGCCGTGGCCGCGCGATCACCGGCCAGAACCGCCGGCCGCTCAAATCCTTGAGCGACATGCTGAAGGGTAAGACCGGCCGCTTCCGCCAGAACCTCTTGGGAAAGCGCGTCGATTACTCCGGCCGTTCGGTCATCGTCGTCGGCCCCGAGCTCAGGCTCCATCAATGCGGGCTGCCGAAGAAGATGGCGCTCGAGCTCTTCAAGCCGTTTATCTACAACAAGCTCGAAGAGCGCGGCCACGTGACGACGATCAAGAGCGCGAAGAAGATGGTCGAGAAGGAGCGTCCCGAGGTATGGGACATTCTCGACGAAGTCATCCGCGAGCATCCGGTGCTGCTCAACCGCGCGCCGACGCTGCATCGCCTCGGCATCCAGGCCTTCGAGCCGATCCTGATCGAGGGCAAGGCGATTCAGCTCCATCCGCTCGTATGCGCCGCGTACAACGCCGACTTCGACGGCGACCAGATGGCGGTGCATGTGCCGCTCTCCGTCGAGGCGCAGGTCGAGGCGCGCGCTCTCATGATGTCGACCAACAACATTCTCTCGCCGGCGAACGGCAAGCCGATCATAGTCCCGACGCAGGATATCGTTCTCGGGCTTTACTACATGACGCGCGAGCGGCCGAACGCGAAGGGCACGGGGCAGATCTTCTCCAACTTCGAGGAGGTGCGGATCGCCTTCGATCAGGACGCCGTCGACTTACAGGCAGCGGTCAAGGTCCGCCTCGACGGCGAAAAGATCGATACGACGATCGGGCGCGTGCTTCTCTACGATATCGCGCCGCCGGAGATCCCGTTCAAAGAGATGAACCGGCTGATGAAGAAAAAGGAGCTCGCCAACCTCATCGACGTGAGCTACCGGCTTGCCGGCAACAAGTCGACGGTCATCTTCGCCGATCGGCTGAAAGACATCGGCTACCACTACGCCACCAAGGCGGGCATCTCGATCGCGATCAAGGATATGGTGATTCCGCCGAACAAAGAGGTGCTGCTCAAGAAGGCCCACGAGGACGTGCGCGAGATCGAGGAGCAGTACAAAAACGGCCTCATCACCGACGGCGAGCGCTACAACAAGGTCGTCGATATCTGGGCCGAGGTAACGGACCGGATCGCCGACGAGATGCTGCGCGATCTGGGCAGCGAGACCATGACCGACGAGAAGGGCGTTAAGGTCACGGTGCCGAGCTTCAACCCGATTTTCATGATGGCGGACTCCGGTGCGCGCGGCAGCGCGCAGCAGATCCGGCAGCTGGCCGGCATGCGCGGCCTCATGGCGAAGCCCTCCGGCGAGATCATCGAGACCCCGATCACCGCGAACTTTCGCGAGGGTCTCACGGTGCTGCAGTACTTCATCTCGACGCACGGCGCGCGCAAGGGTCTCGCGGATACGGCACTCAAGACGGCGAACTCCGGCTATCTCACGCGCCGCCTGGTCGACGTGGCCCAGGATTCGATCATCTCCGAAGAGAACTGCGGCACGCTCGACGGCATCGAGATGACGCCGCTCATGGAGGGTGGCGAAATCATCGAGCCGCTCGGCGACCGCGTTCTCGGCCGAGTCGCGCTGGAAGACGTCAAGGATCCCTTCAGCGGCGAGGTCATTGTAAACGCCAACCAGGAGATCACCGAGGAGCTGGTGCAGAAGATCGAGGACGCCGGCCTCGAGCGGATCAAGATCCGCTCGGTGCTCACCTGTCAGTCCAAGCGCGGCGTCTGCGTCATGTGCTACGGGCGCGACCTCGCGCGCGGGCACATGGTGAACCACGGCGAGGCGATCGGCGTCATCGCGGCGCAGTCGATCGGCGAGCCGGGCACGCAGCTCACGATGCGTACGTTCCACATCGGCGGCACCGCGAGCCGGCGCGCCGAGCAGACGACATTGGAGGCGCGGAACGAAGGGAATATCAAATTCGTCTCCGTCAATACGGTCACGAACAAGGACGGCGACCTCGTGGTCATGAACCGGAACGGCGAGATCGCAATCGTCGATTATCCCGAGGGCGAGAAGGGCCGCGAGCGCGAGCGCGAACGCTACCCGGTCGTCTACGGCGCCAAGTTCAAGAAGAAGGACGGCGCTAAAGTAAAGCCCGGCGAGCTGCTCGCCGAATGGGATCCGTACACCATCCCGATCCTCACCGAGGTCTCCGGCACGGTCAAGTTCGGAGACATCGTTGAAGCCATCACGATGGAAGAGCGGGTCGATGAGCGTACCGGCCTCTCGACCAAAGTTATCATCGATTCCAAAGACGTGGACAAGCGGCCGCGCATCTCGATCAAGGACCCGCGCGGCCAGACCGCGCGGCTTTCCGCGACGCTCGAGGCGCGCTACCTCTTGCCGGTCGGCGCGCATATCAACGTTCAGGAAGGGCAATCGGTTTTCGCCGGCGACGCGTTGGCGAAGATCCCGCGCGAGACCACCAAGACGAAGGACATCACCGGCGGCTTGCCGCGCGTGGCCGAGCTCTTCGAGGCTCGGAAGCCGAAAGAGTTCGCGGTCATCAGCGAAATCGACGGCGTCGTCTCCTTCGGTAAAGACACCAAAGGCAAGCGCAAGGTCGTGATCACGCCGGAAGTCGGCGAGCCGCGGGAATATCTCATTCCCAAAGGCAAGCACATCAGCGTGCATGAAGGCGACCGCATCAAGGCCGGCGAGGCATTGATGGACGGCTCGTCGAATCCGCACGATATCCTGAATATCCTCGGCGAAAAGGCGCTCGCCAAATACCTCGTGGACGAGGTGCAGGAGATCTACCGGCTCCAAGGCGTGCGCATCAATGACAAGCACATCGAGGTCATTGTGCGCCAGATGCTCCGCCGCGTGCGCATCAAAGAAGTCGGCGACACCGAGTTTTTGATCGGCGATCAGATTGAGAAATGGCGCTTCGAAGAGGAGACGCAGCGCGTCATCGCCGCGGGCGGAAAGCCCGCGATCGCCGAACCGCTGCTCTTGGGCATCACCAAGGCGTCTCTCTCGACCGAGAGCTTCATCTCGGCCGCCTCGTTCCAGGAGACGACCAAAGTTCTGACCGAAGCGGCGATTCAAGGCAAGATCGATATGCTCTGTGGCCTCAAAGAGAACGTCATCATGGGCCGGCTGATCCCGGCGGGAACGGGTCTCAAGAAGTACGGCGAAGCCTTGATCGAGATCGAACAGCCCGAGAGCGAAGAGGCGGAGATTCCGCGCGCCGCCGAGGCGTGATTGTTTTGACAAGCGTGCGTATCTCTGTTATTCATATGGTTTTTGCCAGGAGCAGGATAAACTAGGAAGAACGCGCAAAACTATGCCCACAATCGGACAATTGGTTCGCGACGGCCGCGAGAAGCAGCGGCGTAAAAACACCGCGCCCGCGCTGCAAGGCTGCCCGCAGAAGCGCGGCGTCTGCATCCGCGTTTACACGACCACGCCGAAGAAGCCCAACTCCGCGCTGAGAAAAGTCGCGCGTGTGCGGTTGACCAACGGCATCGAGGTGACGTCGTACATTCCGGGCGTGGGACACAACCTGCAGGAGCACTCGGTGGTGCTGATTCGCGGCGGCCGCGTGAAAGACCTTCCCGGCGTGCGCTATCACATCATCCGTGGGACGCTCGATTCGATCGGCGTCCAGGAACGGCGCCAGAGCCGCTCGAAGTACGGTGCGAAGAAACCGAAGTAGAGACGAACATGCCGCGTAAAGGTGAAGTCAAAAAGAGAGAAGGCCTGCCCGATCCGAAATACGGGGACAAGCAGGTCGCGAAGTTCATCAACACCGTCATGACGCGCGGGAAGAAAAGCGTCGCCGAAGGCATCTTCTACCGCGCGCTCGATCTCGTCGGGTCGCGCACCAAGGAAGACGCTCTGGCGATCTTCAAGCGCGCCGTTGAGAACACCAAGCCGGCGGTCGAGGTGCGGTCCCGCCGGGTCGGCGGCGCGACTTATCAGGTGCCCGTCGAGGTGAGGCCGCAGCGGCGGCTCTCGCTCAGCATGCGCTGGCTCGTGCAATCGGCCTCGGCGCGCGAGGGCAAGTCGATGGAGGAGAAGCTCGCCGCCGAGCTCATCGACGCGGCGCAAAGCCGCGGCGGCGCGATGAAGAAAAAGGAAGATACCCATCGGATGGCGGAGGCGAACCGCGCCTTCGCGCATTACCGCTGGTAAATTCGGTTAGGAGTATTCCACGGGGAGGCGGCGCGACCGCCTCCTTTTTTTCGGAAAATCAGCAATGGCAAGAACGGTTCCATTAGAGAAGACCCGCAACATCGGCATCATGGCCCACATCGATGCGGGCAAGACCACGACGACGGAGCGGATCCTTTATTATACGGGGATCAACTACAAGATCGGTGAAGTCCACGAAGGCACGGCGACGATGGACTGGATGGTCCAGGAGCAGGAGCGCGGCATTACGATCACCTCCGCCGCGACGACCTGCTTCTGGCGCGACCATCGCGTCAACATCATCGACACGCCGGGCCACGTCGACTTTACGATCGAGGTCGAACGGTCGCTGCGCGTGCTCGACGGCGCCGTCGCCGTATTCTGCTCTGTCGGCGGCGTCGAGCCGCAAACCGAGACCGTGTGGCGCCAAGCCGACAAGTACGGTGTGCCGCGGATCGCTTTTATCAACAAGATGGATCGCATCGGAGCCGACTTCTTTGGCGCCGTCAAGATGATCCAGGACCGGCTCGGCGCGCGTACCGTCCCGATTCAGCTCCCGATCGGAGCCGAGGATCAATTCAAGGGCGTGGTTGATCTCGTTCAGATGAAAGCCGTTATCTGGGACGAAGAGAGCCTCGGCGCGAAGTTTCACATCGAGGAGATCCCCACCGCGCTCAAAGCCCAGGCGGATGAATACCGCGAAAAGTTGATCGAAGCGGCGGCCGACTCCGATGAAGCCTTGATGGACAAGTATCTCGAAGGCAAACCGATCAGCGAGGCGGAGATCCGCAGCGCGATCCGCAAGGGCGGTTTGTCGATGAAGCTCGTACCGGTCATCTGCGGCGCGGCATTTAAAAATAAAGGCGTCCAGCCGCTGCTCGACGCCGTCGTCGATTATCTCCCCTCTCCTTTGGATATTCCTCCCGTTCGCGGTAAAAATCCCGATAATCAGCAAGAAGAAGAAAGGCTTCCGAACGATGACGCGCCTTTTGCTGCGCTCGCTTTTAAGATCATGACCGATCCCTACGTCGGGACACTCACCTTCTTCCGCGTCTATTCGGGCACACTCAACTCCGGCTCCAGCATCTATAATTCGACAAAAATGCGCCGCGAGCGCATCGGCCGATTGCTCAAGATGCACGCGCGCAAGAGCGAGGAGATCAAAGAGGTCAACGCCGGCGACATCGCCGCCGCCGTCGGGCTGAAAAATAGCGCCACGGGCGACACGCTCTGCGACGAAGAGAAGCCGATCATTTTGGAAGCGATTGAATTTCCCGAGCCGGTCATCTCGATCGCCATCGAGCCCAAGAGCAAAGCCGACCAAGAAAAGTTGGGACTGTCGTTGCAAAAGCTCACGACCGAGGATCCATCATTTCGCGTTCGTACCGACGAGGAGACCGGCCAGACGATCATCTCCGGCATGGGTGAACTGCACCTCGAGATCATCGTCGACCGTCTCGTCCGCGAGTTCGGCGTCGGTGCCAACGTCGGCAAACCGCAGGTCGCTTATAAAGAGACCGTCCGGCGCAAAGTCGAGCAGGAAGGAAAGTTTATCCGGCAGACCGGCGGCCGCGGCCAGTACGGCCACGTTTATATCACTCTGGAACCACAGCCGCCCGCCTCGGGCTTCGAGTTTGTCGACGCGATCAAGGGCGGCACGGTGCCGCGCGAATACATTCCCGCGGTGGAAAAAGGCATCAAAGAGGCGCTCGACAACGGCCCGATCGCCGGCTATCCCGTGGTCGACGTCAAAGCTACGCTCTTTGACGGCAGCTACCACGATGTCGATTCGTCCGAGATCGCCTTTAAGATCGCCGGGTCGATGGCGTTCAAAGCAGCGGCCAAGAAAGCCTCGCCGGTGCTGCTCGAACCGATCATGGCGGTCGAGGTCGTCACGCCCGAGGAGTTCATGGGCGAGGTCATCGGTAACATCAGTTCGCGGCGGGGAAAAATTCTCGGCATGGAGCCGCGCGGCACGGCTCAAGTCATCAGTGCGCAGGTGCCGCTCGCGCAGATGTTCGGCTATGCCACCGACGTGCGCTCGATGACACAGGGACGGGCGACCTATACCATGCAGTTCAGCCACTACGAGCCGGTGCCGCAGTCGATCTCGGACGAGATCAGCGCCAAGGCGGGCAACCCTATGCAAACGGACCCTGATTTAAGACCATGAACGAAAAGATTCGCATTCGCCTGAAGGCTTACGATCACCGCGTGCTCGACCAGTCGGTGGGTGAGATCGTCGAAACCGTGCGGCGCACCGGCGGCCGCGTGGCGGGACCGATCCCGCTGCCGACGCGCATCGAACGGTTCACCGTGAACCGCTCGCCGCACGTCGATAAGAAGTCGCGCGAGCAGTTCGAGATCCGCACCCACAAGCGCTTGCTCGATATCCTCGAGCCGACGCAGCAGACGATCGACGCGCTGGGGAAACTGGACTTGGCCGCCGGCGTGGACGTGGAGATCAAGCTTCAATAACGCCTACGAATTGAGAAGACATGAACGGTTTGCTGGGAAAAAAAATCGGCATGACGCAATTGTTCGGCGCGGACGGCACGGTGGTGCCCGTGACCGTCATTCAAACCGGGCCGTGCGTCGTGGTGCAGAAAAAGGATGCCGGGCGCGACGGCTACGAAGCCCTTCAGCTGGGCTTCGGCAGCCGCAAGGCGCAGCGCGTCAACAAGCCCGAACAGGGTCATTTCAAAAAGGCCGGCAAGGGCGCGTTCGAAGTACTCAAAGAATTTCGCACCGACAAGGCCGGCGAGTACGAGCTTGGACAAGAGGTCAAAGCGGCCGATCTGTTCAAGTCGGGGGATTTCGTCGATGTCGCGGGTGTGAGCAAGGGCCACGGCTTTAGCGGTGTCATCAAGCGCTGGAGCTTTGCCGGATTTCCCGGCTCGCACGGCACGCACGAATATTTCCGCCACGGCGGATCGATCGGCAACCGTTCCTATCCCGGCCGTGTTTTTAAAGGCAAGCGAATGGCCGGCCACTGGGGCGACGAGAACGTGTCGGTGCAGAATCTCGAAATCGTCGAGGTGAGGTCCGAGGAGAATCTGCTGCTCATCAAGGGCTCGGTGCCCGGCGCGCAGCGCGGTGTCGTCGTCATTCGCCGCGCCGCCAAGGGGCGCAAGAAGACGCAAGCGCCGGTGCCAGAAAAAGCGAAAGAAAAATAAGCCATGGCTAGCCAGGTCGTCAATAATCCGGAATTCAAAGAAGAGATTTTCGGCGTTCCATCGAGGCCGCATCTCTTGCACCAAGCCGTGGTGGCCCATCAGGCTAACAAGCGCGCCGGCAGCGCGGCGACCAAGAGCAAAGGCTTTGTCCGCGGCGGCGGCAAAAAGCCCTGGCGCCAGAAAGGCACCGGCCGGGCGCGCGCGGGATCGATACGCTCGCCGATTTGGGTGGGCGGCGGCACGATCTTCGGCCCCACGCCGCGGGATTACTCCTACCGCATGCCGAAAAAGGCGCGGCGCGAGGCGCTGCTTTCCGCTCTCAGTCTCAAGCGGAAAGAAGGAAAAATCATCGTCCTCGCCGGCTTCGATCTAGCGGAAACGAAGACCAAGCTCGTACGCCAGATGCTGGACGAGCTGCAGGTGAAAAGCGCGCTCATCGTGCTGCCGGAGAACGACGACAAGGTGATGCTCTCGGTGCGCAATCTGCCGAAAGTGAAGGCGCTCCGCGTCGAGGGACTCAACGTCTATGATCTCCTGCGCTACGAACACCTGATCATGACCGAGCCGGCGCTCAAATTGATCGAAGAGAGGCTCGCGGCATGAGAGAGCCACAGGAAATCATTCAGGCTCCGCTCGTGACCGAAAAGGGCAGCCTTCTCGGCGAGAAGACGAATCAGATCCTGTTTCGCGTCAAGCGCGACGCCAACAAGATCGAGGTGAAACACGCGGTCGAGACGCTGTTCAAAGTGAAGGTCATGAAAGTCCGTCTGACGCGCTATCTCGGAAAAATCAAGCGCGTCGGCCGAAGCTCGGGCCGCCTCCCGGAGTGGAAAAAGGCCTACGTAACTTTAAAGGAAGGCGACAAGATCGACTTTTTCGGCGGCGCATGATCGCGGCCGTAAAGCGTAGAAACTCCCATGGCAATTAAGACTTATAATCCGACTTCGCACGGAATCCGCTTCCGCACGGGTTTAGGCTTCGAAGAGATTACGAAGACCAAACCTGAGAAGGGTCTGGTCGAACCGCTGAGACGCAGCGGCGGACGGAATAATCTCGGCCGCGTGACGAGCCATCACCGCGGCGGCGGCCACAAAAGGCGTTTCCGCGTGATCGATTTCAAACGGGACAAACGCGGTGTGCCGGCGAAAGTCGAGGCGATCGAGTACGATCCGAACCGCTCATCGCGGCTCGCGCTCCTCTGCTATGCCGACGGCGAGCGCCGTTATATCCTCGCGCCGGACCAGCTGAAGGTCGGCGATAAGGTCATGGCGGGAGATGAAGGCGTCGATATCAAGCCGGGCAATTGCCTGCCGATGAAGCTCATCCCCGTCGGCACCGTGATTCACAATATCGAGCTCAAGCTCGGCAAGGGCGGGCAGATGGTCCGCAGCGCTGGCGCCGGTGCGCAGCTGATGGCGAAGGAAGCCGGCTATGCGCTCGTGAAGCTCCCTTCCGGCGAGCTCCGCAACGTGCTGGCGGAATGCCGCGCGACGGTCGGCCAGGTCGGCAATCTCGAGCAGGAAAACGTCGCGCTCGGCAAGGCCGGACGCGCGCGCTGGCTCGGCCGGCGGGGCTGGACGCGCGGCATCGCAAAGAACCCCGTCGATCATCCGCACGGCGGCGGCGAGGGCCGCTCGAAGGGCAATCACCCGATGACTCCGTGGGGCAAGCCAACCAAAGGTTACAAAACGAGAAAGAATCACTCGTCGGATAAATACATCGTGAAGCGGAGAGAGGTTAGATAATGGCGCGCTCGGTTAAGAAAGGGCCCTTCATCGACCCGCATTTGCTCAAAAAGGTCGACGCGATGGGCCAGGGAAAAGACAGGCGAGCGATCAAGACGTGGTCGCGCCGCTCGACGATAACGCCGGAAATGGTCGGCCACACGCTCGCCGTGCACAACGGGCGAAAATTCATACCCGTTTTCGTAACGGAGAACATGGTCGGGCACAAATTGGGCGAGTTTGCCCCGACGCGGACGTTCTACATGCATTCGGGCGACCGCAAAGGCGAGGCGAAGGAAGGCGTCGCCGGCGCGCCGCCCGCGGCACCGGGCGCCGCGCCGAGAGCGGCCCCCGGCGCGGCTCCGGGAGCCCCGCCGCCTAAGGCGGGATCATAAAATCATGGAAACTCGCGCAGTCACCCGATTCGTGCGTCTCTCGCCGCGCAAAGTGCGGCTGGTGGTCGATCAGATCCGCGGCAAAGGAGTGGAAGAGGCGTTGAGCACGCTCAAGTTCACGCCCAAACGCGCAGCGGATCTCGTCGCCAAGACTTTGAGATCGGCCGTGGCGAACGCCGAGAATACGCAGAGCGTCGACGTGGACAACCTCTACGTTAAGAGCGTGGAAGTCGGCGACGCGGGCATGTGGAAGCGCTTCATGCCGCGCGCCATGGGACGCGCGACGAAAATCCGCAAGCGGCTGGCGCACATCACCGTGGTTGTAGACGAGAGGAGCAAATAGCTCATGGGTCAGAAGACGCATCCAAAACTTTTTCG
>DATJFG010000033.1:0-131955 GCA_035495775.1 Verrucomicrobiia bacterium | reverse complement strand
GGGAAAGTCGTCGTGCTGGGACTCGTCAGCACCAAAGTCCCCGAGCTCGAAAAAATCGACGATCTCAAGAAACGCATCGACCAGGCGAGCCGCTACATTCCCATCGAACAGCTCGCAGTGAGCCCGCAGTGCGGCTTCGCGTCAGACGTGATCGGCAACCTCGTGACGGCTGACGATCAGAAAAGAAAGCTCGAAAGAGTCGTCGAAATCGCCCGGCAGGTCTGGGGCGGCTAAATGTAATATTTCATCCGTTCTTCGACAGGCTCAACACGAAGGGGATAATTACCATCTGGTATGTTCGCACTGAGCTCGTCGAAGGATGATTTGCCGAAGCTCGCCTATTTGTGATACCTCCATGCGATGGACGAGAAGTATCCCGATCTAAGACGGGCTATTCGCGACATCCCCGACTTCCCCAAGAAGGGGATCATCTTCAAAGACATCACGCCGCTGCTGGCGAACGGCGCGCTTTTCCACAAAGCCGTCGATATTTTGGCTGAGCGTTACCACAACCAAAAAATCGACGCGGTTCTCGGCATCGAGTCGCGCGGCTTCACGATCGGCGCCGCGCTGGCCTACCGTCTCGGCTCGGGATTCTGCATCGTGCGCAAGCCGGGCAAGCTGCCGTACGAGACGCGCCGGGCGAGCTACCAGCTCGAGTACGGCTCCGATTCGCTCGAGATCCACAGCGACGCCGTCAAGCCGGGGGCGCGCGTTCTGGTTGTGGACGATCTTCTCGCGACGGGCGGCACCGCTTCGGCCGCCTGCGAGCTTGTCCGAGGTCTCGGCGCCGAGGTCGCCGAGTGCGCGTTTCTCATCGAGCTCGCCTTTTTAAAGGGCCGCCAAAAACTTAATTGCCGCGTCTTTTCGATCCTCAGCTACGACAGCGAGTAAGATAAAACTTTCCTTGAACCCGGCGGTGTAATCCATTATAAATCTATAGAGATTCCGCAAGCCTCGTTCACTATGCAAAGAGTCGAGCATATGAGCCTCTGG
Source organism: Verrucomicrobiia bacterium (assembly GCA_035495775.1). Taxonomy (GTDB): domain Bacteria; phylum Desulfobacterota; class Binatia; order UBA9968; family UBA9968; genus JAJPJQ01. Next base: position 130,959 of record DATJFG010000033.1, on the reverse strand, counting down.
GAGAGGCTCTATTTTCCCGAGGTCGTCCGCGGCCTTTTCGTCACCGGTTACCACTTCTGGCGGAATCTCGGCATTCATACTCTCCATCTCTTCGGCCTTGCCAAAGACAAATCCGCGGCGATCACCGTCCAGTATCCGGAGGAGCGCATCGCCTATCCCGATACTTTTCGCGGCCGCCATCGCTTGACGCTCAAAGACGACGGCAGCGTGCGCTGCACCGCCTGCTTTCTCTGCTCCACGGCCTGCCCGGCGGAATGCATCTACATCGAGGCCGGGGAGTACCCCGACAAGCCGGTGGAAAAATTCCCCGTGCGCTACGAGATTGATACGCTGCGCTGCATTTATTGCGGTTTTTGCGTCGAAGCCTGCCCGTGCGACGCGATACGCATGGACACCGGGCTTCATCCCGGCAATCTGGGTTTTTCGCGTCAGGACTTCGTCGAAGACAAAAAGGTCTTGACCGAGCGCTCGCGAAAATTGGACGAAGAGGGGAAGGAAAAGCTTTACGACGAGGCGGTCGACCGCTATCGTCGGGATTTGCGTCGCGATTGATTGACTTGGCCGGACGCATTTGTTACGGGAGAGTCAACTGCTAGGGGTGTCCGTCGGACGGACTGAGAGCTCGAAGAAATCGGGCAACCCTCTGAACCTGATCCGGATAGCACCGGCGTAGGGAAGCGTGAGAGTCACGGTCCCTGATATCGATCAGGGACGAACTTAAACCGTATTCCCTGGCCACCGGTCGGTGGCGAGTCGGGTACGGTTTTTTTATGCAGCTAAATCAGTGGCGAGAACCACCGGCTTACTGAGGGCCGAGCTTCCAAGGAGGTCATATGGCGAGTTCCAACGGAAAGAATAGACAGGCCGGAGCGGAGGGCATCTCGACGGCGCCGCTGCCGTCGTCGCACAAGGTTTACGTAGCAGCGCGAGGCGGCGAGGTGCGTGTCGCGATGCGCGAAATCGCCGTCTCGCCGACGCGCGAGGGTTTCGCGCCGAACGGCCGCCGCCAGGAGAATCCGCCGGTGACGGTCTACGACACCTCCGGCCCGTACACCGACCCGAATACCACGATCGATCTCCGAAAAGGGCTCGCGGCGCTGCGCGCCGAATGGATCGGAGCGCGCGGCGACACGGAGGAGATTAAAGGCAGTTATCGCCACAACGGCAGCAACGGCACCGAGCGCTTTCCCGAAGCGTCGCGCCGCGCGGTACTGCGCGCGAAACCCGGGCGCAACGTCTCGCAGATGCATTACGCGAAGAAGGGCATCGTCACGCCCGAGATGGAATACATCGCGATCCGCGAGAACATCGGGCGCGAGACCGCGCTTTCGAACGGCAACGGCGCGCACGGCCAGAGCTTCGGCGCGTCGATTCCCAAACACGTGACGCCGGAGTTCGTGCGCGACGAGGTCGCGCGCGGCCGCGCGATCATTCCGGCGAACGTGAACCATCCGGAGAGCGAGCCGATGATCATCGGCCGCAACTTCCTCGTCAAGATCAACGCCAACATCGGCAACTCCGCGGTCGCGTCCTCGGTCGAGGAAGAGGTCGAGAAGATGATCTGGGCGATCCGCTGGGGCTCCGACACCGTGATGGACCTCTCCACCGGCGACAACATCCATGAGACGCGCGAGTGGATTCTCCGCAACTCGCCGGTGCCGATCGGCACCGTGCCGATCTATCAGGCGCTGGAAAAAGTGAACGGCAAGGCGGAGGAGCTCACCTGGGAGATTTATCGCGACACGCTGATCGAACAGGCGGAGCAGGGCGTGGACTATTTCACGATCCATGCCGGGGTATTGCTCCGCTACATCCCGCTGACGGCGAAGCGCGTTACCGGCATCGTCTCGCGCGGCGGCTCGATCCTCGCGAAATGGTGTCTCGCGCATCACGAGGAAAATTTCCTCTACACCCATTTCGAAGAGATCTGCGAGATCATGAAGGCCTACGATGTCTCGTATTCGCTCGGCGACGGCCTTCGTCCCGGGTCGATCGCGGACGCCAACGACGAGGCGCAGTTCGGCGAGCTCGCGACGCTGGGCGAGCTCACCAAGATCGCCTGGAAGCACGACGTGCAGGTGATGATCGAAGGGCCCGGCCACGTGCCGATGCATCTCATCCATGAGAACATGACCAAGCAACTCGAACTCTGCCATGAGGCGCCGTTCTACACACTCGGGCCGCTGACGACCGATATCGCGCCCGGCTACGATCACATCACGAGCGCGATCGGTGCGGCGATGATCGGCTGGTACGGCACGGCGATGCTTTGCTACGTGACGCCGAAGGAACATTTGGGCCTGCCGGATAAAAAAGACGTGAAGGACGGCGTGATCGCCTACAAGATCGCGGCGCACGCCGCGGATCTGGCGAAAGGCCATCCCGGCGCGCAGGCGCGCGACGACGCGCTCTCGCGCGCGCGCTTCGAGTTCCGCTGGGAGGATCAATTCAACTTGAGCCTCGATCCCGACACCGCGCGCTCCTTCCACGACGAGACGCTGCCGGCCGAGGGCGCCAAGCTCGCCCACTTCTGCTCGATGTGCGGCCCGCATTTCTGCTCGATGAAGATTACCCAGGACGTGCGCGACTACGCCGCGCAGAAGGGCATCGAGGAGGCCGCCGCGCTGGAGGCCGGCATGAAAGAGAAGTCCGAGCAGTTCAAAAAATCGGGCGCCGAGATTTACGTTGAACCCTCGGCGTCCGAGAGTGCGCCGATCGAGTTCAAGGCGGCGGGGAAAGAATAATCGGGACTCGTTCTACGTAGAATGGAAAATATAGGGGCGGGTTTGCAACCCGCCCCTACGTTTATATGCGCCTCCTCGTCTACGGCTTCGGAACGTACAAACAATTCAAATCGAACATCACGAGTAAAATCGTACGAAAGCTCCCGCGCTCGGCCAGTCTCAAGAAGATCGTTTTTCCCGTTCGCTTCAACAAAGCTCAATTCATCGCCGCGATTCGGAAAAATAATCCTGGCGTCATTCTCGGCCTGGGGCAATGCTCGTCGGGAACCAAGCTCAGGATCGAGCGGCGTGCGATGAATCGAAGGCGAAACAACAAGGAAGAGAAGGGCAGGGCGATCCGTCGCGGCGGACCGAAATCGCTCAAAGCGACGCTGCAAATCAATAAAGCAACTTTCGATGGGGCCGCGGAAATATCAAGTGATGCTGGAGATTATGTCTGCAACTTTTTGATGTACATAGGTTTAGATTATCTTCACCGGAACTATCCGGAAGTCCGCTGCGGCTTCATCCATATCCCGCACGATTATCCGTTTAGTCGCGCATTCAGACTCATCCGTCGCGCGATCCGGGAAGCGAGCCGCGACTAACTTTTCGACACCGCATCCTATTCGGTCGCCTTGGCGTTCCCTCTCGCCCATTGGATCAGCGGTCCGCTCAGCCATGAGGTGACAATCGCCACGGCCGTGAGGCCGACGAAAATCGATTCTTTAATCAGCCCATTTTCGAGCGCGAGGAAAGCTAGAATAAGTCCCATCGCGCCGGTCGGCATGAGACCGAAGCCGACCGTCAGCGCGTCCCGGCGCGTGAGGCCGCCGACCAAGCCGCCGGACGCGGCGCCCGCCGCTTTGCCGACGCAGGCGATCGCGACCATCGAGAGGACGAGCGGAGCGTCGAAATTCGCGATGAAATTAACGCGCAAGCCCATCGACGCAAAGAATATAGGCGCGAATAGATAAAAGACGAAATCGCGCAGCGACCAGTGCAGGCTGTCTTTGATATCTCCCGTGGCGCCGACCATGGCGCCGGCGAGAAATGCGCCGAACACCGCATGAATGCCGATCCACTGCGTGAACGCGGCGCAGATAAACGCGATCAGCAGCGCGATGCCGAGCACGCCTTCGCGTTCGACGCCGAGGCGCCTTACGCCGGCAAACAGCTGGCTCACCAATCTTCTGCCGAGCGTCAGGCAAAAAGCGGTGAATACCAACGTCAGCGCGACGATCCAGACGACGGAGCCTCCGCCGACGACTCCGCCGGTCATGAGGCTCAACAGCGTAGCGAAGAAAAGCCAGCCGACGATATCGTTGACCACGGCGGCCCCGATGATCAGCTGCCCGACCTCCAGCTTGAGGAGGTCGAGATCCATCAGGACTTTGGCGACTAGCGGGATCGCCGATATCGACATCGCGGTCGCGGCGAACAGGACGAAGATCCAGCGCTTTTCGGGATCAACCAGATGGGCGTCCGGCACGAAGATGCCGAAGACGAGACCCAGAGCAAAAGGAACTCCGATCGCGAAGACGCTGGTGTTCAGGATGACGCCGCGTTTTTTCGTCAGGAGATCGAGGTCCACCTCCATGCCCGCGGCGAACAGCAAAAAGATGCTGCCGAGCCAGGCGACGCTGCCGAGGATCTGTGTGCTGCCGGGAGCGAAGATCGTATTGAAGATGCCAGGGGCGACGAAGCCGAGACCGGATGGACCGAGAATCACGCCGGCGCAGATCTCGCCGACGACGGCGGCCTGTCCTATACGGCGGAACAGACCGCCGAGCGCGAGCACGAACGAAAGGACGATCGAGAGCTGCAGAAGAAACAGTGCAAAGTCGTGTTCCGGGGGGAAGGTGATCACTTCCGGCCTTCAGGCGCGTCTTTGCAGATGGATAAGGCTAGTTCTTCGCGGTGAGACGGCGCAGCGCCTCGGCGTATTTATTCTGCGTCTTGCGGATCACTTCCGGCGGCAGGTCGGGCGGGTTGTTCGGGTCCCAGTTGCTGCAGACGAGATAGTCGCGGACGTACTGTTTATCGAAGCTCTCGGGCGAACTGCCCGGACGGTAGCCTTCCATGGGCCAGAAGCGCGAAGAGTCGGGCGTCAAAACCTCATCGATCAGGATCAGTCTTCCGTCGCGCACGCCGAACTCGAACTTGGTGTCGGCGATGATGATGCCTTTTTCTTCGGCCATCTTGCGCGCGCGGACATAAATCGCAAGGCTCGAGTCACGGAGCTGCTCGGCGTATTTTCTGCCGACCATGTCGACCATCTTATTGAAATCGATATTGATGTCGTGTTCGCCGACTTCGGCCTTGGTCGACGGCGTGAAGATGGGCTCGTCCAGGCGCGAGGCCTCGACCAGTCCCGCCGCGAGCGGGATGCCGCAGACTTTGCCGGTCTCCTGATATTCCTTCCAGCCGGATCCCACGAGATAGCCGCGCACGATGCACTCGACCGGCGCAGGGTCGGTGCGCTTCACCAGCATGCTGCGACCCTCGAGCAGCCCGCTGTGCGCCCGGCACTCGGCGGGAAATTTCGTCACGTCGGTGGTGACAAGGTGATGCGGGATGATGTCTTCCATCGCCTTGAACCAGTAGGCCGAGAGCGCGGTCAGGATTTTTCCCTTCTCGGGGATTTCGGTCGGTAGGACGACATCGAAGCACGAGATGCGGTCGGAGGCGACCATCAAGAGCTGGTCGCCGAGATCGTACATCTCGCGCACTTTGCCGCTTTTTAAAAGCTTCAGTCCGGGAATGACGTTCGAGTTCATCGATGCATAGATATCAAGTTAACGGATCCTGTGGTCGGGCTTTTTTCTTTTCATCTTCAGATAGTCCATGATCATCAGCACCGCGAAAAAAGCGACGCAGAGTCCCACGATCCAGAAGATCGGCACCCACTTTTCCATCTTCCCCCCTACTTAAAGAACCGGCTCACCCGTTGCAGCGCCTCTTCGGGAATCTCGTTGCGCTTTGGGAATTCCCCCTTGAGCGGTTTGGTCGCATCGATCATGGCGACCGCGTCGCCGAGCCAGCCGCGGAAGCTCTGTACCTTGCGCACGATCTCGATGTCCTTGTCCCAGTGCGTCCGCGTGCTCACTGCCCACATGACCTCGCGCTCATTGAAGACGTCGATGTCGTCGTCGACGACGACGCAGAGTTTTAGGTTCGGCATCTCGACGAACGCCTGCATCGCCGCTTTGTTCGGATCGTTGATGAATTCCTTCTTGATCGAGATGTAGCAGATGAGGCGGCCGCAGCCAGAGGCGGGCAGGTGAATCGCCTTGATGCCCGGGACATTCTTTTTGATGACGTTATAGACGCTGCCCTCTTTCGGGATGCTGCCGAGATTCCAATGGTCCATCTGGCCCGGCCAGAAGTCCTCCACGATGCCGTTTTTTCGATAGGTGATCGCCGTGACTTCGATCACGGGCATTTTCATCTCGCCCTGATAATAGCCGAGGATCTCGCCGAAGGGATTCTGCGACTCGCGCATGTTGGGCGGCACTTCGCCCTCGATGACGACTTCCGCATCGGCCGGCACGAGAAAATCCTCGCCCCAGGTCTCCGACGGTGTCATCCTGAGCGGCTCGCCCAAAAAGCCCGACGCGGTCATATAATCGTTGTTGCCGTACGGCGTCATCGCGCAACACGAGAGGAAAAACGCGGGATGATGCCCGAGGACGACGACGACCGGCGCGCGGCGGTTATGCTTCTCGTATTCCGTCGTCATCGCCTCGAGATGGTGGTGCGGATGGGCCGAGAAGCTCATGCGGCGCGGCCCGAAATACATATTTTTGGTGAACGTGATGTCGTAGAAATCCTTGTCCATGCCTTTCATCACGCAGACCATCGTGAGATAGGCGCCGATGTCGTCTTTCTGGTGCATGGGAATCGGCAGCGTCCTCAAGTCGGCCTCGCCGCCCTTCTTGACGACTTCCTTGCACGGCGCCCGGGACGGCGCGACGGCCTCGATCTCGCCCTTGCGAAGCTCGCGGCGAGCGACCTCGAGGCTCACGTCCATCGGCGCTCTGAGATCGTTCATGTCGAGCGAGTCGGCGACGTAGTGGCGCGTAACCCAGGGATTATAAAAAAGCGTGAAGGGCGTCGCATCGCCGTTTAAGTTGACGATGTTCTCGAACCAAACCATTTTCTGCTCGCCGCGCTGGTCGAGATGCTTCAGATACGCCATCGTCTCGTGCTTGTTGGGATCGATCGGGTCTTTAACGTGAAGTACGGAACCCGGATGTTTTTTTTCTTCCTGAGCGATAAAGCTCCGTAAATCTTTGCTCATAGATTCTCCTTCGTAGAACCCGGACCCGGGACTGGTCTGTCCGGTTCTGGTGATATTGCCTCAATCGATATTTAAGTCAATAGCTTTTGATCTTAATTTCAACCTGCGCCGCGCCGCCATCCGAAGAGCTTATTGCTCCATCCCGACCGATAGAAAAGCCTGAGCGCGGAGCGCACGGCCTGAGTTTTAAGCTTGGATGCCGGAAACCAATTTGGCTCGCTCTTCATCCCAAAACGGTCGATGACGATGGTCTTTTGCCGGCAGTATTTTCGAATGCCTTCCACGCCGTGGCGTCTGCCGATGCCGCTTTGCTTGACGCCCCCCATCGGTGCCTCCGTAATGACGAAATTAACCAGCCCGTCGTTCACACAGACCGCGCCGGCTTCAATCCTTTCGGCGATCAGCCGGCCACGTTCGCGGTCGGCGGTAAACACACTGCCGTCGAGTCCATAGCGAGAATCGTTCGCGAGCCGGATCGCTTCCTCCGCGTCGGAGACCTTCATGATCGGAATCACCGGACCGAACGTCTCTTCTGTCATGACGCTCATGCGATGGTCGACGTCGACCAGCACGGTCGGCTCGTAATAAAAGCCGTTCAGGCTCGGATTTTTTCTCCCCCCATGCAAGATCTTAGCGCCTTTGTCGACGGCGTCGTGGATTTGCGCCGCGACCTTGTCGAGCTGGGCCGACGAAGTCATGCTGCCGAGCTCGACGACGGCTTCGCTCGGCCCCTGGCGGAGTTTCCGGACCCGTTCGAGGACCCGATCGACGAACGGCTGGTAGACCGCTTCCTCGACATAGACGCGCTCGATCGAGGTGCAGACCTGGCCCGAGTTCATGAGCGCGCCCCAGACGCACGCGCCCGCCGCGCGGTCGAGGTCGGCGTCCTTGAGCACGATCATGGCGTCCTTGCCGCCGAGTTCGAGCGCGACCGGAATGAGCCGCTCGGCCGCCCGGCGCATTACTTTCTTGCCGGTCTCGACGCTGCCGGTAAACAAGATCATGTCGGCATGGTCGATCAGCGCCTCGGCCGTGGCGCCGTAGCCCGGCAGGACCTGCAGGAGCTTTTCCGGCCAGCCGGCTTTTTCCGCCAGCTCGGCGGCGAAACGGGCGGAAAGCGGCGTCAGCTCCGACGGCTTGATGATCACTGCGTTACCCGCCATCAGCGCCGGGACCGCGTCGCCGATCGTGAGCACGAGGGGAAAATTCCACGGCCCGATGACGCCGACGACGCCGATCGGGCTATAAATCGATACGACCTTCTTGCTTTTGAAGAGATGGGGCCGGATGTTTTCGGGCTTCAAGTACTTTACCGCATGCTTGGCCCAGAATCCGATCGCGTCATAGAGATAAAACAGCTCGTTGCCGTAAACCTCGCTGCGCGGCTTGCCGGTCTCGCCGGTGACGAGATCGGCCATCTTTTCCTGGTGATCGATCAAAAGATCGCGGTAGCGATAGAGGATCTCCGCGCGGTCATCAAAGCTTTTTTGCGCCCAGCGGGCTTGCGCCGCGCGCGCGTCCTCGATGGCGCGCCGGACGTCTTCGACGGAGGCGGCGGGCACATCCGCGAGCTTAGCGCCGGTCGCCGGATTATGAATTTCGAGGATATTTTCGTTCACGAGTTTCGCTGCGCGCAGAGCCGAGGCGGCTCAAACCATCGTCTGCCCGCCGCAGATGTTGATCGCCTGGCCCGTGATTCCTGACGCTTTCTTCGAGACGAGATAAAGCACGAGCCCTGCGATTTCATCGGCGTCGAGGAATCTTTTGATCGGCACCATCTCGACCGCGCGTTTGCGGAAAGCCTCGGCGGTGATGCCTTCGAAGGCGGCGCTTTCCTCGATCCCCTGGCGCGCCATGTCGGTCTCGACCCAGCCGGGGCAGATCGCGTTCACGGTGATGCCGCGGCCGACGACTTCGAGCGCGACGGCGCGCGTGAAGCCGATGATGCCGTGCTTCGCGGAGCAGTATGCGGCATAGCCGGGCACGCCGAACTTCCCGAGGACCGACGACACGTTGATGATCCGGCCGTGGGTATTGTTCTTCATAAACTTCAGAACTTCCTTGGTCACCAGATACGAGCCGGTGAGGTTCGTCTCGATGATGTCGCGCCAGCGGCCGTCTTCGGGATCGTCCATCGTCGTCAGGCCCGAAACGCCGGCATTATTGATCAAAATATCGATGGGTCCCAAACGCTCGCTGATTTTACCAACGCCGGTCTGGACCTGCGCCTTATTGCGCACGTCCATTTCGATCGCTATAAAGGAACCGTCCGCTTTCGCGAATTGAAGATGCGAAGGATTGCGCGACGCCACGGCGACGCGCGCTCCGCTTTCGGCCAGCGCTTCGGCGATCGCTTTGCCGATCCCCGTTCCGCCGCCCGTGACCAGCGCGATTTTGCCGCTGAGATCCGTCATCGAAATCGTATTTTTCAGGCGACCTCCTGCTCAATTCCTAGCATGTTCGGCCCGGCGAAAGCTAGGTTTGACTTGAGCACTGCTTTCTAATATTTACCTGTGAAAAGGCGGTGTTGATTCTATGCCCGAGCCGAGTGGATTACATAACTTTTTAGAGATCGTGACCAAGCCCGACAACATTCCGATCGTCGGGATGCTGCTTCTCGTCCTCTTCTTCACCTGGATCGGCCTCAAGCAGGCCTTTCGTAACGACAAGCTCATCGAAGAAGGACGAAAGGACGAAATTCCAGAAGAGATGTGGAAATAGCATGCGGCGTTCCTGGGCGGCGGCGCTCCTGGGAGTCGTGGGCCTTTGTGCGTCCGCCGCCTTCGCCGCAGACACGGCACTCGTTCGCGACCCCGATTGGGAGCTCGGCAGAAAATATCTCGCCGAAGGCAAAAGCCAGGAAGCGCAGGAGCTGTTAAGCCGCGTCGCGCAAAAATATCCGCGCGAGCCCGACCCGCATCTTTTTGTCGCGCTGGCGGCCTTGCGGACGCGCGACGCGCAAAGGGCGGCGGCGGAAGTCGAAAAAACTCTCAGCCTCGATCCCGATCACGTCGAGGCGCGGACGCTCCGCGGCTGGATCGAGCTCGAGGTCAAGCGCGATTATGCCGCGGCCGCCGCCGATTACGCCAAGGTCGTCGAGCTGAAGCCCGATCTCGCCGAGGCGCACAACAACCTCGGCGTCGCTTACAAGAAAGCGGGCGAGCTCGATAAGGCCGCCGCCAGCTTCAACCACGCGGTTGAGCTTCGTCCCGGGTACAGCGAGGCGCGCAGCAATCTCGGCTGGGTCTACGCCGAGGAGAAAAAATGGCGCGAGGCGCGCAAAGAGTTCGAGCAGGCGCTGAAGAGCAATCCCAACGACGAGGGCGCGCTTTACGGCCTCGCGGAGGCGCAGCGTGAGATGCGCGATTATTCCGCCGCCGAAGGGACGCTCAAGCGGCTCATCGCGCGCGCCCCCAATTTCGTTTACTGGCTGGAATGGGGGCAGGTGAAGCTGGTACACTATTATTGGGTGCTGCTCGTGGCGGCGCTCTTGCTTTACTTGAACTCCCGCTACCTACGCACAAGGAGAGAACTCGATGGCGGACCCGACGGCAAAAAAGCGTAAGGGCACGGCGCTTCTCGCCGTGATGAACGAGAACTGCTCGAGTTGCGCGGGTTCACCCCTCTGCGAGGTGCACTGCCCGGTGGACGGCTGCATCAACCTTTTGTACGAAGAGCTCCCGCAGGGCGGCTTAAAGCCATACCGCGTGTGGGTCGACAACGATAAATGCATCGGCTGTCAGATGTGCTACAGCGACGATCTCACCAAGATTCACCAGCACAAGGAGACCGGCGAGATCTTCTACGAATACGGCGGCAGGTTTTACGACAGCGCGAAAAAGCCCATCGAAGCCGACAAAATGCCGAAGAAATTCCAGCTCCAGCTGGTCGGCACGGAGTCCGAGGACCGCCTGGACAAGAAGATCTGCCCGTGGGATGCGATCCGGATGTACGAGTTCGAAGAAGGCGCGGAGGTTTCGAAGTACTTTTACGAGCCGGAAAAGATCAAGACGATGAACGGCCTCTACGTGATCGAGCCAGAAGAAAAAGAAGAGCTGGAGGAGAAGCAGAAAGAGCTGTACTAGCTTTTCGGACGCACCCCTTCACCCGCCGCGCCGTATCTCTCAGATCACTTTATTCAGCGGATATTCGATAATCCCCACGGCGCCGTTCTGGATCAGCTTCGGGATCAGATCGCGCACGACGTCCTCCGCGATGACGCTCTCGATCGAGAACCATTTGACGCCGTGGAGCGCGGCGGTCGCGTAGAGCGGCGAGACCGTCGGCGCGGTGATGCTGGGGATAAGCTTGACGATCTTGTCGAGCTCCGCCTCGGTGACGTTCATCTTGATGCCGACCTTGTTCTCGGCCGACAGCGCGCCCTGAAGCAACATCTTGATCTGCTCGATCTTCTCTTTCTTCCAGGAATCGCGCCAGGCCTTCTTGTTGGCGATGAGCTGGGGGCTCGACTCCAGCAGCTCGGCGATGATCTTGAGGCCGTGCGCGCGGATCGTGGTGCCGGTTTCGGTAACCTCCACAATCGCGTCGACCAGTCCCTCGGCGGCCTTCGCCTCGGTGACGCCCCAGGAGAACTCCACTTCCACCGGAATCTTCCGCTCGGCGAAATAGCGCCGGGTGAAATTCACCATCTCTGTCGCGATCCGCTTGCCCTTCAACTCCTCGATCGATTTGATCTCAGAATCCTGCGGCACGGCGAGCACCCAATAGGTCGGCTTGAAGCTCGTCTTGGAATAGACCATTTCCGCGACGACCTCGATATCGGAGTCGTTCTCGATCGTCCAGTCTTTTCCGGTGATGCCGGCGTCGAGCGTGCCGCTCTCCACATAGCGCGACATCTCCTGCGGCCGCACGAGGCTGCAGCGTAGCGTCTTGTCGTCGACGGATGGAAAATAGCTCCGGCTCGTCGTGGAGATTTTCCAGCCGGATTTTTTAAACAGCTCGATCGTCATCGACTCGAGGCTCCCCTTGGGAAGCCCGAGCTTGAGTTCTTGTTGAGCGGCGGATTTCATTTGGTCGTTTCGCTCTTCTTATATACTTTCGCCGGGTCGAAAATTCTTTTCGCCGCGGTCTTCCAGCCGCTGCCGGATTTCTTCCTATAAAAGCAGCTCTTGTATCCCATGTGGCACGCGCCGCCGCCCATCTGCTTTACCCGCAAGAGCAGCGTATCGTTGTCGCAGTCGACGAGAATGTCCTTCACCTCTTGGTAGTGGCCGGACTCTTCGCCCTTGAACCACAGGCCGCCGCGCGAGCGGCTGTAAAAATGCGCCTTGCCGGTTTTCTTGGTCTTCTCCCAGGCCGCCTCGTTCATATAAGCCATCATTAGGACCTCCCGGCTCCGGTAGTCCTGCACGATGACGGGCACGAGCCCGTTCCCCTTGGCGAAATCGATCTTCTGCATAAAAATATCGTGGAAATTCTCCCTAGTAAAACACACCTCGGGCGGCCTTTCAAATTCAGGCTCACCGGGCATGGTTCCTTAAAACCGGAATCGCATCGATTTTGTCGCTCGGCAGCAGGTCCCAGTAGATGCCGCGCGGCTTATCATGCTTGCGCTTAAGCGTCAGCGCTGTTTCCGGCGTAACGACCGCGTCGAGCGGGATGTCGTGCTCGGTCATGGGAATTTCATCGGAGACGATCTGCAGCGGATGGACGGTGGTGATGATCGGCGTTCGCGCGCCGACCTTCTTCGCCTCGCGCAGCAGCGCGTACTCGAGATCCGAATAGCCGCCGCCCTTGCCGACGCGCCTGCCTTCGAGGTCGACGGCGACCGAGCCGCAGACGATGAGGTCGATCTTCTTCATTTCCTCGAGCGCGACGGGGCGGCCGTGTTGAAAGGCGCCCTTGATCGACGAGGCGGCGTACGGCGATACTTTGAGACGCTTGGGATCGAGCTCGATAAAGGGTTTGGCCTCGGCCAAGCGCGGCGCGGGCATGTAAAGGATTTTTCCCTCTTCCAGGGCCCTTTGTCGGACGGCGCGCTGCGGCGAATCGGGATTGATCTTGACCACTTTCGCCTTGTTCCAGACCGATAGGGCCGAAAGAAACTTTGCGCACGCCTCGGCGCCGACAAAATTTGGAATGCGCCCCTCGGCGCCGGGGAAGCGCGCGGCCTTTCTGTCGCGCAACAGACGCCAAACGGCTCGGCGGATCTCCTCCTTTGTCTTCATGCGACTCGACCGACTTCGCCATGATACGCGATCGCCAGAGAAACGCGAAGCGTCGTGAAACCATGCCATGGATGTTGATTTTATCCCGGTGCATTGCTAGCATGACAGAAAGTCGTCGCGGAGCATCGGGATTTCTATAATTTCTTCAACCATTTTTAGCGAAACATTCCTAAACGAATGAACAAACAATTTTCGGCGCGCTTCGCGCAAATCGTCGACTCGATGGGCGTCAATCCGACCGAGTTCGCCCGCCGCGCAAAAATTCCTCAGGGGACGGTTTCCAAGTGTCTCAACGGCCATGTCCCGACCGCGCGCATTTTACTCCGGATCGCCAAGCTCTCGGGAAAAAGCGTCGACTGGCTGCTCTTAGGCAGCGAAAGCCGGGCGGGCGCGGGCTATGTCGCCGAGCAGCCGGCGCGCTACGGCCGTGCCGGGCGCGGCGCCAGGAAGAAAACCGACGAGGAGCTTTGGGTTGAAAAGCTGAGAAAGCTCCTGCACGGGAAGAATCGCGAAAAGACGAAAACGATCAAAGACGTTCTCAGCGTCTTGAGTCGGGGCAAATAAGCCCCCGCCGCCCGGCGCCGCTTCAGCGGCCGAAAAGCCCACATTGACTGCCGCAGAACCTCGGTTGTAAACTCACGAGTATGACCGAGTTCGTCGTGGTGTACGTAACGGTCGGATCGGCGGATGAGGGCGAGCGCATCGCGAGCGCGCTCGTCGAAGAGCGCCTCGCCGCCTGCGTCAACCGCGTGGGCGGTGTTCGGTCCATCTATCGTTGGGAGGGGAAGGTCGAAACCGCGGAGGAAGTGCTGCTCATCATCAAAAGCCGCCGTGATCTTTTCGATCGACTGAAGCAGAGAGTTGCCGCGCTCCACAGCTATTCCGTGCCCGAGATCGTCGCGCTGCCGATCGTCGAAGGCGCCGAACCCTATCTTAAGTGGCTCGATGAAGAGCTCGCGAAAAAGTGAATCCGCCGCCGGCGCTCCTACGGTCCGGGTGATTTCATCCGGCGGCGTCATATATCGCAAATTTAAAGCCGATGTCGAAGTCGCGCTTATCCGCGTGCGCGACCGCTGGGGACTTCCCAAAGGTCAGGTCGAAGAGGGTGAGTCGCTGCAGAACACGGCGCTCCGCGAGGTGCGCGAGGAGACCGGTCTCGAAGGCAAAATAGTTGCAAAACTGGACGATATCACCTATTGGTACACCCAAAAGGGAGACGGGGGCGAGACGGTCCGGATTTTTAAGCGCGTTTATTTTTATTTGTTCCGCTACTTGAAAGGCGACGTCTCGCGCCACGATCAGGAAGTCGACGAAGTCCGCTGGTTTTCCATGGCGGAAGCCGAGAAACAAATCTCTTATCCGACGGAAAGAAAAATCGTCGCCAAGGCGGCGGCGCTGCTGGCGGAGAAAAGCGCTAAGCAATCATCAACGCTCCAGCCCGAAAATAAAGACTGACGCGCTCGACGACTGAGCCGGCAGGTCCGGCGGATTCCCTTAGGAAAAAATGAAGAGCCTTACCGAAATAGGCTTCTCGGTCCCCTATGACATCGCGGTGGCGCGGCCGATCCGTCGCACGACGCGCGCCGAGCGCGAGGCGGAGCTCGAGCGCGCCAGTCATAATAGCGAGCTGATCTCCGCCGACCTGGTCTACATCGATCTCCAGAGCGACAGCGGCATGGGCGCGCCGAGCGTCGCGCAGGCGGCGGCCTCGGTCGCCGGCAATGTGCCGGGAACCGACAAGGATTCAGCCGGGTCCGATGCCGTCCGCCGGTTTCGCGAGATCTTCGGCTTTCCCTTCGTCGTCCCGTGCGTCCAGGGGCGCGCGGCCGAGCGGGTATGGATGAAGATCAATGTCCGGCAGGGCACGGTCGTGCCGGGCAACATGCTGTTTCCTTCCACGCGCTATCATATCGATGCGAACGGGGGAAAGGTCATCGACGTCATCGCGGAAAAGGCTGACGATCTTTTTTCCGACGAGCCTTTCAAGGGCGATCTCGATCTCGATAAGCTCGAAAAAGTTATCGGCGAGCAGGGCGCAGAGAAGATTTCCTGTATTTACGTCGAAGTGTGCGTCAACTCCGCGGGCGGCCACCCCGTGTCACTAGCGAACCTCCGTGGCGTGCGCGCGATTGCCGAAAAACATAAGATTCCGGTCTTTCTCGACGGCTGCCGCATTCTAGAAAACAGCTACTTCATCCAGCAGCGCGAGCCGGGGTACCAAGAGCGCTCGATCCAAGAGATTGCGCGCGAAACCTGCGCACTCGCCGACGGCCTCACCATGAGCGCGCTGAAAGATTTTCTCGTGCCGGTCGGCGGCTTCATTGCGACGCGCGATGAAAAGAGCTACCACCGGGCATCCTTTCAGCAGTTGTTGGACGGCGGACAGCCGCCGCCGAACGCACTTGCAAGTCTCTCCTTGTCGCTCGCGGAAATATTTTCCACGCCGGAGTACGTCGCCAGCCGCGTGCGCCAGGTCGAACATCTATGGCGAAGACTCGCCGAGCGCGTGCCGGTCCTGCGTCCCGCGGGCGGGCACGGCGTGTTTATCGACACGCGAAAATTTTTACCCGAGATGCCGCCCGAGCGGCACCCGGCGGAAGCGCTGGCGGCTTTTCTCTACGCGGTCTCCGGCGTGCGCGCGACCAAAGGGCCGCCGCTCACGCGGAGACAGATCGAGCGCGGCGTCGACCTCCTTCGTCTCGCGGTGCCGGCGCGGCGATATTTAAAAGAACATATGGACGATGTGGCCGACGCGGTTTTGTACGCCTACGATCACCGCGAAGATATCCGCGGTCTCAAGTCCATCGAGAAGCCGGGCCGCTCGAAGTACGATCCGGGCTTGTTCACTCCCATCCCATGAGCCACACCGAGCCGAATTATCGCCATCTGGGCGAAGTCTTTTTCCATCGCGCGGCTCAGCTGGGCGGACAGACGTTTCTCAAGCTTCAGAGCGCCGGGCGCTTCGAGGAGATTTCCTGGCGCGACTTCGGCGAGATGGTGCGCGAGACGGTGCTCGGCCTCGATGCGCTGGGGCTTCGCGCCGGCGACCGTGTGGCGATTATCGGCGAGAACAGCCTTGCGTGGCTCTGCGCCGACCTGGCGACGCTCGCGTCGGGACTGGCCAATGTCGTGATCTCCTCGCGCCTGTCGGAGCTCACGTTGCTCAAGCAACTCGCCCATGCCGGCGCGCGCGCGGCGTTCGTCGAGGACGAGACCGCAGCCGGCAGACTGCTCAACATGAAAGGCCAACTGCCCGGCCTCGAACATATCATAACATTCAAGGGCATTGGCGGCGCGCTGCCGAACACGATCTCCTTTGACGATCTGCGCGCCCGCGGCCGGCGTGCTCCCGAGGAGAAGCTGAGGAAGATGCTCGAGGGGGTCCATGAAGACGATCTTGCGACGATCATGTACACTTCGGGCTCGACGGGCGATCCCAAGGGCGTCATGAAGACGCAGAAGAATATACTCTCCAATATTTCCTCCGGCGGCCCGATCGTTCTCAGCAAGCCCGACGAGGTCGCGGCGATGGTGCTGACCACGAACCACCTGCTCGGGCGGTTCTGCTTTCACAAGGGCGCGGCGACGGGACGGACGACGGCGATGTTGGAGGCGACCGAGCTCGACGTCGATCTCGCCAGCATCGCGGCGCTGTCGCCCACGTCGATGACGATCGTGCCGCGCGTGATGGAGAAGATCTGGGCCGCGCTTTTAGCGGCGGGCGAGAACGCCGCGCAATGGGCAGAGCTGGAGCGGCTCGACCGCCGGCGCGCGGAAGCCGGCGCGCTCGACGCCGCCGCGGCGGCGCGCTTCGACGAGCTCAAGCGAAGCCTCAGAGAATCGGTCCGGCGCGCGCTCGGCGGCCGGATCAAATACATCACCTACAGCGGAGCGCCGATGGCGCCCCGAATCATGCGCTTCTTCGAGCTCGTGGGGGTGCCGCTGCTGGGTTCCTACGGTTCCACGGAATGCGGCGGGGTGACGCTCTCCGGCATCGGCGAGAACCGGCCGGGAAATCTCGGCAAGCCGTTCGCGAATATCGAGATCCGCATCGCCGAGGACGGCGAAATCCTCGTCCGCGGACCGACCGTCACGCGCGGCTATTTCAATGACGCTCGTGCGACCAACGAGGTGCTCGATGCCGACGGCTGGTTTCACACCGGGGATCTCGGCGCGATCGAATCCGACGGCACGCTGCGGATCGTCGGGCGGAAAAAAGACGTCTTCTATTGCACCGACGGCTCGAACATCGATCCGCGCCACCTCGAGATACTCCTCGAGGGCGACGCGCTGATCCGCCAGGCGCTCCTCCTCGGCGACCGTAAGCCGTTCATGGCCGCCTTGGCTGTCCCGGAAATCGACGCGATCGCCGCGGCGCTCGGCAAGTCGGCCGCCGCGGTGACGGACGCGGACGCGCGCCAGGCGATCATGCGCCGCGTCGAGGAGATCAACCGCCATCTCGACGAACACGAGCGCATCCGCGATATCGCGATCGTCAATGGGAATTTTCCCGAGCGCGTCAGAAGCGTGACCGGCTTCAAAGTGAAGATCGACCGCAAGGCCGTCCAGGAGCTTTACGCCGGCGACATCCAAAAAATCTACGAAGGCAAGTAGGCAGTGTCGGAGGTAGCGCTCGTCACGGGAGGCGGCAACGGCATCGGCCACGCCGTCGCGCTCAAACTCGCCGCCGAGGGCATCGCCGTCGAGATCGTCGACTGGGATGAGAAAGGCGCGGCGGAGGCATGCCGTGAAATCCGTACCCGCGGCGGTCGCGCCGACGCCGCGCGCGTCGACGTGCGGCGTTCGGCGGAAGTCAAAGCCGCCGTCGCGCGCGTTGTGGAGCGCCACGGCCGGCTCGACATACTCGCCAACATCGCCGGCGGCGCCATCCATCGAAAACGGATCGAGGAGCTCAGCTGGGCGGAGTGGAAAGAGGTCCTCGACATCAATCTTAAAGGCACCTTTCTCTTTTGCCGCGAGGCCGCGCCGATCATGATCGGGCAGAAGCGCGGTCGCATCGTCAACACGGCATCCAACTACGGCGTCACCGGCTCTCCGCTGCGTACGCCCTATTCGGCGTCGAAGGCGGGAATCATCGGCTTCAGCAAATCGCTCGCGCTGGAGCTCGCGCCCTACGGCGTGCTCGTCAACGTCGTCGCGCCGGGTCCGACCGACACGCCGCGCGTCTTGGAAGGCTGGGACCCGGAGCTGAGACAAAAGCGCGCGGCGGAAATTCCGCTCGGGCGGAACGGCACGCCGGAAGACATGGCCGAGGCATTTTACTTTCTCACGAGCGCCGCAAGCGCGTGCATGACCGGGCAGACGCTGCACGTGAACGGCGGCTGGGTGACGCCGTGACCTCGATGCGACTTCAAGGCAAGACCGCGGTGATCACCGGCGGCGCGCAGGGAATCGGCCGCGCGATCGCGCTCGGCCTCGCGCGCGAGGGCGCGAGCGTCGTCATCGCCGATCTCCAAGGGGGCAAGGCCGAAGCCGCTGCGGGCGAAACGCGCGCGCTCGGTGTCCAGGCGCTCGCCGTCGAGACCGACGTCGCGAGCGAGAGGTCCGTCGACAATCTCGCGGGACAGGCGCTCGGCCGCTTTAATCAGATAGATATCCTCGTCAATGACGCGGGCATTTTCCCCCAGGCGCGGGTGACGGAGATGTCGGAGGACGATTGGGACCGCGTCCTGGATGTGAACCTCGGCGGCAATTTCCTCTGCTGCCGCGCCTTCGCGCCATCGATGCGCGCGCAAAAAAGCGGCCGCATCATCAGCATCGCCTCCGGCATCGCGCACACCGGCGGGATCGCCGGCGCGCATTACGCGGCGTCGAAGGCCGGCATCGTCGGCTTCATCAAGGCGCTCGCGCGCGAGCTCGGGCCCGACGGGATCACGGCCAACGCGATCTGTCCGAACATCATCAACACCGAGCTGCCGCGGAGCCACCGCACGGCGGCCGAGCTGCACGAGCGCTTGATCCGCAATCCGCTCGGCCACGCAATGGAGCCCGAAGATCTCGTCGGGACGATCCTGTTTCTAGCCAGCGATGCCGCCCGCTACATCACCGGCCAAGCGGTGAACGTCAACTGCGGCACGGTGATGATCTAGTTTAGGATGCCGATGCATTACGTGTCACGAGTCCGACTGAGGCGCGATGATGTCTCTTCTTTTGACCGATATCCGTTTTCTCTTCCCGCAGTGCGCCATCTCGACGTACTGGAACTCCACCCCAAAATAACTTTTCTGATAGGTGAGAATGGCTCTGGCAAATCAACGCTGCTTGAGGCGATCGCGGTCTCCTGGGGGTTCAACCCGGAAGGCGGGACCAAAAATTTCGCTTTTGCTACCCGTGCCTCACATTCGGAGCTGCATCGATATATGCGCGTCGAGAAAACGGTTCGCCGGCCACGAGACGGCTTTTTCTTTCGCGCCGAAAGCTTTTTTAACGTTGCGACGGAAATAGAAAAGCTCGATTCCGAACCATCTTTTGGGCCGCCGATCATCGATTCCTATGGCGGTCAGTCTCTGCATGAACAGTCTCATGGAGAATCGTTCCTCGCCCTCATGGTGAATCGCTTTAGGGGTGATGGATTTTATCTTCTGGACGAACCAGAAGCCGCTCTATCGCCGCAAAGGCAGCTTGCAGTGCTTTCGCGAATCCACGATCTCGTGAACGACAATTCGCAATTTATCATCGCCACACACTCACCGCTTCTCATGGCGTATCCAGACGCGTCCATCTACAGTTTTTCCACCACAGGAATCGAGAGAATGGATTACTACCAAACGGAGCATTACCAGGTGATGCATGACTTTTTAGCAAACCCCAAGCGGATGCTTGACCGGTTGCTCGATCAATCATCCATGGGGCGCGTTGAGCACAAGCCGCGAAAATCACGTTAGTGAGCGCTTTGCATGCCGCCATTTGACACCCCGCCGACCGCCTAGTAAATTCGATTAGATTATTCGCGGAGGAATGCGATGCTGCGCTCGATCGGATTGACCGAGACTCACATGGAGTGCCGGTCCTTGAAAGACAGCGTGCCGGTGGCGACCGACTTGCTCGCCTTCGAAAAAATCGGCGAGCGGCCGGGCGAGGTCACGCTGAAGCATCCGAACACCGACTGGCTTTTGACCATGCACGACGCCGGCCCCGACGCGCCGGCGAAGATGATGCACAATCACTGGGGCGTTCGCGTCGCGAGCCCGGCGGAGGTGGACGCGGCGTACGAGTATCTCACGGCGAACAAGCAAAAATACAAGATCGATCAGATCGGCAAGCCGACGTACAATCACGGCTCGTATTCGGTGTATTTTATCGAGCCCGGCACGAACGGCTGGGAGATCGAATGTTACGCCGAGGCGCTGCGCAACGAGGCGTGGAAAACGCGCATCGGCGGCGTGCGCGCGCCGCATTGGCAAAACGATTTTCCCGCCGAGCGCTTCCCGGGCCGCGGCTACGTGCCGCAGGGATTCACCCACGGCACGCTCGCGTGCTCGGATCTTAAAAAGTCCTGGGACTTTTATCGCGATGTGCTCGGTCTGGAAGTCCACCAGGCGAATCCGCATGTCGTCTACGTGAAGCATCCCAACACCAAGCCTTACGTCGTCTGCGCCGTGCGGCCGGAGTGGCGGAACTTCTCGCCGAATTTCCGCTTCACCATCGCCTTGGAATCCGCCGGCGCGGTCGAAGCGGCGCACCGCGATTTCGCCTCGTCGGGCAAAGAGGCCGGAGTCACCGAGCTTCGCGACGTCACGCGCGACAACGGCCGCGCGGCGTTTTTGTTCAGCGATCCCGATCGCAACTGGTGGGAGATCGCCTCCCGCAATTGATGGCGATCGTTGAAAAACCGCTTTCGGCGATGGGGCTCCGCGATCTCCGCGAGCTCGCGCGCCGGAGAATGCCCGCCGAGGCCTGGCATCACTTCATGGGCGCGGCGGAGAGCGCCGGGACCATGAGGCGAAACCAGCGCGCTCTTAGCCGCTATGTCTTCCGGCAAAGAATCTTCCACGACATCGCCGATCCCGATCTATCGATCGAGCTTTTCGGCCGCAAGCTGCCGCTCCCGGCGCTCGTCGCTCCGGTCGGAAGCTTCAGCCTTATCGGCGAGGATGCCGAGCGGCAAGTCGCCGAAGGCGCCGGCCGGCGCGGCGTCATGATGTTCGTAAGCCACGCGGCGAAATTCGAAGTGCGCGACTGGGCCAGAGCGACGCAGACTCCGCTCGTTTTCATGGGTTATTTGAGCCGCGGGCGCGACGCCGTGCTGGAGCAGGCGAAATACGCCGAGGAGTTGGGCTTCGCCGCGGTCGGCATCACGATGGACGTCGTGATGCCCGTCAAGCTGGGCGATGAGGTGCCGCTCTCGACCAAGGACGGAAAGCCGAGAAGGGGACAGCGGGCGTCGCTCAAAGACATCGAATGGCTCAAACAGCGCGTGTCGCTCCCGGTCGTGATCAAAGGCATCATGGGCGCCGCCGATGCGCGCGACGCTGTCGCATCGGGCGCCGACGCGCTCATTGTGTCGAACCACGGCGGCAGGATTCTCGATTCCAATCGCGCGGCGATCGAGGCGCTGCCCGAGGTGGTGGACGCTGTGGGAAAGAAGGCCACGGTCCTGCTCGACAGCGGCATCCGCAGCGGCGGCGACATCGTCAAGGCGCGGGCGCTCGGCGCGAGCGCGGTTTTGGTCGGCCGGCCGATCGGCTGGGGCGTCGGCGCGGCCGGCGCCGACGGCGTCGCGCGCGTCATCGATCTCCTCACCGAGGAGATGCGCCGCGTGCTCATGATGACCGGCACGGCCTCGGTCGCCGACATCTCCGAGGCGATTCTGATTTCCGAATCCGCCAATAACGGTCACCGATAGTTGTCTCCGCAGCATTTTTCCACCGCTTTGACGGCGCGCGCTTGACGATCTTCCACACCGTCGGTACTCTGGGTCCTTAAATTCAAGGGGGCATGGATGGAGTCGGGGCTTAATTTTTTCCAGATTATTCAGCGCGGCGCGATCGCCACCTATCCGCTGATCGTTCTTTCGATCCTGAGCCTGGCGGTGATTCTCGAGCGGCTCTGGTCGCTGCGCAATGCGGGCGGCTTAACCGAAAGACTCGCTGCGTCGATCCTCGATTCCATCCGCCAAGGGCGGAACGATCTCGCGATGGCGCTCTGCCGGCAGAACCAGGAGATGCCCGCAGCGCGGCTCTTTCTCGCTGCGCTCACGCAAAGCGGCTCCGACAGCCTCGAGCGCTCGACCGCTTTCATGAACGAGGCGATTTACGAGGAGGGGCTGAAGCTCAAAAAGAATCTCTGGATTCTCGGCACCGTCGCGAGCAGCGCCCCATTCATCGGCCTGCTTGGGACCGTCGTCGGCATCATCAAATCGTTCGAGAATATGGCGGTTGTCGGCACCGGCGGCTTTTCCGTCGTGGCGGCGGGAATCTCCGAGGCGCTCGTCGCCACCGCTCTCGGCCTTGGCGTTGCCATCATCGCGCTTGTCTTCTACAATTACTTTCAAGTCCGGGTCTCGAATTTGAGCAATCTCTGCCGCATCCAGGCGATGAAGCTCCTCTACAGCGTGATGGCGTAAGCATGGCCTTCAGCCCCGTAGATCCGAATCAGCCCGACAACATCGTCGCGGAGATCAATATCACGCCGCTGACGGATATCTTTCTCGTCCTGCTGATCATTTTCATGATCACGAGCTCCGCGATCATCGAGTCCGGCGGCAAGGTGAATCTGCCGGCGGCGGCGCGCACCGAGACGGCGCCGCGCGGCATTGCCGTCACGATCACGCCGGAGCGCGACATCTTTGTGAATCAGAAGAAAGTCGGTCAGGATGATCTCGAAGCGGCGCTGCGCGATATTTTAAGCGCCGGCGCCGACAAAGTCGTGATCCTCCGCGGCGACCGCAACGTGCCTCTGGGCGAGGCGGTCTGGGTGATGTCGGTGATCAAGAAGGCCGGCGCATCGGAGATCGCCATCGCCGCGCAGGCCGAGGCGCCGGGTAAGCCCGCAGCGCGGAAATAAATCGCCTCAAAGAGCCGCGCAGAGATCGATCTCCACCAGCGCGCCGCGCGGCAATTCCGCCACCGCGACCGTCGAGCGCGCGGGCTTCGAGGCGGCGAAATACTCCGAATAAACTTCGTTCATCGCCGTGAAATCCGCCATGTTTTTTAAAAACACCGTGGCCTTGACGACCGATTGCATGGAGGCGCCGGCGGCTTCGAGCACCGCGCGTAGGTTCTCCAGCACTTGGCGCGTCTGCGCGGCGATGCCGCCCTCGACGATGTTGCCCGTCTTCGGGTCAAGCGGAATCTGGCCGGCGGTGAAGACAAAGCCATTGACGCGGATCGCCTGCTCGTAAGGACCGATCGCCTTGGGCGCCGCATCGGTGCGAATCGCTTCTTTCTGCATCTCTTCCTCCTTCGGGTAGCGAAACCAACCTACATGAGAGCGCTCGCGGCGGCAATTGCCCATTCCGGTCTTGACGAGCGCTGTGCTAAAATCCACTTATGAGGCTGCTGACGGCGCATAAAATCCTGATTTCGGCCGCCGTGGTGTTTTTCTTCGGCTTTGCCGCGTGGGAATTCAGGGATTATCTCGAGACGGCGAACGGATGGTCGATGGCGGGCGCGATCTTTTACCTCGTCATCGCCTGCGGCTTCGGCGTTTACTTGAGATCGCTGACGAAGTGGGTCCGATTATGATCGAAAAACAATCCGATTTTCTAATCGTTGTCAGCGGTGAGGAGATCCGGCGCGAGCGCGAAAAGGCGCGCGAGCTGCGCGCCAGCCAGTGGTGGAAGCGCCGGCGCGGCTCCGGCATCTGCCATTATTGTGGCAAGAAGTTTCCGCCCGCCGCGCTGACGATGGACCATATTGTGCCCATCGCTCGCGGCGGCAGGAGCACCAAGGGCAACATCGTCGCCGCGTGCAAGGAATGCAACAATAAAAAGAAACACGGATTCGCCTGGGAGATGAGGAATCACGAATGACGAACGCGGACGTCGTCCAGCTTTTAGGCGGCCGCGCGATCGTGAAGGTCGGCGACATCACCCGCGAGGACGTCGATGCGGTCGTCAATGCAGCGAACAGCACGCTCATGGGTGGCGGCGGGGTCGACGGCGCCATCCATCGCGCCGGCGGCCGGGAGATTGTCGCGGCCTGCGAGGAGATCCGCCGCGCGCGCTATCCCGAGGGGCTGCCGACCGGCCACGCGGTGCTGACGACGGCGGGAAAGATGACCGCGCGATACGTCATCCACACCGTCGGCCCGGTTTACAGCCAGGGTAAAGACAAATCCGCGCTCCTCGCAGCGTGCTACAAAAATTCACTCGCCGTTGCCGTGGAAAATAGGGTCAGGACGATCGCCTTTCCCGCGATCTCGACCGGCATCTACGGCTATCCGCGCGAGGGCGCCGCCGCGGTCGCATCGACCGCGATCGAAAACTTTTTGCAAAACGATTCGACGATTCGTGAAGTGCGGCTGGTCTTTTTTCAATCTTTGGACGCCGAGAGCTTTCTCGCCCACCATAAATTCTCGTCTTGATCCGGCTCATTTTCCGTACAAGCTCTTAATGAAGCCCGAGTCTTCCAATTCCTTCACGAAGCGGAGATCGACGTAGTCTTTGGCGTTCGCCTGCGCTGCTTTAGGATTTTTCTCCGCCATGTCCTGGAGAATCAGCTGGTAGCCTTCGATCGGCGGGTACGGAGCGTTGGGAATATAGCGGGTGTGCCATTCCCAGGTTTCTTCCTGCGCCTTGCGGTCGTCGAGGCGCGAATATTTCTGCGAGATCTTGATCGCCTCTTCCTTGCGCGTCTTGTAAAAATGGATCGCCTCGACGTACGCGCGCATATACCGGCGGACGATGTCTCCATGCTCGCGGATGAATCGCGTGGACGTATAGACGCCGTTCTGCGGAAAGGGGATTTGCAGCGCGGCCATATCGACGAGCGTCGGGAAGCCGAGCTTTTCCGCAATCGCTTTTCCCGGCTCGGTGGCGACGGTGAAATTGACGATGCCTTTCTGGAGCGCGATCATGCGGTCCATCGTGCCGCCGATCACGCGCAGATTGACGTCCTTCAGTGGATCGATGCCGAGCTTCTTCAGCCCCATGCGGAGCGCGAACTCCGCGGTCGTGCCCGCGATGTGATTGCCGCCGATCTTGCCGCGGAGATCCTCCGGCCGCTTGATGCTCGGCTGCGACACCAGATAGTAGGGCAGGACGTTCACGTTGCCGGCGATCGCGACGACGTCGCCGCCGGCGAGCTTGGCGCTCGCCAATCCCGGCCCGCCCCCTTCCCCGATCGGGATTTCGCCCGCGAGGATCGCCTGGATGCCGCGCACGCTCCCCGAGATAAAAATGATCGTGGCGTCGAGGCCGTATTTTTCGAAGATCCGCGCATCCTTGGCGACCCAGATGATCGACGACGAGCCCGGCGAGACCGAGATGTATGACGTGTTGATTTTGTCCGCCGCCAAGCCCGGGTGGAGATAGGTCAGCAGGACGGCGAGAGCGACAGCGACAGCACCGACGGCTCGAACACGCGATGGACGCATAGGTCCTCCTGTTCGGCCCGATGCTAGCACTTCCCGGCGCGCGCGCAAACGGCCAATTTGCATTGACAGGCCTCCACCCGGCCTCTATCTTGACTTCCAGTCTTGTGCGCATGAAGAAACAAATAGATTTGCTGATGTTCGATCTCGACGGCACGCTGGCGGCTACGGGACGCGACCTGGCGAACTCGGTCAACTACGTGCGCTCGACCCTGGGTCTCGAACCGTTGGAGGAGGCCTACGTCTACAGCCGCGTCGGCTACGGCACCGAACATCTCATCAGAAAGTCGCTGCCCGAAGGCTACGAAAATCGCTTCGATGAGGTGCTGGCGCGCTTTCTAAAGCACTATGAAGAGCATCTACTCGACACCACCGTGCTGTATCCGCACGTGAAGGATGCTCTCGATCGCTTCCGCGCCAAGAAAAAAGCCGTGGTTACGAACAAGCGCCTCAACCTCTCCGTCGCGATCTTGCGCGGCCTCGGCATCGAGGACTGCTTCAACGCGATCATCGGCGGCGACTGCGGGCTTGAGAAAAAGCCCGATCCGAGCTGTCTCCGCCATGTGCTCGATAAGCTCAAAATCGCTGCGGCGCGAGCGTTGATGATCGGCGACGGCGCGCCCGATATCCAGGCGGGCAAGGCCGCCGGGGTTCATACCTGCGCGGTCACTTACGGCTTATGCAACGCGGAGGAATTATTGGCCGCGCGGCCGGATTTCGCGCTTGGCGACTTGAGCGAGCTGGCGGATTACATCGACTGATAAAAAAGGAGGAATAAACTATGGCGGTGCAAATTCCCGACAAGTATCGCGATCTCTTCACCAAGCAGGCGTTCGCGCACCTCGGCACGCTCATGCCCGACGGAAGCCCGCAGGTCACGCCCGTGTGGGTCGATTACGACGACGGCTTCATCCGCGTGAACACCGCGAAGGGGCGCGTCAAGGATAAGAACATGCGGCAGAACAAGAAAGTCGCGCTCTCGATCATCGATCCCGAAAACCCCTATCGTCATCTCGCCGTCCGCGGCCACGTGGAGGAAGTGACGGAGCAGGGCGCCGACGCGCACATCGATTCGCTGGCGAAGAAATATCTCGGCAAGGACAAATACCCGTTCCGCCAGCCCGGCGAGGTGCGCGTGATCTACAAGATCCGCCCCGAAAAAGTCGCCGCGAACGGCTGATGGCGCACCATCTGCGCGCTCTCGCCGTCGTTTCATTTCTCGTCGCGATTGTTGGCGCGCTCGGCGCCTGCGAGAAAAAGGTCGACGCAGTCAAGCGCGGTGAATATCTCGTCCGATTCGGCGGCTGCAACGATTGCCACACGCCTAAGATCCTCAAGCCCGGCGCTCCGCCCGCGCTCGACACCGCGCGCCTGCTCTCGGGTCATCCGGAAAACCTCGGTTATCCGACTTTCATGTCCCAGGACCCTAAAGAGGTGAACGCGCCGGTTTTCACGACGCCGATGCTGACCGCCTGGGCGGGGCCGTGGGGCGTCAGCTTTGCCGCCAATCTGACGCCCGACAAAGAGACGGGGCTCGGTGAGTGGAGCGAAGAGACCTTTATCAGCGCGATCCGCACCGGCAAGCACCAAGGGCAGCCGAACGGCCGCGACATTTTGCCGCCGATGCCCCTGCAGGATTACAAGGACGCGACCGATGAGGACTTGAAGGCGGTGTGGGCGTATCTCAGAAGCATTCCCGCCGTCAAAAATCAGGTGCCGACACCAATTCCGGCGAGCGCTCAACCGCCCCAACAGTGAGACGCCGGCGAATATTTACGCCGTCGCGAGCCGCCGCTCGAGATATCCGGCGTAGCGCGACATGCCGTACGCGCAGAGCCAATAGATCACGGCGATAAAGAGATAAAGCTCGAAGGGTCGGATTTCGCGGTTGTTGACGATCTGCGCCGCCTTGGTGAGGTCGACGTAGCCGATGATCGAGGCGAGAGAAGTATCCTTAAAGAGAACGATGAACTGCGTGACAAGCGCCGGAATCATATTGCGCAGCGCCTGCGGCAGAACGACATGGCGCGTCGTCTGCGCACGGTCTAGTCCTGTCGAGACCGCCGCTTCGACCTGTCCGCGCGGCACCGATTGAATGCCGGCGCGCACGATCTCGGCCAGGTAGGCCGCTTCGAAGAACACGAACGCCGCGAGCGCGATGCCGTATTCGGGCAGCGCGATGCCGAGCGCGACGGGCAGAATGAACCAGAACCAGAAGATTACCATCACGAGCGGCACGCCGCGGAAAAACTCCACGTAAATCGTCGCGGGCACGCGCACCCAGCGCGACCGCGCGAGGCGTGCCAAGCCGATCAAAAGTCCCAGGGCGAATCCCAGCAGCAGCGCGGGAATCGCGAGCCGCAGCGTCCCGCCGGCAAAGCCGCCGATGCCGACGAGGCCTTGGCTAAGCAGAAAGCTCCAATTGCGCTCGATGACGCCGAAGTCCATCGCTAGCTTTCCGTCGGCGATCCGACCATTCCGGGAATCGCGAAGCGGCGCTCGACGCGCGCCATCGTCCGCGCGATCGCGAGGCAGATTATCAGATAGATCAGTGTTCCCGCCGTCAATGCCTCGATCGCCTTCGCCGTATAGGTTTCGATCTGGCGCGTCTGAAAGGTCAGCTCCGCGACCCCGATCGTGAGCGCGACCGAGGAGTTCTTGAACAGGTTCAGCGTCTCGTTGGTGAGCGGCGGGATGATGAGCCGGAGCGCGATCGGCAAAATCACCAGCCGATAGGCCTGCGCGACGCTGAGGCCCGTGGAGAGCGAGGCCTCGAGCTGAGTCTTTGGAATCGACTGGATGCCGGCGCGGATCATCTCGGAAAAGCGGGCGCCGTGATACACGCCGAGCGCAGCCGTGCCGGCGGAGAACTCCGCGCCATGATTGAAGAGCCACTCCTGCAGCGGTTGCGGCAGCAGCGACGGGACGGCGAAATAGAAAAAGAACATCCAGACGAGCAGCGGCACATTGCGGAAGAACTCGACGTAAAAGGCGGCGAGCGCGCGCAGCGGTGCGAATCGCGTTGTGCGGAGCGCGCCGGCGAGGATCCCCAGCACGAGGGCGACAATCCACGCGATGGCGGAGATCGCGAGCGTGGTGAGAAGGCCTTGGAGCAGCCACGCTCCCGACTGCCCGGTCCAGAGAACCGACCAATCGAACCGGTAGTTCATTGCTTTGCCGCGGCGCCGGAAGCTTTGCGCACCTCCGTCGCGGAGGCTTGCAGCAGCCGCTTCATCTCGGCGCTCATCGGATAGGGCAGCTCGCCCTTCGGGCCGAAATATTTCTCGTAAAGCTCGAAGTATCTGCCCGATTCGATCGCGTCGGCCAAACCCTGATTAACGAGACTGCGGAAGCCCGCTTCGTTCTTCCGCATCGCCATGCCGTAAGGCTCGTTCGAATAAAAGCCGCCGACGATCGCCCAATCATCCGGCTTCGGCGCCTTCGCTTTGAGGCCAGCGAGTTGAATGCCGTCGTTCGTGTAGGCTTCGACGCGGCCTTGCGCCAACGCCTGGAACGCCGCCGGCTGATCGGGAAACTCGACCAGCTTAACGGTCGGCACCTTTTCGCGGAGGATGCGCGCGTTGGTCGATCCCTGCTGCGCGGCGACGCGCTTGCCGCCGACCGAGTCGATGCCGGTGATTGGGCCGCCTTTCTTCACCAGGAACTGAGCGCCGGTGTAAAAAAAAGTGATGCTGAAATCGACGCTCTCCCTGCGCTCTTTCGTATCCGTCATGGTCTCGGCGATGAGATCGACGGCGTTGGAAGTCAGGAGCGGTATCCGCGTCGGCGGCGTCGACTCCTTCTTCGCGACTTTGATCGGCTTGCCGATTTTTTTCGAGACCGCGGCCGCGACGAACTGCTCGACGAGATCGATCGAAAATCCGACCCAGCGGTTGTTCTTATCGACGTACGCGAACGGCGGCGAGCCGGTGCGCGTGCCGATCGTGAGCGTGCCGGTGCGGCCGATCTTCTCGAGCGTCGACTCGGCTAGTGCCGGGGCGATATCGAACATCAGCATGACTAAGAAAAAAACGAACGCGCGCTTCATGGCACCTCCTCAACGCGTGAGAATCTTGCTCAAAAACTGCTTCGCGCGCTCCGATTTCGGCGCGGTGAAAAAATCATCGGGCTTTCCTTCTTCCACGAGCCCCCCTTCGTCCATAAAGATCACGCGGCCGGCCACGCGGCGGGCGAATCCCATCTCGTGCGTCACGACGACCATCGTCATGCCGTCGCGGGCGAGATCGGTCATGACCTCCAGCACTTCGCCGATCATCTCGGGGTCGAGCGCGGAGGTCGGCTCGTCGAAGAGCATGATCTTCGGCTGCATCGCCAGCGCGCGCGCGATGGCGACTCGCTGCTGCTGGCCGCCGGAGAGATTCGCCGGGTAAGCCGTCGCCTTGTCGTGAATGCCGACTCGCTCGAGCAGTTCCGCCGCGCGCTTCTCCGCGGCCCCGCGCGCCGACTTCCGCACTTTCATCGGCGCGAGCACGATGTTGTCCATCACCGAGAGGTGCGGATAGAGATTGAACTGCTGGAAGACGAAACCGACCTCCGCGCGCAGCGCGCGCAGATCGAGCGCGGGGTCCGACAGCCGCTTGCCGTCGACGACGATGTCACCCGACTGGATTGTCTCCAGGGCGTTGATGCAGCGGATCAGCGTGCTTTTGCCGCTTCCGCTGGGACCGCAGATAACGACGACTTCGGCGCGCTCGATGCGCAGGTCGATATCGTTCAGGACATGCAGCTTGCCGAACCATTTATTAACTTTATGGAACTCGACCATTGCTCGGTTGCCCGCTCCATTGGAAAGAGCCGTCGGGATACTATAGCATCGTTGAGAGCGAGTCTAGCCGCTTTCCTCGACTAAAAACGGCGGCAGAATCCTTCTATGGAATTCTTTCTTGTCAGGCACGGGGAGGCGGAGCATGAATCCGAGGACGCGCGCCGGCCGCTCAGTTCGCGCGGCCGCGACGATGTCGAGACGGTCGCGCGCGCCGCGGCGGCGCAGGATATCGAGGTCGCGGCGATTCTTCATTCCGATAAATTGCGCGCGCGAGAGACCGCCGAGATCTTCGCGCGCGTCGCTGCGCCGAAGTGTACCGTACGCGAGATCGCCGGGCTCGCGCCGGAGGACGATCCGGAGATCGCCCGGGCGGAACTGGAGGCCGCCGAGGCCCCGGTCATGCTCGTCGGCCACTTGCCCCACTTGGCCCGGCTCGCGTCGCTGCTGCTCACCGGCGATAGCCAACGGCAGACGATCGAGTTCACGACGGCGACGGTCGTTTGCCTCACCTGGAGCGCGAATTGCTGGAAATTTGCATGGAGTCTTAGCCCGGAAGAGCTATAGGCGCAGTTGACCGGCGGTGAAGGATATCATAAGAAGATAGACACGGTCTTAACGCGGCGGTCAACGGGGGCAGTTTATGCCGGATACGATCACGGTCATCGATAACCGAACGGGCAAAAAGTATGACATTCCCATCCATGACGGGATGATCAACGCGACCGATCTGCGCCAGATCAAGACCGGCGAGGACGATTTCGGCCTCGGCAGCTTCGACCCCGGCTTCATGAACACGGCTGCGTGCACCAGCCGGATCACCTATATCGACGGCGACGCCGGGATCCTGCGCTACCGCGGCTATCCGATTGAAGAGCTGGCGGAGAAAAGCACTTATCTCGAAACCGCCTATCTCGTTTTAAACGGCGAGCTGCCGAACAAATCCCAGCTCGACGAGTGGAACTATAACATCACGCATCATTCGATCCTGCACGAGAATATCAAAAAGTTCATCGACGGCTTTCACCACGACGCGCATCCGATGAGCATGCTGGTGAGCACGGTCGCGGCGCTGTCGACCTTTTACAGCGAAGCGAAAGACATCTACAACGCCGAGTCGCGGCAAAAGCAGACCTATCGACTGGTTGCAAAAATGCCCACCATCGCCGGCTTCGCCTACCGCCACAGCATCGGTATGCCGTACGCCTATCCCGACAACGATTTAAGCTATGCCGGCAATTTCTTGAACATGCTGTTCAAGATGACGGAGCTCAAGTACCAGCCGCATCCGGTGCTGGAGCGGGCGCTCGACATTTTATTTATTCTGCATGCCGATCACGAGCAGAATATTAGCACGAACGTGATGCGCGGCGTGGGCAGCGCCCATTCGGATCCATACTGCTCGGTGGCGGCGGCCGCTGCGGCGCTTTACGGACCGCTCCACGGCGGCGCCAACGAGATGGTGCTCCGCATGCTGAGCGAGGTCGGGCACAAGGACAACGTCCCGGCGTTTATCAAACGAGTGAAATCCGGCGAAGGCCGGTTGATGGGCTTCGGCCACCGCGTTTACAAGAATTACGACCCGCGGGCCAAGATCATCAAGCGGGTCGCCTACGAGGTCTTCGATGTGAAGGGGCGCAACCCGCTGCTCGATATCGCGCTCGAGCTGGAAAAGATCGCGCTCGAAGACGAGTACTTCATCAAGCGGAAGCTCTATCCGAACGTCGACTTTTACTCGGGTCTCATCTACCAGTCGATGGGTCTGCCGATCGATATGTTCTCGGTGCTGTTCGCGATCGCGCGCACGATCGGCTGGATCGCGCATTGGCAGGAGATGCTGCTCG
This sequence comes from Verrucomicrobiia bacterium, assembly GCA_035495775.1. Taxonomy (GTDB): domain Bacteria; phylum Desulfobacterota; class Binatia; order UBA9968; family UBA9968; genus JAJPJQ01. The sequence goes on along the minus strand of DATJFG010000033.1, from coordinate 98,563 downwards.
ACCCCGAGCAGAAGAACAGGATCGCCCGCCCGCGGCAGATTTATAAAGGCGCCGAGAAGCGCGGCTACGTGCCGCTTTCACAGCGTCAATAAGCGCCGCTTTTCCGCCTTATCTGGATTTGGTTTTTTTCTGAGTTGCCTGGGGCCGCGGCGCCGCTTTGGGCTCTTTCGCCGCCTCGACGGGCGCCGATCCGTCCTGGACAATCGTCAACTGCTGCCCGGCCCGGACTTGCGCCGTCTTGAGCTCGTTGGTCTCGATAATCTGACTTGCGCGGACGTGATAGCGCCGGGCGATCATCGCCAGGCTCTCGCCCTTTTTCACCGTATAGCTGATGACTTTGATGTTCGGCGAATCGTACTGGCTTTTATAAGCTTGGTTAAAAATCTCGCCGCTGCCGGACGGAACACGCACGGTGAAACCCTGCTCGCTTGCCGGCGTGACGCTTTTAAGCAGCGCCGGATTCAGCTCCTTGACATTGGCGGCCGTTGTCTGCGCCAGGCGCGCGATCATCGTAAGCGTCAGCGGGCGGTGAGTGACCACCTCGTCGTAATCCATCGGGGCTTCGTAGACGAGATCGGCGAAGCCGTATTTCTCCGGAGCGCCGGCGATCAGTGCCGCGGCGACGAACTTCGGGACGTAATTACGCGTCTCCTGTTTTAGGATCGTCCGCCGCTCGCTCAAATCCCAGAAGTCGCTGGTGTTGGTCCGTTGCATAGCGTATTCGACCCGGTGCTCCCCGGCGTTGTAGGCGGCGGCGGCAAGGAACCATTCGCCGAACTGCTGATGCAGATCCTTTAAATAGGCGGCAGCCGCACGCGTCGATTTCACCGGGTCGCGCCGCTCGTCGACCCAGTTGTCGATCCTGAGGCCGTAGCGCACGCCGGTCGAGCGGATGAACTGCCATGGACCGACCGCCTTCGCCTTGGAATAGGCCGAAGGCGCGAAGCCGCTCTCGATCAGCGACAGGTAGACGAGGTCCTGCGGCAGGCCGGCCTGCTGTAGGATGGAGGCCATCATCGGGATGTATTTACCCGAGCGCGCCAGCGCCTGGACGAAAAAATCCCGCAGCTTGCCGCAGAACGCATCGATAAAGTAACGCACCCGCTCGTTCTCGACGAGCGTCATGGAGAACTGAATCTTGCGCCGTCCGGACGGCAGCTGCATCGCTTCTTCGATCTCTTTTTGGAGCAGGCCGACAAGCCTGTCGTCCGCCTTGGGTCCGGCGATCTCCTGCAGGACTGTGGCGGACGGCTCCTCGGGTTTGACGGCTTCCGCTGCGACGGGTTTCACTTCAGCGGCCGGCGGAGTTGTGATGATGTCGCTCGGGACGCGCGCGGAAGGGGTCGGATCGGTAGGCGGGGTCAAGGTTTCCGCCGGCGCCGCCGCAGGAGGCGTGCTGACCACCCGGTTTTCCGCGGCCGCGCCCGGCTGAGAACCGGTCTGTACATAAGGCGCCGTGCCGCAGGCAGTGGCGAACCAGGGCGGGAGCGCGACAAGCGCTATGGCTACTGATACCCGCATGGCTGACAACCTCGCCAGGGTACAAGAGTCCGCCGAAACAATCAACCAGCCGCTTGACAAGTCGTAACAGCAAGCCGTAGATTGCCTGCAGATGCTTAACTTTTCAACGGTTTTTTTACTAGCGGTCGCCCTGCTTTCCCCTTCGCCTGCGGCCGCCGCCGAGCTCGAGAGGCTGAACATCGTTTACTCCACGATCGCCGGCGCGTCGGTCTCGAGCTGGGTACCCAAAGATGCGGGGATCTATAAAAAGTACGGCCTGGACGTGAACCTGATCTACATCGCCGGCTCCCAGGCGATCACCACCCTGGTTTCCGGGGATACTCAAATCGCCCAGGGTTCCGGAGCTGCCGCAATCCTGGCTCGGTTGGCCGGCTCGGAGGTCAAGATCATCGGCAGCGTGATCAACGTTATTCCGATGAGCCTCGTGACGACGCCTGATATCACCAAGCCGGAGGACCTCAAAGGCAAGACCTTCGGCGTCAGCCGCTTCGGCTCGCTGACCGACCTAGGGCTCCGCAAGGCGGTGAGCGAATGGGGCCTCGACCCGAACAAGGATATCAAGATGATTCAGACCGGCGGCGTGCCGGAGAACCTCATGTTCATGCAGCAGGGGGTGATCAAAGGCGGTCTCATCTCCTCGCCCACGCTAGAGAAGGCGAAGGAGCTGGGCTATAAGGAGATGGTGAATCTCGCCAACATCAACTACCGCTACCCCGGCACGGCGCTGGTGGCGACCGACGCCTTCATCAAGAACCGCGCGGCGACGCTCAACCGCTTTCTCAAGGCGACGCTCGAAGGGATCAAATACGCCAAGGCCAATCCCGAGTTTACGGTGAAAATTCTCGCGAAATATACGCGCACCGACGATAAGAAGCTGCTCGAAAGCGCCTTTCGCACCTATGTCCTGGGCTACATCCGCGACGTGCCGACGGTCAGCGCGAGTGAGATCGAGAACGCCTTCGAGGATATCGCGGCGCGCAATCCGCGCGCGAAGACCGCCGATCAGCGCGCGTTTTACGACACGGGACCCATCGAGCAACTCGCCAAGGAAGGTTTCATCAAGCAGCTCTACCCGCGCTGAGCGTGCCTCGACCCTTCTTCCTTGACAACCCCGCGCTAAACTTTCTATGGTTTAGCGCCATGCGACATTATCTGATTGCGATCAGCGCCGCCGTTTTCGCGACGGCGATCTTTCTCGCCGACGCCGCCGAGAAAGGCAACTACCCGCCGCCGCGCTTTCCCTCCTATCTAAAGCCGCCGAAATCGATCGAGGACGTCATGCCGTTCGCGCGCGCCGCCGTGCGCCAGACCGGCGGCCGCACGCCGCTGGGCCTGGTGGAAAAAGGCACGGCGACGCTGATCGTCACGGAGGCGGGCGCCGACCCGATGATCATGCAAGCGATCAAGCGCGCCTTCGAGGAGCGCGGCGTCAAGATTTACATCATCGGCGAGCACGAGCTGCTTGGCATCGGCCGCGACGAGGCTCTGAAGGCGATCAAGGCGACTCGCGGCTACACGTCCGAGAAGGGCTACATGGAAGCCGCGCACTGGATCAACGACCTTTTTATCGATCCCGAAGTGCCGAAGAAATGGCTCAAGGAGCGCCGGCCCGATCTCTACAACGCAATCTACGCCACGACCGAGCAGGCGCCGCAGAAGCAGCGCGAGATCGCGAAGCAGTTCGGCGGACCGAACGTCGCCGCCGGCATCATCAAATTCCTCGACGAGCATCCGGACGTGAAGTCGGTCTTCTGGCGCCGCGGCGGCCGGCCGCGCACGGCGCGGCTGTTGAAGCAGCACAGCGCGAAGTTCTACGGCAACTTCATCTTCGACAACCGCTACGAGCTGATGAACAAGGCCTCGGGCTTTCCCGGCGACGTCTGGCGCCTCGCGGAGGAGCGCGTGCTGGAGGCGATTCCCTGGACCGATCGCGTCGAGGCCTTCGACCCCGAGGGCACACACATGAACTTCGAGGTGACCGAAGAGGAGGCGAAGATCTGGGCCTCCGGCGCCTATAACCAGGGCCATCTCTTTCTCTCGCCTTATCAGGCGACCGGCCGCTTTCCGTTTTCCGTCGTCGATTACCCGGCGATCCAGAAAAAGTGGAACGCGCCGATCATCAGCCGCGTCAACGGCGTCTTCGCCGGCACCAGCAATCACGCCGGCAGCTATCCGCGCATCGAAGTCACCGTAAAGGACGGTTACGTCACCGACGTGAAAGGCGGCGGCACCTACGGCGAGCTGTGGCGCGAGTTCATGAAATATCCCGGCATCAACGACCTTAAATATCCCTATCAGGACCGCCCCGGCTACTGGTGGTTCTACGAAGCCGGGCTCGGCACGAACCCGAAATTCTTCAAACGGCCGGACGAAAACATGGAGGGAAACAACCAGTCCGAGCGCAACAACGCCGGCGTGATCCATTGGGGCTTCGGCGGCAGTGTGATCCACGATCCCGACAAGCCGGAGGAGTCGAAGGCTTGGATCGATTTCCCCAAAGAGCATGGGCTGCCGAAGGACCACTGGTGGCATGTCCACAACACGCTGCTCACCTATCGCATGCACGTCCGTGGCACGAAGAACACCTGGCTCACGATCATCGATAAGGGCGAGATGCCGGCGTACAAGAGTCCCGAGATCCGCGCGCTCGCCTCGCGCTACGGCGATCCCAACGAAGTGCTGGCGGAGGACTGGTCGCCGTATCTGCCGGGAATCAACGCGCCGGGACGCTACGAGGATTACGCCAAGGACCCGTGGAAGACCGTCTCGACGGTCATTAAGAAGATCGAGGACGGCAGCTACGAATATTTCTACCCGCCGATCAAAAAGGTGCGGCAGTAAAGAGGTTCACATGAAGCGCTGGATCATCTCTGCGATCTTCGTCGCATGCGCGGCGTTCGGATATGTCTGGAGCGCGGAGCAGGCGAAGTATCCGGCGCCGCGCTTCCCGTCGTATTTAAAGCCGCCGAAATCGATCGAGGACATCATGCCATTCGCGCGCGCCGCGGTCAGGCAGACCGGCGGACGGACGCCGCTCGGTCTGGCGGAAAAAGGTCAGACCGTCGCGATTTTCACCGAGCCCAAGGCCGACGAGATGGTCTTGCAGGCGATCAAGCGCGCGTACGAAGAGCGCGGCGTGAAAATCCAGATCGTGCCCGAATACCAGCTTCTCGGCGTCAGCAAAGACGAGGCGCTGAAGGCGGTGAAGGCGCTCCGCTGGTTCACCTCCGAGCAGGGCTATATGGAGGCGCACCGCTGGATCTTGAACGCGTTCTCCGATCCTTCGGTGCCGAAGAAATGGCTCAAGGAGAAGCGGCCCGATCTCTACAAGGCGATGTTCGAGAAAGAAGAGGCGATGTCGCAAGAGCAGGTCGATCTGGCGCGGAAGTTCGGCGGCCGGAACGTCGCGCAGGCGATCGTCAAGTATCTCGATCAGCACAAAGAAGTCGACATGGTTTTCTGGCGCCGCGGCGGCCGCACCAACACGCGCAGGCAGATCGAGCCGTACCACAATAAATTGTACGGCAACTTCATCTTCGATAACCGCTACGAGCTGATGAACAAGGCCTCGACCTTCCCGGGCGACGTGTGGCGGCTGGTGGAAGAGCGGGTCATCGAGCCGCTCCGCTGGATCGACCAGGTGCGCGTGAGCGATCCCGAAGGGACGAACTTCAATTTCGAAATCGACGAGAAGCAGGCGCTCGCGTGGGCGAAGGGCGCCTACCAGCAGGGACATCTCTTCATGTTCCCGCATCAGGCGATGGGCCGCTTTCCCTATTCCGCGGTCGATTATCCGGCGTTCACGAAGGAATACCTGTATCCTTCCCTCGTGAAAGTGAACGGCGTTTTCGCCGGCACCGGCAATCACGCCGGCAACTATCCGCGCATCGAGGTTCACGTCAAGGACGGCTACGTGAGCGAGGTGAAAGGCGGCGGGCTTTACGGCGAAGCGTGGCGCGAGTTTCTCAAATATCCCAAGATCAACGAGCTGAAATATCCTTATTACGATCAGCCCGGCTACTGGTGGATCTACGAGGCGGGCACGGGCACCAATCCGAAATTCTTCAAGCGCCCCGACGAAAACATGGAAGGGGAGAACAGCTCCGAGCGCAACAACGCGGGGACGATCCACTGGGGCTTCGGCCTGAGATTAGACCACGGTCCGCAGGGCCCGGTGGAATCCAAGGAGTGGATGGATTTCGCGAAGCAGAACAACCTACCGAACGACCACTGGTGGCACATTCACAACACGCTGCCTACCTATCAGGTCAAAATCCGCGGGACGAAAAGTACCTGGGTAACGCTCATCGACAAAGGTGAGCTCACCTCGCTCAAATCGCCGGAGATCCGCGCGCTGGCATCCAGATACGGCGATCCGAACGAAGTCCTCAGTGACGATTGGGCGCCGTATCTCCCGGGCATCAACGCGCCGGGCCGCTACGAGGACTACGCCAAGGACCCGTGGAAGACCGTCTCCATGGTGATGAAAAAAATCGAAGACGGCAGCTACGAATATTTTTATCCGAAAAAAGGCGGCGGCGATAAGCGTTAGGCGCGAGTCGATTCGATAGAAAATTTCCTCCAGCCCGACGCATGAGCATCAAGCTTCGTCTCGCAAAGATCCTCGGGCGCCGCGCGGCGCTCGCCTTCGGCATCGTGACGCTCCTGATCGCCGGGCTGCTCGCCGCGATCAACGTCGCGTCGCGCCACGCGCTCAAACTCTACATCGAAGATCAGCTCTCGCGCCTCTCCTGGGACGTGGCGCTCTACCAGACGACCGAGTTCCCGCTCTCGAAAGAGATCACGCCGAGGCTCGCCGCCGTCGCGGGCATCCAGCGCGTCGAGACGCTGACGTTCCTCCGCTCCAAGCCGCCGCCCGAGGCGGCGCTCGCGGTCGACGGCAAGCCGCTCGCCTCGCCTTGGGTGTCGATCCTCGCGGCGACCGATCTCTCGCTGCTGCCGTCCGAGGTGCGGCCGAGCGCGGGCGACCGCGGCGCGCATCTCGCGCTCGTCGGCCCGGAGCAGCAGATGGGCCACGCCTTTCTCGCGCTCCAGCAGGCGAAGAATTTTTCCGTAACCGTGCACAGCCACGGCGGCAAGCGAAGCGAGCAGGACTTGTTCGCCCTGCCGGTCCACGGTGTCGTCCGTCTGGAGCGCGCCGAGGTCAACCGCTACTTCATGGACGAGATCGGCACGATCTCGTTCGTCCCCTACATCGGCATCGTTCTCGTGATGCCGCACGACTTCGAGCGGCTCCGCTGGTTCGACGCGCTCTCGCGCGGCGCGCTCGGCGGGCAGGGGGATATCCACACGACCGCGGGCGAATATCTGCCGGAGGTGATTCATCTCGCGCGCGTCGACCGGAAAAAATTGATCTCCGGCTGGGATATCCGCGGCTCGCTCGCCAATCTTCAAAAGCTCCAGAAAGACATCGAGGCGCAGGTGAGCTCGCTCGGGCCGACGATCTTCGTCGACAACGCGATCCTCGTGCTCTTGAACCGCATGGCGGAGATCTCGCGCCTGCTCTATTTCGCGACGCTGTTGATCGCGATCCCGCTGCTCGCGATCGCCTGGATGCTGGCGTCCAATCTCTCCGCGCTGCTCATCCTGAACGAGCGGCGCAAACTCGGCCTCATGCGGCTTCGCGGCGTGCCCGGCGCGCTGCTGGGGCAGAGCCTCATGCTCTCGATCGGCGCCGGCGGCCTGATCGGCGGCGTCATCGGACTTATCCTCGGCACGCTGCTGCCGCTCGTTCTCTACGAGCGCGGCGCGCTCTCCTGGACGGTTCTCTCGCACGTCCAGGGGCCGCTGCAGATGCTTTTCTTTCTCGTCGTGGGAGTTCTCTTCGCCCTGTGGTCGAGCCGGCGCCTGGTGCGCTACGCGACGACGATCTCGCCGCTCGAGGCCTCGCGCCGCGTCGCCGCCTCGGAATCCAGCGAAGCCGGCATGCGCTTCGGCCCGCTCCAGATGGCCGCTCTGCTCGTCGGGCTCTACAAGCTAATGAGCTGGGCCGTCGACTTCGATCCGGCGCGCCACATGGCGCTCGCCGAGGATGCCTCCGCGTCGTGGACGATCTTCGTCAGGACGATCCTGGTGCTCGACCGCGCGCTCGATTTCGTCGCGCTGCCGCTCATCGTCTACGGCCTGGTCTCGTTGTTGGTCTCGCGGCAGGGCTTGATGACGGCTTTGCTCGACTTGGTTTCGCGTATTCTCGGCGGGCCGCTCAGGCGCCTGTCGTTACGCCACATGTCGTTCAAGCCGCACCGCATCGCGAGCTTTTTGCTCATCGTCGCGCTCATGGCAAGCGTCAGCCTCTATCCGAGCATCGGCGCGAAATCCTTCGAGGACAAAGCGCTCCGCGGCGCCACCGTCGAGGTCGGGAGCGAGCTTCACATCGCCCTCGGCCCGGGCGATCTCGTCCCGGCGGAAAAACTCGATCAGGGACTCGGCGCGCAGGCGCAGGCGATCAGGACCGCGGTCAAGGAGCGTCTCGGCGCGGTCCGCGACGACAACATCGTCTCGATCGATACGATCATCGAGGCGCTCCTGCCGGGATTTTTTTTCCCCGGCTACGGCCTAAGCGGCGTGCCGCTCTATCTCATCGACGACCCAGAGCGCTATCTCAAAACCGTCTTCTTCGACGAGAAGCTGGGCGTCGGCGGCAACTTCAGCGCCATCGTGCGCGACTTGAAGACAGAAAAGGTCGCCGCCTCGCCGCCGGTGGCGGAGTTCTGGAACCTCGCCTCCGGCGATCCGGTCCTGCTCGGCGCGGATATGGACAAAAAGCCGGTGCTCGTTCCCGGCGGCGGCGTAATCGGCTTTCTGCCCGGCATGCCGCCGCGCAGCATCGCCGACCGGCAGAGCTTCGTCTCGGCGCGCATTGACTATTTGAATTACCTCTCCAGTACCGACGCCTATCTGGTCGCGACCGCCGACAACGCGAAGATCGCTAATCTCAAAGTGCTCGTGCCGCGCGTCCTGCTGCTCGTGCGTTTAAAGCGCGAAGAGGGGTCGGACGCCGCGGTGAAGGCGATCACGACCGCGCTCCGCGCGCGCCCGCTGGAGGTGCGCGAACTCGGCCGCGAGCTCAAGAAGATCGGCGGCGACATGTTCATCTTCCTCGCGCTCGAAAACATGCGCATCTATCTGGCGGGCGGCATGCTGCTCGCGCTGATCGCGATCGCCGCGATCGCGCTTACGAACTATCTCGAAGACCGGCGCACGCTCGGCCTTCTGCGCGTGCGCGGCGCGTCGCCCAAGCTCCTGTTCAAGTTTTTCGCCTCGATGCTGCTCGCGCCCGCGCTCGCCGGACTCTTGATCGGCGTCGCCATCGCAGCGGTCGCCGGATTCGGGCTCACGAATCTCATCTGGAATCTCCGAGAGATCAAATCGGTCGTGCACCTGCTGCCGACCCATCTCGTGATTTCCGGCGCGACGATTGGGATCGGCGCGGGGATCTTCGTCGTGATCGGCGGCATCGCGCTGCTCTTCAGCCTGTGGGTTTTCCGCCGCTCGGCGCGCGAGCGGATGCTGGAATAGACTTTCGGAGGTCTCATGGAAGGCAACGGCTTTTTCACCAACCGCGGCGTCGACGTCAAGGTGGCGGGGCTTGCGAAGAGCTACCGCACCTCGGCGGAGGAGGTCCGCGCGCTGAAGGGCATCGACTGGCGGATCGCGGCGGGCGAGGCGATCGCCCTCATGGGTCCGTCGGGCTGCGGCAAGACGACGCTGCTGAATATTCTCGGCGGCGTCGATCACGCATCGGCGGGCGAGATCGTCGTCGGCGGTGACACCATCGGCATGCTCGGCGAGCGCGAGCTCGAGCGCTATCGGCTGCTGAAGATCGGCTTCGTCTTTCAATTCTTCAATCTGATCCCGACGCTCACCGCCGCCGAGAATCTCGAGCTGCCGATGCTGATCGCGGGCACGACGCCGGGCGAGCGCGCGCGCCGCTGCGAGGGGCTGCTCGGCATGGTGGGTCTGGCGGAAAAGATGCACAAGCGGCCGGAAGAATTGAGCGGCGGCGAGCAGCAGCGCGTCGCGGTGGCACTGGCGCTCGCCAACGACCCGGCGCTGATTTTAGCGGATGAGCCGACCGGCAACCTCGACAGCGAGAACACGGCTTCGATCGCCGCGCTTTTTCTCTCGCTCGCCGAGCGCCACGGCAAGACCGTCGTCATGGCGAGCCACGACCCCAAGGCGGTCGAGCAGTTCAAAAAGGTCTATCATATGCGCGACGGCAGATTCGTCGTTTGAAGGGGGGACTCGGATGAAACGCCTGATCCTCTTGGCCGCATTATTCGCTTCGCTCGCTCTAGCCGCGGAGGGCAAATACAGCCAGCCGCGCTTTCCGTCGTATCTCACAGCGCCGAAGTCGATCGACGAGATCATGCCGTTCGCGCGCGCCGTGGCGCGCCAGACGACGGGTCTCCAGGGCGAAGGGCTGGGGAGCCTCAAGTCCGGCGAGTCGGTCGCGCTCGTGACCGAGGCGTCGTCAGAGGATATGGTCGTCGAGGCGATCCGCCGCGCGATGGAGGAGCGCGGCGTCAAGCTCCACGTGCTGCCGAGCTACGAGCTCGCCGGCGTCTCCCGCGCCGACGCGCTCGAAGCGATCAAGGCGCGCCGCCAGACGACCGCCGAGCAGGGCTACATGGAGGCGCGGCGCTGGATGGAGGAGATGTTCCCCGATCCCGAGGTGCCGAAGAAATGGCTCAAGGAGCGCCGTCCCGATCTCTACGAGCAGCTGTATCCGCCGCGGGCGGAAATTTCGGAGAAGGCGCGCGCGACGCTCAAGAAACTGGAGCGGGAGAACGTCGCCAAAGGCATCAAGGAATATGTGGAGAAAAATCCCTCGGTGAAGGGCGTCTTCTGGGGCACCGGCGGCACCACGACGCTCAGGCGCTACATGCGGCCGCACGAGGATAAATTTCTCGGCGTCAATGTCTTCGACAACCGCTGGACCATGATGAGCAAGATCTCGGCGTTTCCCGGCGACGTCTGGCGCTTGACCGAAGAGCGCGCGATCGAGCCGATCGCCTGGGCCGACCGTCTGGAGGTCGCCGACCCTGAGGGGACGAATCTCTCGGCCGATTTGACCGAAGACATGGCGTCGCGCTGGGCGCGCGGCGTCTACCAGCAGGGACACCTCTACATGTTCCCCAATCAGGCAACCGGGCGCTTTCCCTACTCGGTCGTCGAGTATCCGGCGTTTCAGAAAAAATGGAACCCGCGGTCGCCGACGCCGCGCGTGAGCGGCGTCATCGCCGGCACCGCGAATCACGCGGGCCATTACCCTCGCGTCGAGGTCCATCTAAAAGACGGCTACATCGACGACGTGAAAGGAGGCGGCGTCTACGGCGATCTGTGGCGCGAGTTTTTGAAATATCCCAAGATCAACGAGGTGACCTATCCTTATCACGACCGGCCGGGATACTGGCAGCTCTACGAGGTCGCGCTCGGGACCAACCCCAAATATTACAAGCGGCCGGACGAGAACATGCGCGGCGACAATGTGACCGAGCGGAACCGCAGCGGCGTGCTCCACTACGGCCACGGCATCCGCGTGCACCACAGCCCCGACTCGGCTGAATGGGCGAAGGAATGGGTCGACTTCACCACCAAGAACAACCTGCCGAACGACCACTGGTGGCACGTGCACAACTACTTCTCGACGTATCGCCTGCGCGTGCGCGGCACGAAGAACACCTGGGTCAATATCATCGACAAGGGGCGGATGACCTCGCTCGACAGCCCCGAGGCGCGCGCGCTCGCGTCGCGCTACGGCGACCCGAAAGATTTATTGTCCGAGGACTGGGTGCCGCACATCCCCGGCGTCAGCGCGCCGGGACGCTACGAAGATTTCGCCAAGGACCCGTGGAAGACGGTCTCGACGGTGTTCAAGAAGGTGGAAGAGGGGACATACGAATATTTTTATCCGAAGAAAGGCGGCCGGTAAGCCGCCGCAAGCGCGACTCCCTTCGCGCTGGGTCGCTAGCGGGGCGGCGGCCCGTTCGTTTTCATGGCCAAGAAGGTTCTAATCGCCGGCGCCGGCATCGGCGGCCTCACGGCGGCCTCGTGCCTCATGAAGGCGGGGTACGACGTCGAGGTCTACGAGCAGGCGCCGAAGCTCAGCGAGATCGGCGCGGGCATACAGCTCAGCGCCAACGCGATGCATGTTCTCAATCATCTCGGCCTCGGAGAAGCCGCAGGCAAACTATCGGTCCGACCCGCCGCTTATGTTTTTCGTTTGCACGATACGGGCGAGATCATCGGCCAGTTTCCCCTCGCCGAGGAGCACGAGAGGCTCAACGGGGCACCGTACAACCAGCTTCACCGGGGCGACCTCCACGATCTGCTCGCCGCGAAGGCGCGAGACTTCGACAGCGAAATCGTACGGTTGAACCGCCGCATCGTTGGCTTCGATGAAAGCGCGGGCGGCGTTGAGGTATTCTTCGCCGACGGCTCCAAGGCCGCGGGCGACCTCCTGATCGGCGCGGACGGTGTCAAATCCGCCGTGCGCGCTCAGATCGCGGGCGCGGACCAGGCTAGTTATACCGGCGACGCCGCGTGGCGTTTGACGCTGCCCTCGAGCCGGATGCCCGAGGACTTCATGGGCCGGGTCATGTCGGTCTGGATGGGTCCAGGACGGCACGTCGTTTGTTACTATCTCCGAGGCGGCGCCTTGCTGAATTTCGTCGGGCTTGTCGAGACCGACGAGGTGTCCGAGGAATCGTGGACCGCCAAATTTCCCTGGGAGCGGCTGAAGGCGGATTTCGCGGGCTGGCACGAAGACATCCAGGCCGTCATCGACAAGGCCGACAAAGACGCGTGCTACCGCTGGTCGCTGTTCTACCGGCCGCCGATCCAGCAATGGAGCACCCGCCGCGCGACTTTGCTCGGGGATGCGGTTCACGCGACACTGCCCTATCTCGCGCAGGGCGCGGCGATGGCGATCGAGGACGCCGCCGTGCTGACCCGCGCTCTACAGTCGACCGACTCCGTCGCCGACGCCCTTCGTCTGTACGAACGCAATCGGATCGAGCGGACCTCGCGCATCGTCGCGGGGTCGAGCGCGAACCGCACGCTGTTTCATATGCGCGATCAGGAGAAGCTCCGGCGGGCGTTCGCCGGCCGCGAAGAAGGCGCGGCGCGGAACGCGTGGCTCTACTCTTACAATCCACTGACGGTCGAGCTCACCTAGTAAACGCGCCGCCCCTCTCACTTCTATGGCTCGACGCAGAAGTCGGATAAGATCTTCGAGCCAATGCGCGAGGGTGAAAAATGCCAACTATATTTCATCGGACGGAAGCTCACGATCCGGGACGACGACGCTTCGCAGAAGGGCTCAGACGGCGGAAAGCGATGCGAATATTTTTATCTGAAGAAAGCGGTGAAAAAGTAGATATTCCTAAAAATCAGCGAAAAAGCAGCGAGTGCCGGGCGAGAGCCGCTCAGAGATTCGAAGCATGAACGTGCGCAAGGAATCTCGCGCGGAAACCTATGATGCGGTCGTTGTCGGGAGCGGGATGGGCGGTCTGTCGGCCGCCGCGCTGTTGGGCCGCGCGGGAAAGAAGGTCCTTGTGGTCGAGCGTCACGACCGCCCCGGCGGCTATGCCCATGCTTTCCGGCGGAAAAAGTATAATTTCGATGCAGCGGTTCATCTGATCGGTGGGTGTGAGCCCGTGGGCTTCGAGGTGGGAGGGCTGATCGACGGCCTCCTCCGTTTGCTTTCCGTTCGAGACCGCTGCGCCTTCGTTCGCGTCGATCCCTTTTACACCGCCGTTTTTCCCGGCTTCAAACTTCACGCCCCGCTGGAGATCGAACACTACCTTCAAGCGCATATTCGCTGTTTTCCAAGCGAAGAGAGAGGGCTGCGTCGGCTCATTGAGCTTTGCAGCCAGATCAACGAAGAAGTTCGTCGATTCCCGACCGACCTTTCGTTTTGGGATGTCGTCCGCATGCCGCGGCGTTTCCCAGCGCTGTTCCGATATCATAAAGCGACTCTCGGCGCGGTGATGGAGGAGCACCTCACGGATCCTCGGGTGAAAGCGGTGCTTGGGGCCGCATGGCCTTATCTCGGCCTGCCGCCATCCAGGCTCTCGTTTGTTTACTGGTCCGTGATGCTGATGAGCTTTGTCGCGGAGGGCGCCTTTTACTGCCGCGGAAGCTTTCAAAATCTGGTCAACGCCTTCGTCTCCGCGCTGGAGCGGAGCGGCGGCGAACTCCTGCTCAACAGCCGGGTCCGCCAGATCCTCGTCAAGGACCGGTGCGCGGCGGGAGTCCTCTTGGAAAACGGTCAGCGCATCGAGTCGCCGGTCGTGATCTCGAACGCCGACGCTCGGCAGACGTTCGAGGAACTCATCGGCGCGGAGCACCTCTCGCGGCGATTCTTAAGCAGCCTCGAACGGATGAAGCCTTCGCTCTCCGCCTTCGTCGCGTATCTGGCGACGGATCTCGACGTGCGGCGGGTGGACGCCGGGCACGAGATCTTCTTGTATAAGAGCTGGGATCACGATGAAATCTACCAAAAGATCCTCGAGGGAAGGCCGTCGGGAATCGTCGTGACGATTCCAACGCTGGTCGATCCTTCGTTGGCTCCAGCGGGCGAACACCTGGTCGTCGCGACGACGCTCATCCCCTATGAAATCGGCGCGTCGTGGCGGCGGGAAAAAGTCCGTTATGCGGAATTGCTCCTGAACGAGATCGAAGCGGTGATTCCTGGCCTCCGGGACCACGTCACTTTCGCCGAGGGCGCCTCGCCACGAACGATGGAGCGATACACGCTGAACCTGACCGGGGCGATTTACGGATGGGAAGTCTCGCCCGAACAGGTGGGCCGGAAAAGGCTGGCACATCGAACCGCCATTCGAGGGCTCTATCTTTCGGGCCATTGGACGCAGCCGGGTGGAGGTATTTACGGAGTCGTCGCATCGGGCCTGCAAACTGCAGCGATGATTTTGAGGTACCCCAGCGCGGCTGAGTTCTTGAACGCTCTGCAACGAGGCGGCTAAGAAAAAGTACGCGGGCCGGAAGCGATAAGGGAAGAAAAGGAATCTCCTCGGACTCCGCGGAGTGGATTCATAACATCGCGCATCCCCGCGCGCGCCCGCGCCGCGGCCGGATCACGTAAAAGCTCACCGGTTACAAATCACGGCCGTAGCTCGGCGCGCGCCGCGTTGGATTAGCAACATCTTTTCGCCTGGCACATGCGTTGCTCCGCCTATCCCGCTACGGAGGGAACAACCATGGCGAGATCGATTCGGTCGACGACCGCTTTCATCGTCGCTGCGTTCGTGTTCTTCTTTCTCGGTCTTGCGCTCAAAAGCCTCGTCGGAGCGCAGATGCGCCAGGAGAGCGAGGAGAACGGTTTCGTCCAGTTCGAATCCGGCGGCTCGGGCGCCGCGTCGCAAGTTGCGCCGTCGCGCCGTCTCTCTTCGCTGCCGATCAGCCGAAGCCAAAACGGCTTGACGCTCGGCGAGCCGATCGCGACGCTCCGCTCGTCGCGTCGCGCCATCGATGCGGGCAAAGGGGCGTCGGGCGCCGAGCTGCTCGCGCTGCTGCCGCGCTACCTGCCGAAAGGCGCCACGCGCGTGCTCGGCGTCTACATGGACGGCCGGCTCGCGGCGATCGCGACGAGCTATCGCGAGGACGCCTTCGAGACTTGGGAAAAATTGATCTCCTCGACCGCTGCGAAATACGGTGAAGCGCTCCGCTCCGATCGCGATGCGAAGCAATGGAGCGACGGCCAGGTCGTGCTGCTTTTGAAAAAAGATCCCGGCTCGATCACGGCGACCGTCGCCTTCATCGATTCGCTGCAAAAACATTACAGCCAGGTGAGCGTGACAGGGGCGGGGTTCTAGGAAGGTGGAGCTGCTTCGCCGTCGCCGCAATCGTCAAATAAAAGACTCCCCGCGTACATCGCTCTGTTCCGAACACTTGACGCACAATTACGCTTGATGATAATCCTGGGCTGAAATCCTCCGTAGACCGGGCGATCAGCTGGACGGCCCTCGCGCCACCCTCACCTTGCCGGCTCCGCCTGCCCCATCACCCCTCCATTGGGAGGGGCTAACAAAAACTCAAGGACAACACAGCGGCGGCTTTAGCTCCATGCGGCTTCGCGCATGGTCGAAGCCGTCGAATGCTGAGATCTGGAGAGGTTATGCCGGCGCTTCATCCCATTCCGGATCCAAAGACTGAATTGAAACTCCACGACGGCGCGCGCGTCGGCGTCATCGGCGGCGCCCCGGCCGGAGCGTTTTTCAGCTATTTTCTGCTGCAGACGGCTGAGCGCGTCGGCCTGGATGTCCAGGTCGATATTTATGAGGCGCGGGATTTCTCTCTGCCCGCTCCCCAAGGCTGCAACATGTGCGGCGGCATCATTTCGGAGTCGCTCGTCCAGGCGCTTACCGTCGAAGGCATCAATCTCCCGTCGACGGTCGTCCAAAGAGGCATCGACTCCTACGTGCTGCACATGGAGGAGGGCAGCGTCAGCATCGAGACGCCGCTGCACGAGAAAAGGATCGCCGCGGTCCATCGCGGCAACGGGCCGCGGGACATTAAAAACAAGCGCTGGAGGAGCCTCGACGGCTACCTCCTTGAGCTCGCGGTCAACAAAGGCGCGCGCTCTCTCCACCAGCGGGTCGACGGTGTCTCGTGGAACGGCGGCCGGCCGGAGATTAAGACGCGCGGCGGCACGGCCGAAATCTACGACCTCCTCGCCGTCGCCGTCGGCGTGAACAGCGGCGCGCTTAAATTTTTCGAGCAGCTCAACATCGGCTACGCGGCGCCGCAGACGGCAAAGACCTACATCCGAGAATTTTATCTCGGGCAGGAGGCGATCGAGGAGCATCTCGGCAGCTCGATGCATGTGTTTCTCCTCAATATGCCGCGGCTCGAGTTCGCCGCCCTGATCCCGAAAGGCGAATACGTGACGCTCGTCCTCTTGGGCGACGATGTCGACGCTGCGCTGGTGGAGAATTTTCTCAATACTCCCGTCGTGAGCGCCTGTCTGCCGCCGGACTGGCGCCAGGCGAAGGAATTCTGCCACTGCTCGCCGAAGATCAACATCGTGAGCGCCGTGCAGCCGTTCGCCGACCGCATCGTCTTCATCGGCGATTCGGGAGCGACCCGGCTCTACAAGGACGGCATCGGCGCCGCCTACCGCACGGCGAAAGCCGCGGCCGTGACCGCGGTCTTCGAGGGCATCTCGGCGGCGGACTTTCGCCGCCGTTTCGCGCCGGCCTGCGAGAAGATCTCCAAAGACAATCTGATCGGAAAGTTCATCTTCTTCGTCACGCGCCATATCCAAAAATGGCCCCACGACCGGCGCGGCGTCCTGCGCATGGTCGCGCGCGAGCAGCGCCGGGAAGGCGTCCCGCGCCGCATGAGCATGGTGCTGTGGGATGTTTTCACCGGCAGCGCTCCGTATAAGGACATTCTTTTGCGGACGCTCCATCCCGCGTTCGTGATGGGTTTTGTATGGGCGATTGCGGCCGCGGCTTGGAGCCATATGGTTGGAGGATTGACATGGAAACGAGCGCATTAGGCAAAACTTTTCACAACGGCGAGGTGATCGTCCGCGAGGGAGAGAGCGGCGATTGCATGTTCGTCATTCAATCGGGCGAGGTCGAGGTCGTGCGGGAGAACGGTGCACACAAGCCGATCCGGCTCGCCGTGCTCCACGAGACCGATTTCTTCGGCGAGATGGCGCTGTTCGATCACGAGGTCCGCTCCGCCACCGTGCGGGCGGTGGGCGACGCGCAGGTGCTCACCGTCGACCGTAAAAGTTTTCTTCGTCGCGTTCACGAAGATCCCTCGCTCGCGTTCCGCATCCTGCAGCACTTGTCGCAGCGGATCCGCCAGCTCGACGCCGAAATCACCAAGCTGAAAGTATCCCTTTGAGGGAGAGAAGATCTTCGGCGAGGATGACCACGACGTGAACGTGCTGATCGCGGCTCCGGCCGGCTACGTGGGGAGGCGGCTGCTGCGCCGGTTGGGGGAGGATGAGCGGGTTCGCCTGCGTCTTCTGGTGAGAGACGCCCGCCGCATCCCCGACGGACTTCATCCCGAGATCGAGATCGTGGCCGTCGATCGGCTTGACCGGGCTGCGCTCAACCGCGCCGTCCGCGGCATCGATGTGGCCTATTTCCCCATCCGTTTCGTTTCGTGGGAGCGCGATTTCGCGGCACGGAGCCGCGAGTTCGCCGCGCTGTTCCGGGACGCCTGCATCGAAGCGGGGGTCAAACGCATCGTCTGTCTCGGAGTCCGCCCCGGCGCCCGGCAATCGACGCGCTCGGAATTTCTCCTGCCCGAGATCGCCGAAATCCTCGGCGCCTATCCCGACAGGATCCAGACCGTCTCGCTCGTCCCGGGAATCATCCTCAGCCCGGGAAGCGTCTTTTACGAGATCGTGACGACGGTGGTAGAGAAGACGCCGGTTCTCTTCCTCCCACGCTGGACGGAGACGCGGATCTATCCCGTCGCGTTGTCCGATCTGGTCGAGTACCTGGCGCGCGCGGCCTCTCTCGATGTGAGCGGGAATGTCGCCGTCGCGATCGGCGAGGACGGAGTCACTCTGGCCGACCTCTTCCGGCTCGCGGCGCGGGTAAGAAGTTTAACGAGAACGACGGTGCGAGTTCTCATCACGGCCCCGCGTCTCTCCGCGCTCGTCGTGGCGCTTTCGACTTCGCTTTCCTATCCCATGGCGCGCGCCCTGGTCGAGCTTCTGAGCGAGGCGCGGGACGGGCCGCGTGACGGCGCGTTGTCTCCGGCCGATGATTATTTTCCCGGCGTGACACCGGTCTCGGCGGAGGAGGCGCTCCGCAAAGGAGCGGCGGCCACCGGCGACGAAGGATTGGGGGAGCGGTGGACCGACAGCCTCGCCGATGTCGATTACTGCGAGGACGAATCCACCATGCGCGCCGCCCGCTACCGCGACGAGCGGCGGCAGGATATCGGAGGTCTCTCCTTGCCGCAGGTCTTCCGCTCCGCCCTGGCATTGGGAGGAGAGAATGGCTGGTTCAAGTTCGATCTGCTGTGGCGGGTGCGGGGTTTCCTCGACAAGCTTCTCGGCGGTTTCGGAACCTCCCTGGGAAGACGGTCGCCCACCGAGCTGCGCGTCGGAGACATGCTGGATGTCTGGAGAGTGGTGGACCTGGTGGAGAACGAGCGGCTCCTCCTGGCCGCGCAGATGAATGTCTTCGGCAAGGCGTGGCTGGAGTTCCGGCTTCAGGGCACCACTCTCGTTCAGACCGCTTACTATCAACCCGACGGTGCTCTCGGCACGCTGTATTGGTACGCGATGCTCCCGTTCCACGCCTTCATCTTCCCTGATATGGCGCGGAACATTGTCGAGCGGGCGCGGGAATATTGAATCCGACGGCCAGGTCGTACTGGTTTTGAAAAAAGATCCCGGCTCGATTATTTGAAGCGCTTCTTTTGCGCGTCCATGCGCATGTGCAAGAACGTCGGCGGATACATCCTTACAACTGCCGACTGGAAGACTTGGTTCACGATTCTGACAAGGATGGAGAGTTGTCCGAGGTGCGGTAATTAAGCAAGTCAGTTAAAGGGCGCTACAACAAAGTTCCCCGCAGCACCGCGGCGGCGATGCTGAAGTAGATGATGAGCCCGGTAACGTCGACGAGCGTCGCGACGAAAGGCGCCGAGGCGCTGGCCGGATCGAAACCGACGAGTCGGAGAAGAAAAGGCAGAATCGAGCCGGCCAGGGTTCCCCAGAGGACGACGCCGATCAGGCTGAGCGCGACGGTCGCGGCGACCAGAACGTAGTGCTCGCCGTAGGAACCGAACAACATCTGCCACGAAAGAATGCGCGCGAGGCCGATGGACGCCAGGATCGATCCCAGCGTCAATCCGGTCATGACCTCGCGCCGGATCACGCGCCACCAGTCGGCGATCCGCACCTCGCCCAACGCCATCGCGCGCACGACCAGCGTGGAGGCCTGCGAGCCCGAGTTGCCGCCGCTGCTGATGATCAGCGGGACGAACAGCGCGAGGACGACGGCGCGCGCGATCTCGACTTCAAAATAGCCCATGGCGGTCGCGGTCAACATCTCGCCCAGAAACAGGACGGAGAGCCAGCCGGCGCGCTTGCGGATCATGCGCGACAGCGGAATCTGCAGGTACGGCGCGTCCAGGGCCTCGACGCCGCCGATCTTCTGGATGTCCTCGGTCGCCTCTTCCTGAATCACGTCGACGATGTCGTCCAACGTGACGATGCCTTTGATGCGGCGGTTGGCGTCGACGACCGGGATCATCTGTAAATTATGCCGTGTGAACAGCCGCCCGAGCGCCTCCTGATCGAGGTCCTCGGGCGCCGTGATCACGTCGGCGCGCAGGATCTCTTTCACGAGTTTGTCTTTCCCCGCCGTGAACAGATCGCGGAACGTGACCACTCCCAGCAGGCGCTCCTCGGGGTCGACGACGTAGGCGTAGTAAGCGGTCTCCTTGCGGTCGCGGGCGTCGCGCCGAAGATAGCTGATCGCCTCGTCGACGCTCATCTCGGGCCGGAGCCGCGCGTAGCGCGGGTTCATGAGACCGCCGGCCTGATCCTCCGCGTAATCCAGCAACCCTTTCACCTCTCGACGCGTCGCATCGTCCAGCAGCTGGATGAGCGCCTCGCGCTCCTCCACCGGAGCCTCCTGAATGACGTCGGCCACCTCGTCCGGCGCCAGCGATCGGATCCACAACCGGCGCTCCGCCGCGGGCAGCGCGCTCAGGAGCTGCGCTTGATCCTGCGCGTTGAGCGACTGGAACAGCTTCTCGGCTTCCTCGCGCCGCAGGAGCTCGAATCCCGCGATCCTTTCCTCCATCGAAAGGACCTGCCAGGCCTCGAAAACCTCCGGAAGCGTCAAGCTCGTTTCCACCATGTCTCCTCCCCGGGCGAGCGCGTATCAGCGATCGCGTTCACGCCAGGCGCGTGAACGTCGCAGGCACAATGTATGAGCTTAGAGGTTTGAGAACAAATGAAAAGACAATTAAAAGTTTAATGAAATCTGCTCCCGATCTGAAGTTTTGAGATTTGGAATCCCGAGGAGCTCGCCGGCGGCTTTCATGCCTGCGCCTTCGGAATCCAGGGCGGCGCGAGCTCGAAGGGCCGCGCCTGACATTAGGTCAAAGCGAGACACTGCCCACGATGGACTTTTGCCTAGGGTTGGGTTAATCGGAGAGGCACTCGAAGATTTATGCGGAAGCATTGAGGAGGACCGATGCGCTGTCAAAAAATCGCGCGCGCGTGGATATCGATGGCCGCTCTTCCGGCGGTGCTGCTTGCGGCCGCGACGGGCTCGGCGCAGGATTCGAGGCTCGCCGAAGCGCGGCGGGAAGGGACCGTCGTCTGGTACACGGGCGCGGCCGTCTCTACCGCCCAGCGGGTCGCCAGCCTGTTTGAGCAAGCCCATCAAGGCCTTAAAGTGGACGTTCAGCGCTCGGGCTCGGAGCGAATTCTCCAGCGCATCATGCAGGAGTCGGGCGCGGGGCTTAAAATCGCCGATGTCTTCAACTCTTCCGACGCCAGCCACTACGTCCTGCTCAAGAAAAAAGGGATGCTGGCCAAATACACGCCCGCGGGAGCGGACCGCTTCCCTGAAAGCTTCCGAGACGCGGACGGGATCGCTTTCGGCTGGCGCGCATTCCTCATCGTGATGTCTTACAATTCCAAGCTGCTCGCGAGCACCGACGCGCCCAAGGCGTGGAAAGATCTCCTCGATCCAAAGTGGAAAGGAAAGCTCGTGACGGCGCACCCCGGCTACAGCGGAGCCATCGCCACCTACATGCTGGCGTTGGTCAAGCTTTACGGCTGGGACTATTTCAAGCAGCTGGCCCAGAACAAACCTCATCTCGCGCAGTCGGTTCACGATCCCGCGCAGGTGGTAGCGTCGGGCGAGCGCCTGGTCGGCGCCAACGGCGCGGAATATTTTCTCTACACGCAGAAGAAAAAGGGCAATCCGCTCGGCATCGTCTATCCGCAGGACGGCGTGCCGCTGGTCACTACGGCCTCGGCGATCACCAGCTTCGCCCCGCACCCGACGGCCGCCAGGCTCTTCACCGATTTTATCTTCACCAAGGAGGTGCAGCAGTTCCTCGCCGACGACGAGGGACTCTACGTGCCGCATCCCGAGGTGACCTACCCCGCCGACAAGCCGAAGCTCGGCGACCTCAAGCTTCTCACGGTCGACCCGGACGAACTCGAGCGCCGGACCGAGGAGATCAAGAAGCGCTTCGTCGAGTTCTTCGGCGCATGAGATAAAAACATACTGTGAGAGGAGAGCGCGGATGGCGCGAGTGACGGGAAGCCGTTTGATCTGTAGAGCGCTCGAGCGCGCGGGCGTGAAGAATATCTTCGCCCTGGCCGGCGATCACATCCTGCCGGTGCTCGACGCGATGGCGGACGCAGACTTCCGCATCATCGATACGCGCCATGAGCAGGCCGCGGTGCACATGGCGGACGCCTGGGCGCGGATCAAAGAACAGCCGGGCGTGTGCATGTACACCACTCCGGGTTTCGCCAATGCGATCCCCGGCCTCGCCAGCGCGATGCATACCGAAGCGCCGGTGATCTCGATCGCCGGCTGTGCCGACCGCAAGGATCTGGGCCGGGGCGCGCAGCAGGAGATCGAACAGGTCCGCATGGCGGAGCCGATCACCAAGGGCTCGTTCATGGTCGACGATATCCGCCGGATCCCCGAATTCATCGCGCGCGCCCTGCGCCTCGCTTTCGCCGGCCGCCGCGGTCCGGTTCACCTGACGATCCCGATCGACGTGCAGGAGCAAAGCGTGGAAGAGGACGAGGTCGCCGCCACCCGGCCGGACGATTGGCGGGCGGAAGAGCCGGCGCCGCCAGACGCCGCGCTCGCGCGCCGGGCCGTCGAGCTCCTCCGCGAGGCGCAAAGACCGCTGCTCGTCGCCGGCAGCGCCGCCGGCTACACGCTCTCCGGCGCGGCGCTTAAGCGTTTCATCGAAACCACCCGCCTGCCGGTCGTCACCGAAGAGCAGGCGCGCGGCCTGGTTCCCGACGATCATCCCTACGTGTTCGGTTTTTTCGAGCGCGGCCTGAATCGCGTCGCGGGCAAGGTGCGCGACGCCGACGTCGTCGTGCTGCTCGGCCGCAAGCAGGACTTCGTCATCGGCTTCTGCCGCCCGCCCAACGTCGCGGCGGATGCGAAGATCATCCAGGTCGATCCTTCTCCGAGCGAGATCGGGCGCAATCGCGAGGTCGCCGTCGGCATCGTCGGAAACGTCACCCGCGTCCTGGAGCAGATGACCGAGGCCGCCGCCGGCTTTGCGTGGACGGAGCTCCCGTGGATCGAGGAGCTGCGCGCGGTGCGAGCGGCGCAAGCGCGCTGGGCCGAGGAGCTGGCGCGGCCGGGCGTGCCGATGCACGCCATGTTCGTGCACCAAACGGTCAAGTCCATGCTCGGCGCCGACGACTGCGTCGTGTTCGACGGCGGCGACTTCTGCCACTTCGGCCGCGCCTATCTGCCGGCGCTCGGAGCCAAGCGTTGGCTGCACCATTCGAGCCTCGGGATGCTGGGCACTGCGCTGCCCACGGCTCTCGCCGCCCAGCTGGCCTACCCGGATTCCCGCGTGATCATGATGACGGGCGACGGGGCGTTCGGTTTCAACGCGATGGAATTCGATACCGCGGTGCGCCACCGGCTCAATATCGTGGCGCTGCTGGGCAACGATTCGGCTTGGGGCATCGACCGGCAAATCCAGCTCGGTCTCTACGGCCGGCCGGTTGCGACCGATCTGCTCCAGACGCGCTACGAGCAGGTCGTACAGGGCCTGGGCGGCCACGGTGAGTTTGTCGAGCGCCCGGAGGATTTGGCGCCCGCGCTGAAGCGCGCCTTCGCTTCCGGCCGGCCCGCGCTGCTCAATATCGTCGTCGAGCGCGCGATCAGCCCGCGGGCCGAAGCCGCCATCGGCCGGCGCAAGGCGGCCGCGAAGTAATCACGATTTGCACGACCATTGGGCCCTCCTCAGCGAGCGAGCATCGGTGATCGCGTTCAAGCCAGGCGCGTGAACGTCGCAGGCACAATGTATGAGCGTAGAGGTCTGGGAACAAATGAAAAGACAATTAAAAGTTTGACGTTGTTTACCGCCGCGCAAACCGCGCCTGACCGCCGCTGCGGCTCGAGAATCACCAGCGACTCAGTGAGTCGCGCTCGGCGTTTGACTTTAGCCGAGACCCAAGCCATAAGGTTGCGCATTCCAAGGCGGGATAGTTGCGACGGTCAATAGAGGGAGGGTCATGATGAGCAGGGTGGCGACGTTTCTCTACGGTCTGGTCTGCTACGCGATATTTGGCTTCGCGTTTCTCTACGCGATCGGATTTACCGGGAACCTCGCGGTCCCCAAGTCGATCGACTCGGGCGCCGAATCGGGTCTTGCAGTGAGTCTCGCCATAAATCTCATTCTCCTCGGCCTGTTCGCCATTCAGCACACCGTCATGGCGCGTCCCGGTTTCAAGGCGTCGTGGACGAAGATCGTCCCGGTTCCGGCGGAGCGCAGCACGTTCGTTCTTCTCGCCAGCCTCGCTCTGCTCCTGCTCTACTGGCAGTGGCGTCCGCTGCCGTCTGTGATTTGGAGCGTGGAGAATCCCGCCGGCAGCGCGCTTCTGGTCGGCCTCTTCTGGCTTGGATGGTTCACGGTTCTTTTCTCCACGTTCATCGTCGATCACTTCGATCTCTTCGGGCTTCGCCAGGTGTGGTACTACCTGCGCGGTCAGGAGTACCACCACATCGAGTTTCAGACCAAGAGCCTCTATCGCCACATCCGCCACCCGATTATGGCGGGGTTCATCATCGCCTTCTGGGCGACGCCGCAGATGACCGCCGGCCATCTGCTGTTCGCCGCCGCGACCACGGCCTATATCCTCATCGGCATCCAGTTCGAGGAGCACGATCTGAAAGGTTACTTCGGCAAGGACTATGATCATTACCGGCGCACGGTGCCGATGCTCATTCCGTTTCTGAGGAAGCGAAGCGCGGAGCCGCCAAGGCAAGAAGAGCCGGAGCAAAAAGGGCGTAGGTCTTAGAATACGAAAATGGACATCACATCACGCTTTACTACGCCCCCAATACCTGCGCGCTCGCGCCTTACGTATCATGCTGCCGATATTTCTCGGGTGGCTTATCCCTATTCTTCGGTTCTTCTGGGTAGATAGTAAGTCATGACCTCATCACCGCCGTTGACATTTTCCTAATCGATTGACTACTCTCCTCCCGCGCGCAACTTTCCCGCGCTCGTCCGTGCGCGCGCAACGAGAGGAGAAGCGCTATGAATCTTGCCATCAAAACGTTCTTCATGCTGGCCATCGGGCTCGGCTTCTGCCGCACCGACGCTGCGGCGGAAGAAGCCGCCGTCCTTCCCAAGGGCGGCGCGTGGAGTCTCGCCGGCGGCATGCCCGAGGCGCGCCAGGAGGCTGGCATCGTCGCGTTGGGCGACACGATTTACATCATCAGCGGCTACGGCTCCGACACGGTGCCGAGCGTCCTCGTCCAGGTGTACGACACGGCGGGAAATAAGTGGAAGCAGGCCGCGCCGATTCCCCAGGCGATGCATCACCACGGCGTGGCAGCGGTTGACGGCAAAATCTACGTCGTCGGCGGCTTCACCGGAGTCTTCGCCAAGCGCAACCCGATCGCTTCGGTTTGGCAATACGATCCTGCCGCCGATCGCTGGGAGAAACGCGCGCCGCTGCCGGCGCCGCGCGGCGCGCTCGCGGTCGCGGTGCTCGACGGAAAAATCTACGCGCTCGGGGGCGAGCGCTTTAGCGCCGCAAAGCCGGATGCGTACGAGCCGGTGTCCGACGCCGCGGTCTACGATCCCAAGATCGACGCGTGGGAGATCCTGCCGCCGCTGCGCTACCGGCGCGATCATCTCGTCGCCGGCGCGCTCGGCGGGCGGATTTACGCCGTGGGCGGGCGTAACCGGCCCAACTATACGCTCAAAAATGTCGAAGCGTACGATCCCGCGACGCGCGCCTGGAGCGAGCGGGCGCCGATGCCGACCGGCCGCTCCGGCGGCGCTGCAGCCGTAGCCAACAATCGGCTCTACGTCTTCGGCGGCGAAGGCAACGCCGACAACACGTCGCTTGGAACCTTCAACCAGGTCGAGTTTTACGATCCGGCCCGCGACGCCTGGACGCGGCTCGCGCCGATGCCGCTCGCCCGCCATGCCATCGGCGCCGCGGTGCTGGGAAAGCGGATTTACCTTCCCGGGGGCAGCATCGTTCAGGGCGGGCGCGCGCCGGGCACGACGGCAATCGTGGATGTCTTCGAGCCGAATTGAAAGCCGACGAATCGCGCGAGACAGAATCCGCCTCTGCAAAAATCGACGAGAAGATAGGAAAAATAATCATGTCAACTCCAGTGAAGATCATAGCCATCCTTGTCGCCAGGCGCGGCAGGGCCGAGGAACTTAGAGCACTGCTCGACGGTATGGTGATTGCGAGCCGGACCGAGCCGGGGAACTTACAGTACAACCTGTGGCGGGACCATGCTGACGCCGGCCGTTTCGTGCTCGAGGAACTTTATACCGACGATGAGGCCGTGGCGGCGCACCGCGCGACACCGCATTTCGAAAAGTACCTTTCGAAAATCAACGACCTCGCGGAGCGCACCGCTATAATGCTAGATCCGCTTGAAGTCGCCTGAGGCCTAAGAGGAAGCTGGAGTCTTTTTCGGTTTCCACCATCTTCCCGACCCGCCATCGAGCCGCTAAACTACTTGCGAGAGTCGGACCTTCCATGAAGCTCCAGAGCACTGGAACACGTGGGGTGAGAAAGCCGCAACCCGGTTACTGCGCCATTCCGTACTGTCTCTTCAGCGCTGTGAAGAAGCCCTCTTTTTTGAGCGTCTGGATGATGCCGGAATCCAGATGGTCCTCGGGATTTCTGCTGCCCACGGCGACTCCGATCGCCTGAAGCTCTGCGATGACGTTCTCGGCGCCCGCGCGCGACGGCTCGGCATCGAGCGGCATGAGCCGTTTGAAGTCGTTGTAAGTGGCGTTGATCACCTTGGCATCGCTCGTCTTGAACTGCGCGGCGATCAGCTCCTTGGCGCGCTTCTCGTCGGCCAGGGCAAGGTAGGCGCCGCCGATGTAAGCCCGGAGAAGACGCGTCAGCAGGGCGCGTTGGCTATCCAACTGGCCGCGCCTGACCACGAGTCCGTCGAATACCCATGGAACGTTGGCCGCGGCGAGATCGACGAGCGCGTTGAGCCCCTGCTCGCGCGCGGTCGTCGTCGCGGGCTCGAGCAGCGGCACCGCCTTGGCCTGGCCGGAGAGCAGCGCGGCCAGCCGCTGGGAGGTGCCGCCCATCTGCACGATGGTGACGTCTTTGCGGCTTAGGCCCAGGCGCTTGAGCGCGAGCGTGACGGCGATGTCGCTCTCCGAGCCGAAGGTGCTGACGCCCACCGTGCCGCCCTTCAGGTCCGCGGCGGTTTTCACGTCGGGCGCGGAGAAGATCGTGAATGGGATCGTGTTGGCGCTCGACGCGATCATGCGGAGGTCCGCTCCCTGTTTGTTCGCCTGGACCACGGGCGCGAGCCCGACGTGCATCGCCAGGATCTTGCCGGAGAGAAGCACCTGGATGCCGCGCGTGCCGCCCTCCATCGTGACCACCTGGACCTTCAATCCCTCCTTCTGATAGAGGCCGCCGACCTCGGCCATCCACAGAGGAAACATGGTCACCACCTGCGCGGAGATGCCGACTTCCACCTCAGTCGGCTCCGCGGCGGCGGTGGGCGATGAGAGCGCGGCGAGAAGGAAGAGTGCCGCGATGACCGTCGTGCGGCGTAAACGTAGAGACAAAGTATTTTTAATCATGTCTTGAAATCCGGATATCCCGTCTTCGCGGCCTTTTCCTTGTAATCTTTAATTAATTCTTCGCGCGGCACTTCGTGCGCCCAGATCGCCTCGGTGAAGCTCCACAGGGTGAAGGGGTGCGCGCCGAGGGCGTAGAGCCTGCCGTAGTCGCGGGCGGCGAGCGCCGCGCGCTCGTCGTCGCTGAGTTTTAATATCTGGTCTTGCTCCCATTTCTCGACGAAGTCGGCGGGGCTCGCCTTGTACTCCTTCTCTAACGCCTCGCTCATGTTCACCTGATGGATGAACTTGTTCATCACGTATTTGCTCATGGCGGCTCCTTAAACAATCAGGCTCCAGAATGCCACGCACGGGCTGAGTTGTTCAAGGGCGGAAATCTCGCCGTTCTGTGAACGCGACAGTAGGAGTCGACGTTATCGTCGAAGTTTTCGACGATTTGGTCGAAATACATTTTCTTTTGTCGTCTGAGAATTTTCGAAACCATGCGAAAATCAGCCCGTTACGTTAATCAGCACTATGGCACAGCCATTGCTCTATCGGTGTAGGAGCACAATTCGACAGAAAGGAGGAAACAATCATGAAGAAATTTTTAGGCGTGACCGTAGTAGTGGCTGCTGTGGTAGTCATTTTGGCCGCCGCCGGAGTCGTTACTGCGCAATGGGGCGGCCCTCACGGCCCTGGGATGGGACCGATGGGCCGTGGCATGATGGGCGGACCGGGCTTCGGCGCAAACGAAACCCAGGTCACCGATCAGCAGGCCAGAGATTTGGCGCAGCAGTACGCCGATAAAAACCTGGCCGGCTTCAAGGTCGAGCGGGTTCTTCCATCGACCGGGATGCCTCGCACAATGTACGTGGTCGAGCTTAAGAACGATAAGGGCGAGTTGCGCACGATCCACATCAACCCCTTCGGCGGTGTGATGCCGTTCGGCGCTCCGCGCGGAACATAGTTAGTACTATTATCCCGCTGAGCGAACGACCCCCGCAGCCGAACGGCCGCGGGGGTCGTTGCGTTACCGATAGCTTTGTGCTGCGGGAGAATACCTTCTACAATGGTCGTCGCTGATGAAGAAAGTTCTTTTACCGCGCCACTTCTTGGCCTCGGTTTTTCTTCTTTTGGCTCTTGTCTCCGTCTACGCGTTCTCCGAGAGCCGAAGACTCTACGGCGAACTCATGCAGCAGACAGAAGCCAAGGGCAGGGCGCTCGCCGAGACGATTGAGACCGGCGCCAAGAACGCGATCCTCGGAAACTCATTGCTGGAAGAGCAGATCGGCCAGCGCCTGCTCGACAATGCGCGGCTCATCGACCAGCTTGTTTTTGCCGGCGCGGCGGATCGAGATTCACTCAAAAGGATCAGCGCAATGAACCGCCTGGAAAAAGTCGAGCTTCTGGACGCCCAGGGGCAGCCCTGGGAGCCCCCGCCGCCGCCCAAGACGCCCGCGGAGATGAGGGCGCGGATGTTGGAGGCGCACGGCGAAGAACATTTTCCTCCTCATCCGCCCTTCGGAATGTTCATGTGGGGGAGACGCTGGCAGCTTCCCTCCCGCGGCGAGGAGAAAGACGGTAAGCTGCCTTCTCAACTGAAGGAAAAAAAATTTTGGGAAGGGAGCCTGTTCGGAGTCGCCGTCGGCGCACAGAGCTTTCCGGGCGTGATCGCGGTTCACGCCGACGCCGGCTATATTCTGAACTTCAAAAACGAGATCGGCGTCGAGCGCCAGATCGAGGAGCTGGGGCGCCAGTCCGACATCGATTATGTCGCTCTGTTGGACGGCAGTTTCAAAATCATCGCGCACACCAACCGCGCCCTGTTGAACCAGCAGGATACCGACCCGCTCTTATTGAAGGTCCGTTCCGACGGCGTCAATCTCGACCACATTGTCGCGCGTGAGGGGGGAAAGCGGGATTATGAAATCGTCAAGCCGATTCGCTTCGACGGGTCGACGCTCGGCTTTTTGAAGATCGGACTCTCCTTAGGCCCGGTGGAATCGGCGTGGCGCAACAGCCTCGTCTCCGTTTTCGTGTTGGGCTTGACTATCGTGGCCGTGGGAATTCTAGGTATGGCGGTTATCTTTTATAACCAGCACTCGAATCTCCGACAAGTGAAAACCCTGGAAGCCGAGGTCGCGCTCCGCGAACGCCTTTCGGCACTCGGCCACCTCGCCGCGACCGTTGCGCACGAGGTCCGAAATCCTCTCAATGCGATTTCGATGGGACTTCAGCGCCTCAAAGGAGAGTTTCGTCCGACGACCGACGAACAAGAGTACGCGCACTTCATCGAGCTGATGCGGGGCGAGGTCGCTCGGCTCAACTCGATTGTCGAAGAGTTTCTGTCGCTCGCTCGGCCGCTGGAGTTCAAGACCGAAGAGATATCGATCGACGAGCTGCTTCATGAGGTGGCGACGCTCGTCGGGGGCGATGCTGCGTCGGGCAAAGTCGAGATCGAGGTCGCTGCGTCGCCCGATCTTCCACGCGGGCGCTTGGATCGAAACTATATTAAGCAAGCGTTGCTCAATCTTATTCTCAACGCAATTCAGGCGATGCCCGACGGAGGCAAGCTCGTGTTGGAAGCGAAAGCTGTCGGCGGCAATTTCATCATTGCGGTAACCGATACCGGCACAGGCATTCCCGAAGAACTTTTGCCTCGGATTTTTGAGCCTTACTTCACGACCAACGGGCGCGGCTCCGGTCTGGGCCTGGCCATCGCCCGAAGGATCGTTGAGGCGCACGGTGGAAAACTCACCGCCGAGAGCGAAGCAGGCCGCGGCAGCCGCTTCGAGATCGCCGTGCCGATCGCGAGGTAAACGGTGGAGTCGTTTCGCATTCTCGTCGTCGATGACGAGCCGAGCCAATTGGAGCTCGTCGTCGGCTTTTTAAAAAAGCGTGGATTTGAAACGGCCCGCGCCGAAAGCGGAGCGAGGGCGCTGGAGATATTTCGCGAAGCGGCCATCGACCTCGTTCTCACCGACCAAAAGATGCCGGACATGTCGGGGCTGGAACTGCTAAAAGCGATCCGGGCCATCAATCCCGAGGCGGCTGTGATCGTGATTACGGCCTACGGTACCGTCGAGACCGCGGTTGCCGCAATTAAGACCGGCGCGGCGGATTACGTTGCGAAGCCGGTCAATCTCGATGAGCTGCTCTTCCGCATCGATCAGGTCAAGGAGCGTAGCCGCCTCATTTCCGAGAATCGAGACCTGCGCGAGACTTTGGAGAAAAGCCACCGGATCGAGGGGATCGTCGGCGAGAGCGGCAGAATGATCGAAGTCCTGTCACTCGTGCGTCGGGTAGCGCCGAGCGAGGCGACGGTCTTGATCCGCGGCGAGAGCGGAACGGGCAAGGAACTTATCGCCAAGGCGATTCACTATGCGAGCGCGCGGGCGTCGGGGCCGATGATCCGGGTGAACTGCGCGGCCCTGCCGGAGACGCTGCTTGAATCCGAGTTGTTCGGGCACGAGAAAGGCGCGTTTACCGGCGCGGTGGCGGCGCGCCAAGGGCGCTTCGAACTGGCCGACAAGGGGACGCTTTTCCTCGACGAGATCGGCGATCTGCCGCTTCCGCTGCAGGCGAAACTTCTTCGCGTCCTCCAGGAGCGGGAGTTCGAGCGCGTGGGCTCCAGTAAGCCGATCCGTGTCGATGTGCGTATGCTCGCGGCGACGCATCGAAATCTCGAGGCGCTCGTCAAAGCGGGTGAATTTCGGGAGGATCTCTATTACCGCCTGAACGTCGTCACCGTCGTTCTGCCGCCGCTAAGGGAGCGGCGCGAGGATCTGTCCTTGTTGATGGACCACTTTCTGCGCCGCTTCGCGGAAAGAAATCGCAAGACGATCCGCGGCTTCACGCGCGAGGCGCGCGAACTGCTGCTGCGCTATGATTATCCGGGCAATGTTCGCGAGCTGGAAAATATCGTCGAACGGGCGGTGGTGCTGACGCGGGACGAAGTTATCGGAATAACCGACCTGCCGCTAGGCACGCAGACACTGGAAGAAACGGAAAGCGTGGAGGCGAACATGCCGGCGGCGGTCGAAGGCGTCGAGCGGCGAATGATCAAGACAGCACTGGCACGGGCTGGCGGCGTCCAGACCCGCGCGGCGGAGATGCTCGGCATCACCGAGCGAGCGCTGCGTTACAAGCTCAAGAAGTACGGCCTTACCGGGGAAGATTCGCGCTGAAATGTGTGCCGGCTCGCTGGCGCGATAAGAAATGACGAGAGGAATGCTTATGAAAAAAGAGATTTCGGTGTCGAGGTGGCTGATCATTTTCGCTCTTTTCCTTCCTGCGCTCTGCTCGGCCCAGTCGATGCAACACGTGCCGGACGCGCATCACGACTTCAGCGATGTCGGCCGCTGGAGCGAGATGCTCGAAGGGCCCGAGCGGGACAAGTGGCAGCATCCCGATGAGGTCGTAAGACATCTCAACTTGAAACCGGGCGACGTCATCGCCGACATCGGTGCCGGCACGGGTTATTTCACCCGCCGCTTCGCCGCCGCCGTCGCGCCCGGTGGAAAGGCGATCGGCGTCGAGATCGAGCCGTCGATGGTCGAACACATGAAAGAAGAGGCGCGGAAACTCAATCTCAAGAATTATGAGCCGCGTCTGGTCAAAGCGGATGATCCTGGCCTCGCGCCGCAGTCTGTGGACGTCATTTTCTTATGCGATACCTATCACCACCTGAGTAATCGGGTCGATTACTTCAAGAAACTTTCGAAAAACCTCAAGCCGAAAGGCCGGATCGTGATCGTCGACTTCTATCAAAAGCCGATGCCGATCGGCCCGGAAGCGCCGGAAGACAAGGTGTCCGAGACGACGGTTCTCAAGGAGCTCGGCCAGGCGGGTTATCGGCTCCGGCGGGCGGACGACTTTCTGCCTTATCAATATTTTCTTGAATTCGGATTGTGATTCTCTATTCCAGCTTTCAGCTCGCCGCACCGATAAGACAGAGCCGCCGCGTCGCTTAGCAGGAACTCACAAGCGCCCGCATCCACAATCTCAATTAAGCGCTGTCGTACCTGAAAAACGGAATCGCCGGCCAGCCGGCGTCAAGCCCTTCGGCGTAGGCCGGCCGTTTGGCGTTGGCGACGCCCATCATCATGATAAAGTTCAAAAAGCCGTGCGTCATGTTGCCGGATTGTTTCAATTGATCGAACGAGCTGTGGTTGACCGCGCCGTTGACGTCGCCCTGGCTGATCCAGCCGACGGCGGAGGCGTCGAAGTTGGGATCGGTCAAATGGCGCTCGAACTGCTTCGGGCCGCCGATCTCGAGCGAGAGATGGCCGCTCACGATGACGGCGATGCGCTTCTTGGTCTCGAGGCCGTCGATGACGGCGCGGATCGCCTGGCCGACCTGGTAGAACCGTTTCGGGCGCGGCAGCGGCGGCGCGATGCAGTTGGTGAGGATCGGCACGATCGGAATGTCCATGTCGGGGCGGATGAAGGTGAGCGGTACGATGATCGAATGGTCGATCGTGAGCTCGTTCGAGTAGGCGAAGTCGACGCCGCGCTCGAAGGCTCCCTCCATGATCGCGTCCGACAGCTCGAGGTCGCCGGGGATCTTGTGATAGGGCAGGCCGAACTCGCGCGTCTCGTCGTAGAACGTGCCCGCGTAGGCGTCCATTTTGCCGATCATGAAGGCGGGCATGTTGTCCATGAAGAACTGGTGCAGATGGTCGTTGCCGATCGTGACCAGCACGTCGGGCTTCGCCTCGGCGAGCTTCGCCTTCATCATCGCGATCCGCTCCAAAACTTTTTCGCATCCGGGCGGGCGCGTCGCCTGCTTGAAGAGGCGCGGCATGAAGGGGTTGTGCGTGATGCCAATGATGGAGACGATCTGCGCCATAATTACTCCTGGCAGGCCGATGTAGGGACGGTTCGCGAACTGCGATTGCGCCTAGTATCTGGGAGCTTTTTGCCCGGCCTGGAAATACGATCCTATAAAAAAGGCAATTACCATGAATTGGTTGCCGGTGTAAGCGCAGCTTTCAAGGCGTCAGGATGATCTTCCCCAGAATCCGATCTTCTTCCATGATGCGATGCGCCTCTGCGGCGGCGCTGAGCGGCATGGTGCGCTCGATGATGGCGCGGATATTATCCGCGGCGGCCGCCGCAAGCGCGCGCTCGACGTCGCGCCGGTTGGTGCCGGCGGCGCCGAGGACTTTCATGCGCCGGAGATAGAGCCGCTTGACGTCGAGCGCGACCTGGCCGCCGCCGTGGCCGCCGGCGGTGACGAGGCGGCCGGCCCAGGCGAGGCTGTTGAAGGCGCCCGGCCAGAGCGTCGGGTCGGCGATGTTCTCGTACACGACGTCGGCGCCGCGGCCGCCGGTGATCTCCATCACGGATTTGGCGAGATCCTGCGCGCGATAGTTGACGCCGTAGTCCGCGCCGTAGCCTTTGGCGATCGCGACGCGCTCGTCCGAACCCGCGCCGGCGATAACATTCGCGCCGAGCATCTTGGCGACCTGGATGCCCGAGCTGCCGAGCGCGCCGGCCGCGCCCATGATCAGGACCCATTCGCCGGATTTTAATTCGGCCTTGTTGACGAGCAGGTTGAAGGCCATAGGGAAGTGGCGCGTGATGACGGTCGCGTCGGCGAAGGAGACGTTGTCGGGAATGACGTAAGCGTTCGAGACCGGGGCCGCGACGAATTCCGCGTAGCCGCCCCAGCGGTGGACGCCGATGTGGCGGCTCTTCATGCAGTTCGCCTCTTCGCCTTCCGCGCAGTAGCGGCAGGCGCCGCAGGCGACCATCGAGACGACCGCGACGCGGGCGCCGACCGGCGGATCGATGGCGCCTTCGCCGGCGGCGACGACGACCCCGGCGGGGTCGACGCCGAGCACGAGCGGGAGCTTGACGTCGGAAGGGTATTTGCCGGCGCGCACGACGAGGTCGAGCGTGCGGTTGACCGAGACGGTCTCGACCCGGACGAGCACCTCGCCTGCGGCCGGCACGGGCGTTTCGACCTCTTCGAGGCGAAGCGCGTCGGGGCCGCCGAATTCCCGGAGCAGGATCGCTTTCATGCCGTCAATGCGAATTTTACGTCATTTGAGAATTTACAGCCTGGGGATCACGTCGCGCCCCCACGCCTCGACGACTTCGAGATAGATCGCCTCCGGCGGCGTGAGCAGCAGGCGCTCGACGCCGGCGGCCGCGAGCTCGCGCACGCGCTCCGCGCATTCGTCGGCGGTGCCGGCGATGGTAAACCGCCGGACGAGATAATCGCTTACGAGCTCGGGGTCGATGCGCTCTTCGATCGGCTTTGAGATATCGAAGCCGCGCATGAAACGGTCGACGCCCGCGACCTCGTCGGCAGGCACGGTCTCCATCGTGAAGCGAAAGTTGTGGTGCGCTCGGTTGGCGAGCCGAGCGCGCACGAGGCTGCGCGCGTCCGGGCCGTGCTGGCCCACTACCGTCATGCCCGCGGGCATAACGTCGATCGCCGACGGATCGCGGTGCGCCTCGCGCGCGCCTTCGGCGATGCGCTCGCGCGCCCACGCGAGGACTTTGAGGTCGAAGCCGCTGCCGAGAATCACGCCATCGGCGGCGCGGCCGGCGGCGCGCAGCGTCTTCGGCCCTTCGGCGGAGATGTAGAGCGGCACCGGCAGCTTGCCGACGCGGAGACGCACGCGGCCTTCCGCCCGCTCCTTGCCGCGCGGCACGGCGATGTGTTTGCCTGCGAGGAGATCGTGAATCGTCTCGAGGCCGCGCTCGAATTCGGCGAGCTTGGTCGCGTGACGGCCGAGGCTGTAGACAGGACCGTCGCCGGTGCCGAGGCCGAGGATGACGCGGCCGTCCGAAATTTCATTGGCGGTGGCCGCGGAATTCGCGAGCACGCTCGGGTCGCGGTAGACCATGTTGCTCACCGCGGTGCCGAGGCGAAGGCGCGTGGTTCGGGTCGCGATCAGCGACAGGACTTGGAATGGATCGAGCGAGTTGAGCTGGCTGTCGGCGAAGAAAATCCCGTCGAAGCCCGCCGCCTCCGCCGCGCGCGCGCGCTCGAGCGCTTGGCCGATAGTGCGCGCCGAGCCATGCAGATGCAGTTCCATTCAGCGCCAGAGATTTTTGAAGAAGCCGTTCTTGTCGAGCTCGTTGTAGAAGCTCGCGTCGATGAAGTCTTCGGCTTTGTGCTGCTTCGCTTTGGGGTTCGTCGCCCCTAATTGATCGAGGATCGTTTCGATTCCCTTGACCGGCAGGCGCGGCGTCTTCTCGATGAAATTGGTCGCGTACGCATACGACGATTCGAGCACCTCGCGCTCTTGCGTGCGAGTGTACTTACCGATGATCTTCATGCCGAGCTCTTTGTCCGTGAAGAGGCGATGCACGCCCTCGCTGTACGCAGCGATAAAGCGCTTCACCGTCGCGGGATCTTTCTTGACGTAGCTTTTCGTCGAAACGAGGCTCACGGTCGGATAATCGAGCCCGACGTTCTTAAAATCGGCGAGCAATGTGAAGCCGAGCTTCTTCGCTTTGTAGTCGCCCGGCGAGGAGAGATTCCCTCCCTGGATCGCGCCCGCCTGCATCGCGGCGAGAATCTCCGGCTGGCCTCCCGATTGAATCACCTTGACGTCGCGATCCGGCTCGAGTCCCCATTTGCGCAGGAGGTATCGCAGCGTGAAATCGGTCGATGAGCCGTAGGTCGTGATTCCGAGCGCCTTGCCCTTCAAGTCTTCGGGCTTTTTGATCGAGGGATGAACGTAGACATAGAACGATGGCACGTTCACCACGCCGCCGACGAAGACGATGTCTCCGCCGGCGAGGTTCGCGTTGACGATCGCGCCGCCGGCGAGCGCGACGGGGAATTCGCCGGCGATCAGCGCTTGGGCGATGCGCGTGCCGCCGGCGACGTAAACGGGATCGACGCTAAGGCCGTTCTTATCGAAGATCCCCATTTCGTTCGTGAGGTAGAAACCCGCCTGCGTCGCGCTGATCGCGCTGTAGGCGACAGGGGTTTTCTTCGTTTGTGCATCGATCGGCTGAGCGGCGAAGAAAAGAAGCATAGCGAAAATTATGGCCGGTGATTTCATCCGCAAAGCTCCTTGTGAGTCGAGCACCGCTTCTCATAACACACAGGGGAGGCTTCGCCAAATGAATCGGTTGACAAGCTCTCGCACCCGAGTATAAGGAAATCACTGCCCCCAATTTAGGCATAGACCCTTCAGGAGCGTCACCGTGCAGCAGGCCATACAAGATCTTCAAGCCAGAAGCGAAAGCTGGAACGTGCGCGTCGTCGGACATCACGATCTCAACGGCCACGGCGACGGCATGCAGCTCTTGAAGCAGGGCCGTTACGTCTATGTCGCGCATCTCGGCACGTCGCCGATGGCGCTCACGATCGTCGATGCCGCCGACCCGGAGAATCCGCGCGTCGTGCGGCAGATGCCGCATGCGTCCAACACGCACGCACATAAAGTGCAGATCGCCGGGGACATCCTGATTCAGAATCAGGAGCGGCCGTATTTCGATAAGTCCGTCGCCGCCAGCGTGCCCAATGAGGCCGGCATCCGGATTTATTCGATCGAGAAGCCCGACGAGCCGCGCGAGATCGGCTACCTCAAGCTTCCCGGCAAAGGCGTGCACCGCATGTGGTTCACCGACGGCAAGTACGCGCACGTCGGCGCGATGCTGCCGGGCATGAAGGAGCGCGCGTATCTCATCGCCGATATTTCCAATCCCACGCAGCCGCGGGAAGCGGGCCGCTGGTGGATCCCCGGCACCAAGGAAGGCGAGGAGACGCCGCGGGACTGGACGCCGTTTCCCGGCGAGCACTTCCATGTCCACGGCATCATCCCCGACGGCAATCGCGCGTACGTTGCGATGGTTGACGCCGGGATGGCGATCCTCGACATCTCCGACATCGCGCGCCCGAAGACGATCAGCCGAATCGATTGGAGCCCGCCGTTCGGCGGCTACGCGCATACGACGCTGCCGCTGCCGGGAAGAAAGCTGGTGGTGGCCGTCGATGAATCGGTGAAGTACGACTGTCAGGAGGGGGAGAAGCGAGTGTGGCTGATCGACGTGCGCGAAGAAAGAAATCCCGTCATCGTCAGCACCTGCCCGGTGCCGGAAGGGGATTTCTGCAAGCGCGGTCTCCGCTTTGGACCGCATAACGTGCATGAGAACCGCCCCGGCTCTTTTCATAGCGAAAATATTATCTTCGTCACTTACTATAATGCGGGGCTGCGCGTCTTCGACATCCGCAATCAGTATCGTCCCGAAGAAGTCGGCTTTTTCATCCCGCCGGCGCCTGAAGGACAGAAGGCGCCGATGTTCAACGACCTCTATGTCGATACCGACGGCCTCATCTATGTGACCGACCGGATCAAGGGCGGGCTTTACATTCTCGAATACACCGGGCCTAAGATCCATTAGTCGATTCGATGGTGAGGAGACGATGAAGCGCTGCGCTCTCTTGCTCGCCACAGCTCTACTCTTTGGCTCCGGCCGGCTCGCCGCCGCGCCCATCGATGACCTTGTCGCCGGTGCGAAGAAAGAAGGCGTGCTGGAGCTGCTCGCGCCATCGACATTAGGTCCGCAGGGCGCGCAGGCGCTCGCTGCGGGATTCAATAAAAAGTATGCGCTGAGCATCCAGGTAAACTACAGTCCGTCCAACAACATGGTCGGCGACGTGGCGAAAATCGTCACCGCGGCTGCAGCAGGGACGCAGCCCGAGTGGGATGCCATGGTCGTGACCGATGCGCATCACGCGACGCTTTGGCTGAGAAAACTCCATCAATCGTTCGACTATGCCAAGCTCGGCGTCAATTCACGCTGGGTGCAGTACGACAACGGCACGGTCATTATGGCGAACCAGTTCGTCTATCCCGCTTACAATAAAACGGCGCTGCCGGAGAAAGACGTGCCGAAAAGGTGGGAAGACCTGCTCGATCCGAAATGGAAGGGCGGCAAACTCGGCATGTCGACCACGACGCATCATCTCGCCCGGCTCGCCGCCGGAGCCTGGGGCGAGCAGAAAACGACGGAGTATGTCAAAGCGCTGGCCAAGCAGGATCTCATCCTGGGCACGATGGGTGCGCTCTACACACGGCTCCAGACCGGAGAAATACTCGGTATCGCGACTCTTACGGACAGCTACATCAATACCGCGAAAAAGGCCGGCGCGCCGATCGTGCACGCGGATAAAATCGAGCCGGTTGTGTCGCCCGCTTATAATTCAGGCGTGCCGAAGGGAGCGGCGCACCCCGACGCCGGCGCGCTCTTCTCAGTTTTCTTGACGACAACCGAGGGGCAAAATCTTTGGGAGCAGTACGGCGGCCAAACGTCCGCATTCATTCCGGGCACGACGGCATACAAGTATGCCCAGGGGAAAAAAGTTCTGTACATGAAACAGGATCAGGCCGAGACGATCGATCGCTTATCGACCGAATACGGCAAGATGCTCGGCTTCCAATAGACAGCACGAAGAGGTGATGATGAAGTCGCTGCGATCTGTTTACTTTGCGCTCGCGTCCTTGATGTTCTCAACCGCGGCGGCTGCCGCGCCGGTCGACGATCTCGTCGCCGCTGCGAAGAAAGAAAACGGATTCGAATTCTACGCGCCGTCGACATTGACGCCCCAAGGGGCGCAGGCGCTGAACGCTGCGTTCAACAAGAAATACGGCCTCAACGTCAAGCTGCAATACAATCCTTCGGGCAACATGACGCGCGACGTCGGCAAGATCGTCGGCCTCGCGGCGAGCGGCACGCCGCCCGAATGGGATCTGATGGTCGTCACCGACGCGCACCACGCGACGTTGTGGCTTAAAAAAATGCACCAAACGTTCGACTACCGGAGCATCGGCGTCGACCCCAAGGCCGTCCAGTACGATAACGGCACGGTGAATTTCGCCAATCAGTTCGTTCTGCCCGCTTACAACAAGCAGGCCGTTGCCGCCAAGGACGTGCCCAAAACCTGGGAGGATCTTCTGGATCCCAAATGGAAGGGAAGGATCGGCGTATCGACCGCGACGCATCATCTGGGTCGCCTCGCTGCCGGCGCCTGGGGCGAGGAGAAGACCACAAAATTCGTGACCGCGCTCACGAAACAGGATTTGATCTTAGGTCGGCTCGGCGAGATCTATACGCGGCTGCTTTTGGGGGAGATCGTAGTCGCTGTCTCGCTCAGCGACAGCGAGCTGAAAGCGGAGACACACAAGAAAGCTCCGGTCGCTTTCGCCGAGGCCGTGTCGCCGCTGATCGCGCCCGCCTATCATGCCGGCGTGCCGAAGAATGCTCAACACCCGAAAACGGCGCATCTCTTCGCCGCGTATTTAACGACCCCTGAGGCGCAGAAGATCTGGGAAAAATACGCCGGCCAAAGCTCGGCGCTGATTCCCGGCACCGCGGCTTACAAATACGTCCAGGGGAAAAAGGTCGTCTACATGAGTCAAGACCAGGCCGAAGCCGTCGATCGGCTGTCGCGACAATATGGTAAGATCCTGGGCTTCACCGACCTCTAAGCCGCAGCGCCAATTGTGAGCATAGCAACCGACGCCGCCGCCGCGCCTTCGGTGGATATCAAACCGTCGGGTACGGGCCTGTTTGCCGGCGGGCTGACGGCGCTGCTGCTCGTCATGGTCGGCGCGCCGCTTGCGATGATCGTGCTCATGAGCCTCCGCACCGGTTTTCCCGGCGAAGGCGGGCCGCTCACGTTGGCGAATTTCGCCGCCGTCTACAGCCATCCTGGAACGTACAAGGTCCTTGCCAATACGCTGCTCTTCGCGTCCGGCACTGTGGTAGTCACGCTTATTTTCGCTGTGCCGCTCGTCTGGCTGCTGATGCGCACCGATCTCCCGTTCAAGGGCACGATCTACGTGCTCATGACGGTGGGCATCCTGATTCCGGTCTTCCTGCGGACGATCGCCTGGATTTTGCTCTTGAGCCCGCGCATCGGCCTGGTGAATCAATGGGCGCGGCAGCTCTTCGGTCTCGAACAGCCGCTGCTCAGTCTCTACAACATTCCCGGCATGGCTTTTATCCAGGGCGTATCGTTCGTGCCCTCGGCATTCTTTATGCTCGCCGCGGCGTATCGAACGATGGATCCCGCGCTCGAAGAAGCGGCTTACACTTCCGGCGTGAGTAAGCTGCAAACCTTCCTCCGCATTAATGTGCCGATCACGCTGCCGGCGATCGCCGGCGTGACGGTTTATCTCTTCATGACGGCGATCGCGGTTTTCGAGGTGCCGGCGATCATCGGGTTTCCGGCGCGGATCCTCGTCTTGAGCGCGCTGATCTTTACTTCGACGAACCCGCCGACCGGCCTTCCCAACTACGGCCACGCCGGCGCCTACGGCGCGATCATGCTCGTCGCGGGACTCGTGTTCGCCTATTTCTATGTCCGGATCGTGCAGCACGGAAAAAAATATACGGTGATCACGGGGCGCGGGTACCGGCCGCGCGAGATCGCGCTCGGCCGCTGGAGATGGCCGGCGCTCGCCTTCGCGCTGATCTATCTTTCCATGGAAGTCTTCATTCCGTTTCTAGTCCTCGTATGGGTATCGTTGCTGCCGCATCTGCAGCTCCCTTCGGCCGAGGCATTCGCGCAAATCTCGCTCGACAATTTCGAGCATATCTTCGATCATGTCGGGGCGCTGCCGTTCATCAATACGGCGGTGCTCATGTTTGCGGTGCCGACCGCGACGATGATCTTCAGCGTGCTCGTCTCGTGGGTTGTCGTACGAACGAACGTAAGCTTTCGCGGCTCGCTCGATACGCTGGCTTTTTTGCCTCACGCCCTGCCCGGGATTCTCCTCGCCGTGGGGCTCGCTTATCTCGGGCTGGCCTATCGCAATTATTTTCCCGTCTACGGCACCATTGCCATCATCGCGATCGCGCATACGATCACCTGGATAGCATATGGTACGCGCACGACTAACAGTATTATGATCCAGGTCCATCGAGAGCTGGAGGAGGCGGGGAAAGTTTCCGGCGCTTCGACGCCTACGGTCCTCGGTCGCATCGTCCTGCCGCTTATCGCCGCCGGTATTTTCAACAGCTGGATCTGGATCAGCATGCTGTCGTATCGCGAAGTGACGATGGCGCTCGCGCTCGGCACGCGGAAAAATCTCGTGATCTCGACCGTCGTGTGGCAGTTTTGGGGCAACGGCTGGGTGCCGCAAGTCGCGGCTCTGGGAGTCATCCTCGTGCTTTTTGCAGTTCTTGTGGTCGGGGGGCTGAAGCTCGGCTTCTCGCGGCTTGGAGAGTGGCAAAGCTAGTACTTTGAGCCCGCTACTTACATGATAAAAATTCGCGGATTAAAAAAATGGTTCGATACGCGGCGCGGGCGTGTCGATGCTCTCCGCGGCATCGATTTGGCAATCGCGGAGAAGGAGTTTTTTGTCTTGCTCGGACCAAGCGGCTGCGGCAAGACGACGACGCTTCGGTGCGTCGCGGGATTGGAGCGTCCCGACGCCGGCGAGCTTGAAATCGCCGGTCGCATCGTCAATTCGCCGGAACGGCGCATCTACGTCGCGACCGAGAAACGCGACATCGGCATGGTCTTTCAGTCCTACGCGATCTGGCCGCATATGAACGTGTTTCAGAACGTCGCCTTCCCTTTGATCCGGGGGCGGAAACGATTCGGCAGGGAAGTCGTCGCGGAGAAGGTCAAGCGCGCGCTCCATCTGGTCCATCTCGACGGGCTCGAGGACCGTCCCGCGACCGATCTATCCGGCGGACAGCAGCAGCGCGTGGCCATGGCGCGGGCGGTCGTGACCGAGCCGAAGATCCTGCTCATGGACGAGCCGCTGAGCAACTTGGACGCTCGGCTGCGCGAGCAGATGCGCGTTGAGCTTAAAAAAATCACCCGCGCCGTTGGAGTGACCACGCTTTACGTCACGCACGATCAGGCCGAGGCGCTGAGCTTGGGCGATCGCGTCTGCGTGATGCACGGCGGCGAGGTCCTGCAAACCGCTGCGCCGGACGAGGTTTATGCGCGCCCCGCGAATCTTTTCGTCGCCGAGTTCGTCGGCGAGATGAATTTCATCAAAGGCAAAGTCGCCTCGGGGCGCATCGAATGTCCGCTCGGGGTTCTCTCGCTGCCCGTCCCCGCGGCGTCGGACGCCGTGACGCTGGCGATCCGCCCCGAGCACGTCAGAATCAGCGCGAGCGACGGAGCTTCAGGCGCGCTCGTGGGGACGATCGCGAGCAAGAACTATCTCGGCGACGCCGCTCTGCTCGAGATCGAAATCAACGGCGTGACGCTTCTCGCCAAGCTCGCTGGCGATACCGATATCACCGTCGGGCAAAAGACGTCCGTTATTTTGCCGCCGGAGCGGTGGCGCGTGTTTCCGAGCTGACGTGTTCTATTGAAGTCACAGTCGGACTGTGAAATAGGTCGGAATATTATGAACACACCCGAGACATTCAAACGACGGCCCGTGGAAAATTTGCTCAGCGCGCGGTCTGTCGCGATCATCGGCGCTTCGCCCAAAGGCCGCTGGCCAATGGGAATTTACCGCAACTTAAAGAAGGCCAAATACAACGGCAAGATCTTTCTGGTCAATCCCAACTACAAAGAGATCGCGGAGGATCCCTGTTATCCCAATCTCGCCGCCTTGCCGGAAGTGCCCGAGCACCTCTTGATGCTGATCCCGACCAAGGCGGTGCTGGGCACGCTGGAAGAGGCGGCCAAGCTCGGCTCGAAGGCGGCGACGGTCTATTCCGCGGGATTCGGCGAAGGAGAAGATCCCGAGGGAAAAAGGCGCGGCCAACAGCTCCGCGAGCTCTGTGAGCGCACGGGACTGGTCGCGTGCGGGCCCAACTGCATGGGATCGTTTTCCCTGCGCGAAGGCTTATGGAGCTTTCCCACGGCCGTGCCGCTGCTGAAGAAAGGTCCCGTGAGCCTCATCTTCCAAAGCGG
Organism: Verrucomicrobiia bacterium; assembly: GCA_035495775.1. Lineage (GTDB taxonomy): Bacteria > Desulfobacterota > Binatia > UBA9968 > UBA9968 > JAJPJQ01. The sequence goes on along the minus strand of DATJFG010000033.1, from coordinate 55,347 downwards.
CGGCTCGCTGGGGAACTGGATCAAGGGCGCATCCGAGCGCGGCATCGGCTTTACCTACGCGGTATCGAGCGGCAACGAGACGAGTCTCGACCTCGTCGATTATCTCTCGTTCGTCGTCGAGGATGAGGAAACGAAGGTCATCGCGCTGATGGTCGAAGGCATCCGGCGGCCGCGTGAGTTCATGACCGTTGCGGCGCAGGCGCTGGCGAAGAACAAACCGATTCTCGTCATCAAGCTCGGCCGCTCCGAGATGGGCAAGCGCCAGGCGATCTCGCACACCGGCGCGCTCGCCGGCTCGGACGAGGTGTTCGACGCGGTATGCAAGCGGCTCGGCCTCGTCCGCTGTCCGACGCTGGAAGATCTGACCGAGACAACGCTCGCTTTCATGCCGGGACGGATTCCGCGCGGCAGCCGCGCCGCGATCGTCGTCAACTCCGGCGGTATGAAGGGGCTGCTGTGCGATCATACCGAAGAGCTGGCGACGGATCTGGCGCCGCTCAGCGAGGCGACGCGCCAGGCGGTGCGGCCTCTCATTCCCGCCGAGCTGGCCGTCGAAAATCCGCTCGAGTGCGGGGTCGCCGGCTTCGGCGACGAAGAGAACTTCATCAAGATCGTCAAGTTCCATGCGGACGACGACAACGTCGACCTGCTCGCAATCCATGGCGAGCTGCCGCGCTTTCCGGAGAAGCGCGAGGCGACGTTGTTCAAGAATTTGAACGCAACCACCGACAAGCCGATCATCGCTTTTGCTCGCTCGACCTACAGCCTCACCGACGAGAGCCGGACGTTCCAGGAGGAAGCCGGTATCCCGTTTCTGCAGGGAATCAAGCCGACGCTCCGGGCGCTGGCCGGCCTCGGCTTTTACGGCACGCGGCGCCATGCCGAGATCGGCGCTCTGCCGGCGGCTTCAGGAAAATCAGAAGAATTGGACGGACCGAAATTGAGCGCTCTCCTCGAGCGCCACGGCATTGCTTTGCCGCGGCAAGTGACGGCCGAGTCCGCCGCCGATGCGGCCGAGAAGGCAAAGCAGACCGGCTTTCCCGTCGCGCTGAAGCTCGTCGCGCCGGAGATCGTGCACAAAACAGAATCCGGCGCCGTGGTACTGGGACTCAAGAGCGCAGCGGAGGTCGAAGCCGCGGGCAAGGAGCTTCTCGCAAAAGCTTCCGGCAAGGCGCACCTTTTGATTCAGGAGATGGTACAGGGAACCGAGGTGCTCGTCGGCGCGCGCACCGATCCACAGTACGGGCCGTTTCTCATGGTCGGTCTCGGCGGTATCTTCGTCGAGGTACTGAAGGACGTCGCGATCCGGCTTCTGCCTGTAAACGAATCCGAAGCGATCGATATGTTGAAGGATCTTCGCAGCTACAAAATACTGACGGGCGTGCGCGGTCAGCCGCCGCGCGACGTCGGGGCGCTGGCGCGCGCGATGGTAGGGATCGGCAAGCTATTCGCCGTTTATCGCGAGCACCTGTCGGATTTCGAGATCAACCCGCTCATCGTGCGCGCCGAGGGGCAGGGCGCAGTGGCGGTGGATGTGAGATTGGTGCGGAAATAGCCGCTCAGTTGCGGCCTAGTTTTTTCAAAAATCCCTCGTCGTCGACGGCCTTGACGAGACTCGTATCAACGAACGACGCAGGGTCGGCCTTTGCGATCGCCGGCTGCGTCCGTCCCGCCTCTGAGATGTAGGTCTTCATTCCATCCACCGTCGGGTAGGGCAGATCGGGAATCGCGCCTTTGAGATAATTGTATGCCGTCTCGAGCGTGGTCGGGTCGGTCTTCACATATTTTTTCAAAACGGCGATCGTCTCAGGCTTATGCGTCTTAAAATAGTGAATCGACTCGACCGCGGCGCGCGCGAAGCGGAGCATCGCTTCATGTTTTTCTTTCAACATTCTCTGGCTCGTGATGAGACCGGCGTGAGGGTAGGGGATCCTTTTGCCCGCCAGATCGGCGAGCACCTTGAAGCCCAGCTTCTCGACTTCCTCGCGCTCGGTCGTGCTCACGACGGTGAACTGCGCTTGCCCCTGTTTCATCGCGAGCACGCGCAGATTCGTCGCGCCCACGACCCGAAGGTTCACGTCCTTATCGGGATCGAGCCCGACGCTTCTCAAGCCCAATCGCATCGCGAAATCCGCCGAAGTCGCGACCGAATGATTCGCGCCGATCTTGCCCTTGAGCTCCTCGATTTTATTGATGCCCGGAACGACCACCAGATAATAAGGCAGGAACACCTCGAAGCCCATCACCATCGTGACATCCGCGCCGCGCAGCCTGGCGTTGACGACGGCCGGCCCGGTGCCGGCGACCGTCTGAAGCTCCCCGGCGAAAAGCGCCATCAGCGCCTTCGGCGTCCCTTCAATGTAAAGAACGTTGACATCGAGGCCATGCTTTTTGTAAATGCCGGCCTCCTTCGCGACCCATAGCACCGACGATGAGCTGGCGTTGGGAGAGATATACGCTAGATTCATTCGCTCCTGCGCATGAACGCCGCTTGCGCAGAGCGGAAGAAAAGCCAGCAGCGTCAATATCGGTCTTCGCATAATGTTCTCCGTCGGGTTTACTGTTCCTTGATTAACGCGTCTTCGAGTTCGTTCCGGTCATCGGGCGAGCGTGGGAAGTGCTCAGCGAGAATATTACCGCAACGTTCGATCGCCGTGCAAAATGCCGCGGCGCCGTTTTTTGATTTGAGTCCGGCGGCGATGATTCCGACGATTTCGTCCCATGTACCCGGCCTCACCTTGTCGTTGATTCCGCGGTCGGCGAGCACGACGACGCGCCGCTCGAAGAGCGAGGCGAGAATCAAAATGCCGGTATGCGCTTTGGTGTAATGTAAGCCGTGCGCGGTGAACGCGGCAAGGCTGCGGATATGAACGGCTTCGATCATCCGCGCCGCCGGAATAAACAGACGCTTGATAGATGAGATATGAGACAGGGCGAGTCCGACCGCAGCTCCAAGCAGCGGCCAAGTCAACTCTGCGTGAACAAAGCGCCACGGGTCATGCCACAGCAAAGCCGCGGCTGAGCCGATGACCAAGCCGATGGTCAGTCCGGCGACATTCGCCTCCGCATAGCGTCCACTTACGCTGACGATCATGGGGACGATCTCGCCCGAGGTGCGGCTCTCCGCCGCCTCGATGGCTTGCCGGATTTTTTCCTGCTCCTCGGCGCTGAAATAGGTATCCGCGTCCATCTTACCAGCTCCCCGAAGCGCCGCCGCCGCCGAAGCCGCCTCCACCGCCGCTAAAGCCGCCGCCTCCGCCGCCGCCCCATCCTCCGCCTCCGCCCAAACCGCCGCCAAAAAATCCGCCCGGACCATAATAACGCGGCCCGCGCGGCGCCCAGATGCCGCGGCGACGGCTGCCGAACGACGACAAAATAAAAAACGCCAAGAATAGCAACGGCAGAATCAGTCCGAAGGGAAAACGTGAGAAGTTGGAAGACGGCTTGCGCCGCTGCGCTTCGGGCAGCGGCTCGCCCTGCGTGACTTTCATGATCGCGTCAACGCCGGCTTCGATGCCGCCGGGAAAATCGCCGTCTCTAAAACGCGGCGTGATCTGTTCTTCGATAATGCGGTTGGCGATGGCATCGGGCAGTACGCCTTCGAGGCCGTAGCCGACCTCGATACGGAGACGGCGGTCCTTTTGTGAGATGATAAGGATGGCGCCATTGTCGAAGCCTTTTTTGCCGATCTTCCACTTCTCCGCCACTTTGATGCCAAAACCTTCGATATCCTCGCCTTCGAGGCTCGGCACGGTCAGCACGACGATCTGATGGCCGGTGGAGTTCTCAAATTGTTCCAAGCGGTGTTCGAGCGCGCTCGCGCGCTCCGGCGGCAAAAGGCCGGCGTAGTCGTTGACGCGCCCTTTGAGCGGCGGGACTTCGAGGGCTGCGAGGGAGCCTGCAAGTAGAACAACAATCAGGAAGGCAAGAAGAGACGATGCTTTAGAGCGAAATGCAATTCGGCAGTTATGTCTCCTGAACACGGTAAATAACCACGAGCGGTCCTAGAATTTGACCGCCGGCGGCGTCGCTGCTTTCTCATCAGCTGCGAAGGTCGCGCGCGGATCTAGATGGAGAATATAACGCGCGGTGATATTCGTCGGGAAGTATCGGACGGCTTTGTTGTATTCCGCTACTTTTTCGATATATCGCTTGCGCGCGACGGCGATTCGGTTCTCGGTCCCCTCCAGCTGAGCCTGGAGATCGCGATAGTTCTGGTTTGCCTTGAGCTCGGGATAGCGCTCGACTGTGACGAGGAGCCGCGAAAGCGCACCGGAAAGGTTCCGTTGCGCCTGCTCGAATTTTTGCACCATTTGCGGATCGCTCAAGTCCTTGGCGTCGAGCTTCACGCTCGTCGCCTGGCTGCGCGCCTGAATGACTTGGTTCAAAGTATCTTGCTCGAACTTCGCCGCGCCTTTGACGGTCTCAACGAGATTAGGGACGAGATCTGCGCGGCGCTGGTACTGATTCTGCACCTCGGACCACGCCGCTTTGACCTCTTCGTCGAGCCCCTGCAACTGGTTGTAGCCGCAGCCGGAGAGGAGCACGACTGCGGAAAAGATCACGGCGAGGCGCAGAGGTTTTTTCATATGAGGCGGTCTCCTCGCATCACTGTATCGCAAAGCGAGGCGTCGAAGTCAATAACCGTTTCAAAGCAGATTATTAATATTATTGAGGACTTTGCCCGACTTGTGCCGCTACCCGCAGCAGCTAGGCTTTAGCTGGACGCGGGTCGAATGCTGAAGTGGAGGTTATCATGAAGAACGTTTCGAATTTTGTGCTGTTTTTGCTCTCAATGCTCACGCTCGGCGGCTGCCAAATCGCCGGCGACATCTTCAAAGCTGGCATCTGGGTCGGCGTGCTCATCGTCGTCGCGATCGTCGGCGGCATCATTTGGATGGTGTCGCGCGCCAGCAGTTGACGGCACACGACAGTTTACTTACATCGGTGAAAAACGAAGCGCCGGAGCGCCCGCGAATGCGGCGTCCGGCGCTTCTGCTATCGGAGATCAGAGCTACGCCTGCGCGCCGACCCGCGGGCGCCATTTGTCGAAATGACGCTCGACGCGGCTCAGCGCCTCCATCCCGACCATCCCCGAGACCGCGAAAATGAGAACGCCGACGAAAACCTTGTCGGTCTGGAACGTCGCGCCGGCGACGGTGATCATGAAGCCGATGCCTGCGGTGGCGGCGTAGAGCTCGCCGACCATCACGCCGACGAGCGCGCGCCCGAGCGCGATGCGCAGACCGGAGAGGATAAAGGGCAGCGTCGAGGGCATGACGACGCTTTTAAAGACCGTCCATTCGGTCGCGCCGAAGCTCCGCGCGGCGTTCAGCAGGCTCGACGGCGTCGTCTTCACGCCGTCGCGCGCGTTGACGAGAATCGGCACGACGGCGCCGAGGAAGATGATGCCGACTTTCGACATTATGCCGATGCCGAGCCAGATGATCACGAGCGGCAGGAGCGCGACGCGCGGCGTCGCGTTCATCGCGTTGACAAACGGATCGAAGACCGCGCTCGCTTTCTTGTTCCAGCCGATGAGGACCCCGAGTGGAATCGCGACCGCGACCGAGAGCAGATAGCCGCCGATGAACTCGATCCCGCTAACGCGCAGATCGTTATAGATCTCGCCGGTGCTGAACATGTCGACCGCGGCCTTCCAGATTAACGACGGCGCGCTCATGAACATCGGATTTACGCGTAGCGCCGGAATCGGATTGTAAGCGCTCACCGGGCCGCCCATGAACTCCCAGAGAATCAGGGCGAAGGCGACCGAGATCGCCCCTAGAATCTTCTTTTCATTATTGAGATAGAACTTGTAAAACCAGGACGCTTCCGCCACTTTGACGTCTAAAAGTACTTCCTCTTGAGTTTCAGCCATGGTAATACCCTCCGTTTGTTATTCGTTTCGTAATTAAGCTCCGGCAGCTCTTCGACGGGAAGCCTGTCCCCGCGGTGACCCGGGAAAAAAGAGCCGCGGATGGAGGACGCGCTCGCGTCTCTGCTCGGCGTCGAGAATGCGCGTCCGCGCGATCAGTAAATCTTTTAAGGAGATAATCCCCAGCACCTTGGCGTCGCCGCGCGCGATGACGGGAAAGCGCGTCAGTCCGGTCTCGGCCATGCGATAAACGACCGCCCGGAGCGGCTCGTCGGGATATGCGACGACCGGATCGCGCCGGACGACGTCGATCAGGCGCGGCGGCTTATCTCGCCGTACAGCGATTTTTTGCAGGCGATGGATGTCGCCTTCGGTGAGAACACCCGCCAGAGCGTTTTGCTCGTCGACGACCGGATACAATCTCTGACGGCGCCGGCGGCCTCCGTCGATCGAGGCTGTCAGCTGCTGAACGGGAGTAGCGGCGGGAAAGGCGACGGTGTTTGCCGGCATGACTTCACGGACAAAAAGGATTTCAAGCGGGTCGATCGCATACTCGCGCGTCAGATGATAGCCGCGCCGCGCGATCTTTTCGGTCAAAATAGAGCGGCCGAGCACGAGTACCGTGAACAGATAAGCGATGACCGTCGCGACGATGAGCGGCAGCAGGATATTGATATCGTGCGTGAGCTCGAGAATAAAAATAACGCCGGTAAACGGCACGCGCATCGTGCCGCCGAGGATCGCCCCCATGCTGATGAGAGGCCAGAAGCCGATGCCTTCGGCCGGCAGCCAGTTGGCCTCGAGTCCGCCGAGCGCGCCGCCCATCATCAACAGCGGCGCGAGCACGCCGCCGGAGGTGCCGGATCCGAGCGAGATACACCAGATGGCCGACTTGACGAGCAGGATGCCGAGGATGATCTTGGCGGGCGCGTTCTCGTGGATGAGGGACTCGATCACGTCGTAACCGACGCCCAGCGCCTGTGGGAAGATGAGACCGCCGATGCCGATCGCCAGACCGCCGATCGCAGGCCACCACATCCAGTGCATCGGCAGTTTCTTGAACGTGTCTTCCGCCGCATAGACGGCGCCCGTGAGAAGCGCCGACAGCGCGCCTGCGAGTATCCCGGCAAGCACGCAGCCGAGGATGCCTTCGGGACCGATGAATACCGGGTGCGCAGACGTGGGAAAGAGCGGCCCCAATCCGATGAGATAGCGGCGCGTCACTGTCGCGGCGGCGGCCGCGACACCGACGGGAATCAGACTTCGCGGCTTCCACTCGAAGAGAAGAAGCTCGACGGCGAGCAGCAGCGCGGCGAGCGGCGCGGCGAACGTCGCGGCCATTCCGCCGGCGGCGCCGGCGACGAGAAGGGTTTTCCGCTCGGCGCTGGTCAAATGAAAAAACTGCGCGATCATCGAACCGAAGGCGCCGCCGGTCATGATGATCGGCCCTTCGGCGCCAAACGGTCCGCCGGAGCCGATCGAGATAGCGGCCGAAAGCGGCTTTAAAAAAGCGACCTTAGGCTCGACGCGGCTGCCGTTCATCAAAATCGCCTCGATCGCCTCGGGAATTCCGTGGCCGCGAATGCGCTCGGAGCCGTAGCGCGCCATCAAGCCGATGATGAGCGCGCCGATCACGGGCACCAGTACAATAAAAATACCTAAGTGATTCCCCGCCGGCGAGACGAGCGAGGTGTCCCAGCGCTGGAAGAAAAAGAGGTTCGTAAACACGCCGATAAGCTTAAGCAGCGCGAGCGCCACGAATGCGCTCAAAATGCCGATGGCAAGCGCCATCATCGAGATCGTCACCACACGTGCGCTGGCGGAGAAGTCCGCCAGACGCTCGGGCGGACGCGCTTGGCGTAATGAGGCAAGTCCCGCGTCGATAGATTTGATCCAAGAATTCAGCTCTTTACCCTCTGCTGATTTTCGTTCCCGTCGGTTGGGCTAACGCCTCCGCTGTCGGATGCCTCGGCAGAGGAGATAACGGTGTTCAGCGCCCGCGCCAGCGTTGGTCCCGTTGTCTTGAATTCGTGCAGGTGGTGGAACGACAGTTGACGCAGGATATCTTCGCCGTTTTTGGTCAACCGGACGTAGACTTGCCGCTTGTCCGCGCGGCTGCGGTAGCGCCTGACGAATCCCCGCCGCGCCAGCCGGTTGATCAATTCGACGGCGCTATGGTGTTGAAGCTGCATGCGCTCGGCTAGGGTGGTGATGGTCGGCCGCTTGTCCGGTGCCAGGCCCTTGAGAGCGAGCAGTAGCTGATGCTGCTGCGGCTCGATGCCCGAATTCCGGGCGGCTTCTTCGCTGAAGTGCAAAAAACGTCGAATCTCGTAGCGGAATGCCGCCAACGCTGTGTAATCAGGGCTGTCTTGTTCTCGGGACCTATCCATCTCTACACGATAATATCGTACTACGATATAATTTACCGGTACGGCGCATCTCTGTCAAGTGGCGGAGCTTGCGTTGACTTTGCGCGAGAATTCGTTTAAAAAATTGGTTTCAAAAGGAAAATATTATGGCGTATGTAGTTATCCGCACCGGCGGCAAGCAATACCGGGTCGCACTCGGAGACATCGTGCGCGTCGAGCGCCTCGCCGGAGCCGTGGGGGACAAAATTAACCTGCCGGACGTCCTTATGGTCGGCGGCAACGGTGATATTAAAATCGGTACCCCGAACCTGGCGGATGTCAAAGTGACGGCTGAAATCCTGGACCAGGGTAAGGCGAAAAAGGTCGTGGTCTTCAAGAAGAAACGGCGCAAGAGCTACAGCCGCCAGCGCGGCCACCGCCAGCTGCAGACCACCCTCAAAATCGTCGAAATTGCGTAGGAAGGAATAGCAGAAATGGCACATAAGAAAGCGGGTGGCAGCTCAAGGAACGGCAGAGACAGTCAGGGACAGCGGCGCGGTGTCAAGGTTTTTGGCGGCGAGAAGGTCCGCGCGGGAAATATCCTGGTGCGGCAGGTCGGCACGCGCATCCACCCGGGAAAAAACGTCGGCATGGGACGCGACTACACGATCTTCGCCAAGATCGACGGGGTCGTCTCTTATGACCGCATGGACAAAGAGCGAAAGCGGGTTCACGTCCTGCCGGCTTGACGGCAGATCGATCCGAAGAAAAAAGCCCCTTTCGGGGCTTTTTTTTTGTCCGGCGGTAGAGTTACAATCGATCACGTTCCACCGGAAGCTGGTTTTAGTTCGATATTCGTATGAAATTCATCGACGAGGTAAAAATTCAGGTCGAAGCCGGTCACGGCGGTCGCGGGTGCATGAGCTTTAGGCGCGAAAAATATGTGCCGCGCGGCGGGCCCGACGGGGGCGATGGCGGGGACGGCGGCAATGTTGTTGCGGTCGCAGATCCCGATTTCACCACGCTCTTGGACCTGCGTTATCAGAGACTTTACCGCGCCAGCCGCGGCGAGCATGGGCGGGGCAAGGATCAGCACGGCAAACGCGGGGAGGATAAGATCATCCCGATGCCCGTGGGCACGATCATCCGCGACGCTAAAACCGGCGATGTTCTGGCCGACCTCAGCACTCCGGGCGACCTTGCGATCGTCGCCCGTGGAGGAAGGGGCGGCAGAGGCAACGCACGCTTCGTTTCATCGACCAATCGCAGCCCGCGTAAGGTCCAGCCGGGACTGCCGGGCGAAGAGCGCGAGCTCGACGTCGAACTCCGACTATTGGCCGACGTCGGCATCATCGGACTTCCCAACGCGGGCAAATCGACGCTCATCTCCGTCATCTCCGCGGCGCGGCCGAAGATTGCCGACTATCCGTTTACGACGCTCGTGCCCAATCTCGGCGTCGTGAGCTACGGCGACGGCAAGAGCTTCGTCGTCGCGGATATTCCCGGTCTTATCGAAGGCGCGCATCGGGGCGAGGGGCTGGGACACAAATTCCTAAAGCATGTGAGCCGCACGAAGGTCCTCGTTCACCTGCTCGATGCTTCGGTCATCGATGAGGAAGACCCGCTCGCGAACTGGCGCGCGATCAACCGCGAGCTCGAGCTCTTTGATCCTGCGCTGGCGCAGAAGCCGCAGATCGTCGCGGCAAACAAGATCGATTTGCCGGACGGTGCGGAGAAAGCGAAGATTCTGCGCGAGAAGTTTGATGCGCTGGGGACGCCTTTCTGCGCCATATCCGCGGCGGGTCACAAAGGGCTCCGCGCGCTGATTTTGACGATCGCTCGGAAGCTGGAAGAAAAGAAAGACCAAGGCGAGCATGCCGCAGCGGGAATTTAAGAAACGCCTTCTCGGCCGCTGCCGCCGGGCGGTGGTCAAGATCGGCAGCGGCATCCTATCGTCGGCCGAAGGGATCGAGGAGGGCAGGATCAAGGGATTGGTGCGCGAGCTCGCCGATCTTCACGAGCAGGGGAAAGAGATCGTCATTGTGAGCTCCGGCGCCGTCGCTTCGGGCATGACGCGCCTGGGTCTCAAGGAGCGTCCGAAGACAATTCCGGAGAAACAGGCGCTCGCGGCCGTCGGGCAAATCAAGCTGATGGCTCTTTACGAGAAGCATTTCTCTCGCTTCGAGAAAAATGTGGCTCAGGTGCTGCTGACGCAAGCGGATTTGGCAAACCGTCAGCGCTATTTAAATGCCAAGCATACGTTCCAAACGCTGCTCGACTTGTCGATCATACCGGTGGTGAACGAGAACGACACGGTCGCCGTCGATGAGATGAAGTTCGGCGACAACGACCACCTCTCAGCCTTGGTCGCGACCCTCGTAGAGGCCGACCTGCTCGTCATCTTGAGCGACGTCGCCGGTGTGTACGACCGCGACCCGCGGCTCGAGGACGGCGCAGAACTGATTCCGGTGATCGACAATATCAAAGCTGTGAAGAATAAGCTTGTCGGTAAGAGCCAAAGTCTCTTCGGCACCGGCGGTATCGCAACGAAGCTCGGCGCGGCGGAAAAAGCCGCGGCGGCGGGAATCCCCACGCTCATCGCGAGCGGCCTGGACCCGGGTATTCTACGAAAAATATTCGATCCTGAGGAAGATTGTGGATCTTGGATTTTCCCGGACGGGAATCGCTTGGCGACTCGCAAGCATTGGATCGCTTACAATCTTAAGCCCGCCGGCGACATCGTCGTCGATGACGGCGCCGTCGAAGCGCTCATGAACAAAGGGCGAAGCCTTCTGCCTTCGGGGCTGAAAGATATTCACGGTTCGTTCGGCGTCGGCGAGTGTGTCCGGTGCCTCGATGCCACCGGCCGCGAATTCGCTCGGGGTCTGGTCAACTACAGCGCGCATGAACTCGAACGGATCAAGGGGCTGCACACGAGCAAGATAGAGAAAGTCCTGGGTTACAAAGCTTACGATGAGATCATTCATCGCGACGACTTGGTTCTTCTGGAATAGGAGCGAGGAAAATGTCGCTGCAAGATGAAGCGGTTCAGCTCGGGAAAAAGGCCAAGGAGGCGTCGCGGCGACTTGCGCGCCTGTCCTCGGCTGTAAAAAACCGCGCGCTCTTGGCAATGGCCGAAGGCATCGAGCGGCAAAGCGAGTTCCTGCTGAAGGAAAACAAGAAAGATATCGACCAGGCCGCCAAAGCGAAGCTTTCGAGTGCATTGATCGACCGCGTCACGCTGAATCCCGCGCGCATTCAGGCGATGGCGAAGGGACTTTGCGATGTGGCGGCGCTGCCTGACCCGGTCGGCGAAGTCGTTAAGATGTGGCGGCGCCCGAATGGCTTGCAGGTCGGACGTATGCGCATTCCGCTCGGAGTCATCGCCATCATTTACGAGGCGCGGCCGAACGTTACCGCCGACGCCGCGGCGCTGTGCGTCAAGTCCGGTAATGCGGTCATCCTGCGAGGCGGCAGCGAAGCGCACCACTCGAGCCGCGCCATCGGCGGAATTCTGCAGCAGGCGTGTACCGACTGCGGCGTTCCCGAAGGCGCCGTGCAGGTTGCCGAATCAAAGGATCGCGCCCTTGTTCACGAGCTGCTTCAGCTCGAAGATTATATCGATCTCGTCATCCCACGCGGCGGCGAAGAGCTCATTCGCGCCGTGGTTGAAAAGTCGCGCATACCGGTGATCAAGCATTACAAAGGGGTTTGCCACGTCTATGTCGATGACGAGGCGTCTTTGGAGATGGCCGAGAAAATCAGCTTTAACGCCAAAGTCCAGCGGCCGGCGGTCTGTAATGCGATGGAGACCCTGTTGGTCCACGAAGCCGTCGCGAAAGACTTTCTGCCGTCGATGGTCGCGAAGCTCCGCACGGCGGGCGTCGAGGTGCGCGGTTGCGAGACAACGCGAAGCATCGTTCCAGATGTGAAGCCCGCTTGCGAACAGGACTGGAGCGCGGAATATCTCGATCTCATTCTGTCGGTCCGGGTCGTCAAAGACATGGATGGGGCGATCGCTCATATCGAGCGCTACGGCTCGCACCATACGGAGTCGATTGTTACGGAGAGTTATGCAAAAGCGCGGGAATTTCTCGATCGCGTCGACTCCTCGGTCGTCCTTGTCAATGCCTCGACGCGCTTCAACGACGGCGGCGAGCTTGGGCTCGGCGCCGAAATGGGTATCAGCACGAGCAAGATCCACGCCTTTGGGCCTATGGGGCTGGAGGAGCTCACGACGACGAAATTCATCGTATTCGGCGACGGACAGATTCGAGAATGATGAAGCAAAAAAAAATTGTGGAGCGAAATTAGGGGCGGTTCGCGAACCGCCCCTACGTTTTTTATATGAAGATCGGACTTTTCGGCGGCACCTTCGACCCGATCCATTGGGGCCATCTGCGAAGCGCCGAGGAGGTACGCGAAGCGTTCCGCCTCGAGCGCATTGTCTTCATCCCGACTTCGATCCAGCCGCTTAAAAATAGCGCGGCAACTCGCGCCGCCGATCGTCTGGCGATGGCGCGGCTCGCGACGGCCGATAACCGGGCTTTCATGGTTTCCGATGCGGAGGTCAAACGTCCCGGCAAATCATTCACGATCGACACCTTGCGCGCGTTTTCCCGCCGGCGGCCGAAAGATTCGATATTTTTTATCATCGGCATGGACGCGTTTCGCGATATCGGCAGGTGGAAAGATTTCAAGGAGCTCTTTAGGCTCGCCCATTTCATCGTTACGTCGCGCCCGGGGTGCCGCGAGCGCTTCGGCGCCGCGCTCCTTCCCGTTGCCGCGCGAAAATCGTTTTGTTATGATCGAGCGCGCCGTTTGTTTCGGCATGAAAGCGGGACGCGTCTTTATTTTCTGAAACTGACGGATATCGCGATCTCGGCTTCAGAGATAAGAGCGAGGGTGAGGACGGGAAGATCCGTCCGCTATCTGGTGCCTGCGCAGGTCGAGCGCTATATTAAGCGTAGAGGCCTGTATCGGGCCTCGAGGAGGAGCCGAGCGCTTTGACGGAGATCGAATCGCGGGAAAAAGCGGTGCTCTTAAGCCGCTTCGCGTTGGAAAAAAAGGCTTATGATTTGGTTCTGCTCGATGTGCGCGAGCTGACTTCCATCGCCGATTATTTCATCGTCTGCTCCGGCCGCTCCGACCGCCAAGTCCAAAGCATCGCGCAGGGTATCGAGGAAAATCTCCGCCGGAAAGGCATCAAGCCGCACGCCGTCGAAGGCGTGACGCGGGGACAGTGGGTGTTGATGGACTTCTCGGACGTCATCGTCCACGTTTTTTACCAGCCCGTGCGCGAGTTCTACGATCTCGAAGGGCTCTGGATCGATGCTCCACACGTCGAGCTGCCCGAGCCTTACGCGACGCTCGCCCAGCAGTTCCGCATCCGCGACGAGCAGCATCCCTGATGCCGCAAAGCGATTATACAGAAAGGACTACATCGTGCGGGATCAACGTCCGCTGATTCTCATTATCCTCGACGGCTGGGGTATCAACCCAAGATCCGAAGGCAACGCGATTGCAAAGGCGTCAAAACCGGTCATGGACCGCCTGGTCGCCAGCTATCCTTCGACACAAATCTCGATCTCGGGATTGGACGTCGGTTTGCCGCCCGGACAGATGGGAAATTCCGAGGTCGGGCATATGCATCTGGGCGCCGGGCGCGTCGTCTATCAGGATCTCACGTTGATTCACAAGGCGATCGACGAAGGTACTTTTTTCTCGAATCCTGTCTTCAAGGGCGCGCTCGACGCGGTGAAAAAAACCGGCGGCCGCCTCCATCTTATGGGGCTGCTCGGCGACGGCGGCGTACACAGCCACCAGCGCCATCTCGATGCGCTGATCGAGCTCGCGAAAAGAGAAAAAATTAAAGCCGTCTACCTGCATCTCTTCCTCGACGGACGCGATACGCCGCCATCGAGCGCCGAGGGATTTATTCGCGAGCTGAACGATAAGCTGGCCGCTTATCCCAACGTCAAAATCGCGACCGTCGGCGGCCGGTATTACGGCATGGACCGCGACAAGCGCTGGGAGCGCACGGAAAAGGCGTATCGGGCGCTGACCGACGGCGTCGGCGAGCGCGCCCGGTCTGCGGATGAAGCGATCCGCAAAAGCTATCAGGCGCGCGTCACCGACGAGTTCGTGCTGCCGACCGTGATCGATTCCGATGGCACGATCCGCGACGGCGATGCCGTGATTTTCTTCAACTTCCGCGCTGATCGGGCGCGTCAGATGACCCGCGCTCTGACCCAAAAGGATTTTTCCGAATTTACGCGCGGGCGTCGCATCGAGCTCGCCGCTTTCGTTACGATGTCGGAATACGACGCGACCTTCGGCCTTCCGGCCGCTTTTCCACCCCGCAATTTGAAAAATATTTTGGGCGAGGTGGCGAGCCGCAACGACATTCCGCAGCTTCGCATCGCGGAGACGGAAAAGTACGCTCACGTGACTTACTTTTTCAATGGCGGCGAGGAGAAAAAGTTTCCGCTCGAAGAGCGCATTCTCGTCCCGTCAGTTAAAGACGTTGCGACCTATGATCTCAAGCCGGAGATGAGCGCCTACGAGATCACCGGCGCCCTGGTTCCGGAGATTACGGCGGAGCGCTACGGACTGGTTGTGCTGAACTACGCCAATGCGGACATGGTCGGTCACACGGGGAATTTCGAGGCGACGGTCCGCGCGTGCGAAGCGGTGGACGCGTGCATCGGGAAAGTCGTCGACGCGGCGCTCGGCCGCAAGGCGCGCGTAATCGTCACCGCCGATCATGGCAACGCCGAGCAGCTCATCGATTACGACACGGGCGAAATCCAAACGGCGCACACCTCCAATCCCGTTCCCGTCATCATCGCCGACGACACGCTCAAAGCCGCCCGGCTCCGCAGCGGCAAAGCGATCGACGTCGCGCCGACGATCCTCCGAATGCTCGGATTACCCGAGCCCGCGGAGATGACGGGAAAATCGCTGATTATTGAATGATGGACTATTCATTTTGAATTGAATTCACAATTAGACATCCCACGTTCGCGGTCGGGCGGTGCTCGGTTAGGGCACTGGCTGGATTGGCTATATCCGCCGCGCTGTCGCTTCTGCCGTGAATCGACGCGGCATTCCCACGACTGTTTTTGCGCCGCCTGCCTTGAGCGTATCCGCGTGATCGATTCGCCGGTCTGCACGGTTTGCGGGAGGCCTTTCCTCGACACGACCGGTGACGACCATCTTTGTGGTGGCTGCATGGTGCGGC
The DNA here is from genome assembly GCA_035495775.1 of Verrucomicrobiia bacterium. GTDB lineage: Bacteria > Desulfobacterota > Binatia > UBA9968 > UBA9968 > JAJPJQ01. The sequence continues at coordinate 39,878 of DATJFG010000033.1, read as the reverse complement.
CGCCACATTTCGCCCGAGCCCGTTCGTGGGCCTGCTATTCAACCGATGACGGAGAAGACCATCCGCTCCGCAACGTCATCCAGCGCTTCAAATACGGCCGCAAAGTTTCCCTGGGAAAGCCCCTCGCGCGATTGATGGCCGAAAACTGCGCGGACTTGGTCGCGCCAGCTTCGATCGACGTCATTATTCCAGTGCCGCTGCATCGAAAAAGGCTTCGCTGGCGCGGTTTCAATCAATCCGTAGTGCTGGCCCAGGAGATCGGACGCCAATGGCGGCTTCCCGTCGACGCGTTCGCGCTCCTGCGCTCACGCGAAACGCCGCCGCAGACGCAGCTGCACGAGGACGAGCGGCGCCGAAACATGCGTCGGGCCTTTTCCACCGATCCGCGCAGGCCGGTGGAGGACAAATCGATTTTGTTGATCGACGACGTTTATACCTCCGGCGCTACCGTCGACGAATGCAGCCGCGCTTTATTGCGCGGCGGAGCCCGTGAGGTTTCGGTTCTGACTTTGGCGCGGACAGTTTAAAGAGTTGAACCGTGGCACTGGACGATCGCAAGCGCTGGAATGAGAGACACGCCGCGCATCACGGCGGCGATGGCCACTCGAAATTCCTCGAAAAAGTGTTGGCGAGCAGCGCGTGGGTGATTCCGCCCGGCCGGGCGCTCGATGTCGCGACCGGCAAAGGGCGCAACGCGATATTTCTCGCGTCCAAGGGCTTTCGAGTCGACGCGGTCGATATCTCCGCCGCGGCGCTGCAGGACGCGCGCAAAGCGGCGCGGGCAGAAGGACGGGCGATTGATTTCATCGAGGCCGACCTGGACCATGCCGAGCTTCCGCGCGACGCCTACGATCTCGTCGTCAATTTCAATTTTCTCGATCGCTCGCTCATCACCCCAATGAAAAACGCGCTGAAGACCTACGGACATATCGTTTTTGAAACTTATCTCATCGAGCAAAGAGAACTCGGGCATCCAAAAAATCCCGTCTACCTTCTAAACCACAACGAGCTTTTGGATCACTTTCGCGATTTCAGAATACTCTATTACCGCGAAGGAAAAACGATCGAAGAAGGAAACACGTCGTACAAGGCGGGATTGGTGGCGCAGAAGACCTGAGCGATCAGCTGTCCAGCTTAGGCTTAGGCAGGATGCCATACGGCACACCCTCTTCATCGAGCTCATGACGCTCTTCGGGAGTGGTGCTTCCGCAAATTGCCTTTTCTTCCTTTTCGCCGTGAAAGATCGCACGCGCCTCGGTTGCAAATCGCGGCCCGACATCCTCGAAATTCTCACGCACATATTGATGCATACGGACGAGTAATTCTTTGGCATCGCTTTCCGTAAGCGTCGGGGGCGATGGGGCTGGTTTTGACGGCTGTGGAGTCGCTTCTTTCTTCACATGCACCGCGCAGGCGTGCGGCAGCTTCTCCACTTCCGTACTGCCGCAGACAGGGCATGAGATGAGTCCATTTTCGGCCTGTGCCTGGAAACCTTCGAAACTCGGGAACCATCCCTCGAAGCGGTGTTCCACCGCGCAGATGAGATCGTAAACAACCATTGCCACCAATTTAAATTCGCTTCATGCAATTGTCAACAACTCCGGTTTTCGGCAGCCGGTCGTCGTGATAGGATTTCTTTTCATGAGCGCCGCTCTGTCCGTTAGAATCGTCCGCTCCATCGCGGAAATCCCCCGTGAGGCCTGGAACGGCTTGCTCGACGGCGGCTCGCCATTCATACAGTGGGACTGGCTCGAGGCTCTCGAAAAGACGGGCTGCGTCGAGGAGGAGACCGGCTGGATGCCGCATCATCTCGTCGTCGAGCGCTCGGGCGCGATTGTCGGTGCATGCCCCATGTATTTAAAGCTTCACAGCATGGGCGAGTTTGTGTTCGATTACGAATGGGCTGAATTCGCGCATCGCTTAGGGATCGAATATTACCCCAAAATCCTCGTCGGCGTGCCTTTCACCCCGGTGACGGGAACCCGTTTTCTCGCGCGTCCCGCCGAGAGGCGAATCGTCATTGAGCTTCTCGGCCGCGCGTTGATCGAGGTGGCTCGGGAAAATAGAATCTCCTCCGCTCATGTCAATTTCTGCCGCGAGGAGGAGGCCGACGCGCTCGCCCGAGTCGGCTTTTCGCGGCGCATCGGTCTGCAGTTCCACTGGGAGAACCACGGCTACGCTTCATTCGATGATTACTTAGGATCTTTCCGCAGCGACCGTCGCAACAAGATCAAGCGCGAGCGGCGCTCGATGGCGGAGCGCGGCATTACGATTCGCGCCGTCGAGGGCGCGGAAGTGACGCGCGAGCATCTACGTACGATGTTCGCGCTATACAAGGGCCACGTGGATAATCTTTACTACGGCCGGCAATATTTGACGCGCGAGTTCTTCGACGAATTATCGCACCGGTTTTCTTCGCATCTCTGTCTGATCTTCGCCGAGCGAAACGGCCGCATCATCGCGGGGACGTTCAACGTGCGCGGCGATTCCGCTCTCTATGGGCGCTACTGGGGAGCGTTCGAGGAGGAGCCGTTTTTGCATTTCAATGTTTGCTACTACGCCGCCATTGAACATTGCATTCGAACGGGGCTCGATCGCTTCGAAGCCGGCGCCGGGGGAAGCTTCAAGCAACTTCGCGGCCTCGAGCCCCAGCCGACGACCAGCATGCATTACATCGTAGACACGAAATTCGGCCGGGCTGTCGAGCGCCACCTCGCGCAGGAACGCGATCTGATCCTGGAAAAACGCGCAATGCTGCTGGAAAAAAGTCAGCTCAAGAAAGACGCGCCCGGATAAAAGCGGCGATTGGCTGCCGGCGCGCGGCGAGCTTTATGCGGCGCTTTGTCGGTGGATCTCCGGTGGGAGGCCGTTTGCGTTGCGAATCCCGGCCCGGGGGTGGATCCTTGATCGGCGGTTTTCTGCGCTCGTTCGGCGGATCTTTTCGCGGTGCCTTCGGATCGAGAGCTTCACGCCGCGCCGTCATGCATCCAGCCTACGGCGCGCGCCGGTAAACTCAAGTCCCGCTTTAATCCCGGCCCTTTTGGTGCATTTTGGCGACCGCGAATTCGCGCCCGACCCCGTGGCAGACCACGCAGCTCTCTCTCCCGCCGGCGGCGGTCTGCTGCTCCATGTGGATCTGCGCCGGCTCTTTGTTGTGACAGCCGCCGCAGGCGCTCGCGATCGGCGGCAGCTGCTTCACGCTGCCGTCGGCCTGCGGCAGCGCCGTGGCGATCACGCCCTGCGGCAGCGGCAGCTCGTTGGCTCCCTTCTCGTGGCACTTGAGGCAATTGCGGCGGTCCCCGGGGAAACGCACTTCGCCCAGATTCACCGGCACGGGCGAGGCGGCGGGGCCGCCGTAGACGATAAACTCCTCGCCGAGATTCCTGCCCGTGTGGATTCGATGAATGAATCTCTTGTAATGCACATTCTGCGGCGGCATGGGCCCTTTGGCGACTTTTCTCTTCTCCTCGTCGGTGTGGTTCGCGTTGTGGCACATGACGCAGAATTCCGTGTTGTTTCGCTGCTCGCCGTGCGGCTGGAGCTTCAAATGACACACATTGCAATTTTCCGTCTTCACCGCCGTCCGGCGCGGAACAGCGGCGGAATCGGTGATGGGGAAATACCGCACGACGTTGTGGCCGGCGTCGCGCTGACTTTTTTCAACCACCGTGCCGCTCGGACGCTTGACCTCGAATAAGCGATAACCTTGGATGCCGACCGCGCCGGAGCCGGTCGCGTCGGCGGGAATCGTATAATTGAATTTATACGTATGCACGCCGTTGCCCTGCGGCGCGGCCTTTCTCGCGTCCTCGACGACTTCTGTTTTGTAATCGACCGTCGGCCAGGCAAGCACCAGGCCGAGGTTATTCATCTTTGAGGCTTCGACCGGAGCGCCTTTTTTATCCTTCAGGCTGAAGGTCACGACGGGATTCGTTCCCGGCTTTCCGCCTTCGATCTTGAGAATATCGAAGACGATGCCGGGAAGCTGGCTCGCATTGCCCGGGAAAGTGTGCGCGCCGACGACCGACGGGCCAAACTCCGGCCCGTCCGGTGCGTGGCAGTTCACGCACGAGCCGTCGGCCGCCGGACCGGGCCCGTGCTTCTGCCCGGTTTTGAGATTGACATCGTCGTGGCAGGAGATGCAGCCGACGGTCGAAGGCAGTGTCTTCCAGAAAGTGACTTTCGGGTTGGCATGACACGCGTAGCAGTTACGATATTCTTTGGGAATGGTTTCGGTCGTCACCGACTGCGGCGAGACGATTGTGGAAAAATCGACCACGCGCTGGTTTAAGCCGACGGTGAAGTAGGGCTTGCCGCCCTTCACGCTCGGCAGATATTTGCCGCGATGGAGCTTGTGGATGAAATATTTGAAATCGAGGCTCTCGCCACTGTCGGGGTCGGACAATTGCGAGGTGTGGCAGAGCGCGCAGTAGCCGGTCTCGCGCGCCGCGCCGCGGTGTGCCCGCATGGGATCGTGGCACCTATTGCACAACGCGGTCTCCGCGAGCTCCCAACGCGCCTGAACTCTGCCGCCGCCGGGGACAAATTCGTAAAGCGGATTGGCGGCGTAACGCCGCTCGCCGCGCGTCAATTCTCCGCCGACGACATGCGTGGCCTTACGGTCGAAGTCGGTCGGCAGTGCCGTTTTGAACGTGTAGGTGTAAGCGCCGGGGCTGAGGCGTCGAAACGTGCCGCCGTCATCGGCGCTCGGCTGCAGGGTTTCGGCGACCGCCGCTTTGCGCGTTTCGCCGCGAAAGACGTAATCCTTACCGGTGACTTTCGTGAGAATGTAGTTGCGATACTCGCGCTCGCCGTCCTTGGCGGTCTTGAGCGCAGCGATGGTAAACTTCACGCTATTGGAGTCGAGGTCGGAAACATCGAGCGGTCTGCTTTTAGCGTCGGCGATTTTGAATGTCACGACGGGCCGGCGATCGCCGGGAATGGTGACGGCGGTGATCTCCGCCTTGAGTCCGCCTTCGCCGACGACTTGCGCGTAAGCGGGCGGCGCTGAAGGAGCCAGAAGAGCGAGAAGAAACAAACTTCTGAGAAGCATCCTAAGTCCTCCACTCCGCGATGGGCAAAAAAATCGCCGGCCCGTCGCGGCGACGTAGCCAGACGCCCAACGATAACGGGCAGGTTTTAGTCCGACCTTGGCCTCGTTGTCAATCGCCCTTTCGGGCGGGCTGATGCTGTCCCCGATCGGTCGCGGCACCGCCGCGAATCGCGCAGTATGGCGTGGGGCTGTTTCCTTGACAGCTAAGGGGCTTTCCTTTAAGTTCCATGGACATTCGCCGCCCGAGATAAACGCTTGAAAATTTCCTTCAAGGACATCGCCGAGCCGGTGATTTTTTTTATCGTCCTCCTGGTCCTCTGGGAGGTTCTGGTGAAAGTCGCGCATGTCCCGGCCTTTATCTTGCCGCCGCCGAGGGATCTCTATAATTCTTTTATCGGCAAGTTTTTTATCCTCGGCCATCATTCCCTGATCACGTTCATCGAAGCCGTCGGCGGCTTCGCGCTCTCCTTCATTCTCGGTGTCGCGTTCGCCGTCGCAATCGTTTATTCACGGCACTTGAACAACACGATTTACCCGCTCATCGTGATTCTCTACGCCATGCCGAAGAGCGCCTTTGCCCCGCTGATGGTGATCTGGATCGGCTATGGACTCTTCTCCAAAATCGCGATCGCGTTTCTCGTCGCTTTTTTTCCGATCGTTGTCAACACCGTTGTCGGCCTGAAAGAAGTCGAGCCGGAGCTGATCGAGTTGGCGCGCATCAACCGCGGCTCGTCATGGGACGTGTTCAAAAAAATCCGGCTGCCGAATTCACTCCCGTACATGTTCGCCGGCATCAAAGTGGCGCTCGTTCTTTCCGTTACCGGCGCGATTGTCGCCGAATTTGTCGCCGCAAACGAGGGTCTCGGGTATCTCGTTTTGCAGGCCAATTACAGCCTCGACACCGCCTTTGCGCTGGTGATTTTGCTTATCCTCGCGCTCTTATCCCTCGTGCTTTTCGCGATCGTGAATAAGCTCCAGAGAAAATGGGTGCCCTGGAGCGCGGAAGTGCGGCAAATCGAGGGTTCCTTTTGACGGGAGGTAAGATGAAAAAGTCGATGTTGGCAATATTTCTGCTTGCCGTCTCGTTCTCGACGCTTGCGATCTCAGCTGCGTTTGCGGCAGACAAGGGTGGAGAGAAGCCGGCGACGATTCGCCTCGACTTTATTCTCGGGGGCAAGCATGCGATCTGGTTTGTCGCCGCGGAAAAGGGTTTTTATGCCAAGCGCGGTCTCGCCGTGACGATCCAGCCCGGCACGGGCTCGGCGGATACCGTGCGTGCAATTGCAGCGGGTCTAGCGGATTTCGGTTTTGCCGATCTGACGACGGCGATCGTGGCGCGCTCGCGCGGCAGCCAAGTGCAATCGGTGGCGCAGCTCGGATACGTTGCGACGACGGTTCTCTGGCGCGAAGAGACTCCGATCAAGACCCTCAAAGACCTCGAGGGAAAGTCTCTCGCGATTAGTCCCGGGCAGGCCCAGTGGTACCTGATGCCAGTGTTTAGCCGTCTGAACAACATCGATTTCAAGTCGATTAAGATCCAGGAAACCGCCCCCGCTTTGCAGCCCGCCGCGCTGGTCGCGAAAAAAGTCGATTTCATCTTGATGTTCCGCGCCTCGAACGACGAGGTCGCCGAGCTCGCCGCCGTGAAACAGGGGATCAAGCTCAAGCGCGTTTACATGAAAGATAACGGACTCAATATTTATGGCAGCTCGCTCATCGTCAAAGAAGACGACATCAAGCACCGACCGGACATGATTCGCGCTTACGTCGAAGGCACGATGGAAGGACTCCGTTACGCCCGCGAGCATCAGGATGAGGCGCTCGCGATCCTGCTCAAGCAAAAGCCCGAGCTCGACCGTGAACTCACGCGGGTGCAGCTCAAGAACGCTGTGGACGAGGTCTTTATTCCGGCCGAATCGACCGAATCCGGCTACGGCTTCATGAAGCCCGATATCATGGACAAGACGGTGAAGACCACCAATGAATTTTTCGACGTCGGCAGGAAGGTCACGGTCGAGGAGGTCTACACCAACCAATTCGTCAAGAAATAAGTGTCGCCGTGCCGCCGCTGATCGCCGTCGAGGAGTTAAGCAAAACATTTCGCAGCGGCGATCAAGACATCCAGGCGCTCGATACAATCTCCTTCGAGATCCATCAGGGGAGTTTTGTCTCGATCGTCGGCCCGTCGGGCTGCGGCAAGAGCACGCTGCTAAAAATTATCTCCGGGCTCCTTCCAGCCAGCAGCGGAAATGTTCGGGTGAGCGGCCGCCGTGTCGACGGCCCTCTCGCGAGCGTCGGGATGGTTTTCCAGGCGCCTGTCTTGCTCAAGTGGCGATCGGTCGCCGCAAACGTCATGCTGCCCGTTGAATTCGCCGGTTTGGATCCCGAGCAATACGCCGACAAGACGCGTTCGCTTCTCGGCTTGGTCGGCCTTCACGGCTTCGAGGATGCGCCGCCGTACCGGCTTTCGGGAGGGATGCAGCAGCGCGTATCGCTTTGCCGCGCGCTCGTCACCGATCCGAGTATTCTGCTGATGGACGAGCCCTTCGGCGCGTTGGACGCGATGACGCGGGAGGAGTTGGACATCGAGCTGTTAAGAATCTGGGGCGAAAAGACAATGACCGTCGTGTTCGTCACGCATAATATTCAAGAGGCGGTGCTGTTGTCCGACCGTGTAGTGGTCATGTCGGCCCGTCCGGGTCGAGTTATCGAAAATGTTGCGATCGGGCTCGCGCGGCCGCGCGCAATCGAAATGATGAGCGGCGCCGATTTCGGACATTACACGCTCCAAATCCGCGCGATGCTTGGCGGCGCGGCGGTTCATTCGAAAGCGACATCCCCGGGTCGGGCCGTTTAATATTTTCATGGCGCGAAAAAGAATCACTTACAGGAACTCCGGCGTTGATGTTATCGCCGGCGATCGGCTCGTCCGACGTATTCGCGGCGTTGCGCTCAAGACGGCCCGCCCCGGCCTACTCGCGGGCATCGGAGGATTCAGCGGCCTGTTCGACCTCAAGACTCTCAAGTATCGCAATCCGGTGCTTGTTTCCTCGACCGACGGCGTCGGGACAAAACTCAGGATCGCGTTTATGACGGGCATTCACGATACGATCGGCATCGATCTCGTCGCGATGGGGGTCAACGACGTGCTCACTCAGGCCGCGGAGCCGATTTTTTTTCTCGATTATTTCGTCTGCGGCAAGCTCGACGTCGGTATCGCCGAAAAGGTGATCCGCGGCATCGCCGACGGCTGCAGCCAGGCGGGCTGTGTCTTGATCGGCGGCGAGACCGCGGAACATCCAGGGGATTTTCCGCAAGGGGAGTATGACCTTGCCGGATTTGCCGTCGGCGTCGTCGAGCGCGAGAATATTCCCCATGCGGGCGAAATCGCGCCGGGCGATGCGCTTATCGGACTCCCTTCGAGTGGGCTTCACAGCAACGGCTATTCGATGGCGCGAAAGGTCCTCCTCGAAGTGCAGGGCCTTCGATTGGAAGACCGTATCGCTGAACTGGGCCGCAGCCTCGGTGAAGAGCTGCTGGAACCGACGCGCATCTACGTCAGGCTCGTCCGCTCGCTTCTCCGCGATCACCGCATCAAAGCGATGGCGCATATCACCGGCGGCGGCATTACAGGAAACCTGCCCCGCGTTTTGCCGCCGGGGCGCCGGGCGGTCATTCGGCGGCGCAGCTGGAAGGTGCCGCCGATCTTCGACCTCATCCGGCGCTTCGGCAGGGTTACACAGCCGGAGATGGACCGCACCTTCAACAACGGCATCGGGATGATCCTCGTCGTCGGCAAAAAAGACGTCGCCGGAATAGAGCGTACACTTAAGAAGATGGGCGAGCGCTACGCCGTCATTGGAGAAGTCAGGAAAGGAGAGCGGGGGGCGCAATTCGTCTCCTGAGAAAGCCATGGCTCGGCAAGTTCCATTGGGCGTGCTTATTTCCGGCGGAGGCACCAATCTGCAATCGATTATCGACGCGATCGAGGCGAAAGAGCTCGACGCCGTGGTCCGCGTCGTCCTCAGCAACAAGGAAAGCGCTTACGGGCTCGTCCGCGCGAAGAAGCATGGGATTCCGACGGAAGTCCTCGATCATAAAAAGTTCGCCAGCCGCGAGGCTTATGATGAGGCGATCGTTCAATTGCTCCGTACGTGCGGCGTAGAGCTCGTGATCCTCGCGGGTTTCATGCGCCTCCTTTCACCAGTCCTCGTCAAGGCCTATTCTAATCGCATCATGAATATTCATCCGGCCGTACTGCCGGCATTTCCGGGACTCCACGGACAGAAACAGGCCCTCGACTACGGCGTCCGCTTCGCGGGCTGCACGGTTCATTTCGTCAATGAGGAATGTGACCAGGGGCCGATCATCATTCAAGCCGTCGTGCCGGCCTATCCCGGCGATACCGAGGAGACGCTCTCGGCGCGAATCTTAAAGCAGGAACACCGTATTTACCCGCGTGCAATTCAACTCTACAGCGAGGGACGGCTACGAGTCGAAGGTCGAAAAGTCTTTGTCGAGGGTCTGGAGAACGACGAACTTCCGGTGCTCATGAATCCCCCCGTCGGCGGCAAGCGATGAAGCGTCCGCCGGTCGTCGTCTCGGCGTGCCTGATCGGTAAACGCTGCCGCTATAGCGGAGAACGTCGCGCCCACCCCGGTGTGCTGCGGTTCCTCAAGCGCAGAGATTACATCGCAGTCTGTCCGGAAAAGCTCGCCGGGTGGGGCGTGCCGCGGCCGCCGGTCGAGTTCAGCGGCGGCGGCGCGAGCGCCGTAGTAGAAGGCAAAGCCAAAGTCATCGATGATCGAGGACGAGACCGCACCCGCAGCCTGATGCGCGGCGCCCGCCGGGCCCTCGCCCAAGCGCTATCGTCGAAAGCCATAGAGGCAATTCTCAAAGAGAAGAGCCCGTCCTGCGGTGTGAAGAACGTCTATCGTGAAGGCAGGCTGATCCGCGGCCAGGGCATTTTCACCCACTGGCTCAAACGCCACGGGATCACCGCGCGCTCGGAGGAAAGCTTCACGGAAAGGCGCGCGGCGAAGAGATGAAACAGTCGTTGACGGTTTTACTCAAGGGTTTGATCAGCATCGGGCTGCTCCTCTTTTTCCTCTCTCGCATCGATTTCTTTCATTTTGTTGGAGCGCTCTCGAATGCGAAGTTCTCTCCTATCGTTCTTTGTTTAGTGATCTATCTCGCCGGACAGCTCTTCAGCTCGATCCGTTGGGCCTTGCTCGCGCGAACGGTCGGATTTCAAAACGGCCTTAAAAACTTCGCTCAATATTATTTGATTGGAATGTTCTTCAGCCTCTTCACACCGAGCACCGTCGGCGGCGATGTCGGGCGCGTGTTTTATCTTTCGCGTGAAGGCGCAAACCGCAAGCAGGGAGCCGGCGCAACCGCGTTTGCAACGATTTCCGTGTTAGCCGATCGCGCCGTCGGTATGGCGGTTTTGGTCTGGATCGGGGCGGTGGCATTGTTATTGTTTCCCGAATACACGCTGCCGCAGACAATCCGGTATATAACCTTCGCAATCTCTTTGGGACTCCTGTTCGGCATGGTCTCGCTGCCGCTGCTGAGCCGCATCATGCCTGGAAAAGAACATCGCATCGGCAAAAATCTTCATCTCGCGTTACAAAGCTACCCGCGCCACTGGCGCGCCCTCGGCAACGCGATGCTCATTTCGCTTGCGGTTCATTTTATGCAGGCCTGGATGCACGTCCTGATCGGCAGGGCGCTGGACTTCGACCTTCCTTTTTCCTACGCGCTGATTATCTATCCCTTGGTCGGGACGTTCAGCGCTCTGCCCGTAAGCCTTAACGGGATCGGGCTTCGCGAGGGCGGCTATTTATTTCTATTGACGCGGATCGGCGTCAGCTCCGAGAAGGCGATCGCTTTCGGCCTTCTCTGGTTCATCGTGGTTGCGCTCGACAGCCTGATCGGCGGGTTGATTTTTATACTAAAGAAGAAGCCGGAGGCCGCAGCCGTCGCTATCGAGCTGGAGGATTAGGTAAGAAAATGGATCAGCAGGGTGGCAAGGCCGAGAAAAATCAAAAACCCCATGAAATCGGTGAGCATGGTATCAAAAACGCCGGCGACGGTCGCGGGGTCGAGGCCGAGCTTTCTCAGCGCCGTAGGCACGAGCACACCGCCGGTCGCGGCGACGAGCATGTTCAAAAACATCGCGAATCCCGCCACGAGCCCGAGGACCGCATTTCCTTTCCATAACCAGGCGATCACGCCCAAGACCGTGCCGAAGAGAGTTCCTTTTATGAGTCCCAGTCCCCATTCTTTGCGCAAGAGCTCGAATAGATTCGACGACTCGATTTCCCCAAGCGCCATCGACCGAACAACGACCGTGGCGGTCTGAATTCCGGCATTGCCGGCTTGACCGGCGATAATCGGCATGAAGATCGCGAGCGATGGCACTTGGCCGATCGTCTTTTCGAAGGCGCTTATCACCGATGCTGCGGCGAAGGCCCACACCATGTTGAACCCCAGCCAGGGCACTCTTCGCGCCGCCGATTCACGCAGGGGACTAAACGCGCGTTCTTTGATGCCGACGCCGGCCATTTTATACATATCTTCGGTCGTCTCGTCGGCGATGACGTCGATGACGTCGTCGACGGTGATGAGGCCCGCTAGATGTCCGTCCTGATCGACGATCGGAAGCGCAAGGAGATCGTATTTCGATACGAGCCGAGCCGCTTCCTCCTGGTCCATGGTAACTTCGGCGCGGATCGGGTCGGTGATCATCATGTCGCGCAGGGGGCGATCGGGCGGCCCGACGACCAGGTTGCGGATGGGCACGACACCGATCAGTTTGCCGCTCTCGTCGATCACGTAAAGGTAAAAGAAAGTCTCGAGTTCGCCACGCTCGCGGATCTTGTCGATCGCGCCCTGCGCCGTCATGTCCGGCGAAAGCACCAGCAGATCGGTCGTCATGATCCTGCCGACGCTGCCCTCGGGATAGCTGATCATCTTGTTGAAACCGGCCCGCTGCTCCGGATCCATGAAGCCGAGAAGTTTTTCTTTGCGGTCCTCAGGCAGGTTCGCGATGAAAGAGACGGCGTCGTCCGGATCGGCGCGTGCGATGACGCGCGCGAGCTTTTCATCTTCGATAGCCGCGAGGACTTCCGGGAGAAGGTCGGGAGGCAACTCCTTCAGCGTCTTGGCGGCCTTGCGCGTGGAGAAAAGAAGATCGAAGAAATGCCGCGTCGCCACCGGCTCGAGGTCCCTGAAAAGCGGTGCGAGGTCCGCCGGATGACTCTTGCCGATGAGCCGAAGAACGCGATCCGGAGTCCCGGTGCGGATCATCTCCCGGACGGTGTCTTGATTTAAAACAGCCACGTGACGGCGTCTCTAGAATTCGCCGGTTTTCTTCTTAGCCGTTGGCCGGATGATTTGCAAACGTAACTTTTGCATAAGGAAATTTCAGACTTACAGGCGCGCGGGGAATCTGGTATTGTAAATCTTCAACCGTCAGGGCAGAACGTTTTCACGCGCGAACGCGCGCGGCAGTAGCAAGGGGGATCTATGTTTGGACTCGGCGTGCAAGAGCTGCTGATCATTCTTGTCATCGCGCTCGTCTTGTTCGGTCCCGGAAAGCTGCCGCAGATCGGCAGCGGCTTGGGGAAGGCGATTCGCGACTTCAAGAAGGCGGTCAGCGGCGATGAAGGAGCGAAAGATCAGGACGACGTGAAGAAAGCGAACGGCAAACAACTGCCGAGGTGAGCGGGTCAAAGCACGTTGTCGCAATTATGGATTTACCCAGCACAGGTTTACGGAGATAAAGCGATGCGGTTGTTGCCGAATGATGAGCGATTTTACGACCAGTTTGAGGCGAGTGCAAAAAAAGTCGTCGAAGGCGCGATCGCGCTCGAGGCTCTGATCAAGGATTTCCGCGAGGTGCCCGTCAGGGCCAAAGAAATCAAGGACATCGAGCACGAAGGAGATGTCGTCACGCATCATACCATCGAGATGCTGAACCGCACTTTTATCACACCGCTCGATCGCGAGGACATTCACAGGCTCGGCACCTCCCTCGACGACGTGCTCGATTATATTGAAGCTTGCGCAGCGCGGCTGAATCTCTTCAAGGTCGGGCATACGACGGATGAGTCGAGGCTGCTCGTCGGTATTCTGGTTAAGGCGACGCAGGAAGTGGAGCGGGCGGTCTCCCGGCTTCGACGCCTGAAGGACGCTGACGCGATCCTCAATCACTGCACCGAGATCAATCGGCTCGAAAACGAAGGCGATTACGTTGGGCGCACGGCGGTCGCGAAGCTTTTCGAAGGCACCAATGATCCGCTCGACGTGATTAAATGGAACGAGATCTACGATACGCTGGAGAACGCCATCGACCGCTGCGAGGATGTGGCCAACGTTCTCGAAGGCATCGTGCTTAAGAACGCCTGACCTTCGGCGGGTCGACGAATCTCCTCATCGCGTTTGGATTCCCGAACGCCGGCAAAATTATTTCCGCAGACTATTTAATGAGGTCCGTTCTTGTCGTTGGTGCCGAGAAGAACGCTATGCAGCGACAGCTTGGAGAGCTTGTAGATTTCGTCGACTTTTAGCTGAGCTTCTTCAATGAAGGGTTTCATCTTGAGTTTGGTGCTCCAGCCCAAGTGCCGGGTCACGGGATCGAGGGCCTCGGTCAGGAAACCCAAAACCGGAGAGGTGCTGGTGAAATGATTGACGACGACGATTTTGCCGCCTGGCTTGCAAACGCGTTTCGCCTCTTCGATCAAGCGTACCGGGTCAGGCACCACGGTTACGACGTGGAACGCCATCACGTAGTCGAAACTGTTATCAGGAAACTTTAAATCCAGAGCGTTCATCTCGATGACGCGGATGTGGTGCCAGCCATTTTCGAGAATTTTATCTTGGGCTCGAGCGAGCATGTCGGGGGCGAGATCGATACCGATGACCTCGCAGTGGCGTGGATAGGCCGGAAACGACGTTCCTGTTCCCGCGCCAACCTCGAGAACTCTCGTCCCACGAGGTATCTGTAGCGCTTCAATGACGCTGCGCAGCCGCGAATAGAAAATCTTGCCGAACGTCTTATCGTAGAGCGGCGCCAGGTCGGAATAAAGCTTACTCTCGTGGGCTTCTACCTCACGCATAATAGATGACCTCGAAGGAGTGCCGCCGTTGGAGTCAGGCGAACCGAATTGTTCCGCTCTGCTTTTTTGTAAAGGTAGAGACGTCTTGTTTTTTAAACCGCCACTGTTTGCCTTTTTTAAAACCCGGCAAGATATTTTTTCGCGCAAATTCGTTGACAGTATCAGGACTCAAATCGAGGATAATAGCCACCTCGCGGCTGTTCAGTAACTCTTCTTCGCGTTCCAAGAGCAGAATCTCCGGCCAAGGTAATTTTTCTAACAACTTAAGAGGAAAGTGTCAAGCGATTGTACTATGCTGAACCATTGAAAGGAAACGTCGGCGACGACGTCGTGGTCACGCCGCGCGTTTACCCCCGCGCTATTCGCTATTCGCTGCCTCGCGTGAAAACCACTCGATCGTCCTTTTAAGCCCCTCGTTCAGACCGATGCGTGGCGCGACGCCTAAAATTTCGCGCATTTTTGTAATGTCGGGGACCCTGCGCCGAATATCCTCGTAGCCGACGCCGTACGCTTCAGCTTCGGGGACGAAAACAATCGAAGACGCCTGCCCGGAAAGTCGAATCATACGTTCGGCTAAGTGGATGATACTGACTTCCTCGTCGGAGCCTATATTGATGACCTCGCCGACCGCCTCTTTTTTGACTCCTGCGGCGACGATGGCTCGAATGGCGTCTTCGATGTACGTAAAACAGCGGGTCTGGCGGCCGTCGCCGATGACTGTAAGCGGCGCGCCGCTAAGCAGCTGCCCGAGGAAGATCGATATGACGCGTCCAGTGTTCGCCTTGTCGAGCCGTGGTCCATAAAGGTTGAAAAATCTTGTCACGACGACCGGGAGCCCCTGTTTGGCAAAGGCGAAACAGAAGTGCTCGCCGACGGCTTTCGAGGTCGAATAGCTCCATCGGTCTATTGTCGTCGATCCGAGAACGCGCTCGCCGTCCTCCTTAAACGGAATATCCAGGCTCTTGCCGTAAACTTCCGATGTGGAGCTAAACACGACTTTTTTCCGATTTTTTAAAGCCGCGCCTAGAACGTTCTGCGTTCCATTGATGTTGATGTTCAGTACTTTAAGAGGGTCGGTAACGTAATTGTCTACCCCGACGACCGCCGCCATGTGATAGACCACATCGGACCACGATACGAGGCTTTCGACGGTATCGCGATCGAGAACCGATCCGTTCACATATCGGAAACGGCGGTTATCGAGGTGATGGCGAACCTTCAGATCCGAAGCGACGTCCAACGCCGTCACTTCTTCACCGCATTTCAAAAATGCATCGGAAAGATGAGATCCGACAAATCCCGCTCCGCCCGTAATCAAACACCGCATGCCACTCTCCACAGTTCAGGCGCTTAAGGAAAGCTTAAGTGCCGCTGAATCGCCACCATCGGACGAAGCTCCGGCGTGCCGAGGCTTGGCGCAAAAAACAGCGCAGGGACTCAACTCAGAGTTGAAGAATCGATGAGAAAATAGGGTATGTGATCCCGGGATCTCGTGATGAACGAGTCTGTCCGTCTAGCCTCGAAGAAGAACTGGAGACGGGAAGAGTTTTCGCCGCACTTAGCATGTGGTGCGACAGCGGCGGTTCATCTTTTTCCTCAAAGACAGCCTCGAACGCGGCGATTTTCCTCTCGGTTGTAGTATGGCGGATGGCTGACGGCGCATCGAGATTCGCATGGCGGCTAGTTTTGTGTCGCGTCTGGCCGTTCGCCGTCGCCGCGGTTGTCACCGCGACGCCGAACAGAAGGGCAGACATGAGAATGAGCACTCTTTTATCGACGAGGTACATACATCCGTCTGGCGGCGTTCGAGTCTATCGCCGCGAACGTGGAAGTCAACAGGCTGCCGGAACATGTTTTTCCATGCTCTCGGCTTGCGCGTGAAGGGAAGTTGTTTTAGCATGGAGCGGCCCGATGAAAAAACTCCTCGCCGTCATCGGCTTTTCGACCGGGGCTTTGCTCCTTGTTTTCGCTGCCGCCATTTTTGCGTTCTATCATCTGATTCAAGTAGGCGAATTCCGGCGGTTTCTCATCGCCGAATTCGAGAGCCGGAGCGGCCTTAAGCTCGAAATAGGGGCCGCCGATGTTGAGATCGGCTGGGTGCTCGGCGTCTCTTTTCATGACTTGACACTCAATGATCCGCAACGACAGATCACCGTCGTCAAAGCACCGAAGGTCCTGATCCGGGTTTCGCTGCTCCCGCTGCTTCGACACAAGCTGGTTTTTTATGGTGTCAGACTTTATGAGCCGCAGACCCAAATATTTCGCGATAAACTGGGGCGCGTTCCATGGCTCGATGCGGTGTTCGCCCTTCCTTTCGATAAAGTGCAGGATGCCGGTTTCGCACTCGATCTACGCGACCTACGAATCGAGCAAGGCGAGGTACAATTCATCGATGCATTTGTCAAAAGCCAACCTGTCGAGACGCGCCTAGCGGCCATCGCCCTGTCCCTTCATCGTGCGCGGCGCGTCGTGCATTTCCAGGCGCTTCGGCCAGCGGGCAACAGCGGCCGATCGCCCCTGGAATTGGACATTGATGTCGAAGCCGTCGTTCATCAAGGTGAGCGAAAGGGTGATCTCGCTCTGAGAGGGCGCGCTTTATTTGGCGAGGCTGGCATCGATCTACGCCAGGCACGTTTTGATGCGTACCTAAACAGCACTAAGTTCCCGGCCGCGCTTTTCTGGGACTACCTGGGTCAGTCGGGAACTGTGCAGGCGCTGCAAGGCGATTTGGCCTACCGCATTCATTGGCAGGGCAGTTGGCAGCTTGGTGCGCGTATCGCCTGCGAGGTTCGCTTCGCAAATCTGCAAACCGACGCGCCCGATTGGTTTCGCGATGCCGTTGTGCTCGGCGATGGACGGATCGACGCTGTTCTCGATTGGAAGCCGCAGGCTGTTCGATTCGAGCGCTTTGACATGCGGTCGAATCGATTGAGTCTAAGCGCGCAAGGTTCGATCAGCGCTTTAGACAGCGGCGACCCGCATGTTGCTCTCCGTTTGAATACGCCGTTTTTGCCGCTGACGGTCGTGCGGCAGTATCTTCCCACAAACCTGCTGCAGCCGTCGCGCCTAGAATATGTGGCTCGCGGGCTCCAAAGTGGCGAAGTCCGCTTAAGCAATGCGGAAATCTCCGGTAGGCTTTCCGATCTCGGACGTCTTTCCGAGTCTCGGCATGGAGACCTCCTTTCATTTGAAGCCGAAATCCGCGGCGCCGAGGGCAATTACAGCGGCGAGAGCTCCCTCGCGCTGAGCGGCGGCGGCGGCGGGATTTCTCTTCAGCGCGGTGTTCTGGAGTACAAGAATCTTCGCGGAACCGTCGGCAAATCGCGAATCCTCGATTTGAGCGGCACGCAGGGCCAGCCTTTTTCAAACACGGGACCGCTCGATCTGCGCGTCAGAGGGGAAGTCGATCTCACGCAGCTTAAAGAGCAACTGACTCGCGCGCTGCTGCCTGCGGCTATTGCAAGCAAGATCGATTCGCTGAGAGATGTCGGCGGCAGAGCTCGTCTCGATCTGAGCGTCCGCGGAGATTCTGTCGATCTGGCGAAATACGATGGCGTCGCTTCTATTGAAGGCGGGCGCTTTCGTATTGGATCAATCGGTCTATCACAGATTCGCGGCGATGTTCGTTTGTCCGCCGGCGAAATCCGTGCCGACCGCGCCACGGCTACGCTCAACGGATCCGATCTTCGCCTTCGCTTTCTCCTCAAGGATTTTGCGACGAACAACGGGACTTTCGACTTCGCCGTCGAGTCGCCCGGAGTGAAGGCCAGCGACGCGCTGAGCTTTTTGCTTCCTCTCGATACGTCGAAGTCTCCCGGGATCGTTCGTGGCGCGATTCGTTACCACGGATCGCTTGCGTCGCCCGACGACGCGAGCCTCACCGGCGAACTCGATCTTGCCGGTGCGCGAATCGCGCTGCCCGTTTTCGCCGAGCCGTTCCGCGATGTGAACGGCAGGGTCCGACTGGACGGCAAAACTATCGACCTCGAAGGCATGAGCGCCAAAGTCGGCGGGTATTCGTTCAACCTGGAAGGGCGCTGGCGCGGCGGCGAAAGCCCGATGCTGGCGTTCAACCTGAGCTCGCCGGAGATGGATATTGAATATATTCTGCCGCGCCACGTCATTCCCGACGAAGAATGGTATGAGCGGCTCCAGGTGCGCGGAAAACTCGCTCTCGATCGAGGCAAATACGATCGCTTCTCATTGACGGACGTTAGAACCGATCTGATTCTCGAAAAGAGGCTGTGGAGTCTCGCGCGCTTTACTGCTCAGGCGCAAGGCGGCACCATCGCAGGTTCGGCGTCGTTTAACGACCGCGGCGAAAGCTTTTTCACCGTCGAGCCGACCGTCAAAGGAGTTCCACTGCAGACGGTATTGACGTGGTTCGGCGTCGGAAGCTCCGAGGTTACGGGAAAAGTCCAGCTATCCGGCAATCTGGCGTTCAGCGGCGGAACCACGGCCGAGCGAAGGCGCAGCCTCAACGGCGCGCTTCGGGCGCGCATCGAGGACGGCATGATGCGGCGCTTTCAAGTCGCCGTGCGCGTCTTGAGCTTTCTCGACCTATCGCGCTGGTTCACCCTCAAGCTTCCGAACATCAATCAGGAAGGAATCCGCTTCCGCAGCATTTCAGCCGACGTGAAAATTGCCCAGGGGGTGTATTCGACGAAGAATTTTTTTCTCGACGGCGACGATTTGCGGATCACCGGCGAGGGAGAACTGGACGGCTCGCGCGGCGATCTCGACTTCATCATCGCCGTGAGACCGTTTCCCGGCCTCGACACCGCCTGGAATTATATCCCTGTCCTGGGAACCGGCCTCGCCGCGATCAAAAATTCGCTGCTCGTGGCGAGCTTCCATGTCCGCGGGCCGGTCGAAGACCCCAGCGTCACGCCCGCTCCGCTCAGCACGCTGTCGGAGTTTTTCTATGGCGCATTGGCGATTCCGAAAGGACTCATCGGGCTTCCGGCGACGGGCGCGCCGAAAGAGGTGACCGCGGCTCCATGAGCATGAAGCTCACGCTTTATACACGCAGGGAGTGTTGTCTCTGCGCGGAGATGAAGACCGAGATACAAATGGCGGCAGAGAAAATTTCCATCGACGTCGAAGAAATCGACGTCGATTCTTCGCCTGAATTGACCGAGCGGTACGGCTGCGAGGTGCCGGTGCTTTTCATCAACGGAAGAAAAGCGTTCAAATACCGAGTGACGGCAAAAGAGCTCGAGCGGAGACTCCGAAGCGAAGACGATTAAACCTTCGTCTCGAAGCGATCCACGGGCAAAGCTTTAAAGTTTCGCTCTACCGCTTTAGCAAGCATTTCCGGCGCCATCTCTTTGACGTCCGCCAGGGCCTCCACCACGCGTAGGATAACATCCGGCATCCCGATTTCACCGGTGAGCCACTTGAGCCCCCCAGGATTATCCGTTTCTGTGAGGATCTGCCGAAGGGGCACGGCCCGCGCAAGCTCGCGGATCTTGTCGGACGACAGGAGCTCGACGCCGAAGGTGAAATGTGCGCCGAACTCGACCAACGCACGCAGGATGTCGAGCGGACCGGAGTACCAGTGAACCACCGCGCGGCGGACCTGATAATGCTCGAGGAGATCGAGGATATCTTTCTCTGCGCCTTTAGTGTGAAGATTGACGACCTTACTCTGTTCGCGCGCTGCGGCGAGAAAATATTCGAATACCTTCTTTTGTGCGGAAAAATCGCCGGGATTTTTAACCCAATGATAATCGAGACCGATCTCGCCGAGCGCCGGACTCCGTTCGATCCAGCTCCCCAGTGATTTCAAATCGGCCGCATACTCTGGTGCCCTCGTCGGGTGAATGCCGAAAGTCGGCAGCACCCATTCGCTTTGTGCGGCGATTTCAAGGCTTCGCCGGTAGGATGCAATGTCCATTGACACCGCCCAGGTGAAGATGCGCCGCTCTTCGATTTCTTTCAGCGCCGCTTCCAGCTGATCGCCGTATTTATCGAGGTGCGCGTGCGCGTCTATGAACATGTCTGCCCCATACAGCTGCCTATGTTTATCGACGGCTTTTCGCAACAAACTGCCGATCGTAAAGCATCTGCAGCTCCGCCAGCGTGGTCGCCTGGGACGGGTCTTTGTCGTCGCGAATTCGCGCAATGCGCGCAAAGCGGAGTGCA
The DNA here is from genome assembly GCA_035495775.1 of Verrucomicrobiia bacterium. Taxonomy (GTDB): domain Bacteria; phylum Desulfobacterota; class Binatia; order UBA9968; family UBA9968; genus JAJPJQ01. Next base: position 19,553 of record DATJFG010000033.1, on the reverse strand, counting down.
AAGCCCGAGCTGTACTGCGGGCTTCTCTGGATCTCATTATAAGTCACTTCGACGACGACTTCGGGCCTGACAAAGACAGTGTAGCCGTCGTCTTCGAGCTTCAGGGCTTGCAGTCGCTCCGTCATCTCCGTGAATTCTTGATCCGTGAGCCCCTTGAATGTTTTTCCGACCGGCGCGAACCCGCCTTGTCCGTCGCCGACGGCCAGATGGTAGTTCGATAGCCAGCCGCGCCTGCGGCCGGAGCCGCGATCGGCGGCAATAATAACGCAATCCACCGTCTCAGCCGGCTTGATCTTGAACCACAGCTTGCCGCGATTACCCGGCATGTAGGTACTGTCAAGCGCCTTGGCCATTAGTCCCTCGTGACCGGAGGCGAGAGACTCATTGAGAAAAGCCTCGGACAGGACTTTATCTCCCGTCACGAACCGCCGCGCCAGATGCTTGCCTCGCGTCAGTCTTTCCAACCGTCGCCAGCGCGTTTCGTAAGGCTCGTCGATCAGCGAAACGTCGTCCAAATATAAACAATCAAAAAGATACAGGCGCAGGGGGATCTCGCCGGCCGCGGTTTCAATGCCGTGAACGCGACGAAAGCGCCGCATGAGCTCCTGGAACGGAAAGGGCCGACCGTCTTTCCCCACAGCCACGACTTCGCCGTCGAGAATAAAAGACTGTCCGGCGAGGTCATTCGTCGCGATCGCGCCGATCTCCGGAATGCTCGCGGTCACTTCTGTGAGCCTTCGGCTCCAGATGCGGGCGCGATCCCCCTGCTTATGGATTTGAATGCGCGCGCCGTCGTATTTGAACTCGAGCGCCGTCGCGCCGCCGTGGGCCTTGAAAACCTCGTCGAAATCTTCCGAAAGCTCCGACAGCATCGGCAACAGCGGCACGAAGAGTTTTATATCGACCGCTTCGAGCGCCGCGGGTCCTTCGGCGAGCGCGATCGTGGCGACCTCGGCCAAGTCGGAAAGAAACAGCGCCGCGCGCCGGACCGTCTTTAAACTCGCGCCCGACGCTTTCGCGATCGCCTCCAGGATGAGGCCGTCGTGGAGTCCGATGCGGAGCTCGTTATGCAGGATACGAAAGAGAATCGGCCTGTCTTGCGGCCCTGTTTTTTCGATGAGCGTTTTCAATCTGGCAAATTTCTCTTTGCGTGAGCCCTTGCCGGCCGCCTCAGCGACTTTGCCGAAGTCTTCGGCCGCCTCGATGAGGGCGAGCGGCGACGTCCCGTCTCCGGTTTCTGGAATCGAATACGCTTCGGCCAGAGCGCTCGGTCCGATGTCGAGGGTCCGCGGATCGGAAACTGGAAACGGCCGGCCGGAAAGAAAGGCGACGCCGACGCGAATTTCATCGCGGTTGAGTCGTATCAAGTACTTCGCGGCGGCCGCGATCTTGGCGAGCCTCCCCGGCGTTTTCTCCAGCTCATAGCAAAGCGCCGCGAATTCGCCGAATTCCATGAAAGCAGTTTAACATGTGCCGGCGATCAGCCGAACCTGCGGTGTATAATACGCCTCATTGACCGCTCTTTGGCCGTAGAGTAGGTTCCTTTCACCTTCATGAGCAACTCGCATGTCCAGCCCAGCACGCCGATGGGCGCCGAGCTCACAGACGGCGGCGCGACCTTTCGCGCGTGGGCGCCGGGTGCCAAAGAACTGTACGTCGTCTTGCATGACTTCGACGTCGGCTCACCGAATGGATGGCGCAAAAACGGGCAGGACCTGCTCGTCAAGGACGAGCAGGGATACTGGTCGGGCTTTTTCTCCGGCGTTTGCCCCGGCCAACGATATCGCTTTTGGGTTGTCGGCGGTGGCGGCGAAGGGTTCAAGCGCGATCCTTACGCGCGCGAGCTCGAGATGCACGGCTACCCGAACTGCAACTGCATCGTGTGCGACCCGAATGATTTTCCCTGGCACGATCAGGATTTTCGCCCGCCGCCGTTCAACGATCTCGTCGTCTATCAGTTCCACATCGGCGTGTTTTTCGCCGAGGACGAGCATGGAAAGGATATCCGGGCCGGCCGTGTCGCGAAGTTTCTCGACGCGGTCAACCGTATCGAGTATCTCGTCGACCTCGGCGTCAATGCGATCATGCCGCTGCCGTTCGTCGAGTTTCAGGGCGAAAACAGTTTGGGCTACAACGGCACGGATCTCTTTTCGCCCGAAATGGATTACGCCGTTGATGCGGGCGAGTTGGGGCCCTATCTCAGCAACATCAACCGCTTGCTCGCGCAGAAGAACCGCCCGCCGCTGATTGCGGCGCAACTCACCGGCCAGATCAGTCAGCTAAAGACACTCATCGATCTCTGCCATCTTTACGGAATCGCGGTCATCGCCGACGTGGTCTACAATCACGCGGGAGGCAATTTCGACGATCAGAGCATCCACTTTTTCGACCGTCCGGCAAGCTCGGATAACCGCGACAGCATCTATTTTTTGCCCGATGGCCACGCCGGCGGCCTCGTCTTTGCATTTTGGAAGCGCGAAGTCCGGCAATTTCTCATCGACAACGCCAAGATGTTTCTCGAGGAATATCACATCGACGGCTTTCGCTATGATCAGGTGACCGTCATTGACGAGCACGGCGGATGGTTTTTCTGCCAGGACCTCTCCTCGACGCTGCGCTTCATCAAGCCGACTGCGATCCAGATCGCCGAATACTGGGGCAACGAGCGCTGGCGCGGCGTGGCGAGCCCGCCGGACGGCATGGGTTTCGACGCCGGCTACGGCGACGGCCTTCGGGGCGCGATTCGCCGTGTCATTGCAGAGGCAGCTGGCGGCACCTCAGCGATGGTCAATCTCGATCGCGTGAAAGACGCGCTTTACACGCCGTACGGTTTCGGCGCCGGCTGGCGCGTCTTCCAGTGCGTTGAAAATCACGATTTGGTTGACGCCGATCATACCGGTGACGACCGCCAGCCGCGCATCGCGGCGCTCGGCGACTCGACCGACGCGCGCTCGTGGTACGCCCGCAGCCGGGCGCGCGTCGCTACGGGACTGCTGTTGACCGCGCCGGGGATTCCGATGATCTTCATGGGACAGGAGTTTCTCGAAGACAAGCCGTGGAGCGACAATCCGCATGCGGCGAACCTGCTGATCTGGTGGGCGGGTTTGGAGGGGATCGACCGTCATATGGCCGATCATCACCGCTTCACGCGCGATCTCTTCTGGCTGCGCCGCAAGCACCCGGCGCTCCGCGGCGAAGGACTCAATGTCTTTCACGTCCACAACGACAACCGCGTCATCGCCTTCCAGCGTTGGCTCCCGGGCGTCGGTCGCGACATCGTGGTCGTCGCCAGTCTGAACGAGCGGACGTTTTATGATTACAGTTATCGTTTAGGTTTCCCCGGCGCCGGCCACTGGCATGAGGTGTTCAACAGCGATATTTACGATTATTTTTTCAATCCGATTTCTCAGGGTAATCCCGGCGGTGTCACTGCGGACGGGCCGGGGATGCATGGCTTGCCGAACTCCGCAGGGATCACTTTGCCGGCGAATAGCCTTCTCGTGTTCGCGCGCGATCTCGGAGACGGCTAAGAAGCACGCGCAGAGAAAGGAGCAAAGGCGATGCGTGAAATACCGATTCATTTTCTTCCGATCCTCGCCGCCGCGGTCGTCAGAATGGCCATTGGAGCCCTATGGTATTCACCCGTTCTGTTTCTACCGACGTGGCACAGGGTTTCCGGTGTGAGCGAAGCGGAGATGAAGTCCGAAATGGCGCGCGCCGTCGCCATCGACTTCGTCGGAAGCCTCATCATGGCTTTCGTCCTGCTCCACGCGGTCAAGTACGCGGGGGCGGAGTCTGCGGCTCAAGGTATGGCGGTGGGGTTTTTCAATTGGCTCGGCTTCATCGCAGTCGTGACGATCGGCACCGTTACCTATTTGCGCAAGCCGTTCCAGCTCTTCCTGGTGCAGAACGGTTACCTCTTGCTCTCGCTTCTCGCGATGGGCGCGATCCTAGCCGTATGGGGCTGAGCCGCCGTGAAGCCGCGCGTTGAGAATATCTACGATGATCCGAAACCGTCGGAAGGGGAGGAATGCCGCGAGCTTTATGAGAATCGCATCGTCAAAGTCGAGCGGATCGTCTCGCGATCTCATTCGAGTCCTCCCGATTTTTGGTACGATCAAGATGAAGACGAATGGGTGATGGTTCTCAAAGGCCGCGCTGTGTTGGAATTTGCAGAAGGAGCCGTCGTCCTCGGAGAAGGCGATTACCTGACCATTCCGAAGCATCTAAAGCATCGTGTGCGCGAGACGAGCGAGGAGACGGTTTGGCTTGCGGTTCACGTGAAAACGGGAAAGAGTTAATCAATGGCTGAAGCGAATTTGGTCGGCGGCGTTGTGGGCGGCTTGCTGATCGGCGCTGCCAGTGTGATGTTGCTGCTGCTCAACGGTCGCATTGCGGGCGTATCGGGAATCTTGGCGGGCATCGCGAGCGGCAGCCCCGGTGATCGGTCTTGGCGCGTCGCGTTTGTGACCGGCCTGATTCTCGGCGGCGTCACCTGGGCGCTTATCCGCGGAGGGGTGCCGCTTCATTTGCAGCAGCGTATGCCGGGTCTGTTGATCGCCGGCCTGCTCGTCGGCATGGGAACGCGAATCGGCTCGGGCTGCACCTCGGGGCACGGCGTCTGCGGACTGGCCCGGCTCTCGCCGCGCTCGTTCGCAGCGACCGCGATCTTTATGATTGCGGCGATTGTTACAGTCTATATTTCACGGCATATTTTTTAATGAAGACGGATATCATCGCATTACTGACCGGATGGATCTTCGGTCTGGGTCTCGCTGTATCCGAGATGACGGATCCGGCGCGGGTCGTGGGATTTCTCGATGTCGCCGGCGAATGGGATCCAACGCTCCTCCTCGTCATGGGCGGGGCGATCGCGGTGACTCTGCCCGGTTTTTTCGCCGTCTTGAGTCGGTCGCGGCCGCTGGCCGCGGAGAAATTTTATTTGCCGGACAAAAAGGACATCGATACGCGTCTTATGGCCGGAGCGGCGATCTTCGGAGCCGGCTGGGGTTTAGCGGGGTTTTGTCCCGGTCCGGCCCTCGTGGCACTCTCGACGCTCTCCCCGGAAGTATTGATCTTTGTCGCGGCGATGCTGGTCGGGCAGCTGCTGGCCTCGCTCAGCGAAAGCCGATCGAGTCTTCTGCTTGGCGTTGACGACGCATAGCTTCAAAAAACATTGAGGAGGTGTGACATGGCGTATTCAGTCAACAAGGTCGACGTATGGGTCGCGGAAATCGACGACCGTCCGGGAGGACTCGCGGACAAACTCGAGGGCCTCACGCAAGCCGGTGCGACGTTCGAGTTTGTCATATCGCGGCGCTCGCCTGAGAACCCGGGCAAAGGCGTCGTTTTCTTAACGCCGATAAAAGGGGCCAAGCAGACGCGCGCCGCCAACGACGCCGGGTTTAACACGACGAGCCGGGTGCATTCCGTGCGTGTCTCGGGTCCGGATCGGCAAGGGCTCGGGGTCAAAATGACCCGTGCGCTCGCGGACGCCGGCATCAACCTGCGGGGCGTTTCCGGGGCTGCGATCGGGCGACAAAGCGTCGCTTACTTCGGCTTCGACAGCGCGGAGGATGCGACGAACGCGATGAAGATTCTCAAGAAGACCCTAAAATAGTTTCGGCTGAGCATCACTCGGCTGGGGAGATCACTGGGCCGGAGTTCCGCGTCAAAATACTTGACGGGGCGATGCGAATAAGTATACAAATGGGCCTCTTTTGCTCCACAAATCTACCGATATCAGGAGGTCCGTGATGCTATACGTACTTCGGTTCTTGTACCTGCTTGCCGCGTTTGCGCTCGCGGCTTGCGGCGTCCAGATGGGCGACAACAGCGCCAGAACGCCCGTAACCGGATCGGCGGGCGGTGCGAACGCGGAAAACGCCAATGCACAGCTCGAGCGCTGCGATCAATCACTCGGTACCGTCGCGGTCGTCGAGGACCAGAACGCGCAGTGGTACTATAGGCTCACTCGCGAGTATCAGCTCACCTCGACCGTGCCGCTGATCCGATTGCTGATCCAGCAATCGAACTGCTTCGTCGTGGTCGAGCGCGGCCGGGCGTTCCAGCAGATGCAGGGAGAGCGCGCTCTGCAGCAGTCGGGCGAGCTGCGCCAGGGGAGCAACTTCGGCCAGGGGCAGATGGTCGCCGCCGATTATTCGCTCAACCCGATGATTACCTTCAACCAGAAAGACACGAAGGGGCTGGGCGCAGCGCTCGGCGGCATCCCCTATGCGGGCGCGTTCGGTTTCCTGGCCGGCGGCATCCATCAGAACGAGGCGTCAACCACCTTGACGCTGGTCGATAATCGCTCGGGTGTTCAGCTCGCGGCCGCCGAAGGCGCGGCCTCCAACGTCGATTTCAACTTATTGGGAGCCGGCTGGGGCGGCGGGGGTGGAGGCGGCTTAGGCGGTTACAGCAATACGCCGCAAGGAAAGGTTCTCGCCGGGGCCTTTGCCGACTCCTACAATCAGCTCGTGCGGGCGGTTCGAAGCTACCGTGCGCAGGAAGTAAAAGGCGGCTTGGGCACGGGCGGTGGCTTGGGGGTGCAAGGCGGCACGACGCCTGCTTCCAAGGCGCTCAATAAGCCGACAAGGTAAGCTCAGGAGCTTATCGCATTAAAAAAGCCCGGCAGGGTCACCCTGCCGGGCTTTTTTTAACCCCATTGAGTTAGTCATTAAGACATGCTGAACTTAGCTATGGGGGAGGCGGCGAAGGGCTCTTATGTTCTTATCTTTATTGCACTGGTTGCGGCCGCGGCGGCGATTTTTTTCGGCTATGTCGGCGCGAAGCTGATTTTTCTCGCAGCAACCTTTGGCAATGACGTGCCGCTGGAACAGGGCGCGACGATGGTCTTTGGTCTTCTTTCGTACCTCAGCGTCGTGACGGCGGCGGTGTTGTTTCCGTTTGTCAGTCTCGCGGCGGCGGCGATCGCCTGGCTCTGCTGGAAGACCGGTACGGCGCGCACCGCGGCTTGATTCGTCAAGCCGTCTCCTCAACCTCCAACTGGATCCGTCTTTTCTTCACAGCATCGGCGAGGATATCTAAAACCTTACGGCTATCGTCCCATCCCAAACAGGCGTCCGTAATGCTCATGCCGTAAACCAGGTCTTTGCCGGGTAGGTGGTCCTGCCTGCCGGCTTTGAGATGGCTTTCCACCATGACCCCGAAGATGCGGCTGTCGCCGCCGGCGACCTGCGCACCGACTTCACGCGCGACATCGATTTGCTTGGCGGCGTCTTTGGCGCTGTTGCCGTGACTGAAGTCGATCATGATGCGCGCGGGTATGCCGGCTTCGGCGAGTGTTTTCGCCGCGCCGCTGACATTGACGGCGTCGTGGTTCGGCTGCTTGCCGCCGCGGAGGATTACATGGCAATCCTCGTTGCCGAGCGTCGACACGATCGCCGATCGGCCGGACTTCGTGACCGAGAGGAAATGATGCGGCGCGTGCGCCGCGCGGATCGCGTCGACGGCGATGCGGACATTGCCATCCGTGCCGTTTTTAAATCCGACGGGGCATGAGAGACCCGAGGCCAGCTCGCGATGAACCTGGCTCTCGGTCGTGCGGGCGCCGATCGCCCCCCAAGCGACTAGATCGGCGATGTACTGCGGCGTGATCATATCGAGAAACTCCGCCGCGGCCGGCATGCCCATGCCGTTCAATTCGAGCAGCAGGCGGCGGGCGACACGAAGCCCGTCGTTGATTTGAAAGCTGCCGTCGAGATGGGGATCGTTGATCAGCCCCTTCCAGCCGATGGTCGTGCGCGGCTTCTCGAAATAGACGCGCATGACAATCAACAGATCCGGCGCGAGGCGATCCTTGGCCTCCTTGAGCTTCCCGGCATACTCCTTCGCCGCCTTCACATCGTGAATCGAGCACGGCCCCATGACGACGAGCAGGCGGTCGTCGGCGCCGTGGAGGATCCGATGGATCGCCTGCCGGGTTTCGAAGACGTTTTCGGCGGCTTTCTCGGTGATCGGAAACTCTCCCAACAACGTTTCCGGTGTGAGGACCTCCTTGATTTCTTTGATGCGGATATCGTCGGTTCTGTAACTCATAATAGCTGCTTATGATAAACCAAAAACGCGGGAATCGAAAAAGCTCCTCGCCGACGCTTATCTGCGCAATGTCTCCTTTCCCACCATCGCGAGCAGAAAAGCGGAGAGGATCAGCAGCGGGGCGTAGGCGAAAAACGGCACGCTGGGGTCGAATCGATCGGCGAGAAACCCGCCGAGGAGCGGCGCCGTCACGGAGCCAGTCTCGGCGCAGGCGCGACGCACCGCTTGCAGGCGGCCGCGAGCGGCCGCCGGGACCACGTCATACGTCGAGGTTGCGATCGATCCCAGCGAGAGGCCGTTGGCCACGCCCATGAAAGACATCAACAGGGCGACTTGAAAAAAGCTGGTGGCGAAAGGGATCGACAAAAACACCAGCGCGGGAATCCCCGTACTCGGGACAGTCGCCCATTTTCGTCCCACCTTATCGATAATAAAACCGGCCGGAAAAATCATCGCGAAAACGAAAATTCCCATAATACTGAACAGCAAGCCGATTTCGCTGGGACTAAGACCGAGGTGAGCGGTGGCATAAAGCGGCAGCATACTCTGCAAAGTGACCCGATGGATGAAGCTCGTCACCGTGGCGAAGACGAGTACCACGTAAGTCGCGCGGAGCGCCGGATCGATCTGGCGGAACAACTCCCTGAATCCGGCCAGCCACTGGACGATTGCACGTGCAGCGGACTCCCGGTTTTGTTTGCGTTTCACTTTAACATTAAGCGATCCGGCGCCGCCGCTGAAATCGAGTGAAAAGGCGACCACCGCGCACGCGGCATACACCAAGAAAACGGCGCGAAAGCCGACGGTCTCCGCGAGCGCGCCGCCCGCCAGCGGACCCAGCGCAAGACCAAAATTGTTGATGCCGTGAAAACCGCTGAGCACCCGCCCTCTCTGGTCCTGCCGGGCGAGATCGATGCCGGCCATCTCGCGCCCAAATGTCCACAGGCTGTCGCCGATGCCCATCACAGCGACGAGGACGAGCATCACTGCAAACCACGGCACCACGGCCGCGAGCAGCGATGCGGCCGCGCCGACGGCGGGGCCGACCAACAACGCGGCGCGCGTGCCGAAACGGTCGAGGACTATTCCGCTGACCGGCATGCCGGCGAATCGGCCGAAAGCCAACGCTGTGACGATTTGCGCCGCCACTCCTGGCGAGAGGCCGAAGTGCGTAGCCAGCAGCGGAACGGTCGGGACGATCATCGACCACATGCCGGCGAGAAACGTGCTGGCGTAAAGAACGGCGAGAGAGCGGGCGAGTGGGTGCAGCGCTTTCAATTGGTCGCGCTCCTGGGATTATGCCCGCCGTTGTCCGGCTGGCGCTGTCGGTAGGCTCGCATCTTTACACGACTCAGGTAGGAACTTTCGTTGAGATATGAGATCAGCCCGATAAATTAGTTAGAACGACAACTCCGGAGGTCCCTGAATCGATGCTCGACTTCGGCACTCGGTTCGGTCGGCATGTACAGCGCCGGCTTCGGCGCGAGCGGATCGTTTGGCTGACGACGGTTGCGTCCGACGCGGACGACTCGCCGTTGCCTAGACCCGTATGGTTTCATTGGGACGGCCGCACCGTATTGATCTTGAGTCAAAAAGGCAAGGCCAAACTGCGGCACATCTCGCATAATCCAAGGGTCGCGCTTAATTTCAACACCGATGGCGACGGCGGCGACGTCGCCGTGATCGTCGGCGATGCGCATATCCTGCAGCATCAGCCTCGCGTCCGCGTCGCGGCTTATCTTAAAAAATATCGCCGGGGCATCGAAGAGCTGGGTATGACCGCGAATGGATTCAAAAACTCCTACGAGGTGCCGATTCAAATCATTCCGCGCACGCTGCACGGTTTCATCGATTGACAGCGCCGCCGGGCTTCACTTCCCGGCGAGAGCCGCGGTGATGAACGCCTCGATCAGAGCCGAGACCGTCAGCAAGGGAATAATGACGGCGAAAAAAAAACGCAGGCCGCGGGCCAGTTCGGCCGAGAGATCGAATCCGTCTTTTTTGATAAACCGGGTGATCGCGCGCGTCCCGAGCTTGAGGCCGATCGCGGTCCCCAAGAGTACCGCCGGGAGCTCGAGCACGCCGTGCGGAGCGATCGCAAGGAGGAAAGACCAAAGGCCTTTGGAATGGAAGGTGGCGTAAAAGACGATGCCGAGGACGTAGCCGTTGATCAAAAGGAAAATCAACGGCAGAATGCCGGCCAGCCTGCCGGTAAGAATCACGATCAACGTTTTCAGGGCGTTATTGAAAAAAATGGCGAGCGCAAGGAGCGGACGCGGCAGCCCGACAAAGAGGCTGGCGAATTCGCCGAGCGCCTCGCGGCGCGCAGTGGAAAAACCGGCGAACTGTGTCGAAGTGGCGACGCCGACCAGCGCCGCGGCGAGCAGCAAGCCGACGCTGGTCAGAAGGTAGGGGGTGAGTTCACGGAGATAATGACGATGCTCCCGCCACGACCACGCATGCCTCTCGTTCGTCATCTATGCCATACATACGTGTCGCGAGCGAGCTCCGCAACCGGCCGACGCTACGAGCCCGACGCCAGCCGCGGATGTTCTTTATTGCGCGCCGCGGCGCGATCCGCCGGCCGCGTGAGAATGGAAGGCGCAAGTCTCGATCGGCTTTCCCAGCCGCGCTTTAATATGTCCCCTTGGCCTCCGCGGGCGCCTGGCAGGATGCGGTTCAAAGCGCCGAAACCTTCCGCCACAAGCCCGGGAAAGACGCTGTTCACCAAGTGGAGCAGCCGCGCCTGCGGCGTGATGAAGACCTCGGGCCGGCCGCGGCGGCACGCCTCGATGATCTGGCGCGCGGCTTTCTCCGAGCTGGTGGAGAACAGCGGCAAGGCGTTCGCGATGCTGAAGAGCGCAAACTCCTTTTCGTGATCGCCTTTGAACATGGCGTTTAGATGCGATCCCGTGCGCATGAGGCCGGGGCAGACCGTGGTGACATAAATGCCGTCTTTTGAAAGCTCCGCGCGCAGTCCTTCGGAGAGTCCGACGAGCGCGAACTTGCTGGCGACGTACGGCAGCAGGTGCGGCACCGCGACCTTGCCGCCGATGGAAGTGATGTTGACGATGCGGCCTCCGCCGCGTTTTTTCATGTGCGGAATGATTTCCTGTATGAGGTAGAGCGGCCCCCAGAAGTGCACATCCATCGCATCGATGAAATCCTCGCGTTTCATATGCTCCATCGGTCCGACCTGAATGATCCCGGCGTTGTTGATCAACACATCGATCGCGCCGTGACGCTCAAGGATTTCCTCGACGGTCTTTTTCACCTCTTCGGGTTTGCGCACGTCGCATTCGAGCACCGTCGCCGCGCCGCCGCGCGCGAGGAACTCGTTGGCGACGTTTCTGAGCTCGTCCTGCTCGCGCGCGAGCAAGACGACCCGCGCTCCCTCGCGGGCGAAACGGCGCGCAAGCTCCAGTCCGAGGCCGCGCGATGCGCCGGAGATGACCACAGTCCTGCCGTGGAAATCGATCCGCCTCTTTTCACGTAAATAATAGGAAGCCGCCGTCCCCGCGGCGCCGATGACCGCGAGCGGAAAAAGTGCCGAGCGAAGATAACGCGCCATAAATCACCTCAATGTAAAGTTATGCCGGCGGGCTGTCCGGCCGTCGTGGGCCGTTCGCCGGCTTCCGCGATCGCCTTGAAGCATCGCAGGTCTTCCCTCATCTGATGTTCCGTTACCGAAGAAAGAAGTTTCGCCACCGCCGCGCCGGCGATCCCCGCCGGCGGCTTGTAAGAGAGCACGACCCGAACTTCCGTCGCGTTTCGTCCCGGCACCGGACGGAAATAGACGGCGCCGGCGTGCTCGATGTCCGAATCGGGCAGCGATTCCCAGCAGAGGCTCTGGTTTTCACGTTCCTCGGTAATTACCGCGTCCCATTCGAGCCGCATCGCCGTCGGAATGCGCGCGACCCAATGCGATCGCTTGTCGTCCAAGACGGTCACCGACTCGAGATGCGACATGAAACGCGGCAGGTTTTCGAGATTGCGCCAAAGCGAGTAGACTGCGTCAGCGGGTCGGAAAACGGAAATCGTTTTTTCGATCTCCACCTCCGAACCGCCGGCCTGCAGCGCCTCGTAGACCGGGCAAAATCCCGTGGCGCCGCGAAATAACATCGCGCCGCCGCCGAGAAGAAAGGGCACGCTTCTCCGCCGCGCGGCGGCGGCCAAGAGTACCGCGCCCGCTGCGAGCGAGAACCAGCGTTCCACCGGGCCGACATTGATAAACGACTCGCCAAACTCGTCCGCAGGGCTCAGGGCTTGAGAACGACTTTGATGCATCCGTCCTCCTTGTTGTTGAACATTTCGTACGCCCGCGCGGCCTCGTCGAGCGGCATCCGGTGCGTTACGATGAAAGAAGGATCGATTTCGCCTTTCTCGATGCGCTCGAGCAGCGGGCGCATATATTTTTGCACGTGCGTCTGGCCCATCTTGAACGTGAGTCCTTTGCCAAACGCCGCGCCGATGGGAAATTTATCGATGAAGCCGCCGTAGACGCCGGGAATCGACACTGTGCCGCCTTTGCGGCAGGCGTTGATCGCCTGGCGCAAAGCGATCGGCCGGTCGTTCTGCAGCATGAACTTGTACTTCGCGGAATCCAGGAGTCCCTCGAGGCCGTGGCCATGCGCTTCCATGCCTACGGCGTCGATGCACGCGTCCGGGCCGCGCCCGCCGGTCAAATCGCGCAGCGCCTCGGTGACATCGCCGACGTCATCTTCGTTTAGGATCTCCGTGCCGCCTTGCACGCGCGCCATTTCCAATCGCTCGGGCACGGAGTCGATGGCGATCACGCGGTCTGCGCCGAGAAGAAAAGCGCTGCGGACCGCGAATTGGCCGACCGGGCCGCAGCCCCAAACGGCGACGATGTCGCCGGGCTGGATGCAGCAATTCTCCGCCGCTTGAAACCCCGTCGGAAAAATATCCGTTAAAAAAAGCAGCTGCTCGGCGCTCAGCTCCGGCGGCACTTTGACCGGCCCCACGTCCGCGTAGGGAACGCGGACGTATTCCGCCTGGCCGCCGGCATAACCGCCCAGCATGTGCGAATAGCCGAAGAGTCCGGCGGGGGAATAGCCGTAGACTTTTTCCGCCATCCACGCGTTGGGATTGGAGTTGTCGCAGAACGAATACGCGCCGCGGCTGCAGTAAAAGCAGCGGCCGCAGGCGATCGGAAAGGGGACCGCGACGCGGTCGCCGGGCTTCAGCGTGTCGATCTCGGGGCCGACCTCGACCACGCGGCCGATGAACTCGTGACCGAGGATGTCGCCCGCCTGCATCGTCGGAATATTGCCGTTGTAGAGGTGCAGATCGGAGCCGCAGATCGCGGTCAATTCGGTCGCGATGATCGCGTCGCGCGGATTCAGCAGCCGCGGATCGTCGACCGTTTCGACCCGCACATCCTTTCTGCCGTTCCAGCAAACAGCTCGCATGCGGCCTCGCTTGAAATGAAGAAAATCCGCCGCAGTTTCACCGCGAGGACAATCAAAGCATAGTCCCCGACGGTCTTTTTGCAATCAGGTATTTCCTCGAAGCGGGAAAACTCTCGCGCGCTTGCAGCGGCGCCGCGACCGGTAGTATCGTCGTCCTCGATATGGACGAAAGTGAATCGCGTGCCGCGCCGCTCACCGCCGCGGAAGTGCGGCTGCTCGAAGCGATCGCGGAGAGGATCTTTCCCGCGACCGACACGCCGGGCGCCGTCGAGATCGGCGCGGTCGACTACATCCTGCGGGCGCTCGCCGGCGACTACGCCGACATGACATTACTATACCACCGCGGGCTGGAGGAGATTGACCGCTGCGCGGTCGAGCGCTTCGGCTGTCCATTTGTAAAGCTTAATGATGAAAATATGAATATGGTCCTAGCCGATTTCGAGGCGGGCCGCGCGCCCTTCGAAGGCGCGGCGGATTTCTTCGAGACCGTGCGCTGCCACGTGCTCGAAGGCGTCTTCGGCGAGCCCGAGTACGGCGGCAACCGCGGCCTCGCCGGCTGGCGCATCGTCGATTTCCCCGGCCAGCAGCACGGCTATCCGGACGCCTACGTCAATCGGCGCGTCGATCTTCCGCCTATGGCTGCCCAGCGCAAAAAGGAAGACGAATAAAGTGGCCGGCTCGATCGCGGACGTCTGCCTCGTCGGCGTCGGCGCCGTCGGCGGCATCCTCGCCAAGGAATTGGCCTCGGCGGGCCTCAACGTCGTCGGCTTCGAGCGCGGGCCGGCGCCGCACCCGGCGGATTACGCCCCGCGCGACTCGATCCGCTTCATCGCCCGCGCCGACCGGCTCGACTGGGTGCGGCACGAGCCGACCACCACCCGCGCGCGCGGCGGCGCCGCCGCCGAGCTCCGCTACCGCACGAGCCCGCTCAACGTTCTCGGCGGCGCGCTGCTCCACTGGACCGGGCAGGCCTCGCGCTACATGCCGGGCGATTTCAAAGTCCACACGAACGAAATCGCCAACGGCGGCGCCGAGCGTGCCGGCGCCGATTTGACCGGCTACGACGTGGTCGATTGGCCGATCGGCTACGACGACCTCGAGGCCTATTACGAAAAGTTCGAATGGGAGTTCGGCGTCTCCGGCCATGCCGGGGCCAATCCGTTCGCCGGACATCGCAAACGCGGCTATCCGCTGCCGCCGCTCCGCCCGAGCGCGCGCATGGAGCTTTTCGCCGCGGCCTGCCGCAAGCTCGGCTATCACGCGTACGATTCGCCCGCCGGCATTCTCTCGCAAGCCTACAAGCCGCCGGCGCCGTACGACACGCGCATCGCCGAGCGGCCCGCCTGCGTCTACTGCGGCCACTGCAATTTTTACGGCTGCCACGTCCACGCCAAGGCGGCGACGCTCTATACGGCGATCCCCGTCGCGGTCGCGACCGGCAACTTCGATCTCCGCACGAATTGTAAAGTCTGTCGCATCGACACCGACGAGCGCGGCCACGCGACCGGCGTGAGATACTTCGATCCGGACGGCATGATGCGCGAGCAGCGCGCGCGCGTCGTGATTCTCGGCGCGTTCGTATTCGAGAACGTGCGGCTCCTGCTGCTTTCTAAAACCGCGCGCTTCCCGAGCGGCCTCGCCAATTCGAGCGG
The DNA here is from genome assembly GCA_035495775.1 of Verrucomicrobiia bacterium. Lineage (GTDB taxonomy): Bacteria > Desulfobacterota > Binatia > UBA9968 > UBA9968 > JAJPJQ01. Next base: position 4,408 of record DATJFG010000033.1, on the reverse strand, counting down.
CCTCGTCGGCAAATACATCCTCGCGCACGGCGACGTGCGCGCCTACGGGCTCTTCGACGACTTCATCGTCAACGGCTTCATCGGCCCGGGCTCGGCGGCGATGCGCGTCGACGATTTCAACGGCGACAACTTCGACCATACCGGTCTCGGCTTCATTCGAGGCGGCACGATCGGCACGAGCGGCGAGGGGACGCCGGTCTCCCGCATGGACGTCGTGCCGCCCGACGTGCCGCGCTGGGGAAGAGAATACAAAGAATACTTCGCGCGCTACTACACGCGCACCTTCGATCTCAACATCCAGCCCGAGACGCTGCCGCACGAGGACAACGTCGTCGATCTCGATCCCGAGGCGAAAGACGCGTGGGGCGTGCCGCTGCCGCGCGTCACATTCGATTTTCATCAGAACGAGCACCGGCTGCATCGCTTCATGGCGGGAGTCGGCGAGAAGATCATGCGCGCGACCGGCGCGAGCAAAGTGTGGACGGGAGGAAAAGAGCGGCCCAACCGCTGGGCCGGCGGCACGCGCATGGGGAGCGATGCGCGGCGTTCGGTTGTGGACGGATATTGTCAGAGCCACGACGTGCCCAACCTCTTCATCGTCGGCGCGTCGACGTTTCCGACGCTCGCCGGCTATCCGCCGACCGCGACCATTGCGGCGCTGAGCTACCGGACGGCGGAATATATTTTGCGGCAGAGGGATTGGTTCAAATAGGATCACTTCGCGTCGGAGAGCCGATGTGACAGACACCCTGAAGCACTTTTGCTACCGGGCGCTAGCAGAATGGCTACGTTCTATTCCTCATCGTATTTTTGCCTGCGAGATTTCCTCTGTGTTTTCAATGCGTTAATTTCATTACGTCTCCGACGGCAGTGGCACACCGCTTGCGTTGAGATCTTCCCAAAAATCGAGCGTGCCGAGAGGGGAGGTTTGACACCCTGTGTCGATGTGAAACTAATGGTCATCCTAACACATTCGCCGGGCCGTCATGGTTTGGCAGCGCTTTCGAATTGTAACGCTTGAGCCCGCCCGGGTCCTTCCCGGCCGGGCTTTTTCATTCGCGCTGCGCAAGGGAGGATGGATGAGGGGTGGAGTCGTTGTTGTAGTTGCGCTCGCGATCGTAACGTCGTTCAGTCTAGCCCACGCGCAGCAGCAGAAGAAAGTCCCTCGGTTAGGGTATTTATCGCAAGACGATTCCGCTACTGATTCCGTCCGCGCCGAGGGACTTCGCCTAGCTCTGCGCGAGCTTGGCTACGTAGAAGGACAGAACATCGCTATCGAGTATCGATATGCCGAGGGGAAGCGCGATCGATATCCTGAGCTTGCGTCGGAGCTGGTGCGCCTCAACTTTGATGTCATCGTGATAGCCGGCGGGTCCACCCCGATCAAAGCGGTCAAGAATGCGACCAAAACGATTCCCATCGTGATGATGGGACTTGGGATCGATCCGGTCGCGGCAACCCTGGTTGAAAGCCTTGCCCGTCCCGGCGGCAACGTCACCGGCCTGACAAATCTTACCCCAGACATGGGCGGTAAGCGGCTGGAGTTACTCAAGGAAGCGGTTCCTAAAGTTGCCCGTGTCGCAGTTCTCTACGATCCGGCCATTCCATCCAGTGTTCACGAGCTGAAAGAAGTTCTCCCAGTCGCGGCACACGCGCTGGGGTTGACTCTCCAGCCTCTGGAAGTACGAACTGCGGGCTTCGAGAAGGGTTTCGCTGGCATAATCAAGCAGCGCCCGGATGGACTCTACGTGACCGGGGGCGGGCAGCTATTTAACGCTAACCGAACACGGATCGTGGACTTTGCGTCAAAGCATGAGCTGCCGTCCGTGTACCCCAATAGAGAGTATGTAGATGCCGGCGGCCTCATGTCCTACGCGGCGGATCTCGCAGCGAGCTACCGGCGCGTCGCCTATTTCGTCGACAAAATTTTAAAGGGCGCGAAGCCCGGCGATCTCCCCGTCGAGCAGCCGACGAAGTTCGAGCTGGTGATTAATTTAAAAACCGCCAAGCAGATCGGCCTCACGATTCCGCCGAACGTGCTGGCGCGCGCGGACCGGGTGATCAAATGAGAGTGATGGCTAATACCGCCAAAAAAATCTCTTTATTTGCCCTTGCAAGCACTCTGCTAATTGTGGACTGCGGCTTCGGCCAGCAACGCGGCAAGATTTATAAAATTGGACTTTTATCCGGTGGATATTCTAGTCCGACGCATTGGACGGCCAGGGTGCGGCAGGAGCTGCGTCAGTTGGGGTACGCCGAAGGCAAAAATTTAGAGATCGAGGCCAGGTTTAGCGAAAACAAGCTCGAGCGGCTCCCGGCTTTGGCGGATGAGCTGGTCCGTCTGAAAGTCGATGTCATTGTCACAGGTGGAGGAAACGACGCTCGCGCCGCGAAGAATGCCACAAAAACCATTCCGATTGTTGGTCAAGGCTTGCAGAACCCTGTCGTTGATGGTCTCGTTGACAGCTTGTCGCGGCCAGGTGGGAACCTCACTGGATTCACGCCCATTTCGGGTATGCTGATCGGCAAACGATTGGAGTTGCTCAAGGGATGTATCGCTAATCTTTCTCGCGTCGCGGTGATGTGGAACAGGCTCGACCCCGGGTCGCAGCTGCAGTGGACACAGAGTCAAAACGCCGCCCAAGAGCTGCGTTTGCGGCTTTATTCAATGGAGGTAAGCAAGGCCGATAAACTTGAGTCGGCGTTCACCGAGGCAATTAAGGCGCGTAGCGTGGCTGTCGCTACGACAGCCAGCGCATTCATCTCTGCTCATCAGAAAGAAATTGTGAATCTCGCGGCGAAGAATCGCTTGCCAGCCATATACGACCGTGAATCTTTTGTTACTAGCGGCGGCTTGATTTCATACGGCGCCGACGATGATGAAGGCTTCAGACGGGTTGCCGTCATGGTCGACAAAATTCTCAAAGGCGCTAAGCCCGGAGACCTTCCCGTCGAGCAGCCGACGAAGTTCGAGTTGGTGATCAATTTAAAAACCGCGAAGCAGCTCGGGCTAACCATTCCGCCGAACGTGCTCGCAAGGGCGGACCGGGTGATCAAGTGATCCTTCGGCAGGCTCAGGACAGGCAGTTTTGAAGGTTGAGTGTTGAGTTATGAATTCAAAACTAAAAAGTAAAAACTCAAAACTGTTGTTCGTCACGGCCGGACTGCTTTCGGCGCTGGCGACGAACACGCAAGCGCAGCAGCCTAAAATCCCGCGCATAGGTTATCTGGTTTCCGGCTTCCGTACGGATTCAAATCCTTCCTGGGACGCATTTCGGCAGGGGCTGCGTGACCTCGGTTATATCGAAGGGAAAAACATCGTGCTGGAGTATCGCTACGCCGAAAGAAAATTGGACCGTAGTCCAAGCCTTGCGGCGGAGCTCGTGCAGCTCAAAGTCGATGTCATTTTCGTATCGTTTTTGCCCGGGATACGCGCCGCCAAAGACGCCACGAAGACAATCCCCATTGTCATGGTCAGTTTTGTAGATCCAGTCGTGGCGGGACTCGTCGACAGCTTGGGGCGCCCAGGCGGAAACATTACGGGTCTTTCGATGCAGAGGATCGACCTAGGCGGAAAGCGGCTGGAATTGTTCAAAGAAATCATTCCATCCGGGTCGCGGGTTGCGATTCTATGGGATGCGAACGCGCCGGGTCCGGTTCTGAGTTTTAAAGACTATGAAGCCGCGGCACGCGCGCTGAAAATTCAGCTTCAATCCATAGAGGTGCGGGGGCCTGACCCTGATATAGATGGCGCTTTTCAAGCGGTAGCGAAGAGCCGTGTTAATGCGCTCATCCTCGTGGCTAATCCGGTGCTGACACCCCACCGGGAGCGCATTGCATCAATGGCGAATAAGAGGCGACTGCCCTCGATGTGCGAATCTATCGAGTACGTGGAAGCGGGTTGTCTCATGTCCTATTCGGCCAACCAGGCCGACCTGTTTCGCCGCGCCGCTCACTACGTCGATAAAATATTGAAAGGCGCCAAGCCCGGCGACCTGCCGGTGGAGCAGCCGACGAAGTTCGAGCTGGTGATCAACTTGAAAGCGGCAAAGCAGATCGGGTTAACGATCCCGCAGTCGGTGCTCTACCGGGCGGACAGGGTGATCAAGTGAACGCGACAGGCGGTCAACGATCAGCGCTCGTGCAAAGCGCCTACTGCGTTGTCGCCGTGGCGCTGCTCCTTGCGCTCTGTCCATCCGTCGCGGCGCAGCAGGCGAAGAAAGTTTCACGCATCGGTTGGCTCGGCCCCGGCAGTCCGGAAAGATACGACAAGAATGTCCGCGTTCATGCATTTTTCCAGGGCCTGCGAGAATTAGGTTGGATCGAAGGACAGAACTTTATCATCGAACCGCGCTTTGCATATGACGAGTATAGCCGACTTCCCGAGCTCGCGGTCGAACTGGCCGGG
>DATJFG010000032.1:0-4059 GCA_035495775.1 Verrucomicrobiia bacterium | reverse complement strand
GCGAGCGAGGGCGCGGAGTTGATCCATGTCGTCGACTTGAACGGCGCGGTTGAAGGCCGGCCGGCGCACACGCGCGAGATCGCGGCGATCTGCCGGAACATTTCGATTCCGGTCGAATTGGGCGGCGGGCTGCGCTCGCTCGCGGCCCTCGCGGAGGCGTTCGCGCTCGGCGTCGCGCGCGCGATCATCGGCACGGCGGCTTACGACGATCCCAAGTTCCTGCGCGAGGCGTGCAATAAATTCCCCGGCAAGATCGTCGTCGGCATCGACGCGCGCGGCGGCAAGGTCGCCGTCAAGGGCTGGAAGGAGACGACCGCGCTCGATGCGGTCGACCTCGCCCGCCGCGTCGAAGGCGACGGCGCCTCGCGCATCGTCTACACCGACATCGCGCGCGACGGCACGCGCGAAGGCCTCAATATCGAGGAGACGCGCCGCGTCGCGCAGGCGGTGAAGATTCCCGTTATCGCCTCCGGCGGCGTCGGGACGCTCGATGACATCCGGCGCTTGAAAGAGATCGAGCGGGACGGCGTCGAAGGCGTGATCGTCGGCCGGGCGCTGTATACCGGGGCGGTGAGGCTGAGAGAGGTCGCCTCGATATCGTAATGACTAGCGAAAATTCGTTCTAGCGAACTCCGCAATTTTCTCCGCCGCTTTATCTAGCGCCTCGCCGTACGAGCCGCCGAAGAAGCCGCTGCCGATGCGGCCTTCGGTTTGAATGGTCGCGAGCTCTTTGTCGGCAGAGTCGTAGAATTTAGTCTCAATCGTCAATGAGCCTTCGCCCATATTTCCAAGACCGCCCATAAACCACCGACCGAATTGACTCCCAGGCTCGTATTGAATGAATCGGTATCTTACTCTCAGCTCCTGACCGCGCTGAAACCCACCTTCGCCGTACAGGTATTTATCGAGGCGCGACTGGAAATCCGATTTGACTTCGGCAGGGACGCTGACGGTCGAGTTCGATTCGGCCACTGTGGCTGACGCCGCGCGAATCCGGGTCTGCGGCGATTGAAGGACCATATTTCTGCCAACGCCGCAGCCTGCGGAGAGCGCGAGTGCGGTGAAAACAAACACCGCGATCGATAATTGTTTCATTCGCATCATATGACATCCTTTCGTCGTTTGCTCCTACAATCTCATTCCGTCAAAAGTTAATTGAGAATCTAAAAGTCGTCTGGGCGCCGCTTTTTTCGTCGTCGGCGGGAATTTCAATCGTCAGATTCTGAGCTTGCTTCACTGTTTCCGGAAGTTTCAAATAAATAAACCCTCCGATCACCTGATTCGGCTGCAGCGTCGAGTCTCCGAATTCGAGATTCTCGAAATGATGCTCGATGTCCCGGTTCACGGACGATGAATGAATACCGGACACCGCGATCGCGGTTGGAAAAAACAGTGGACCTCCAGCTAAACCCCATACTGCCGCGTTGCCTGCAACATTGCGATCGCCCGCCAATTCGGCGGCGTCGACGCCGCGCAAAACCGGCAGCGATTCACCGCCGATCATCGCCTTGGACTTGATGGCGGTCACCCGAACGACCGTGGCGGATTTATTGCTGGCCCTTATAAAAACGGGTAGAACACCCTTCGACAGCAAATCGGAATCAAAGATCTTTTTGGACTTCTCAGCAGAGGTATTTTCAAGTGAAATTTCCAGCCCGTTGTGAGTTTCCGTAGCTTCCGGGCGATGGGCGTTCATTAAGTCCTGGTACTTCCATTCCGGCTTAAAGCTGGCGCAGCCGGCGAGCCCCAAGAAAAGAAGCATGCGTAAGGTGAATTTCAACACGGTACTTATTTAATGACCGCCAATACAACGAATAGAGTGTCGATGTCAAGAAGAGACTTCTAAGGTTTGAAATATCTGTTACAGTGACGCATTAAGGAGCCTCCCATGATCGACCTCTACACCTGGATAACGCCCAACGGGCGGAAGGTTTCCATCATGCTCGAAGAGCTCGGCCTCGAGTACCAGGTCCATCCTGTGAACCTCTCGAAGGACGAGCAGTTCGAGCCGGAATTTCTTCTGCTGAACCCGAACAACAAAATCCCCGCGATCGTCGACCGCGAGGGGCCGGGCGGCAAGCCCTACAGCCTCTTCGAGTCCGGCGCGATCCTCATGTATCTAGCCGAGAAGAGCGGCCAGCTCATGCCGAGAGAGACCGCCGCGCGCTATCAGGTCGTTCAGTGGCTCATGTTCCAGATGGGCGGCGTCGGCCCGATGATCGGCCAGGCGCATTATTTTCTCCGCCACTGCCCGGAGGACGAGCCGTTCGGACGCGACCGCTTCATGAACGAGGTGGTGCGCCTCTACCGAGTGCTGGATAAGCGCCTCGGCGAGGCGCCGTATCTCGCCGGCGAATATTCCATCGCGGACATCGCGACCTACCCATGGATCGCGCGCTACGAGATGCACCGCATGCGCCTCGAAGACTACCCCAGCGTCAAGCGCTGGTTCGACGCGATCGGCGCGCGGCCGGCGGTACAGCGCGGGATGGCCGTGCCGAAGGGATGACGGACCGGCCATAAATCTACGGGCGGTTCGCGAACCGCCCCTACGAAATCCGCAGTTTCGTTCGTGCTGACCTTGTCGAAGCCCGTGTTTGGTGCTTTCATCCAGGCAGCCATGGCCGACGACAAACCCACCCACATTTTTCCCTGCGAGTATTTAACAGAATTCTCCGCGCGGGTGTTCATGCACTTCGGCGTGGCCGAGACCGACGCGCGGCAGGCGGCGGACGTGCTCGCCAGGAGCGATCTCCGCGCGATCGACTCCCACGGCGTGGCGCGCCTGCACACCTATTTCGACATGCTCGAGATGGGGCGCATCAACCCCAAGCCCAAGATCAAGATCGCGCGCGAGAAAAAAAGCGTCGCGACCGTCGACGGCGACAACGGCCTCGGGCTCGTCGTCGGGCCGAAGGCGAACGAGATCGCGATGGACAAGGCCGAGGCGCACGGCTCGGGCTGGGTGTCGGTGTGCAACACGAACCACTTCGGCATCGCGGGCTATTATCCGCTGAAGGCGCTGGAGCGCGATCTGATCGGCTGGGCGATGACCAACACGACCAAGCTCGTCGCGCCGCTGTGGGGCGCCGAGCGCATGCTCGGCACCAACCCGATCGCGATCGCGTTTCCCGGATATAAGGAGCCGCCGATCGTCGTCGACATGGCGACGAGCGCCGTCGCCTACGGGAAGATCGAGATCGCGCTCAGAAAAAAATCCGCCATCCCGCGCGGCTGGATCGCGGACAAGAACGGCGCCGCGACGGACAATCCGCAGGACATGATCGACGGCGGCGCGCAGCTCCCGCTCGGGTCGGAGTACGAGATGGGCGGCCACAAGGGCTACTGCCTCGCGGCGGCGGTGGATATTCTGACCGCGGTCTTGAGCGGCGCCAACTGGGGGCCGTTCGCGCCGCCGTTCGCGCTGCGCCAGGAGATCCCCGAGCGGAGCGTCGGCAAGGGCATCGGCCATTTCTTCGGCGCGATGGAGATCGACGGCTTCATCGACAAGAACGAGTTCAAAAAGCAGATCGACGAGTGGCGGCGCGTGCTGAAAGCGACCAAGCCCGCCGCGGGCACGAGCGGTCCGCTCATACCCGGCGATCCGGAGCGCCTTGCCGAGGCGCGCCGGACGAAGGAAGGGATTCCGCTGCTTCAGCCGGTGGTGAACGATCTGATCGACATCGCGCGCCGCACGGGGATCCCGTTCGACGCGTAATCCTTATCTCACGCGCCAGAAATAGATCGTGTGCTCGTGCGTGAAGGCTGAGAAAAGCGCTGGGGGGCGTGAGCGCATCGCTTCCTGCGAGCGCAACGTGCGACGTTTAGGGCGCCGCGAAAACGAAGATTGTTAGATGTAAAAGCCAGACCCCAAGACTGATCGTGTTTGGCGGCTAGCAGAATGTTGACAAGTCGGAGTAGCTGGTTGATATTGCAACCGATTCGGATTTGATTGATGGAGCCGTCTCGCGAGATAGGCCGACCCGCATTTGTCGGGGCGTAAAACGGCTCACTTATTAGTATGGGAGGAAGTTATGCGCCGAAGAATCACGCTGCTGA
>DATJFG010000031.1:0-6092 GCA_035495775.1 Verrucomicrobiia bacterium | reverse complement strand
GAGATCTCCATCTCGTATTCTTCTTCCAGCGCCATGACCAATTCGACGATGTCCAGCGAATCCGCGCCGAGGTCCTCGATGAACGAGGCATCCGGCGTCACCTCGTCTTCGCTGACGCCCAGCTGTTCGCAGACGATCTCTTTAACCCTGGCCTCTACCGATGATGCCATTCGCTCACCTCCTCTAACGATATCTTCCGCCATCAACATGCCGCCGTTCACGCCGATCACCTGGCCGGTGATATAGCCGGCGGCAGGGCTCGCAAGGAACGAAACGGCGGCGGCAACGTCCTCGCCGGTGCCGAACCGCCCCAAAGGTATAGAGCGCAAAAACTCCTGCTTCAAGTCCTGAGGCAGCTTTTCCGTCATCTCCGTATCTATATATCCGGGCGCGACGGCATTGACGGTGATGCCGCGCGAGGCGACTTCGCGCGCCATCGCGCGCGTAAAGCCGATAATGCCGGCTTTGGAAGCTGCGTAAGCGGACTGCCCCGCGTTTCCCGTTTGTCCAACGACCGAGGCTATATTGATCATCCGGCCGTACCGTTCTCGAAGCATCCCACGGCATACGGCCTTGGTGCAGTGAACCGTGCCCTTTAAATTGATCCCCAGGACGCGGTCCCAATCTTCCGGCTTTAGACGAACGAGAAGATTGTCGGAGGTCACCCCGGCATTGTTCACTACAATATCAATTTTTTTATGCCGGTCAACGATTTTTTTGACTTCGGCATCGACCTGCCGCTCGTCGGAAACGTCGAAGGGAACGAGCTCGGCAGCGCCGCCGCACTCCGTAAGCTGCCTGAGCGTCTCATCGGCGGCCTCCTTATTGGCGGCATAATTGATCATGACCCGGGCGCCCAATTTGCCCAACTCCACCGCGATAGCGCGCCCTATGCCGCGGCTCGCGCCGGTCACAAGTGCGATTTGTCCCTGCAATACCATTTAGAGGAAGAAAAAAGCCTTTATGATCGATGACTAAAGTTTCTTTAAGTCGTCCGGTTTTTCGATGTTGTCTACGCTGAGCTTCGGGCTGATGCGTTTGATGAGACCGGCCAGGACCTTTCCCGGGCCGATTTCCAAAACGCGCTCAGGCGCCATCGCTTCAAGCCGCTTGACCGACTCTTCCCAACGCACCGGGCTCACGGCCTGCCGGACGAGCAGCGACTTCACCCGCTTCTCATCCATATTAATGTCGGCGTCGACATTGGTGATAACCCCGACAGAAAACGGTTTCACCTCGATGGCGGCCAGGACCTGTTTGAGACCCTCGGCCGCCGGCTGCATGAGCGCGCAATGAAAGGGGGCGCTCACGGGAAGCTCGAGCACCCGCTTCGCGCCTCGTTCGCGCGCCAGCGCCATCGCCCGCGCGACGGCTCCTTTTGCCCCGGCGATGACGATCTGACCGCCGCCGTTCAAATTGGCCGGGGCCACAACCTCGCCGCCAGCCGCCTCCTCGCATAGCTTTTCGACGTCGCTCGCGGCCGGTCCCAGAACGACTGCCATCGCGCCTTGTCCGGCGGGAACGGCCTTTTGCATGAGCCTGCCGCGCTCTCGTACTACCTTGACCGCATCGGCAAACGCAAGCGCGCCGACGGCGACCAGTGCGGTGTATTCCCCGAGGCTATGCCCGGCGACCCAAGAAGGTCTGAGCCCGTATTCGCTTTGAACGACGCGGAGGATCGCGATTGAAACGGTAAGAATGGCCGGCTGGGTATTTTCCGTAAGCTTGAGCTCGTCTTCAGGCCCGGAAAAGCAAAGTTCTGAAAGCGGCAGCTTCAGGATTTCGTCGGCTTCGACAAATGTTTCCCGCGCGCGTGGGAACTGATCGCAAAACTCCTTCCCCATGCCCACGTATTGGGAGCCCTGGCCGGGAAAAACAAAAGCGAATCTAGCCTTTTCCGCCACCCTTCGTCTCTCTTCCAGCATTTTCCGCGGGCTTGCCGCCGAACGTCGATTTGACCCGCTCCCAAATGCGCTGCCGCTCCGACGGTTCGCTCTTCACGGCGCTCTCTGCGAGTAGTTCCATGATGCGCCGGTTGATGTCGTGCGCCGCCGCATCTTTAGCGACGCGGATCGCGTTCTTGATCTCCTTTGGACCCGAGCCGCCGTGCGCGACGATGGCAACGCCGCTGAGGCCGAGAAGCGGCGCGCCGCCGTACTCGCGATAATCCAATCGGCGATAGGCGCGCATGAGCGGCCCGCGGCTCATGAGATAGCCCAAGCGGCTGAGGGCGGTCTCGCGAAAGGCGCCCTTCAGCACGCCGCTTATGAATCCCGCGAGCCCTTCCATCGTTTTCAATGCCACGTTGCCGGTAAAACCATCGCAGACGACAACATCGACGGAGCCGTTGAAGAAGTCGCGCCCCTCGACATAGCCGATATAATTGAGTGGTGTCTGCGCGAGCAGGTCGCTTGCTGCGCGCGTGAGATCGTTGCCCTTGGACTCTTCCTCGCCATTGCTGAGGATGCCGACGCGCGGCGTATGAACGCCCAAAACTTCCTGCGAGTAGATCGACCCCATCATCGCGAACTGCACGAGCTGCCGCGCCTTGCAGTCGACGTTCGCGCCGGCGTCGATGATGACGGTCCCGTTGCCTGGCGTTGGAAGGACTACGGAGATCGCCGGCCGATCGACCTGCGGTAATTTACCGAGAACGAACATTCCGATCGCCATCATCGCGCCGGAGTTGCCGGCGCTGACGACCGCCTGAACCTCGCCGCGATCCATGAGCTCGTAAGCGACTTTGAGCGAGGAATCGCGCCTGCGGATCGCGGCACTGGGCGATTCGTCCATCGCTACGGCTTCCGCGGCATTGACGATGCGCAGCGCGCCGGAGGACGGGCGGTGGCCAAGCTTGGGCTCGATGACCTCCTTACGCCCGACCAGCACGATTTCGACGTCGAGATCGCCGGCCGCCAGCCGCGCGCCTTCGACAACGGCGTCGGGAGCGCGGTCGCCGCCCATCGCGTCAACGGCAATCTTCAACATATCAAAGAGGGATCAGCTCTCTTCGACGGGAATCGCTTGGCGTCCGCGGTAGAAACCGCAGCTCGGACAAGCGCGGTGCGGGAAAATCGCCTCGCCGCATTTGGGGCAACTCGTAAACTGCGGCGGCGTCAGCGCGTCGTGCGAACGGCGCTTGTTTTTCTTCGTCTTGGAGGTCCTTCGCTTCGGAACCGGCATGTTATTTTTTATCCCTTCTTTTCTTTCCGCGCGGCGGAAGGAAAGGCATGAACAGACGGGGACTACTGATGCACTTTCATGTCACGGAAGATCGCCATACGAGGATCGCTGTGCGAAGTGGCGCAGCGGCAATCGCCTTCGTTCAAATCGACGCCGCAGCTGGGGCATAGCCCGCGGCAATCCTCGTCGCAAAGCGGACGCGTCGGCAATGCTAGCAGAACCTGCTCGCGAATCAACGGCTCGAGATTGAGCTCGTCGCCCCTGTAAAAGCTGAGCCCCAGCTCGCCGGCGGCGACCTCTCCGTTTTTCGGCGCAGACGCCTCCGGGGCGAGCACGAAGTCGAACTCTTTATCGAGCGGAAACGAATAGCTCTTCAAACAGCGGCTGCAGTACCCTTCGATCATGCCGGAGAGGCGGCCGTGAAAGAAGAGATCGGCGCCCGACCGGTAGTAGAGGGTATGCACCTGAAGCGTCTGTGGAAAGCGAAAATCTTTGCTTTCTCCGCTGTACAAACGATTGAGATCCTCGGTGCTCTGGGTAAAATCGAGCTCCTTCGGAGCCTCTGTGATTTGGGAGATTAACAGCTTCATGGCTCTTCTTCTTTTTATAGTGATTAACGCTCTATTGTCAAGTTGAATCGATGCCGGACGAATGCAAAAAGCCCGTGATATTCTGCGGACTTCCCGAGCTTTTCGTCACTCGGCCGGGTGCGCTTCGAGCTCCAGGATATGCGATAGGGTCGTGAAGAACTTCTCGTAAGGTTCAGCGTCGAGGACCGGCGTCACGTCGTACCTGGCGACAGCGCGGACAAGCAAGCGGCCGGCGCTTGCCGGCGCAACGGTGACCGTCAGGCGCAACAGGTACTGATCCGCCTTGGCGGCGCTGACGGAGGCCGCGGCGAAGTCGGCGCGGTCGACGACGAAGCCGAGCTGCTGCAGCGCGGCGATCGCCGCGCGGAGCGTCTTGCGCTTGTCGTCGGTGGCGAAGACGCGGCTTCTGATCGCCGCGAGCTTCGCCGCGCTTTCCGGCGGCTGCGAGAAATCGCGCAAGTCGGATTGACATGCGGCGACAGCGAGCAAAGCGAGCGCCGCGGCGCAGGCGCGGAGCCCGCGCGCGGTTTTACAGCTCATGCGCGTCGAGGCCGGAGGTCTTGGCGAGCTTGGCGAAAAATTCGGTGTAGGGTGCGGGATCGCTCAGCAGCTCCGACCTCGACACCTTGCCCTCGGTGTCCCAGACGACGCGCTGGAGCGTGATGCGGACGATAAGCCCGCCGCCGTCCTCGGCCGGGGTCACGACGAGCGCGGCGCGGAGCGACTGATCCTTGCTGTACGGAGGCATCGAGAGGCCGAGACCGGCGGCCTGCGCGATCACGGCCGTCGCCGCGGAAACGGCGATCTCGCCCACGTTGTACGCCGAGGCCTTCTTCGTCGCGCCGACGAAACCGAGCTCGTCGCTGCGCGTATCGACGGTGAAGCCGAGCTCTTTCAGGACGGCGGCGCCGTCGCCCAAGAGCTTCGCCTCATCCTCCGTCGCGAAGCTCCGGCTTTCGAGGCGCCGCTCGGCCGGCGTCTCGTCGGCGAACTTAAGCGCCTCCTTCGGGATCTCCCCCGGCATGCACGCCGAGAGGAGCGCGCCGGCGGTCACTGCGAGTATGCGTTTGCGCATCGCGAGATCGATGATAGCGCGCGCACCGCGCAGAGCGCAACTTCGGCGCGCTCGCCGCGCGGCGAATCTTGACAAAGCGGCGGCAAGCGTTTACATCAAGTGATCTTATGGTAGAGGTGCGCGGCCTCACGAAATACTACGGCGATTTTCGCGCGATCCACGACGTCACGTTTACCGCCGAGCGCGGCGAGATCCTGGGGCTGCTCGGCCCCAACGGCGCCGGCAAGACGACGACGATGCGCATCGTCACGGGCTTCATGCCCGCGACCGAAGGGAGCGTCAGCGTCGAAGGGTTCGACGTCGCGACCAAGGCGCACGAGGCGCGCCGGCGGATCGGCTACCTGCCGGAGAGCCCTCCGCTTTACCATGACATGACTGTCAGCTCCTATCTCAAGTTCGTCGGGCGCATCAAAGGAATTTCCCGCGGCGAGCTCGCCGCGGCGGTCGAGCGCGTGACCGAGCGCTGCTTCTTGACCGACGTATCAACGAGAATTTTAAGCCGCCTCTCCAAAGGCTACCGCCAGCGCGTCGGCCTCGCGCAGGCGCTCATCCACAACCCGCCGGTGATCGTGCTCGACGAGCCGACCATCGGCCTCGACCCGCGCCAGATCATCGAGATCCGCGGCCTCATCAAGGAGCTCGCCGCCGACCGCACGGTCATCCTCTCGACGCACATTCTCCCCGAGGTCTCGCAGATCTGCAGCAAGGTCGTCATCATCAACGAGGGGACCGTGGTCGTCGAGAAGAGCTTGAAGGAGCTCGCGCAGGGGGCGAGCCTCGAAGAGGTGTTCCTGCGCTACATCTCCAAGGAGCCCGAGGCGGCGGCCTCGTGAGCGATTATTCCCATTGACATTATTCGCATTGATGGCACCACGTACGGCGCGATGACGAAAATCCATTCGAAAACGAAACGCGGCCCCCTCCTTGTCTCCCCCCTACTAAGGGGGAGATTAAGCGGGGATGCGAGCGACGCGAGCACATGCCCTCAGTTTATCGCAGGGTCGAAGGGCCTGATCTAATCTCATGCGCAACATCCTCGCCATCGCCGGCAAAGAGCTCCGCTCGCTGTTCGTCTCGCCGATCGCCTACGTCGTGCTGACCGGCTTTCTGCTTTTGGGCGGCTGGTTCTTCTTCAATCTCCTCTTCCGCTTCAGCTACCTCCTCACCTTATATACCGGCATCCAGAACGCCGAGGCGGTCCAGGCGCTCAATCTAAACGAATACGTGCTGGCGCCGCTGCTGCA
>DATJFG010000030.1:0-71036 GCA_035495775.1 Verrucomicrobiia bacterium | reverse complement strand
GCGCGCCCGGGTAGACCTTGTAGCTGTAGGGCTTGTTGTATTTGCCCATCGCGGCGACCGTCGCCGGGATGTCCTGATTGACGCCGGGATCTTTCTCTCCGTAATGCGCCAGCACCGGCGCCTCGATATTCTTCACGCGCTCGAGCGGCTGCGGGCTGCGGCCGTAGAAAACCACCACGGCGGAGAGGCCGCGCACCTCGGTCGCCGATGAGAACGTCATCTCGCCGCCCCAGCAAAACCCGATAAGGCCAAGACGATCGCCGCGCACGTAGGAGAGAGTCCGGAGATAATCAAACGCCGCAGTGCTGTCCTCGGCGACTTGCTGCCAAGGCGCGAGCTCGCGGATGTTGCCGAGGCCTTCGGCGCTCGGATTGACCTTGGCCGTACCGCCGCGGCGCGAGAGAAAGTCGACGGCGAGCGCCGTGTAGCCTTCGCGCGCGAGCCGGCGCGCGACGTCGCGCGTGTATTCGTTGAGGCCCTGATTGGCGTGAATGATGACGATGCCGGGATTTTTGCCCGTCGTCCGCGGGCGGGCGATGTAGCCGAAGAGCGGCCCGGCTTTGCCTTTGAACTCCACCTCCCCGGCGAAGAGGCCGCTCTCCTTCCCCGCTGTCTCCGTCGATTGCGCGGCGCACCCGTAGAGTAGCGCGGCGCCGGTAATACCGCCGAGCGCCCCCATGACGAATTCGCGGCGCGATAGCCTGCCCTTACGATACTCCTGCAGCAACAGTTTGAGCCGGTCGCTCATGCCTCCTCCTAATCCCCCATCTGCGCGAGCTGAAACTCGCGCACGGCTGGTTCCCCGCGGAGCCTCTCGGCCAGTTGGCTTACGTTGTCGCGCTCTTTGGTCCAAATGACAACGACGTAATCGAAGGTCCGCTCCTCGGCGCGGTAGCGGTAATCGAGATTGGCGATCGTAAAGCCGCGCTTCTCGATGAAGCGGCGAAAATCAGCCTCGGGCATGGGCGCGTCGGCGCTGAACCCAACGTCCAAATGCGCGTAGAGCTGCACGGGTATCTGCGTCTCGATCCAGCGGAAGACGGAGAGAATCCCGAGCGTCAAGAGCGTCGTCACGATCAGGGGAAAATAAAAACCCAAGCCGGCGAGGATGCCGAGCGCGGAGGTGACCCAGATCGACGCCGCGGTCGTGAGACCGCGCACGGTCAGCCCCTCTTTGAAGATAACGCCGGCGCCCAAAAAGCCGATGCCGGTCATGATCCCCTGCGCCATGCGAGTGGGGTCGACGCTCACGCGCGTCGATCCGGCGGGGAACAGCTGATCCGGATACAAAGTGACGAGCATGAGGGCGGTCGCCGCGACGGCGACGAGCGCGTGGGTGCGAAAGCCGGCGGCGCGGCCGTGATAGTTGCGCTCCAGGCCGATCAATCCGCCGGCCGCGAGTGCGGCCAAGAGGTGCTCGAAAATGACGATCGCTTCCGCCGTCATGGGGCTCCGGGTCGGCTTAAAATAGTCATAACCCATCATGGGGTCAACCCGAAACGATTGACCCCATGCCAGCGCGTGAACGGATGGGCGATGGGAGTCAGGCGAATTCCGTAGCGAAGTAAAATCGCGGCGCGTTATCTTGAAACGACCAGTGCGCCTAGGTATTTTTTTATAGCTGCGCTAAGCCGATGGATATCCCCTTATTCAAGATCATCCTGATCGAAACTCTAAACATCTGCACGCGGAAATGCTGGTTCTGCAAGTTCGGCCAGGAGCGCCAAGATGGCACCAGGTCGGAAATGGATTGGCCAACGATCGACCGAATTCTCGAAAACCTGCGCGACCTCGACTACCGTGGCCGGATTTCCTGGTTTTGGATCAACGAACCCCTGATGGACAAGCGCCTGCCGGAAATCTTGAAGCTGACCAAAAGCCGTTGTCCGCGCGCGTTTGTTTCGTTAGTTACCAACGGAGATCTTCTGAGCCAAACTCGATATGAGGTTCTACGACAAAATGGCCTGGACGCGCTGGGCGTGAGCATTTACGACGATGAAACTCACGCTAAAATCAGACCGCTGCGGCGCCACGGTGTCGTGATGCTGGATATGCGCGGGCCAGGCCCCGTCTGGCTGGAAAATCGCGCCGGCAGCGTGAAGCAACACGCCGCTTTTTTTGAAAATGATAAAAAACGCTTTCTCCGCCGCTCTTGCGACCGGCCGTTCACCGGCTTGACGATCAATGCAAGGGGGCAAGCGGTTTTATGCTGCTCGGATATGTATAGCGATGTCGCCATGGGGGATGTCAAAGAGCAGCGATTGGAAGAAATCTGGCGCGGCGAGCGCTTCAATCAATATCGCAGGCGTCTCGAGGAGAGCGGACGAAAAGGTCTGAAATTATGTGAGGACTGCTCCTACAGCGGCAAGGGATATTCGATTTATTATCCGCTACCGCGTCTTTCACGATATATTAAGATGACGGGCGATAGAATGCTCGGGGTATGGAGGCGAGGTCTTCTCAATAGAGCTTCGAAAAATTTCACGCTGATGACGCTCTTCTTTTACTCGATTGTGTCGCAATGTGACTTCCTGATTTTTGCAGCGGCGTAGGATGAGTTACGGCTTCACCGCGCGGGCGAGAATCGCCGGCATGGGGAGTTCGACGACACCGCTTCTCTCGTAAAGCCGGCTTGCATTGGCCATCATGACGCGAATGCTGCGCAGCGCCTGCGGGCTTTGATTTTCGAGCAGGCCCGCCGTGCGAACCGTAGCGGTTCGCATGATCTCGAAGAGCGCGTCGGCGGATGGAAGCTGCCACATCTGCTCGATCTTTTTAATCTCCGGGTCGACAAATCCGGCAGTTTTGAGCGATCGCACGGATTCCGCCCAATCGCTGAAGCGAAAAAACGGCGGTCCTTCCGGGAGTGGCACGCGCATGTTTCCGTGCGTCTGAATCGCGCCTAGAGTAATCCCGAAGCCCGCCGTTTCCTCGGGCTTGGCCCAGACCGTAAACGCGAACCGGCCGCCGGGGTGGAGAACGCGATAGGCCTCGGCGATCGCCTGGTCGGGCCGCGCCAGATGCAGGAGACCGAAGTTTATCGTGACCGCGTCGAGGCTTGAGTCAACCCATGGCAGGGCCTCGGCGTCTCCCTGACGAAATTCCACGTTCGGGTATCTTTGGGCGGCTAAAGACACCATTTGCGCAGAAAAATCGACGCCGGTTGCGGCTGCGCCCCGCTCGGCCGCGGCGGCGGCGACATATCCCGGACCGGTCGCCACATCCAGCAGACGGACACCCGGTCCGGCGCCGACCGCGTCCAGCAACGGCCGTATACATTGAATCGTCAGTGCACCGAAGGCGCGAACGTATGCGTCGGCGACACTCTCCCAGCCGGAATGCTCGAATGCTTTAAAATCTCCGGGCAATCAGAGCTTCCTTCCCCACAGTTCCTCGCTTGCGAGCCGCGCGCCCTCTGCCATCGCCTTGAACTTCGCCCAGACAACGGTCGGATGGATCTCCGGCTCGGCGGTCGCCTGCGAGGAAAAGCCGCAGTCGCTGCCGGCGATGACATTTTCGCGTCCGACGATCTTGGCGTACCGAAGTAGCCTTTCGGCGACGAGATCCGGATGCTCGACGATGTTCGTCGTATGGCTGATCACGCCGGGAATAAGTATCTTCCCGTCCGGCAGGTTGATCGTCTCCCACACGCGCCATTCGTGCTCGTGCCGGGGGTTCGCCCCCTCGAAGGAGTAAGCGCCCGCTTTGACCCGCAGCATGATGTCGGCGATATCTTTCAACCCCAGATCGTGGACGCGCGGGCCGATATTGATGCCGTAGCAGGTGTGGAAGCGAATTTTTTCCTCCGGGATATCTCTCAGCGCATGATTCAGCGCCTCGACCCGCAAATCCGCCCATTTGCGGCTTTGCTCGACGCTCGCGCGCGGGTTGGCATTGTAATACGACACGAGGCGGGGATCGTCGACCTGCAGCAGAAATCCGGCCGCGACGATGGCGCTGTACTCCTCGCGCATCGCGTCGGCGATCGCGTAGATGTAGGCTTCATCGTTCGGGTAATATTCGTTCTTGCGCTGCGCTTCGACGTTGCCGGGAGAAGTCGAAGGGATGAAGGCCTCTTCGACCTTCACGCCCGTGAGAGCGGCTTTAAAATTTTCGATGTCCCGCTTGAGCGCCTCGTGGCCTTTGTAGGTGATCGGCCCGGTGCAAAAAAGACCGCTCGTGGAGACGACGGACTCCCCGCGCCAGCGCTCATACCATTTATAGTACTCCGGAAAATCCGCGATCTCGCGCGAGCCGACCCAGGGGCCGGCGCGCGGCGGCGCGGGCCGCTGTTCGAAGCCGGAGAGGCGCTCGCCGATGTAAGTCACGAAGCCGGGCTTTCCCTGCTCGCCATCGCTCACAATATCGACGCCGGCGTCGGCCTGCCGGCGGACAACATCGGCGACGGCGCGGCGAATTTGCTCGCGGAATTCGCCATCTCCATAAGCGCGGCCATTCTCTTTGGCGGTAAGCGTTTCGATCAGGTCTGCCGGCCGCGCCAAGCTGCCGACGAACGTGGTGAGGATTCGTTCGTTACTGCGTTTCATTTTGTTCTTCCTCCAGACGCCGCGGCGATCGCCGTTCACAATTCATCATTTGTATAGCTGATCGATAAACCCGGAGTCGTCGATTTTCTTAAGCACGCCGTGATTGATGACCTCCTCCGGTTTGACTTTGGCGACGAGCGGATCGCTCTCGGCCATGAATTCGATCATCGACGATATGCCGGCGACATCCACGTAGGGTTTCTTGGGCATCACCTTGAGCGCCGCCTGGTAGTGCTCCTCGGCGCTCTCGATTTTATCGAGGCGGAGATAGCGCGCGAGGACTTTCTTCACCCGTTCCTTGTTGCGTGCGTCCCACACGAAGGCGTTCGCGGCGGCGACGCTCTTGAGGATTTGCTCGATGAGCTCCGGATCGCTTTTGAGAGTTCGCTCGCGGACGCCGATCGCCTGCTGGGGATAGGGGATCGGCAGCTCGGTGAAATCCGCCAGCAAGTTGAAGCCGCGCGCCTGAAGCGTCGTCGCGAGCCCGGGGTTGACGATCACGGCGTCGCTGCCGCCGGTTTGCAGCGAAGCTACCCGGGCGCCCTGATTGCCGACCTGGAGCAGGGTCACCCGATCGCGCCGGAGATCCAAGCGCCAATGCTTGAACGCGAGCAGGATCGCATGATACGAGGCGGTTCCGATCTGCGCGATGCCGATGCGCTTGCCCTTCAAATCTTCCGGCTTTTTAATTCCGGCGGCGCTCGCGAGAATGTAATTCATCTTGTTGATCATGCCGCCGACGAGCACGAGATCCGCGCCGCGGGCGCGCGCGCTGATGACCGGCTGGCCCGAGAGCGCCATGACCGGCACATCGCCCGAAATGAGCGCCTGAGCGCCGCGCGTGCCGCCCTCGATGAGAATCAAATCCGGATCGAGACCGAAGCGCTTGAAAAAGCCTTCGTCTTTCGCCACCCACAGCGCGGTCTGATTGGCGCTGAACGAGGAGTAGCCGAACAAAAAGCGCCGCGTCTGAGCCTCGGAAAGCGCCGGAAAAACTCCGGCCAGCAGCGCGAGGGCGAAAAAGCAGAGCGCGCGCGTTTTCATCCGTCGCGCTCGATTTCCGTTGTCACGTCCCGCCGCCTGAGCTCGTCCGTTCATCGTGTCCGCTTCGCGCGGAAAAACTATTCCTCACAAACGACCAAGTCAACCGCGATGTTGACAGTCGGAAACGCGAAGGTATAAAGATTTCTTTTCGCGCACGGAGAAACATCGACTATGGCAACCGAGGATTGTTCGCATCGTTGGGACCAGGAAGCCGACGTCGTCGTGGTCGGCTACGGCGCGGCGGGCGGCGTTGCGGCGATCGCGGCGCACGACGCCGGCGCCAAAGTCCTCATCGTGGAGAAGATGCCGCACCCGGGCGGCATCTCGATTCTTTCGGGCGGCGGCGTGGCCTTCGCTCGCAGCGCCGAGTCTGCTTTTCAATATTTGAAGCGCACCTGCAACGGCACCACGCCGGACGAAGCGCTCAGGCCGCTCGCCGAAGGCATGGTCGGCATCATCGACTGGATCAAGGAGCTGGCGAAAGTCAGCGGCACCGAGCCATCGCAGAGCGAAATCCGAGGCCACGGCACCTATCCGTTTCCCGGCACCAACGATATCGATTCCATCAAGCTCAAAGACTTTCCCGCCTATGACGCGTTTCCCTGGGCCAAGGGGCTCCGCGGCGGCGCGCGGCTTTTCAAGATGGTCGTCGACAATGTCGCGGCGCGGAAGATCGACGTGTCGCTCTCGACGCCGGCCAAGAGTCTCGTCAGCGGCCCGGACGGCCAAGTCCTCGGCATTCGCGCCGAGCGCTCCGGTAAATCGCTCGCGATCAAAGCGCGAAAGGCCGTGGTCCTCTGCTCGGGCGGATTCGAAAATAATCCGGCGATGAAACTCCAGTACTTCCAGGCGCAGCCGGTCTATCCGGTTTATCTCGGCAACACGGGCGACGGCATTCTCATGGCGCAGAAGGCCGGCGCCGCGCTCTGGCACATGTGGCACTTCCACGGCGGCTACGGCTTCAAGTATCCTGAGTTTCCGTTCGCGATCCGCCATGTGTGGGCGGGGCCGCGGAACGAGAAGCGGAAGATGATCTGGATCGCCGTCGATCGCTTCGGCCAGCGTTTCATGGACGAGTATCCGCCGGCGCCGCAGGACACCGGGGCGCGGCCGCTGGAGCACTACGACGCCGATCTCCAGGAATTCCCGCGCATCCCGTGCTACCTGATCTTCGACGAAGCGGGCAGAAAGGTCGGGCCGCTCGCGATGGTCATCGTCAACGACGAGCGCTATCACTACCAGTGGAGCGCCGACAACCTCGCGGAGGTTCAAAAGGGCTGGATCAAAAAAGCCGCGAGCATCGAAGAGCTGAGCGCGCAAATCAAAATCGATCCGCGCGCGCTCGCAGCGACCGTCACACGCTGGAACGCGCAGTGCGCGGCGGGGAAAGACGACGATTACAAGCGGCCGCCCGGCACCATGATGCCGATCGCCGAGCCGCCGTTCTATGCCATGGAGGCGTGGCCGATCGTCTCGAATACTCAGGGCGGCCCGGTGCACGACGCGCGTCAGCGCGTGGTCGACGCGCTAGGCGAACCGATCCCGCGGCTCTACGCCGCCGGCGACATCAGCTCGATCTTCGGCCACCTCTATCTCGAGGCGGGGAACATCACCGAATGCTTCGTCGGCGGCAGGATCGCCGGCAGAGGCGCCGCCGCCGAGGCGGCGTGGAGTTCATAATGTCCGCCTCATATTGGGAAGGCGGAACGACAAGCCGCGCTTGACCGCTGCGGCTCCGCGGTAGTAAACGAGAATCATGCCCAAACTGACCCTCAGCTTCGTCTCCGCTTACAACGAACGCGTCGAGCCGCTGATGGACGGCGCGGTGGTGGCCGAAGGTCTGGAATTTATACCGACGCATTCGCATCCGGGCGAGACGTTCTGGCGGCAGCTCAAATTCCAGGAATTCGACATCGCCGAGATGTCGCTCTCCTCGTATCTCATCGCGCGCTCGCGCGGCGCCGATATGATCGCGCTGCCGGTCTTTCCGAGCCGGCGGCTCTTTCATTCGGAGGTAGCATACAATGTCGAGGCTGGCATCAAGTCCCCCGGCGATCTCGTCGGCAAGCGCATCGGGGTCGCCGAATATCAGCAGACCGCAGCACTCTGGACGCGCGGTGTCCTAGAGCACGACTTCGGCGTGTCGCAGTACAAAGTCCATTGGTATATGGAGCGTTCGGAAGAGCTGAGCCACGGCGGTGCGACGGGCTTCGAGCCGCCCCCCGGCATCTCGTTCCAGCGCATCCCGACGGAGAAAAGCCTCGCGTCGATGCTGCTCGCGAACGAGATCGACGCCGCGGCCGTCGTCGGTCCGTGGACGCGGTCGCCCAGCGTGGTCGATCGATCGAGCCGCATTCCAGGCACCGGCGATTGGAATAAGGTGAAGCTGCTTTTCCCCGACCGTATCGCCGAGACGCGCCGTTTCGTCCAGAAGCACGGCTTTCTGCCCGCAAACCACGCCTACATTATCCGCGGAGAGATTTACAAAAAATATCCTTGGGTCGCGTTCAATCTTTACAGCGGTTTCATCAAAGCGAAGGCGCTGGCGGCCGAGAAACTGATGGATCGTATCCCGTCGGCGCTTTTTTTCGGCAAGGAATACCTCGCGATGACGCGCGACATCATCGGCGAGGACCCGTTCGCCTACGGCGTAGCAGCCAATCGCAAGATGCTCGAGACGCTTGTCGCGTACTCGCACGAGCAGGGGCTGACGAAAGAGAAGATGAAGATCGAAGAATTATTTGCCGAGAGCACGCGGGATTTGTAAGATTTTTACCGAGTTAAGAGTGCTTCGGGCTCCGAATGGACAAGAGAAGCCGCTCATCATCACACCGTCCATATATCGTAAAGCAATTCCATCCTCCTGAACGTATGCTTCCGCGTTAATTCCTGCAGCTCCGGCGAGGTGATGTAGCGTTCGGCGATCTCCTCGGCGAGGCTGCCATGCTCTTCATCCGCCTCCGAGTGCACCGTGAAAAATCGCACGTCTTCGGGATCCATCTTATAGTTTTTGATGAAACCGTGGCCGAGCGCCGCGGCCGCGGGACCGAACGTTCCCTCGGCGCCGATCTGAACCGCCATGACGACGAACCACGGGAGCGTATGGATGATCAGCTCGACGTAGTATAGATGCGCGGCCGTGGAGGGCGTGAGCTCGGCGTTTTCCAGTTGGCTCCGGGTCAAGCCGATCGACTCGGCGAAACGGATCGCGAGCTGATTATGTCCGGCGGTGCCGGTATCCATGCCGCGGGTTTCCTCCTCGACGACGCCCCAAAGCTTCTGCGCGATCTCCGGATCGGTGCAAGCGAGATAGCGCAGCATGGCGATGCGCGGCACGGCGGCGCGAAACTGATAATCCTGGATCGCCCAGGTGCGGATCTGCTCCATTGTCGCCGTGCCGCTGCAAACCGACTTTAAGAAGGGATGCTTGATCCGAATCTTCGGAAACGCCTGAATGTCTTTTTTCAACTGGCGGACGAACTCTGTCGACGACATCATCTGCATCGTCTATTTCCTTTCTAATCGGCTCACGTAATATTCCCAACCGCGGAGCGGAAAGCGCTCATCGGCGCTGAAAGCTTCTAACTCCTGCGCCGTCAACCAGCGCGGCTCGCCGTGGAGCAGCGCCAGGTGCGCGAGCTCGCCGAGTTTGGCCAAGCGGATCGTGCGCTGTACGGACTGCTCGATCGTCTCGCCGACGATCGTATCCCCATGCGCCCGCATCAGCACCGCCGGCCCGTCGCCCAGGGCCCGCGCCAAGGCGTCGCCGCGCTCGATCGTCCGCACGAGCCCCGCGGCCTCGTAGAGCGGCAGACCGTCGGCGGAAAGAAACTTACCGTAATGATGCAAAGGCTTGAGCTTGATCGGCAGGACGCTAAACAGCGTGCTCCAGACCGAATGCGTGTGACAAACGCTGACCACGTCGCGACGCGCCTTAAACACACAGGCGTGGATCGGCCATTCGTTCGGCGGCGTCTCCGCGCCGCCGAGATGGTTGCCGGCGAAGTCGAGCATCACCAGACGCTCGACGGTCGCGAGGCCTGGGCTCACGTTGGCGATCGTGAGAAAAGCGTCGCCATCGGGCACGCGCACGCCGACGTGGCCGTAGCCGTCGGTGATGCCTTCATGATCGAGAATTCGGCACGCCGTGACGAGCTTCTGCTTGAGCGCATCGAGCGCGCGATCGTTGAACGCCGGAACACGTGTTGAACCTGCCATCGACCCTCCACGCAGCGTACGCGATCAAATTTATGCGTCGGCCGAGCGGGCGTCAAGCGCGGGAACGTGCTGCGTCACGCTCTTGCAGGCGGGAAGATTTTCACCATAGAATGTCCCTGGCTTCGTTTAGGAGGTCACAATGCAAAAGCTCACCGTCGGTATCGACGTGCGACCGCTCACGCGGCGGCAGTTTTTAGGCGGAGCCGCGTTGGGCGCCGCCGCGCTTGTCTTGCCGTGGGAAGCCCTCGCGGCCGAGCCGAGACTTGAGGTCGGGACCATGAAAATCGGCGATCTCGCGCCGTTTTTCATCGCGCAGGAAAAGGGCTTTTTCAAGGACGCCGCCCTCGACGTGAACGCAGTGGCGATGGTCGGCGGCGCGGCAATCGCGCCGGCGCTCGCCTCCGGCGCGCTCAATGTCGGCTGGTCCAACGTGGTCTCCATCTTTCAGGGCCATCAGGAAGGATTTGACTACCGCTTCATCAGCAACTGCGCGCTCGCCAAGCGCGGCACCAATGAGACATTCGGCGTCGGGGTCGCGGCCGACTCGCCGATTCGTTCGGCCAAAGAGCTGGGCGGAAAGACGATTGCGACGAATACCGTCGGAAATATCACTCAGGCGATCGGCCAGCATTGGATCGACCACAACGGCGGCGACTCATCGAGAGTTAAATGGGTGGAGATTCCCTTTCCGAACATGGAGGCGGCCGTGGTGCAGAAACACATCGACGCATTTGTCGCCGTCGAGCCTTGGGTGACGGTACCCTCGGAAGTGCATAAAAAGACCCGCGTGCTCGGTCGCGCCGCCGGCGGCATCGCGCCGCGCTTTACGATCGCCTCGTTTTTTTCCAGCGACGCGTGGATTCAAAAGAACGATGCCGCTGTGAAAGCGTTCGTCGCGGCGCTTCATCGAGGCATCGATGCGTACAATGCCGATCCCGAACAGGCGAAGACGGCGGTCGCAAAAAACACCGGGCTGTCGCCGGACGTGGTCAAAATCGTTCCGTTGCCGGCATTCGAGAAGAAATTGCCGGAATCCGATCTCGAACCGATCATGGATTTGGCGCTGCGTTATAAACTCATCGGCAAAAAATTCCCGCCGCGCGACGTGATCGCAAAAATCGCCATGGCATAGCTCCAAGGAGACTGGTTATGCGCATCCCGGTCATTCGAATTTCGGCGGCGGCCATTGTCCTCTTATTGCTATTTGCCGCGCCCAGCTCCGCGCAGGCGCAAAAGGCGATGCCCCGCTCGGTTGGACTCGGCTCGAACCCCGCGGGCACGATCTACTATGCCCTAGCGAGCGGCCTCGCCAACGTCGTCAGCGCCTCCGCGCCGTTCCAGATGACAGTGCAGCCCTACACCGGCAGCAGCACCTACATGCCGCTCATCGATAATGGCGAACTCGAGTACGGCATGGTCAACGCCGTCGATATGGCGCTCGCTTACAATGGGCCGGACAAGCTCAAGATCGGGGGCAGAAATCCTTATCCCTTTACGCCCGGCGCGCGGCTCATCATGCGCGGCACGCCGCTTCAGAGCAGCCTCGTCGTCAGGAAAGATGCGCCGATCAAAAATATCTATGACGTCAAAGGCAAGCGCGTCACCGGCGAATACCCGGCGCAGCTCGCGGTCTGGTACAACGTTTACGGCTCACTTTCGAACGCGGGCCTGAGTTGGAACGACGTCAAAGTCGTGCCGGTGCCGGCGGTGAACGAAGGTGTGGACGCGCTGATCCAGGGCCGCGCCGATGCCACCACGCACGCGATCGGCTCGGCGAAAATAAAGGAAGCCGACGCGTCCGTCGGCATTCGCTACATTTCGCTCGATTGCTCGCCCCAGGCCGAGGATCGCATGAAAAAAGCGGTCCCGGGATATTACCTCGCTCACTTCAAGGCCGGATCGTCAACGGGTATCGTCGAGGACATCTGCGGCTTTGCCTACGACATCTACATGATCGGCTACAAGGGGCTGCCTGATGCCGTTGTGCAGGAAACACTGCGAGCCATCTGGGACAATATCGCCAAGCTCCCGCCGCTGCACCCGAACTTCAAGGACTGGACGCGCGAGCGCGCCGCCAGCGCCGATGTGACGCTGCCGTACCATCCGGCTGCGGTCCAATTCTATAAAGAAAAAGGCGTCTGGAACGCCAAGTTGGACGAGGCGCAGAAAAAACTGCTCGCGGCCAACCCGGTAAAATAGTTCGGGTTTCGCCTTTCAATCATGCGTCGCTCCGCACTCGATACGAGACATTTGAAACGCGAACCTTTTTTCGAGGCTTTTCTTTGAGCGACGATTTCGCCATCGCCTCGAAGTTCAGGAGCCTCGCGGGATTTCCGCGCGTGCTCGCGCGCGCGCTGCTCTCGAGCATCACGGTGCTGGGCTCGATCTGGGGAATGGGCCTGCAGCACTATCTTCCCTGGGCTTTTTTCAATCAACAATACCTTGGTCTTTTTTTCGCGCTCGCCCTGGCGAGCATATTTCTCGTGATCAAGGCGCGGCCGAAAGAAAGCGGCGCGCGGGTGCCGTGGCACGACTGGCTGCTCGCCGCCGCGGCGGTCGCGGCCGGCGGCTATGTCACCGTCATGTACCCGACGCTCGCTTACCGCCTCGGCATGCTCTCGCCCGACCGCTGGATTTTGGGCGGCCTCGCGATCATCCTCGTGCTCGAGGCGGTGCGCCGCATCGCAGGCGGCACGCTCGCCTGGGTCGCGCTCGGCTGCGTGCTCTACGCCAATCTCGCCTATCTCTTTCCCGGTCTACTCTATGCGCGCGGCTCGTCGTGGGCGCGCATCGCGAGCTACCTATACCTCGACTCCGGCGGCATCCTGGGCGTGCCGTTCGACGTCGCCGCGAGCGTCCTCGTCGCGTACATCTTTTTCGGCCAAGCGCTCTACGCCGTCGGCGGCGATAAGTTTCTGATCGATCTCGCGCTCGTCGCCATGGGCCGCTACCGCGGCGGCTCCGCCAAGGTCTCGATCGTTTCCTCGGGCCTGTTCGGCATGGTCTCGGGCAGCGCGGTCGCGAACGTGGCGGTGAACGGGGCGATCAGCATTCCGCTCATGAAGCGTTCCGGTTATGCCCCGCCTATGGCCGCGGCGGTCGAGGCGGTCGCCTCGACCGGCGGTCAGATCATGCCGCCGGTCATGGGCGCGGCGGCCTTCTTGATGGCGGAATTCTTGAACATCAGCTACGGGCAGGTGGCGCTCGCGGCGGCGATTCCCGCCTGTCTTTATTATCTTGCGCTGTTTGTCCAGGTCGATCTCGAAGCGGCCAAACACGGCCTCGCCGGACTTCCCGCCAAGCAGGTGCCGCGCCTCGGCAATGTGATGCGGCGCGGCTGGGTTTTTCTGATTCCGCTTGCGGTACTCATCTTCGGACTCATGTTTGCGGATTGGGAAGCGGCCAAAGCGGGCATGGCGGCCGTCATCTCAGTCTTTATCGTCGGCTCTTTACAGAAGGAGACACGGCCTTCGCGGGCCAAAATCGGCCGCGCGATCGAAGAGACCGGTCGCACGATGCTCGACATCGCCGCTATCACGGCGCTCGCCGGCGTGGTGATCGGCGCGCTCCAGCTGTCGGCGATCGCCTTCAAGCTGTCGCTGCTTCTGGTCACGATTTCCGGCGGACATCCGCTGCTGCTGCTCACGTTGACCGCCCTCGGCTGCCTGTTTCTCGGCCTGCCGCTGCCGACCACGGTGGTCTACATCATGCTCGCCGTCCTCGCCGCTCCGGCATTGATCCAGGTCGGCATCCCGCCGCTCGCCGCGCACCTCTTTCTATTTTACTTCGGCATGATCTCGCTCATCACCCCGCCCGACTGCCTGCCGGTTTACGTCGCGGCGGCGATCGCCAAAGCGGATTTCTGGAGAACCGGCTGGATCGGCATGCGGCTCGGCATCGCCGGTTACATCGTGCCGTTCGTCTTCGCCTTTCACCCGGCATTGATTCTCATCGGCACGGCGGCGGAGGTTATTCTCTCGATCATCGCCGCCTCAATCGGTGTTTTCTTTCTCGGCGCGGCATCCGCGGGCTTTTTGTTTCGGCCGCTCGCGTTCTGGAAACGCGGCCTGCTGGCAGCCGCGGCGCTTTTGCTGCTCCTGCCAAAATGGAGCGGAGCCGCGCTCGCGCTCGATGCCGCCGGCCTTGCGCTGGGCCTTGTGCTTATTCTCTGGGAGTGGAATCGCGCCGGCTCCGCTATGCCGATCGTGGAAAGCGGCGCAACCGATTAATGAGAGGGAGCAAAGGCTCGATGAAAATGAAATTCGGCATCTTCAACATCGGCGATTATCATCCGCAGGCGAACAAGACGCTCGTCGATTATTACGATCAGATGCTCGAGCAGGTCGAGTGGGCCGAGCAGCTGGGTTACGACTCGTTCTGGTTCGGCGAGCACCACTTCGACTTCTTCGGCGTCGTGCCGGCGCCTCCCGTCATGATGGCGGCCGCGGCGAAACGGACGAAAAAAATCCGTATCGGCGTCGCCGTCGCGCTGCTGCCCTATCGCAATCCGATTCTGACCGCCGAAGAGTACGCGATGGTCGACATCTTAAGCCGCGGCCGGCTCGATTTCGGCGTCGGGCGCGGCACGCCGCTCGAGCTGAAGGGCTTCGGCGTGACGGAGGACAACCGCGACATCCTCGTCGAGGCGCTGGAGATCGTTAAGATGGCCTGGAGGGAAGGGAGGATCGAGTTTCACGGCAAATACTACAACATCCCCGGCGTCAACGTAAACGTCGTGCCGGTGCAAAAGCCGCTGCCGCCGCTCTACTTCGCCGCCTTGAGCGCGGGATCGTACGAAGTCGCGGGGGAAAAAGGCTACCCGATCCTCGGCATCCCGTACGCGAGATGCCAAGACATGGCCGACGTAAAGCAAAAAGTCATGTCTTATAAAGAACGGCTCGCGGCGCACGGCCACGACCCCAAGAAGATCGACGTCGTGCAGTGCTTCCACACACACGTCGCCGCGACAGAAAAAGAGGCCGACATCAACGGACGCGCGGGACTCGTGCCCTACCTCACAGCGCGGATCTCGATCCGGCCGCGCGACTACGACGAGCTGTACCGCCAGCGCATGATCATCGTCGGCGACCCCAATCACTGCGTCGAGCACATCGAGGAGGTGCGCACGACGGGAACCAATTACATTATCTTCCTCATGAACTTCGCGACACTCGAGCAGGAAAAGATCCTCGCCTCGATGGAGATCATGGCGAAGGAAGTGCTGCCGAAGTTCAAGTAGGGTCGGCAGCGCGATTTCATTCCTCGATTGTCATCCTCAGCGCAGCGAAGAATTTCTCCGGAGAGATTCTTCGGCTTCGCCCTAGAATGACAACAAGACCACCGCCCACGTCGATTGCAAGACTCTGGGCTGTCCTACCAAACAAACGGTATCAGCCGGTAGCGCACTCTTTTCGTGTAATCCTCGTACCCCGCCAGCTCGCGCTTGAGGAAGCGCTCCTCGACCAAGATGCGCACGACAAGTATCGCGGTGGGCAACAAAGCGAAAATCACCGCGGCGTACGATTCCAGCCACAGCGGCATGCCGATCATGAGCAGGACGGCGCCGGTGTACATCGGGTGCCGCACGCGGCTGTAGACGCCGGTATCGATCACCTTTTGACGCCTCTCCTCCTGATATTTGACCACCGGCGCGGCGAAGGCATTTTCCCGCATCGCAAACGTCATGAGCACCCAGCCGAGGATGAAAAGAACCAGGCCGAGAGCCGAGGCTAGCGGCCCGGGTTGGGGCAGGAGATGGAAGCGGGAGACGTCGAGACGGATGAAAATCATCAAGCCGAAAAACGCGACGAGCAGGAGCGACGTGACGATTTTATCGGCGAGCGGCTGCCCTTTCTGCACCGGCGGCTTGAAGCGCTCTCGCAGCAGGCCGGGACTGGCGCGGTAGACGACGGCCGTGCTCCACGTACACGCGACGAACACGACGGCGACGAAAATCCACGCGCGCGGCCAGTCGAGCGTGCCGGCGGGAAGAAATATTGGAATGGCGAAGCAGAGGACGGCGATGACGATGCCGGCGATGAGTTTGGAGGTGGACATGGGAAGGCTAGAACCGGCGGAACTTAGACCTACATCAGCGGCGCTGTGAGGTTGTTACCTCTCGATCAGTCAAAGTAACGGGCACCTGTAACGGTACCATCTTTGGTATCGATGATGAGTTGACCGATTTTGAGAGTTGCCTTCGGTACCGACGATTACGCCTTGTTTCTCAAATTGTTTTGCTAGGCCAACGATGTTCGCCGCGTCTTTCCCAATCCAATCCTTACGAACGATTGCGAGTGCAAGGTCGCTTCGCGCGCGGAGACGCGAAACTTCTGACCTTGCATCGCTCAAGGCTGATCCTGCGTTCAGGAGCAGGACGAAAAGATAAACCATTGCCACTACCGACAATGCAAAGAGAATTCTAGGAATCCATTTCATGATCTGATCCCAGCTCTGAGCAATCGCACCAGTTCCTGGTTAGTCGAGGTCCTCCAGCGCGACGCCGCGTCCCGCGCGCAAGCTTTTGCGCGCCTGCTCGATGCGCTTCAAGAAACGCTGATCGTTTTCGAGCCGGTAGTCGAACCAGTCGTCTTCCGACTCGAATCCGATGAGGACGCCCGCTGGTTTCCCATGCCGCGTTATTACGATCTCCCGCCTCTCCGCCTCTCGTAAAAAGCGGGAAAGATCATCCTTGATTTCGGACAACGGCACTTCTTTCATTCGGGATTTCCGAATCGCTCCAGCCATTTTGCTGCCTCCGATTTCGGGACAACGGCCAAGACCTCCACGGTCTCGTGCGCTATGTCGTAAAATATTCGAATCTCGCCAACGCGAAGCCGATATTGCGGTCGGGACAAACCACGCAAGCGCTTAATCCGGCTTCGGCTCGTCTTCATCGGCTCGTAGCGCAGATGCGTTTCGAGGGCCTCGCGGATGCTCGCCCTGATTCCGGCCTTCAGGCTTCTGAGGTCGTCGACCGCCTCGGGAGCCAGGACGATGGCGAAGCGCATTCTAGCCAGATTATAGCCAGATTTGACTCAAATTTAAAGGCTGGACGCAGGAGGGCGCGCCTGGGATTTTTTACCCGGCTCAGGAAGTACTTTTGTGGGCCACCGTCTCCGTCTTCACATACACCGTCCTCGTCGGGAACGGCAGCGTGATGCCCTCGCGCGCGTAGCGCGCGTGGAGCCGCTTGATGAATTCGTGTTTGAGAACGATCGCGTCGGTGAACTCGCGCGCGCGGAGCGCCACGATCAAATCGATGCTCGACTGGCCGAAGCTC
The DNA here is from genome assembly GCA_035495775.1 of Verrucomicrobiia bacterium. Classification (GTDB taxonomy): domain Bacteria; phylum Desulfobacterota; class Binatia; order UBA9968; family UBA9968; genus JAJPJQ01. The sequence goes on along the minus strand of DATJFG010000030.1, from coordinate 53,945 downwards.
TGGTACCGAATCACCGGCGCGAATCCGCGGACGCCGCCGGCAACCGTGTCCATGACTTCTCTCGCCACTTCGGCGGTCACCCTTTCGACTTTTTCGAGATCGCTGTCGTAAGCGACGGCGACGGCCATTGGAACGATGAGCTCGCGGTCGGGCAGGTGGTAGTTCGTGATATTCTCCTGCACGAGCTTGTTGTTCGGTACAACGACCATGTTGTTGGGCAGCATGCGGATCCGCGTGCTGCGCCAGCCGATACGCTCGACATATCCTTCTTCCCCGCTTTGAAGCTTTACGTAATGGCCGATCTCTATCGGCCGGTCGGCCTTGATATAGAGACCGGCGAAAAAATTCCCGAGCGTGTCCTGGAGGCCGATCGCCACAGCCAAGCTGCCGATGCCGAGCGTCGTCAAGATCGGCGTGAGCGAGATGCCGAGGTTGTCGAGGATGAGCATCGCGCCCACCGCGACCACGACGATCTTGGTGACGACTTCGAGCGGACCGCGGATATTGAGAAGCCCGTAGCGCGTCTCCGCCGTCCGCAGCAGCAGCAGCGCCCCCTTCGTCGCCAGCACAATCGCGATCAAAAGACCTAAAATCGACAGCAGCTGGTGGATCGCGGCTTGAGCCTTCGGCGCGAGCGGCGCGTTATCGGCGAGAAATAACAGAGCAAGCACGAGAAGCAGCGGATATAGATAGCGCTCGAGAAGCGGGTATAAACGTTCATCGGCAGAGGTGCGGCGAAGCGCGCGGCGCAGCGTCCACACAGCGAAACGATGAACGACGTACGCAAGAACGGCCGCGGCGATGATGACGAGAGCCGCCAAAGCCCACGGATTGTCGGGCAGGGCGAATACGGCTAGATCCGGCATACGACGCTTATAGCAAAGTTGGGCGCGTCGTCGCCAGCTTTGACCTACACCGACGGATCGCCTGGTTTACTCGCGAAGTTCTTCTCCACGATGGCGATGATGATGAGCAGGAAGGAAATAAATCTGACGAAGTAAAAAAACGGCCGGTCCTCGTCGGGATTGCCAGTTAATCCGAGAACGACCCGATTGACGCCCTCGATACCGAAAGAGAACGCGAAATAAAGAAACAAGCGGTCTCGGGTGTTGTGCCAGAAACGGAGGAAAAACATCGCCGCGATAAGCGAGGCCATCGCGACAGCGCCGATTAAAAGTTCCTTCACGGGTCCCCTTTGCTTTACTCCGCGTCCCAAATCAGCCCATACAGCAGCACCAGATGCGCGGCGAGAGCGATGATCAAACGTGCGGCGAACAAATCCACGTCCGGCAGCATGAGCTTGTCGACGACGAGTAAGGCATTATTGAGGCCGAGGCCGACGAAGCAAAGGCCGCCCCACAAAAGCAGCCGGTAGCGGGCCCTGAAATAGGCGCGGAGCTGCAGCATCGCGCAAAGACAAGCCGTCACGGCGCAGAGCGCGTAAAAAACCCCGGCCATTTAGTCCTCGTCCTTTCGCATCTTGAACGCGTCGGCGAATTCTTTGATTCGTTGCTTCGACTTGGAATGAATCAAATTCGTGATCGGAACGATCTGTTTCGGATAAATCTCGAAGAGTCGATCGACCAATTGACCGACCTCCGGCGATCCGGGTTGATATTCGTACCAGCCCGAATCGCTCGATTTATAAAGCACAACCCCCTTCGTCGACAAGGCGACCAACACTTCGAAAGCGTCTTTATCGCTGAGGTAAAGTCTTTTGGAAACGTTCTGCGGCGTCCATCTGTCGTGCGGGTTGCCGCGCAGCAGTAAAAGCGCCTCCAGCTCCGCTACCGAATCGATTTTATCGATGATGAACTGGGCGATCGCTTCCGGAATGAATTTGTCGTTCATGGGGACAGCATGGCCTGCCCGCACGACAGCGCGAGACGCGGCTAGACCGCCGTGCTCAGGAATGTTAAGCCGGACCGACTCGAACCGGATGTGAAAGCGTCTTTACATCCCGGCCCTTGTGGTTTGAACGACGAACCGATCGCGGCGATTTTTCTGCCAGCACGCGTCGCTGTGCTCACGGCAAACGGCCGCTTCTCTGCCGAAGCTCATCGTGGATAGACGGTCGGCCGCGACGCCCAGGGAAACGAGATAGTCTTTGGCCGCCTGAGCGCGTTTCGCGCCGAGCGCCAAATTATATTCGGTGGTACCCCGCTCGTCGCAGTGGCCCTCGATGCTGGCGCGGACGGCGAGGTTTTTCTTAAGCCAGTCGGCCTCGGCCTTGAGCGCCTCGCGCGCGTCCGGGCGCAGCGTATAGCTGTCGAAATCGAAATAGATCTCCTTTAGCGCGCTGCCCTCGGGGGTTGTCGGTGAAGCGCCGCGCCTTAAATCGTCGAGACTGCTTTGCGATCCGCCGTTTTGAGATCCGCTGTTGCGGAGATCGGATTGCTGATCCTTTCGGCCGGAGTTAGCGAGCTCACTTGCATCCGGCTTAGTTGTTTTGGAGCAGCCGGCGAAGGCTAAGACGGCCACGAACACGACAGTCAAAAAACTTTGCGAAATTCTCATTCAAGTCCTCCTGATCAATAATCAGTCTATACTACGACTTTATAAGTAGATTGGCAAGAATTTTCTGCCGATTGAGCCGAAAAACTATCCAGGTTGCCCTATTTTAGTCGTAAGGGCATGAAGGGATGGGTCATCGCTTGCAAAGCAAATTCTCAACGGAGCGTGCGGCTGAGGAAAGAAAAAATGGTGGTCGCAGTAGGAGTTGAACCTACGACCTCGCGCATGTGAGGCGCGCGCTCTAACCAACTGAGCTATGCGACCACTGGAGAAAACTTTTTAACATCTTCACCGAAGCCGTTCAAGGAAACGGCTATTTTCCCGGCGGAAAGCTCGCGCTTAAATACTTGGCGATCTTCTCCGCCTCGTCGGGAAAGATCTGCGCGCCGCGGGCGAGCATGTCGTTGACGCTGCGCTCCCACTCCTGCGGCGTCTTGCGCGACTGGACGATCTTCTGGAGGTTGTGGCAATTGCTGCAAAGCTCTTTCGTTTCCTGCTGGCCGTCGCCGGCGGGCAACATATCCGTCCACTGGTCGGCGGCCAGCGCGATGGGAAAAAGGGCCGCGGCAATAAAAAACATCGTTGCCAGTACACGCTGCATCGGTCCTCCGAATACTTGTCAGCGCTCAGCTATCCGCTTCGATTCTCCGGCTTACGGTAGGCGGCTGATTGCCTCTTACGCTTTTTTGCTCCTCATCTCCGCAATTGAGACTTTGGGATACCAGTTCATGTTCGCTCCTTGCCCGGCCTGCGTGACCAGCACGTCGAGGAGATAGGGCTTGCCGTCGCGCGTCGCGTTGATGGCGCGCTGGAGCGCCGGCTTGAGATCCTTCGGCTCCGCCACGACCTCGCCCTTGATATCGTATGCGTCGGCAATCTTGGCGAAATTCACGTCCGGGTTGCCGAGGTGGCTGATCATGTCCAATTTCTTCTCGCGCTGGTTTTTGCCCCGCGTCCACATGCGGTTGCGCGTCTCGTTATAGCTCCGGTTATTGAAGATGACGGTGATGATCGGCGCCTCGTGCCGCCGCATCGGCCACAACGCCTCGGTCTGGTTGAACAGCATGCCGCCGTCGCCCTGGAGCGCCCACACCTGGTGATCTGGCTTGGCGAGCTTGACGCCGATCGCCGCCGGCAGCCCCCAGCCGAGGCATTCGCCGGTCGTGCGCCCGAGCTGCGTCTTGGCGCCGTAGCCGATGCTGATGTGGTCCATGCACTTGTTCCGCTGCGAACCGAACTCCTCGACAAAGATCGCGTCCTTGTCGGCGACCGCCTCGATCTCCTTGCCGACGCGGTCCCATTCGATGGGCTTGTTGTCCCAAATCTTTTTGGCGTTCGCCTCGCGGCCGGCACGGAGCCGCTCGGTGAACTTCTTCGTCTCCTCGAAGCGCGACTGGCGGATTTTTTCGATGCGATCTTTCGTCGCGACCGCCTTCACGGCGTCGATCAGATCGCGGAGCGACTCCTTCACACTGCCGACGAGCGCGTCCTCGATTGCGATCCCGTCCCCGAGATGGCGCACATCGACTCCGGCGACGACCGCGGGAATTTTTTTCTGCGCGACGAAGCTTTCGTTTGCTTCGTCCCAACGTGCGCCGATGTTCATGAAGAAGTCTACGTTCTGCGGATAGCGGATCTGGCCGCGCATCTGCCCGAGATAAAGCGGGTGCTGGTTGGGAAAAACCTGACAGAGCTGGCCGCGCTCAAAGATAGGAATGCCGAGCAGCTCGACCAGCTCCACGATCTCTTTCTGACCGCCACCCTGATACACCTCGGGGCCGATGTTGAACAGCGGCGTCTTCGCTTCTACGAGCATCTTGGCGGTCTTCTCGACCGTCTTCGCGTTGGGCCTGACGTTCATCGGCACGTCGAACGTGCCCGGCAGAAAAATCTTGGTCTTCGCCTTCTGCTCGAACATCACGTCGCGCGGGAACATCATGTACGTGGGACCACTCGGCATCGTCGACGCGACCTTGAAGGCTTTGGCCGTCCACTCGGGGACGCGTGCGACTTCTTTCGGAATCCAGCGCCACTTCGTGTACTGTTTCATCGGCTCGAGCATGTCCTCGAGATCCTCGTGGCCGTCGCGTCCGTCTTCCGTCGTGTCGGCGCGGTCGACGGCAATGACGAGCGGAATCCGATCTTTCATCGCGTTATAAATATTGCCCGTGGAATGAGCGGCGCCGACGCGGCTGTACATACAGAATGCGGTCTTGCCCGAGGCGAGCGCATAGCCGCTCGCCATCGCGACGACGTGCGCCTCGTGGGTGGAAAGCACGAGCTTCAACTTCGGTCGGTCGATGACGGCGTCGCACAGCGCGCCGAGCCCCGAGCCGTTGCCGACGAACAGATACTCGTTGCCGGTCTGGAGCAGCTGCTCGGCCAACAGCTCGCCGCCGTTGCCCTCGAACTCCTTCCAGTATTCTTTTCCTGCCGTCTCGGCGTGCGCCACCGGCGCGAGATTTTTCAGCACCGATTCCGCGGCCGTCAGCGTGAAGCCGGCCGCCGCCATCGCTTTCAAAAATCCCCGGCGGGAAAGCCCGAGGTCGAGATAATCTCTAACCAGCGCGCGCATAGTCACCTCCTTGAATTCGAGTAATGAAGTACTAGGGGACCTGAAAGTCAAGCCTCTTTTACGGCTCGACTTCGAACGGAAGCGTCTCGTTCCGTTCTTTCTGCTCTTCGTAGAGCACGGTGAGGCTCATGCCGACTTTGAAATAGGAGCGGTCCGGACACGCTCGACGCCGGTCGGCAGCGACGCGGCGATAAACCACAGAGAGGCGACATGACCGCAGCCGGAAATTTGATCCTCATGGATTCGCCTCGCTAATTTTTCTTCAGCGAGTTGTAAGCCACCCCGATGTTGACTCCGAGGCGGTCCTGCCCCGCCCAGTCGGCGTACTCCGGCATCTTGAGCTCTTTTTTGATCTCCTCAAGCGATTTCCCCTGCGCCGCCATGTCGCCCACGCGTTTCATGAGAAGCGTGTAGAATCCTTCGTACTCGTCGAAGATCTTCGTCGTCGTCGGCGCGCCGTGCCCCGGAATAACGACCTCGGGGTTGAGCGACTTCATGAATTTGTAGCTCGCCAGGATGTCGGGAATGCGCACGAACGGACGGAGATTGATGATCGTCTTTACGTTCGCCGCCGAGGCGGCGAAGAGAACGCGCTCTTTCGGCAGCCAGATCGCCTCGTCGGCCTCGCTGTGGACGTTTTTGAGATAATAGAGCTCGAAGATGCGCTCGCCCAGGTTGATCGTCAGCTTGTTCCGGTACTCGATATGCGGCGGGATGAATTTATAGTCTTTCACGGCCGCCGCCATTTCGGGTGACTGCGCTTTAAGCGTATCCACCCGCTTCGGATCGGTATTCTTCCTCATGCCTTCGCCAGCGCCTTCGTGGTTGACGACGAGCGCCGGCGGCGAAAAGAAATAATGTCCGAACGTATGATCGTTGTGCACTTCGGTGTCGAAAAGGAAGCGCACGTGCTTATCGGTAAGCTTTTTGACCCCCGCGGCAAGCTTTTGCGTATCGAGCGGCGTCTGGCACGCGTCAATGATAACCGGACCGTCCTGCGTCAGTACGACACTGCAGGTCGAGTTGCCTTCCTTGGAAAAAAATACATAGATGCCGTCCTTCACTTTGGTGAAGCCGGGACCGAGCTCTTGGGCGAATGCGCCCCCGGCGATGAAAAGACCCACGATGAAGGTTGCTAAAATTGTCGTTCGACTTTTCATAAGCTCTCCTTTCGCGAGGGAAGCTACTAGGAAAGCGGCTGACCTGTCAATGAATGATGGTTCCCCGGCCGGGTAGGTTAGGACCCCGCCCGGAAGTGCAAATGATTCATTGATATAGTTTCGTAAAGAGTCCTTCGCGATCGAGGTCCTGAATGAGGCTTGCGTCGATCAGATCCTCAGGCTTCTTGCCTCTGAGCCCCGGCTTGCCGCCGAATTCCTCGAGGCCGAGCGCCACCGCCTCGCCTTTGGGAAACGGCCGCTCGGGAATCGCGCCGCGGACATAGGTCCGGTACATAAAGTCGAGCAGCGCCGGGTCGCGCACGCCGATGTATTGGGTGTAAATGCGGTCTGCCGCCGCGCGGTCGCGGCGTGCGAGTGCGATCGCTTCGCACATCGCCTTGAGAAAGTTTTTCACCGCTACGCGATCACGCTGAATTAGCGCCCGCGACATCGCAAAATCCACGCCGCCGCCGATATAGAGCTTCAGACTCTCGTTGTCGGCCAAGACACGGACCTTCCCCATGTCGCCTTTTCTTTCGAGCTCGAAGAGGTTGTCTTCGTTGCTGGTCGTGGCGTCGATCTTGCCCGCGATGAGCGCCTTCAGCCGGTCGATGCTGCGGCCCCCCATCGGCACCAGCGTCACGTCGCGCTCGGGATCGATTCCAAGGCGAATGAGCGCCTGGTGCGTGATGCGATCCTGGCTGCTGCCAAAGTCGCCGGTGCCGACTTTTTTGCCCTTAAGATCGGCCGCGCGCGCGATCTCGGGCCGCGAGAGGAGCTTCAGCACGCTGTAGCCGGTATTGGCGATGAAAGCGAGGTCGGCGCCGTCGCCGATCGCCGCGACGATGTAGGGCGCGGTGGCGGCGTAGAGGTCGGCGTCACGCCGCGCGAGCGATTGCAAAAGCTCATCGCTCGAGGCCAGTTCCTTGAGCGAGACTTCGAGACTGTATTTTTTAAACAGCCCGGCGTCGCGCGCGAGCCAGAGCGGCAGCTTGGGGGGCCGCGCCGGATAGGAAACAATCGTCAGTTTTTTTTCCTGGGCCCAGCTCGCGTGGCCGAAGAGAGCGAGCGCTGACAAGAACAGGATAACTCTTTTCATTCCTGGCCCGCGCCTAACGCTTCTCGCCTTCTTGCTCGGGCCGATCGACGATGGGACGTGGCAACGGGTTTTTGTAGTCCGGATGGAACGTGATATCGACCGGCTTGCCATCCATGAAAAATTTCTCCACCCGCATCGTCGCCGTGATGTCCCGCGAGACGTCGCCGTTAATGAGGACGACGTCGGCGACCTTGCCCTTCTCCACGCTGCCGTAATCTTTTTGTCTCCCCCATGCTTCGGCCACGTTCAGACTCACGCCCTGGATCGCCTGCACGGGCGTGAGCCCCGCGTCGACCGCCATCTCCAGTTCCGCATGGAGTCCGTAGCCGGCGAGAATCGCGTCGGGGTCGGAGCCTAAATGAATCTTACCGCCCGCGGCGACGAAGCGGCGCGCGAAATCCTGGACGTTTTTATATGCCGCCGCCAGCCGCTCGCGAAGCTCCGGGGAGGCCGTTTCGAAAAGCGAATAAAGCTTTTCGACGTCCTTTGGAATGTAAGAAGGCAGATAGCGCAAATCCGGATTCTTCAGCAGCGCCGCTTCTTCTTCGCGCATCTTCGCGCCGCGGCGCGCGATCGGCCGGAACGTTGTACCCCATGTCGGGCTCCAGTGGACATTCTTCGCCAGCATCGTTTTGATGATCTTATCTAACTGGTCGCGCTCCATGTAATAAAGCGCCTCGGCCGTGCTGACCTTCCCCGTTATGCGCGCCGTGTCAAGATCGTTTTTCTTTTTGGGATCGGTGATCGAGGTAAAGAGCACCGACCAGGCATGCTCGACCGACTGATAGCCGGCATCCGCCGCGGCGTAGATGTCGATCGAATGGCCGATCACCGGCTTGCCCGCCCGGTGCGCCTCGTCGGCTGCCGCTTTGGCATCCTGCAGCCGCAAGCGCTCGAAGAGCTTGAAGCCGTCCACCCCCTTGGCGACGGCGGCGCGCACCGCCTCGCGGGCCTGTTCTTCGTTGGTCACGAACGTGCTCATGCGCTGGCGGCGCAGCCCGCCGAGTCCCGCGGGCGGCGGGCCGTCGATCACGTTGCCGGCGGCCCACACCCGCGGGCCGCGGATCGTGCCGTTCTTTACCCCATCGCGCTGGGCGATCACCCAATCGGTCGGGTTATTGGAGATCGTCGGGCAGGTCGTGATGCCGAAATGGAGATACAGCTCGCCCATCCAATCTCGAAGGTGGCAGTGGCCGTCGATCAGCCCGGGCAAAACTGTTTTGCCCTTGGCGTTGATCATCTCGGCGTCTTTCGGCGGCGTCACATCTCCGCGCCTGCCGGCATCGCGAATGCGGCCGTTTTGGAATACGACGATCGCATCGGGGATCGGCGCCCGTCCTGTGCCGTCGATGAGGATACCGCCGTCAATGACCACGGGACGGGTTTGCGCCGATGCCTGCCCGGCAAAGACTGCGACCGCAATGAAAATGAGCCTAGGAAAGTGCCGCGCCATGCTTCCTCCTTCAAGGAACGGGTAAGGCTATAGCAGAAGCGAGCCGGTCTTCAAGCGGACTGCTTAAAAAGAAAGGCGGCGCCCCCGTTTCCGGGGACGCCGTGATGGTGAGTTATGGTGCGGAAGTATTGCGGAAGGAGAAAGAGAGAGACGGATTAACTGTAAATATCAACGCCGTTCGGTGCGGCGGAAAATCTGTGCCCTCGGACCGTAGATGGCTCGATCGATGCGGTATCGTTTGAGTATTCGACTTCTGCAAACTCGGCCTCATCGAAGTAAAGCTTGTCGCCATCGATGCCGCCACCGGGATAATTGTTATCGAATTGGACGAGCCAGCTGTGGCGCGACTGAGCGCGGTACGCTATGATCGTCCCGTCCTCCAGCGCACGCAGCCAATGGTGCGGTTTGATTTTAACCTTCGCTCCGATTTGCACTTTTTTGCGCTCCATTACATCCACCTCCCGTGCGAGCCCGATGTGGTTTCGTGACTCCGCATGATTTATATTTCCTGTCCCATTCCACGGTTCCGCGCCGTCGGATCTTTAGCCAGCTCGACGTCGCGGCCTTGATTGTCGACGATCGAGAACGCGATCAATTCGGTCGGGGTGCAGCCGCCCTGATCACAATTCGCGCTGAACAGCGCGACGGCATAAAACTCCTTGTCCGGGTTTTGAAAGAGCGCAATGACGTGGTGATCGTCGACCAGGACGGCGCTGCCGGGGATAAACTGAAAGCCGTTGAGAACATTCCCGGGACCGGGGGTTCCCGGAGTAGGCGTGGAAAGCCCGGGGGTCTCCGACGACATTTCGTCGTTATCTTCCATAGCCGGGGACGCGAGCGCGACGAGAAAGATAAAAACGCCCGTAAGGCAGGCCAGCGCCGCGACTAAGATTTTCCAACCGTCTTGAAGCTTCCGTTTCTGGGCGCTGGCTGTGTCCATCAGAACGCCTCCTTGCGGGAGTTGATGAGGGGTGGAGCAACGGCCATGCCAAGCCGACAAACCGCAAAACGTCTGAGATTTCCAGCGAATCGGGCAGGAGAGTCACCCGTAAAAATGTCGACAGCCGGGGAAAATTTACGGTGGGGTTAGGAAGAGACGTTACAGGCCTTGGGCCAACGCCGGGACGATTTTAATCTGAGGAGTCGGCGACCTCGGGGGTTCAACTTTCGCAATAGGCCGGTAGCGGAAAGGCCCAGGGCTCTTTCCATCTATTGGGGTTTCTCCCCACAGATAAGTGCGTATGAAAAGCTGCCCTTAACATGGACGGCGCCGCCATGAGCGTGCCAGGTAAAATACTTTTGTCTCAGGCGCTCGGCCAATTCCGGGGATTCGGCTTCCACTTCTTGGGCAACCTCGAGCCAATGCGACCCCGTAGGAATACCCTCCATTCCTTCCTGATCGAAGGAATAGCTTGCGACGGATGCACGACCGATGCGGTAGCCCGCTTTAAGGAGTAATCGCTGAATGCCGCTCGCCGTGTGAAAGCGAAACTCCTCGCCGTGCGTGCGGCGAAAGACCTCGTTGATTTTCGCTTCCAGCGCAGTATCGATCGCGTCCTCGGATTCTTTAATAACCGGGTCGAGAATCACGAATTTGCCGCCGTTGCGCAAAACCCTGAGCACCTCCCGAACCACTCGTTCCGCGTTGCCGAAATGATGCAGGCTGAACGAGACAAAGGCGCGATCGAAGCAATTGCGCTCGAACGGCAGGGCGTCGGCTTCGCCGGCGCATTGCCGATAGGCCGGTATACGATCTTCGTGGCGGTGTCCGACATCGAGCATCGCCGGGGCCTGATCGACCCCCACGATCGAACCCTGGTTCAGTCGTTTCGCGACCGGCCGGGCCACCCGGCCGGTGCCTGTAGCGAGGTCGAGAATCCGCTCATCGCCCTTCAGCGCCAGCAGGTCCGCTAATTTCTCGGCGAGATCGGCGCGGATCTCCGACTTTCGCCGGTCGAACGCCGCCGCGTGCTCGGGATCATGAAAGTGCGTCTTGTGGACGTGGCCGGACGCCGAATGGTGTTCGTGTCCATGGCCCCTTCCGTGTTTGTGAGCGTCGCTCATTTTCGCGCCATCTCCTCGATGATCTTCCACTGCTCATCGCTCACCGGCATGACGGAGAGTCGCGGCAGCCGCACAAGATCGAAGCCCTTCAATTTTGGATCGGCTTTGATCTCAGCCAAGGACACCGGACGGGACAGCGGCTTTTCAGCCTCGACGTCGATGACGACAAGCTTGCCGTCTTTGGCCGCAGGGTCGGAATACGCATCGCCCGTCGCGCGCGCCACCCCGACGACCGCCTTCTCATCACCGGTGTGATAAATAAAAACCCAATCACTCTTCTTGATCGACGCGAGGTGTTTCAGCGCCAGGTTGTTTTTGACGCCGTCCCAAACCGTGCGCTTGTCTTTTTGTAATTGCTGAAATGAATAGGCGGACGGCTCGGTTTTGAATAGCCAGCGGTTGGACATGATCGGTCTTATAAACCGCGGCGGATGGCAATACAACGGCTTGACTGTCCGAGCGCTTCCGCAGTATCAACTTGATGCGCACATGACATTTCCTTACCAGTACCTGACCATCGCTCTCTTGCTCGCGCTCTCTTCACCCGTTGCCGCCGCCGAGCGCGTCCGCGCTTCCTATGCGGCGCCGAACGCGAGCCAGTCGCCGTTGTGGGCGGCGCAGGCGCGCGGCTTCTTCGCCAAGTACGGCCTCGACGTCGATCTTCTCTACATCAGCAGCGGCTCGCTGAACGTCCAGGCGCTCGTCGGCAATAGCGTCCAGTTCGCGGCCGGCGGCCCGGCCGCGCTCGAGGCGCGGCTCCGCGGGCTAAAGCTACTGACCATCGCCAATCCGCTCGGCGTGCTCGCGAGCAATCTCGTGGCGGTGCCGGAGCTCAAGTCGATCGCCGATCTGAAAGGCAAGCTCGGCGGCATCTCGCGCTTCGGCTCATCCACGCACCAGGGGTTGAGATATCTTTTCCGAGCGAACGGCCTCAGCGAGAGCGATCTCAAGATGCTCCAGCTGGGCGGCGATTCGAGCCGCCTGGCGGCGCTGAAGGCGGGGAAGATTCAGTACACCTTCCTGGGGGCGGCGGCGAGCGAGCAGGCGCGCGGCCAAGGGCTCAGGGTTCTGGCCACGGCGCGCCAGATGAACATTCCGTTCCCCTGGACCTCGGTCGTGGTCAACGAGCCGTGGCTGGAAGCGAACCGCGACACCGCTTATCGATACGTAAAGGCGGTCACCGAGGCGATCCACTTCATGAAGCACAATCGATCTGAGAGCGAGAAGATCATCGCCAAGTACATGCGCGTCGAAGAGCCGCGGCTTGCGAGCGTCGAGTACGATTTCAATGTTTCGCTCTTGCCCGACCTGCCCTATCCGACGGTCGACGGCATGAAGCTGGTCCTGGACAATCTCGTCGCCGAGACCCCGGAGTTTGCGCGCCACAAGCCGGACGAGTTCGTGGACGCCTCGATCGTCGAGCGGCTTAAGCGCGAGCGTTTTTTGGAAAATTTGAAATAGGAGGAGCCATGGCCCGATTCAAAACTTTCAGCAAGGTCCTGCCCGCGGCGAACCTGCCGATGATGCCCGATCTTTCGATCGACGAAGAGGCGTACCGCAAGCATCTGCGCTGGCTCATGACGCACGATATCGGCGGTCTCGTGATCAGCGGCCACGCCGGCGAGCTCGAGTCGCTGACGCCCAAGGAGAGGATCCAGGTCGCCGACATGGCGCGGAAAGAAATCCCAGACAACCTCCCGATGGTCGTCGGCTGCACCGGGCTCAGCACGCGCGAGCTCGTCGAGTGCGCTAAAGACGCCAAGGCCGCCGGCGCCGACGGGCTTCTGGTGATGCCGATCCCGCATTTCGCCTTCGGCGCGGTCGACCGCCCTGAGCTGATCGTCCCCTGCTTCGAAGAGCTGGCGGAAAAAATCGATCTGCCGATGATCGTGTTCCGCTACGGCGTCAAGACCGGCCTCATGTACTCCGTCGAGGTGCTGCTGAAGATCGCCGAGAAAGTCCCGCAGGTGGTCGCCATCAAGGATTCCTCGTTCGATTACGAAGAGGCGTGGGTCGCGTTTCAGAACTTTCCGCGGAAGATCAATTTCCTCGTCGCGCACGGGAGCCTCTTTCTCATCCGCTTCGCCACCTCCGACGGCGCGGTGAGCTCGTTCTCCAACGTCGCGCCGGAGTTCATCACCAAGCTCTATGAGCTGGGCCACTCGGGGAAGATGGAAGAGGCGACCAGGCTCTTCAATAAAATCCGGCCGCTCTCCGACGCGATCTATCACAAGACGCCGCTCATGCAGCACTGGGTAGTGGAAAAAGAGGCTCTGACGGCGCGCGGCCGCTTCCCGCGCTCGACGGTGCGGCCGCCGTTCCAACCGCTGCCGCCCGAGCACATCGATGGGATCCGTAAAGCCGTCGCCGCGGCGGGCCTCGCGCCGCTCGCGTAGCGGCGGATGAGAGATTTAAAGCACATCCTCGCCGGTGCGCTCTGCGCCGCGGTCGTCTTCCTCCAAGCCGCGGCCGACGCCAAGCCGGTCACCTTCGCCTACCAGACGCCGACGCTCGGCAGCACGCTGCCGCTCGTAACGGCGATGGAAATCGGCTATTTCGCCGCCGAGGGGTTGGAGGTGAAATCGGTCTTCATCATCGGCGGCCCCACGGCGACGGCCGCGCTCATCGGCGGCGACGTCGATTATGCGCTCATCGGCGGCGTCCCCGCCGTCCGAGCCATCGCTCAGGGCGCGCCGCTCGTCATCGTCGGCGGCATGCAGCCCTACATCGATTACACGCTGATGGGCGCCAAGGGGATCGCGAGCTTGAGCGATCTCAAGGGCAAGATCGTCGGCGTCACCGGCGCGGGAGGCATCGCGGAGTTCGCCGCGGTGGAAGGGCTGGCGAAAAAAGGGCTCGTGCGCGACCGCGACTATAAAATCCTCTACGGCGTCGGCAACAGCCCGGCGCGCGCGCAGGCCCTGGAGGCGGGACGCATCCAGGCATCGCCGTTTTCCTTCATGGAAAAATTGGAGCTCGAGCGGAAGGGCTTCCCGACGCTCTTCGACATCGGCCAGGTCGTCAGCAGCTTCCCGTTCGTCGTGATCGTCTCGACGCGGAAGAAGGCCGAGGCCGACCCCGATGGCGTCGTCGCCCTCCTCCGCGGCCTCAAGCGCGGCATCGACGTCTTGAAAACCGATCCCGAAAAAGTCGTAGCGACGGTCTTAAAGAAAAAATCCTACGGCGACGCCGCGACGGTGCGCAAGGTCGTCGAGCACTTCGCCGGCGCCTATTCCGTCGCGATCACGCGGGAGGAGATCGACAATGTGATCGCCGCCGCGCATCTCGAGGCCGAGGCGAAGAAGCTCGGCGGCGCGGATAAATTTTTCATCGCGTCGTTGTCGGCGAAGGCGCTGGGAAAGAGATAGAGATGGAAGCCGCCGTCCGGGCTCAGAGCCCGCGCAATCGGTTACTGCTTATTCCCTTCGCCGCTAATCGGAGGCGCTGGTTCTTCGCTCCGAACGCCGCCTTCCCGGAGGAGAAGGGATGCGAGTGTGAGGACCGCGTTCGTCCGACGCCAAAATTCCGATCTATGGCACCATCCCATCGAGCGCGGTCCGAAGACTCGCGTTCCGACAAATCCTCTTCAGGAGAGGCATGATGGCTAAGGAACTAGACCTCACCTTCTCGCTGGCGGATTACGATCGGACGCAACCGCTTCTCTCCGGCGCGGTGAAGGCGGACGGCATCCACTTCCAGTTCCGTCCCGCCGTTCCCGGCGAGGCGTGTCTCATACCGGTGTACGAGCAGTTCGACATCGCCGAGATGTCGCTCTCGTGGTACGCCATGGCGCGGCTCCGCGGCGAGCCGGTGATCGCCCTTCCTATTTTTCCGATGCGCATGTTCATCCAGCCGTATATTTTCTGCTCCGCTGCCTCGCCTGCCCGCGCGCCGGAGGATCTGCGCGGTAAAAAGGTCGGCATGGATCAGTACCGCCTGACGGTCGGCCTCTGGGCGCGCGGCATCCTCCAGGAATTCTACGGTGTACGGCCGGGCGAGATGAGCTGGGTCACCTCGGAGGCCGAAGGCGCCGGCTTCGAGCCGCCGCCGGACGTTAGGATCGCCGTCGGAGAAAAAAACGTCGAATCGCTCCTGCTCGACGGCGCGCTCGACGCCCTTATCGCGCCGAACGTACCGGCGAGCTTTCAGAACGGCGATCCGCGCATCCGCCGGCTTTTCGCCGATTGCCGCGCCGAAGTGATCGGCTATTTTCGCAAGGCGAATATTTTTCCCATCACGCACACGGTCGTCGTGCGCGAAGCGCTGGCCGCCGAGCATCCGTGGATCGTCGCGAGACTCGTCGACGCCTTCGAAGCCGCGGAGAAGGCCTGCCGCCGGGCTTATGCCTATCCAAAGAGACTGGCGCTTCCCGCCGCCGTGCTCGTCGTCGAGGAAGAGCAGGCGGCCTTCGGCGAAGAGCCGTTCCAGCACGGCCTAACGCCGCCAAACCGCCTTGTGCTGGAGAAATTCCTCCAGTACGCTCATGAGCAGGGTTACCTTTCGCGCCGGCCGACATTGAACGAGATGTTTGCACCGCTCGGGAATTGAAGATCATGACGGGGTTCGCAAAATTTTGCAGCGATTTTTTTCCGCGGTACTTCGAGCTGCATCCGACCGAGGCGATTCACTACGGCGTGCCCGGGTACGATCATCGGCTGAAAGACTACAGCGACGAGGCGTACGAGGAAGAAAAAGCCTTCGCCGCGGAGTCTTTCAAGCGGCTGCGGGAAGTATCGATCAAGGGGCTCGGCCCGGACGAGACGCTCGACTACGCCCTTCTCGAAGGACGGCTCGCGCTCGACAACTACGAGTTCCAAAAGGAAGACTACCGCCTCAAAGCGGCGGAGCAGTACCTCTCGACCTCTCATTTTTATATCCTGACGGTGCGCCCGACCAACGACGTCGGCGGCAACCTGCTCGCGCGCCTGGAGCGGTCCCCCGCGATCATCGACCAGGGGATGACAAATTTGAGCCGCGCCGAGGCGAATCCGCCGCGGCTCTGGACCGAATTGGCGATCGAGTCGGCGCAGGGCGGCATTTCGTTTCTCGACAATCTGCGCAATATTCCGCGCGTCAACGAGACGATCAAGGAGCCGGAGCGCTTCGGCCGCGCAGTCGATGCGGCGAAGGCGGCGATCCAGCGCTTTCAGCAATTCCTCGAGCTCGATCTCCTCGCGCGGAGCCGGGGAACTTACGCCGTCGGCCCCGAGCACTATCACCTCCTGCTCAAGAAAAAACATTTTCTCAACCATGACGCGGAAACCCTGCTCGCGCTCGGTGAAAAGCTCTTCGTCGATACCAAAAAGGAGCTGACCGCAGTGGCGGAGAAAATCGCCCCCGGAAAAGGCATCGAGGCGGCGGCGCGGAAGATCCAGGAGCGCCATCCGCCGGCCGGCGAATTGCTGCCGGTCTATGAAAAGGCGATGGAAGCGGCGCGCGCTTTCGTGCGCGAGAAGCGCCTGGTCTCTTTTCCGCCGCGCGAAGAGCTTCGCGTCGTCTACACGCCGGAGTTCGAGCGCCACGAGATGCCGTTCGCGGCCTACCTTTCGCCCTCGCCGAAGGACCCCGAGCAGATCGGTTATTATTACGTGACGCCCGTCGACAGCGACGATCTTTTGCGCGAGCACAACTATGTCGGCCTGGAGAATACCTCGGTGCACGAAAGTTATCCCGGCCATCACCTGCAGTTCACCGTGGCCAATTCGATTGCGGCGGCCTCGACCCTGCCGCGGCTCATGAACGAATCGTCGGTGTTCTACGAAGGCTGGGCCTTGTACTGCGAGCAGTTCATGCAGGAGCAGGGCTTCTTGAAGAGCGAGGAGCACCGCTTCGTCATGCTGAAAGACCGCCTCTGGCGCGCGCTCAGGATCATCATCGATGTGAAGACGCAGACCGGACGAATGACCTACGACGAGGCCGCGGATCTCATGGTGCGCGAGCTTCAGTTCCCGCGTCAGCAGGCGGAGGGCGACCTCAATTGGTACAGCCAGTCGCCCTCGATCCCGATGGGCTATGCGCTCGGCTGGACGATCATCAATCGCCTGCGTCAAAAAGAACAAGACCGGCTCGGCTCGCGCTTCGATCTCTGCGCGTTCCACGACCGGCTTTTGAGCGCGGGAAGCATATCGCTGCCGCTGGTGGAAAAACGCCATTTCTCTGAATGACCCATTCGAATTCCAAAAATAAAAATTCACATTTAAAGCCCACCGGCCCGCTGCTCGGCGCGCAGATGTCGATCGCCGGAGGCGTCGACAAATCGCTGCTCGAGGGAAAAAAGGTCGAATGCGACGCGATCCAGATCTTCACGAGGTCTTCGCGCCAGTGGGCTGCGCGTCCCTTCGCCAAGGACGAGATCGAGCTGTTTCGGCGCAACCGCGAGGAGACCGGCATCGGCGCCGTCGTCGCGCACGATTCTTATCTTTTGAACCTGGGATCTCCCGACACATCGCTCAGGAAGAAGTCGATCGCCGCGTTCATCGATGAGCTGGAGCGCTGCGAGATGCTCGGCATCGGGGCGCTGATCGCGCATCCCGGCGCGCACATGGGCGCCGGCGAGCTCGCCGGGATCAAAACAATCGCCGGCTCGATCGACGACGTGCATACCGCGTGCCGCGGCTTCAAGACAAAGATAGCGCTCGAAATCACCGCCGGTCAGGGGAGCTGCCTCGGCTACCGCTTCGAGCAGATCCGCGACATGGTCGACGCGACCAGACAGAGCGAGCGGCTCCGCGTCTGCTTCGACACCGAGCACGCCTTTGCCGCCGGCTACGATTTTCGCACAAAGAGCGGCTACGAAGCGACGTTCGAGCAATTCGACGAGCTGATCGGCATCGAGCGCCTCGCGGCGTTCCACCTGAACGATTCGAAAAAGGAGTTGGGCTCGCGCGTCGACCGCCACGACCACATCGGCCAGGGGCAGCTCGGCGTCGAGGCGTTCCGGCTGCTGCTCAATGACCGGCGCTTCTGGGGCATCCCGATGTGCCTCGAGACACCGAAGGGAAAAGATCTAAAGGAAGACCGCGAGAACCTGACGCTGCTTAGAAGCTTGATCGGGCGGGCGTCCGCGCCGATCATCCCGCCGGGATCGTTATCCCGGGAAAGAAGTGCTGCACACCCAGGCCGATGAGATAGCCGAGCAGCGAGGCGGCGACGGCGATCAGAAAAAATTGCGCGCCGGACCAGAACAGCGGCCGCGCGGCGAGGTATCCCTTGAACACACCGACGGAGAAAAGCGTCACGGCGGCGAGGCCGATCGAGATATAAAGCGCGGTGAAGCCTGAGAAAAGAATATAGGGAAGCAGCGGGATCGCCCCTCCGAGCATGAACGAAAGCCCCATGACGAGCGCCGCCCGGATCGGCCGGTTGATCTCGGCGGTTCCCAGTCCGAAGACTTTTTCCTGAAACGTTCTCAGAAAGACCCCGTGCTGTTGTCCCAGCAGCTTCACGATCCGATAGCTCTGCTCTTTGCTCATTCCCTCGCCGCTCAGCGCGTTGAGCAGCCCTTCGGCGGCGATATAAGGCTCTTTCTCCGCCAGTTCCGCCGCGTCGTTTATCTCTTTGTCGAAAATTTCTTTCTCGGCATTCGAAGACAAATACGAGCCGGTCCCCATCGACACCGCTCCGGCGAACATCGACGTGAGCCCGGTGATGATCACGACCAGGTTGTTCGCGGTCGCGCCTTGGATGCCCGCCAACAGGCCGACCGTCGTCATGAGACCGTCCTGGATGCCGAAGACGAACTCGCGCACGCGCGCCCGGCTTTCGATGACCTCGCGCTTGCGTTGAATTTCATCGAGCGCCATAAAAATGGTTTCAAGTTTAGGGTTTTGGGGTTTCGAGCCGGAGCGGTGAGATTCTTCGCTACGCTCAGAATGACAAAGCCGAGCTCTCCGTGTCATCCTGAACGAAGTGAAGGATCTCTCCGGGTTTCTCCTCAGGCGAAAAAAGAATCCTCAGTCCAAAGTTCGACGCGAAGACTATCTAGTATTTTAACTTCAATTCGCCGCTGGCTTGACCCGGCCGCCACTCCGCCGGGCAGAGCCGCCCGGTGCGGAGCGCCTTGAGGACCCGGAGCGTCTCCTCGACGCTCCGCCCCACGTTCATGTGGCTTACCACGAAATAATTCACCTCGCGGGCGGGATTGAGGATGAACGTCGCGCGCGCGCTGACGCCGTCTTTCTCGACGAGCACGCTGTAGTCGCGGCTCGTCTTTTTTTCGACGTCGCTCAGCAGCGGATAATCGACGCCGCCGAGCTCGTCGATCCACGAGCGATGCGTCTCGATCGGGTCGACGCTGGCGCCGAGGATCTCCGCTCCTTCGGCGCGGAATTCTCCGGCCATCTTGCTGAAGCCTGTGACTTCCGTCGGGCAGATAAACGTGAAGTCCGCGGGATAAAAAAACAGCACGAGCCAGTTTCCGGCAAACGATTTCAACGAGTAATCCGCGACGTTCCCGCGGTAGACGCCTTTCAACTCGAAATCAGGCGCCTTCGCTCCCATCGTAATCATTGATTTCTCCGTCGAATGTCGAAAGAACGCCTGGGCCACCCAAGCGGGCTGATTTTCTATTCGGAAGGCAGGTTCCGCCACAGTGAAAAAGTCGCCTCATCCCTGCCCGCCGCTGCGGCCGTAAACCACGGCTCGGCGGCTTCGCCGCCCTTCAAGATGCCGAAGAAATAAATTCTCAGCATCTGCTCGATCAGTTGCGGCAGAGGCAGATCGCGCTTCGGATGGTACCAGGTATAGATCCAATTCATCATGCCGAAGAGCGAGAACGTCGCGGCGCGGAGGTCGATGACCCGGCCGCTTTCACGCCCCTGCACCTCTCCGATCAGATCCATCAGAATCTTGACGTAGCGGCGCTTGATCACCAGCATCTTCTCCTGGAATTCGCCGGTAAGCGACTCATCCTCATGCGCCATGACCTTCATCTCGTGCATATTGTGGAGGAAAAAACCGAGATGGTTCTCGGCGAAGACGCGGATGCGGACCCGCGCGTCGGCGTCGGGGCTGACCGCGGTCTCCCAGCGCTCGAGCAGCGTTAAAAAGCAGCGCTCCTGGATCAAATAGAGAAGCTCCTCTTTGGTGCGAAAGTAATAATAGAGCCCGGCGAGGCTCATTCCCGTCTCGCGCGAGATGTCACGGATCGAAGTGCTGTGAAAGCCCTTCTCGGCGAAGATTTTCGCCGCGCATTTGAGAAGCGCTTCGAGCTTCTCGTCGTAATGACGGGTGGAGGGTTCGCCGCGATTCGCCATGGCCCAGCCATATTCGCAAAGCGCCGAGGGGGTGTCAAATCGAAGATTGATCAACGCTCGCAGTCTGTCATACACCCCTGCGGTGTGAAAAGACGACGCAGAACGAGCGGCGGGTTACTTTACAGTTTCCCTGGACTCCGTATTGGTGACGTTCGCGGGTGCAGTATACTAAACCATGCGTCTTCCCGTGAACCCGCCGGTCTTGCCGATGCTCGCCAAGCGGGTCGGCGAATTGCCGACAGGCGGGAGCTGGATATTCGAGCCGAAATGGGACGGGTTCCGCGCGCTCGTGTTTCGCGACGGCGATGAAATTCTAATTCAGAGCCGGGACGAAAAATCCTTCAACCGCTACTTTCCCGAGCTCATCGACCCGCTCCGCTCGCAGCTGCCGGCGCGCTGCGTCCTCGACGGCGAGATTGTCGTCGCGCAGCGCGGCGCGCTCGACTTCGACGCGCTGCAAATGCGCATTCATCCCGCCGCGTCGCGCGTGAAACTGCTTTCGCAACAAACCCCGGCGTCGATCGTTTTCTTCGATCTCCTCGCCGAGGGAGCCCGGGATCTTCGCGACACCGCTTTCGAAGATCGCCGGCGCCGGCTCGAATCGCTGCTTTCATCGGCGGCGCCGCCGATCCACCTCACGCCCGCGACGCGCGATCTGGCGACCGCGCGCGACTGGTTTCGCCGCTTCGAGGGCGCCGGTCTCGACGGCGTCGTCGCCAAGGCGGTTTTGGGAGTTTACGAATCCAACAAGCGCTCGATGCTCAAGATCAAGCACGAGCGCGAATGCGATTGCGTCGTCGCCGGTTTTCGCTGGCACAAAAAAGGCGAGCGGACGATGGTCGGCTCCCTCCTGCTCGGGCTCTACGACGCCGGCGCGCTGCAGCACGTGGGCGTCTGCGCGAGCTTTACGGAGGCGAAGCGGCGCGAGCTGGTCGAGTTTCTCAAGCCTTACCGGAAAAACGCGCTCGCCCATCACCCATGGAAAGACTGGTCCGAGCAGGGATCGGCGGACGGCGATGCCGAGCAGCGCATGCCGGGGGCGCAGAGCCGCTGGAGCGGCGGCAAGGACTTGTCTTGGGAGCCGCTTCGTCCGGAGCTCGTCGTCGAAGTCGCTTACGACCACATGCAGGGGAATCGCTTCCGCCACACCGCGCAGTTTCGCAGGTGGCGCACCGACAAGAAGCCGCGCGATTGCACGTATGAACAGCTGGAAGTCGTGGCGCCCGAAGAGCTGGCCGAGATTTTCGCCGGCGGGCGGTGAATCGCTGCCGTTTACCCTGAGGAGCCACGGTTTCCGCGGCGTCTCGAAGGGCGCCACTCGCGCGTCGGATCGTCGTCGGGATCGGGAGCTTCCTGCGGCGGGCGCAACTCTTCGGGCACATGGCGCAGATTCACCCGGATCCTCGTCCAGGTCGACGAGCGCCCGCGCATCGAATCGACCAGCACGTCGTCCGCGGCGAGCAGCGCCGCGGCTTTCCCGTGTTTCTTCTTCCACCGCTCCAGACCGGCGCGGGCCGCTTCCCGGTCCGGCGAATTCGCGACGACGACAAGCGGCGCCTTCGTGCGCGACTTTTTCTGGGTCGCCGCGCGGGCGCGGGACGGCGCGACGCGCGGCGCCTCGCCTTCCATCTTGCGAAAGTGCGGCGGCCAGGGCGCGTCGCCGAGACCGGCGGCCTCGTCTTCGGCCGCGAGCTCCAGCAGCCGTTCGAGCGAGCCCGGCGCCTTATCCATGTCCGCGTGCGGATCGCCGAGCTCCGCCAGACGCTTGGGCACCGTGAGCACGGTGAAGTCCGCCGGGTCGCAGTCGGCGACCTCATGCCAGTGGAGCGGCGTCGAGACGCGCGCATCCGGAAGCGGGCGCACGGAATAGGCCGAGCAGGTCGTACGGTCCTTCGCGTTCTGGTTGTAGTCGAGAAACACGCCGTGACGCTCCTCCTTCCACCACTTCGAGCTCGCCAGCGCCGGCGCGCGGCGCTCGATCGCGCGCGATAAGGCGAGCGCGGCGCGGCGCACCTCGACGAACGTCCAGCGCGGCTCGATGCGCGCGTTCACGTGCATTCCCCGCGAGCCGCTCGTCTTCGGCCAGCCGCGAAGCCCCATCTCCTCGAGAAACGCTTTCACCTCGAGCGCGACGCGGCGCACGTCGTCCCAGCCGATGCCCGGATTGGGATCGAGATCGACGCGCAATTCGTCGGGGTGTTCGAGATCGCCCGCGCGCACGGGATGCGGATGGAGCTCGATACAGCCCAGGTTGACAATCCACGCGAGGCCGGAGGCGTCGTCGACCACCACCTCCTCAGCCGTGCGGCCCGATGGGAACGAAAGTGTCACGGTTCTGAGCCACGGCGGGCGCTGTGCCGGCGCACGCTTCTGGTAGAACGGCTGTGCGTGCGCGCCGTCGACGAAGCGCTTCAAAACGAGCGGCCGGTCGCGGATGCCGGCAAGAGCGCCCGGCGCGACCGACAGATAGTAGCGCACGAGATCGAGCTTCGAGAGCTTTGTCTGCTGTGAAAAATAGGCCTTGTCCGGGTGGGTCACCCGGACCTCGCGCCCGTCGATCGACAGAATCTCGGCTTTTTGTTGTTTCATCGGTGCATCAGGCGAACGTCCGGCGTCCGGACCGGGCGTTTAAAGCTTAGCAATTCCGACGATTTCATCCAGTTCCGTTTGCGCTGCAACCCCGCCGCCATCCCTTCAACTGCCCGAGCTTTTGGTATATAGCTCTCCGATATCCCCATGGCCTACGAAAACGTTCTCGTCGAAAAGACCGGGCCGATAGCGATCGTCACGCTGAACCGTCCTCAGCAGCTGAACGCGCTGTCTTACGCGATGGTCAAAGAAGTCGCGCTGGCGCTCGAGGAGATGGATCGCGATCCGGAGGTGCGGGTCATGATCGTCACCGGCGGCGAGAAGGTTTTCGCCGCGGGCGCGGACATCAAGGAGATGGCCGACGCGGGGCCGTTCGACGAGCGCATTCAGGGACGGCTGGCTTTCCGCGACCGCATCAATAAGATTTCCAAACCGGTGATCGCCGCGGTCAGCGGCTACGCGCTCGGCGGCGGCTGCGAGCTCGCGCTCTCCTGCGACATCATCATCGCGTCGGAGACGGCGCGCTTCGGCCAGCCCGAAATCAATCTCGGTACCATACCGGGCAGCGGCGGCACTCAGCGGCTGACGCGCCTGGTGGGAAAGTACCGCGCGATGGAGATGGTGCTGGCGGGCGATTTCATCGAGGCCGCCGAGGCGGAGCGCTTGGGTCTCGTCAACAAGGTCGTGCCGGTCGAGTCGCTGATCGACGAGGCTAAGAGCATCGCCGCGAAGATCGCGGCGAAGCCGCCGATCGCCGTCAGATTCGCGAAGGAATCGATCATCAAGGCGCTCAATACGACGCTCGACGAGGGTCTCGAATTCGAGCGCAAGTCGTTTTATCTCTTGTTTTCATCCGAGGACCGCCGCGAAGGCATGAAGGCGTTCTTGGAGAAGCGCAAGCCCGAGTTCAAGGGAAAGTAAGGAGCGGCGGGTCCCGGTGGATTTCCAGAACATCCTCTACGAAAAGCAAAACCGCGTCGCGACCATCACCTTCAATCGGCCGCAGGCGATGAACGCCTTCACCATCGAGATGAACGGCGAGGTGCAGCGCGCGCTCAAAGACGCCGATGAGGACAAGGACATACGGGTCATCGTGCTCACCGGCGCGGGGCGTGGCTTCTGCGCCGGACAGGACTTGAAAGGCCGCACGCCGGAGAAAAAAGGCTCGCTCGGCGCCTCGCTGCGCGAGCGCTACAATCCGATCATTCTGCGGCTGCGCCGCACGGAGAAGATTTCCATCGCGGCGGTGAACGGCGTCGCCGCCGGCGCCGGCTGCAACCTCGCGCTCGCCACCGACCTCCGCATCGCCTCGGAAGACGCGACGTTCGTCCAGGCCTTCGCGCGCGTCGGTCTAGCGCCGGACTGCGGCGGCAGCATCGTGCTGCCGCGCCTGGTGGGCTTCAGCAAGGCGATGGAGCTGCTGCTCTTGGCCGAGCCGATCGATGCGCGCGAAGCGCAGCGCATCGGCCTCGTGGCGAAGGTCGTGGCCACAGCGGACCTCGCGAAGACGACGCGCGGCATCGCGGAGAAGATCGCCAAGGGGCCGCGCAGTATCAGCCTCATCAAGCGCGCCGTCAACCGCGCGATGATGCGCGACCTCGCCGACCAGCTCGATTACGAAGCGTATCTCCAGGAGATCGCCGGGCGGAGCTCCGATTACGATGAGGGCGTGAGCGCGTTTTTGGAAAAGCGCGCGCCGGTGTTTACCGGAAAATAAAGTTTCAACTTTCTGGTTTCATGTTTCAAGTTAAGAGGGCTCTTCCAACTAGAAACCTGAAACTGAAAATTCTTTGATGAGCGACAAGAACATCAAGATCGGCGTCTTGGGCGCCGGCACGATGGGCGCCGGCATCGCGCAGGTCGCCGCGCAGGCGGGCTACGAGACGCTCGTCTACGATGTCTCGCAGGAGTTTATCGACCGGGGGCTCGACCGCATCAAAGGCTTTCTTAAGGGCGGCCGCGAGCGCAGCAAGATCACCGCGGAGCAGGAATCCGGCACGCTCGCGCGCTTATCGTCGACGCTGAAGCTCGAGGATTTCGCGGGCTGCGGACTTATTGTCGAAGCCGTGCCCGAGAAGATGCAGCTCAAGCGTGAGGTTTTCAAGACACTCGACGCCCTGACGGCGCCCGAGACGCTGCTCGCAACGAATACTTCTTCTTTCTCCGTCACGGCGATCGCCGGCGCGACAGAGAAACCCGAGCGCGTCCTCGGCCTCCACTATTTCAATCCGCCTCCCTTGATGGCGCTGGTGGAAGTGGTCCAGGGCGAGCGCACGACACGCGAGGCGGTCGAGCGCGCCGCCGCCCTCATGCGCGACATGGGCAAGACGCCGGTGCACGCCAAGGACACTCCCGGCTTCATCGTCAATCGCGTGGCGCGCCCCTTTTACGGCGAGGCGCTGCGCATTCTCGGCGACGGCGGGGCGAGCGTCGAGGCGATCGACAACATCATGAAAAGCATCGGCGGCTTCCGCATGGGTCCCTTCGAGCTCATGGACTTAATCGGCAACGACATCAACTATGCCGCCACCGAATCGCTCTATGCCGCATTCTTTCAGGATCCCCGATTTCGCCCGAGCCCGATCCAGCACCGGCTGGTGCAGTCGGGCAACCTGGGCCGGAAGACCGGCCGCGGCTTTTATAATTATGGCGAAAAATAGCGTCATCGTCGTCGGCCGAAACCGTCTGGCGGGGGAGCTGATCGGATTGGCTGAAGCCGCCGGTTACGACGCCAAGCTTTATCCCGACGCCGGCGCCGCCGCTATCTCCAGCTCGGTGATCGTCGAAACCTCCTCGGGTAACGAAAACTACAAGCGCGATATTCTTAAAAACCTCGACTCCGGCTCGCCCACGGCGTTGATCTTGTCCTCGTGCCTGGGGTTTTCGACGACCCACATCGCCTCGTGGACGTCGACCCCCGAGCGCATCGTCGGCTTCGCCACCTTCTATCCCCTCAAGGACAAAAAAGTGGTAGAGTTGAGCAAGGGCTTGAGGACCGAGGAGAGGGCGCTCCGCGACGCGGAAGGTTTCTTTCGTGCGCTCGGGAAAGAGCCGGCGTGCGTGGGGGATGCGCCGGGCCTTGTCTTCCCGCGTATACTAAGCCTCATCGTGAACGAGGCCGCGCGCGCGCTGGAGGAAGGAGTCGCCGAGGCGAAAGAGATCGACACGGCGATGAAGCTCGGCCTCAACTATCCCGAGGGGCCCCTCCGCTGGGCCGATCGTATCGGGCTCGACGAAATCTTGACCGTCCTCGAAGGGCTGCAGGCGGAGACCGGCGAGGACCGTTATCGGCCGGCGCCGCTGATCAAAAAAATGGTCCTGGCCGGCTGGCTGGGAGAGGCCGCCGGCCGGGGATTTTACACCTATTAACTGACCGCATCACAGAAAGCCGACGATCTATGAAGCAAGCAGTCATCGTGGACGCCGTCCGCACCCCCATAGGGCGGCACGGCGGCATTTTAAAGGACATCCGCACCGACGACCTCGGCGCGCACGCCATCGCCAAGCTCGTCCAGAAGACCGGAATCAAGCCGGCCGAGATCGAAGATGTTTTTTTCGGCTGCACCAATCAAGCGGGCGAGGATTCGCGCAACGTCGCGCGCACGGCGGCGCTCTTGGCCGGACTCCCGATGGAGATCCCCGGCTGCACCGTCAACCGGCTGTGCGGCTCGGGGCTCGAGGCGATCAATCAGGCCGGGCGCGCCGTCGCGCTGGAAGACGGCGACCTCTTCATCGCCGGCGGCGTTGAAAGCATGACGCGCTCGCCGTGGGTTATGCTCAAGACCGCCAATCCTTTCCAGCAGGGCAACATGACGGTCTATGATTCGACCGTCGGCTGGCGCTTCCCCAACCCGCGCCTGGGCGAGCTGTACCCGCTCATCAGCAACGGCGAGACGGCGGAAAACGTCGCGGAGAAATACAACATCAGCCGCAAGGACCAGGACGCCTGCGCGCTGGAAAGCCACCGGCGCGCCGTCGCGGCCACCGAAAGCGGCCGCTTCAAGGAAGAGATCGTTCCCATCGAGGCGCCGCAAAAACGGGGCGATAAAATCATTCACGCGAAAGACGAAGGGCCGCGCGCCGACACGTCGATGGAGAAACTCGCGGCGCTGAGACCCGTTTTTCGAAAGAACGGCACCGTCACCGCGGGGAATTCGTCTCAGATCTCCGACGGCTCCGCGGCCCTGCTCATCGCGAGCGCGGAGAAGGCGAAGGCGCTCGGGCTCAAGCCGATGGCGCGCATCGTCTCCTCGGGGGTCGCCGGCGTCGATCCGGCTTACTTCGGCATCGCGCCGGTGCCGGCGACCTTGAAGGCGCTGAAGCGCGCCGGCTTATCCGCCGATCAGATCGATCTTTTCGAGATCAACGAGGCGTTCGCCTCACAGTTGGTCCACAACGTCCGCGAGCTGGGGCTCAGCATGGATCGGGTCAATGTCAACGGCGGCGGCATCGCGCTCGGCCACCCGCTCGCCTGCAGCGGCGCGCGCATCCTAACGACTCTTCTCTACGAGATGAAGCGGCGCGGCAGCCGCTACGGGCTCGCGACGATGTGCATTGGTGTCGGCCAGGGCATTGCCACGATCGTGGAGCGGATTCCGTAACGCGCGGCGCCGACGAAAGTTCGTTTCCGCGGCATGAGCCGTAAAATCGTTCCGGTCGTACTCATTCTGATAACGGCCCTGCTCGTCGTTTTCAATTTTTCACTCAACGGCCTCATCGCACGCAATCGCGCGCGCATTCAAGAAGACCTCGAGCGCTTGCTCGGCCGCGCCGTCACGTTCAGAGAATTGACCGTCAGCCTATGGGGCGGCCCCGCAGTCGCCGCCAGCGATTTGCAGATCGCCGAGGATCCGTCCTTCGCCGCGACTCCGTTTCTCCAGGCGAAGGAACTGAGAATGCGGCTTCGATGGCTGCCGCTTCTCGCCGGCAGGCTGCGGATTGAAAAGTTCATCCTCGAACAGCCCGAAATCCAGATCATCAAAAACGAGGCGGGAGTCATCAATATCGCCGCGCTCGCCCCGCCGCGCGACAAAAGGTCCAAGCCGCCGGCTGAAACGCCGAGCGATGGGGGCAGAGAAAAGAAACCGGCTTCCCCGCCGCGCCATATCATTACCGGTATCAATATCAACAACGGCAGCATCGATTACATCGACCGCACCGCGCGGGAGCCCATCGAGATACGCGTCCGCCGTCTCGACCTTTCCGCGAGCGGCGCTCTCAACAGCCCCGCCAAAATCAAGCTTTCCGGCGAGCTGTTCGAGGGTGAGGGACGCAATTTCACCGTCCAGGGCGAGGCGGGGCCATTGTCCGGCCGGTCGTGGAGCCAAGCGCCGATTAATTTGAGAGTCCGCTGCGATTCGTTGCTGCTGGCGCAGCTCACGCGCGCGGTCCCGCCGCTGCGGTCGGTGTTCTCGGGCTACCTGCAGCCGAACGGCCCCATCAGCTTCGATTCGCAAGTTCTAGGGATCCTGGAGCGCCCGCGTTTCGTCGGCTTGAACCTGACCGGCGCCTTTTTCGGCGCGGCGGGAAACAATATCACCCTTAAGGGCGACCTGGATTTTTCCCGCGGCGCGCCGGAGAGCGCCGCGCTGAAGCTGCGCCTGGTGATCGATCCTCTGCCGCTCGAGCAGCTGAAGACGATTCCTTTTTTTTCGCAGGCGATGCCGTCTTCGCTGCTCGTCGACGGGCCGGTCAATGTTTCCGCCGATCTTGAAGGAACGCCCGCCGCGCTGAAAATCCGGGCGGCGATCAAAGGCGACGAAAGCGAGATCGTGTATGGAAGCTGGCTGAAAAAGGCGAAAGGCGTTGCCGCCGATCTCACGCTCGACATGGAGCGCGATAAAGACAGGATCGTTTTCGGCGATTCGACGCTGGCGCTCAACAATTCGAAGATAAAGTTTTCCGGGGCCATTGACGAAATCCCCGAGCGGCGGCTTTCGCTCAACCTCAGCGCCGACGCGCTCGCCCTCGCCAATTTCGAAAAACTCCTGTTGCCGTTATCCGCTTACGATCTCGGCGGCCATTTGAGCGCGCGCCTCACGCTCGCGAAGACCCTCGATACGAATACGGGCCTCGCAATCCGAGGCGCTGTCTCTCTGGATAAAATTCAGGTGAAAGAGCGCCGCAGCGGCCGCGGCGTCGAGCGCGCGACGGGGGAAGTTTCTTTCCACGGCAAAGACGCGCGCGTCGACCGGTTGATACTGCACTCGGGCGCCACGGATGTCGCCATCGGTGCGGGCATCGCCGACGTCTCGCAGCCGGTGCTTCGCTATTCGATGCGCTCCCCCATGCTGAAACCGGCGGATTTCGGCGCTTCGGCGGTTTTCCGCAGCGATGAGATGAAAGCCTTTGCGAGCACGGGGGAGATATCGCTTCGAGAAGGCAAGCCGTGGCTTCGCGGCGGTGTTTCCTCCAGCGAAGGAACGTTGACGTCGGTGCCGTACCGAAATTTGCGCGGCGACATTGTCTGGGGCCCCTCGACCTTCAGCTTTAAAAACGTCGCGCTTCAAACGCTCAGCGGGAGCATTCGCGCGGCCGTCTCGTGGGACACGGCTGCGGACAATTCCGTGAGGTTGTCCGCCGAGCCGAATATTGAAACCGTCGAGCTCAAGACTCTCCTCAAGCGGAAGATCCCCGGTCTGGAAGAATATCTCGACGGGCGCTTGTCCTTGAAAGGGACGTTCCGAGCCGCCGCAAAAAATATTTCAGCGCTGCCGCAAGCGCTGGCGGGCGCCGGCGAGACGCAGATTCGCGGCGGCGCGCTGAAGGATTTCAATCTTCTTAGACTTGTCCTCGTGCGCGTGGTGGACCTTCACGGATCGCCCCGACGGTGGCCGCAACCCTTGGCGACATTGGCCGAGCGTAAGGATACGCCTTTCGAGACTCTGACGGCCAATTTCACCGTTCAGGGCGGCCGCGCTTACAGTAAGAACCTGCTCCTATCCGCCGCGAACTACGCGATCGGCGGCCAGGGCTCGGTGGGGCTCGACAAGACTCTTCAATGGGACGCGCTCCTGACGCTCACACCGGAAATCACGCAAGAGCTGGCGCGTGACGAGCCGGCGGTCCGCTCGCTGGTCGATCGCAACGGCAGCCTTGCCGTGCCGTTTCGGGTCGGCGGAAACCTCGCACACGTGCGCGTGAGCGGGCCCGCGAAGGCGGACGCGGCGGCCGTGAGGTGATCATGAATTTACATGAGATGTATTTCGCTCTCCGGCCCGAGGACATCGCTTACGTCAAGTTCGTGCTCGAGTCCTACGACGGGGTGGGCATCATCCGCACCATCGATAGAAAAAAGGCCCTCATCGTCGCGCTGGTCGTCGAAGACTTTCTGACGACTGCTCAAGCCTTATTCGAATCGCTCAAAAACGAGATCGATATCGTCGAGATCGCCCGTCCCG
Source organism: Verrucomicrobiia bacterium (assembly GCA_035495775.1). Classification (GTDB taxonomy): domain Bacteria; phylum Desulfobacterota; class Binatia; order UBA9968; family UBA9968; genus JAJPJQ01. The sequence goes on along the minus strand of DATJFG010000030.1, from coordinate 23,837 downwards.
ACGGCTTCGCCGATGATTGGCTCATGCAGGAGCTCGCGACCGAGGAATAGCCGCTTCAGCCGTTGCCCTTTTTCCGGCATAATGAATCATGGCCGCGACAGCGGAAAAAATTCTATCCTATTTTCGCTCCCGGCCGCGGCATCGCCTCACTCCCGCGGAGATTTTGAAGGGCATCGGCGGCGAGCGCGACGATTTGAACGACGTCGTCGAAAATCTTCGGACGCTCGCCAAAGAGGGGCGTGTCGTTCGCTTAAAGAAAAATCATTACTCTCTGCCTAACAGCGACAATTGTCTCACGGGCCGGGTCCAAGCCCATCCCGACGGCTATGGCTTTTTTATTCCCGACGATCGCGCCAAAGAGGACCTGTATTTAAGCCGTCGCGAGATGCGCCGCGTCATGCACGGCGACCGCGTCGTCGTCCGCGTCGAGCGCAAGCGCGGCGCCGCCGAGGCTCACGTCGCAGAGATCCTGGACCATGGACAAAAGCGCATCATCGGCACCTATGAAGAGCACCAGGGTGAGGGCTACCTGATCCCGACCGACCCGCGCATCGCGGCGGCGATTCCGCTCGGACGCCCGGCGTCCCGGCCCGAAACCGGCGCCGTTATCGCGGCGGAGATCACGCGCTACGGCACGGGATACTCAAGCCCCGAGGCCGCCCTGCTGGAGACGCTCGGCGACCCCAATGATCCGGAGATCCAGGCGCGCGCGATCATCTTCCAGTACGCGCTCCCGATCGCTTTTTCCCCCGAGGCGAAGCGCGAGGCGCGGGCCTCCGCGCAGACGATCCCGGCCGATGAAATCGCCGCCCGCGTCGATCTCCGCTCGCTGCCGATCGTCACAATCGACGGCGAGAAGGCGCGCGACTTCGACGACGCGGTCTACGTGGAAAAAGAAAACGGCGTCTACCGCCTTTATGTTTCGATTGCCGACGTCGCCTATTATGTAAAATGCGGATCGGCGCTCAATCAGGACGCCTACGAGCGCGGCACGAGCGTCTATTTCCCCGACCGGGCGCTGCCGATGCTGCCGGAGGAGCTCTCGAACGGCATCTGCAGCCTGAACCCGAATGAAGACCGCCTCACCAAGACGGCGGTCATCGAGTTCGGGGCGCGCGGCGCGGTCTTGAAGACGCGCTTTTTCAACTCGGTCATCCGAAGCCACGCGCGCATGACTTACACCGAAGTGCGCCAAATCCTCGTGGATAAAAACCCCGAATGCCTCGCGCGTTACCGCGACCTCGTCGACGGCTTCGACCGCATGCAAGAGCTGGCGCTTTTGCTTTACGGCGAGCGGCGCGAGCGCGGAACGCTGGATTTCGATCTCCCCGAGGCGGAGATCGTCCTCGATCTTCAGGGCAATCCCGAGAACATCGTCCGCGCCGAGCGCTCGATCGCGCATCGCATCATCGAGGAGTTCATGATCGCCGCCAACGAAGCGGTCGCGCGCCACTTAAAAGAGAACAATCTTCCCCTGCTCTATCGCGTGCACGAAGGTCCGGACCACGAGGCGATCGAGGAGATCGCGCCGTTTCTCGCGACGCTCGGCTACCGGCTACCGCTGAAACATGAGCGCATCAAGCCCAAGGAGCTGCAGAAGGTGCTCGATGCCTGCAAAGGCAAACCGGGAGAAAAAGTCGTGAACCACGTGTTGCTCCGCGCGATGAAGCAGGCGCATTACGCGCCGGAGAATATCGGTCATTTCGGCCTCGCCTCGGTCTGCTACGCGCATTTCACCTCGCCTATCAGGCGCTACCCCGACCTCACTGTCCATCGCATGCTGGATGAGGCGCTGCAAAAGCGCAAGCTCAAGGCCAACGAGCGCGAAGAACTCGACCGCTACATGGCCGAGGCCGGGAAGCATACCTCCGAGCGCGAGCGCGTCGCGATGGATGCCGAGCGCGAAATGGTCGATTTAAAAAAAGCGCAATTTATGATGGACAAGATCGGCGAGGAGTTCGGCGGATTTATCGTGAGCCTGACGAACTTCGGCTTTTTCGTCGAATTGGAGAATTTTTTCGTCGAGGGACTGGTCAAGCTGTCATCGCTCAAAGACGACGACTATCAGTACTATGAGAAGGAATATCTGATCAAAGGCCGCCGCCACGGCCGCAAGTTCCGCCTGGGCGACCCTCTCAGGGTGAAGGTCCTGCGCATCAACGCCTTCCGCAGCGAAATCGATTTCGAAATCACGGAAACGCCGGCGGGTTCAAAACGATAGCCGCGCGAAGCTCCGCAGAGCTGCAGATGCCTATTCGTATCTCAGCGCGTCGATGGGATCGAGGTGCGCCGCCTTCTGCGCGGGATAGAAGCCAAAGAAAACGCCGACGCCGCCGGAGACGAGCAGCGCGATAACGACGACGTCGGGACGCACCAGGACGGGCCATTCCATCACGCGATGGATGAGGCTCGAACTCGCGACGCCGATCGCGATGCCAAGCGCGCCGCCGATCGCCGCCATCACCAGCGCCTCGACGATGAACTGAAGGAGAATGTCGCGGCTCCGCGCGCCGACGGCCATGCGGATGCCGATCTCGCGCGTCCGCTCGGTCACCGACACGAGCATGATGTTCATGATGCCGATGCCGCCGACGAGGAGCGAAACCGAGGCGATGCTGCCCAAGAGGACCGCCATCACCGTCGCGCTGTTGGAAGCCGCCTCGGCGATGTCGGAAAGATTGCGGATCATGAAATCGTCGTCGTTCCCCGGCCGGATCTTGTGGCGCTCGCGGAGCAGCAGCGTGATCTGGTTTTTCGCCTCCTCGGTAAGATCGGCACTCGTCGCGCCGACGATGATCTGCTGGATGTAGGTGACGCCCATGATCCGTTTCATCATCGTCGTGTACGGCACCATGACGACGTCGTCCTGGTCGTTGCCCATGCCGCTCTGACCTTTGGCGCCGAGGACGCCGACGATTTGAAACGGGATCTTCTTGATTCGAATGATGTTGTCGATCGGGTTCTCATCGCCGAAGAGATTGTAGGCGACGGTCTGGCCGATGAGCGCGACCTTCGCGGTGCTTTCGACATCGGCCTGCGTGATGAAGCGCCCGTCGACGATTTTCCAATCGCGGATCTGCTGATACTCCGGCGCGATGCCCTGGACCGACGTCGACCAATTCTGCTCGCCGCCGATCACCTGCTGGATCTGTCGCAGCACCGGCGAAGCTCCCGCAACGATCGGGATCTGCCCCATGATCGCCTTCGCGTCGAGATCGGTCAGGCTCTGCCGGCCGCCGAACCCGGTCCGCGCGCCGCCGAGCGTCACCGTGCCGGGGAGGATGACGAGCAGGTTCGTGCCGAGGCTCGCGATCTGCTGGCGCACCAGCGCCTTGGCGCCCTCGCCGATCGCGACCATAGCGATGACCGCGCCGACGCCGATGATGATGCCGAGCATCGTCAAGAACGAGCGCAGCTTGTTGCGGCCAAGCGCCCGGAGCGCGATTCGAAAGGCCATGTACAACATAAAATAACGGTGCGGAGTGAGACGTGAGGAGTGAGGAGAGAAATCAGGCTCCTCGCTCACTCACTGCTCACTGCCTCACTTTCTTATCCGAGATAATCAAGCCGTCGCGAAAAAGCACCTGCCGCTTGGCGTAGCCGGCGATGTCCGCCTCGTGCGTGACGAGCACGATGGTAATGCCCTCTCGATCGTTTAAATCCTGAAACAGCTCCATAATCTCGGCGCTCGTCTTGCTGTCGAGATTGCCCGTCGGTTCGTCGGCCAGAATGAGCGCCGGACGGTTGACCAGCGAGCGCGCGACCGCGACCCTCTGCTGCTGGCCGCCGGAGAGCTGGTTCGGCATATGATCGAGCCGCTCTTGGAGGCCGACGAGCTTGAGGACTTCCACCGCTCGTTCGCGCCTCTCTCGCGACGGCAAGCTATTATACATCATCGGCAGCTCGACATTCTCCAACGCCGACGTCCGCGAGAGCAGATTGAAGCCCTGAAAGACAAAGCCGATCTTGCGGTTACGGATCAAAGCCCATTCGTCGGGCGTAAGCCGGCTCACGTCCTCGCCTTCGAGAAAATAGCTCCCGGAGGTCGGCCGGTCGAGGCAGCCGAGAATATTCATAAACGTGGATTTTCCCGATCCGGACGCGCCCATGACGGCGACGAACTCGCCGCGATGAATCGAAATATTGATGCCGCAGAGCGCTTCGACCTCGATGTCGCCCATGCGGTAGATTTTGCGGAGATCGCGGATCGCGATGACCTCTTCCGCGGCGGCGTGCGGCGCGCGCGGAGAGACCGCGGACGGCTCAGAAGCCAAAGGGCCGCCTCGCAGGACCGGACGCGCGCGCCTGACCGGCGCTCGACATCGCGACGACGACCTGTTCGCCTTCTTTGACGTCGCCGGCGGCGACTTCACTCGAGGTGCCGTCGTTGATGCCGAGGCGGATTCTCACCGGCGTTGCCTTCTGGCCCCTTAAGACATAGACCGTTCCCTCGCGACTGCGGCCGCCGCCGCGCTGTGCTTGGCCGCCGCGATTGCCCCCGCGCTCGCCTTCGCGAGCGCCACCGCCACGGCCGGCGGCGGGCCGTTCCTCTTGTCCTTCAGCCGGCGCCTGGGGCTGAGGCTTGTCCTCCGGCGGGCGGAAGCGAAGCGCCGAGTTCGGCACCTTCAGGACGCCTTCTTTGCGGTTCACCATGAACTGCACATTGGCCGTCATGCCGGGCTTGAGCAAGAGATCTTTATTATCGATGCCGACGACGGCGTCATAGGTGACCACATTCTGCACCATGATCGGCGCGTTGCGCACCTGCAGCACCTTGCCTTGGAATCGCCGGGTGGGATATGCGTCGACCGTGAAAACCGCGTCCTGATCCAGCCAGACGTTGCCCACGTCGCCCTCGCTCACATTCGTGTCGACCTGCATCTTCGACAAATCGTTGGCGATGAGAAACAGGACCGGCGCCTGCAGCGAAGCGGCGACCGTCTGTCCGACATCGACGTTGCGGGAGACGACGATGCCGTCGACCGGCGAGCTGATAACCGTGTGGTTGAGGTCGACCTGGGCCTGCTCGAGCGCCGCCTTGGCGAGCTCGACCTGAGCCTGATTGACTTTGAGCTGCGCCACGGCGCTGTTATAGGCGGTCTCGGCGGCATCGAGATCGGCCTGCGCGATGAGCTCGCGCTTTCGGAGCTCGCGATTGCGCTCGAGCGTCCGCTTCGCGTCTTCGACCGCCACCTGCGCCTTGGCGGTGTTTGCCTGAGACGAAACGACATTGGCCTTGGCCTGCTCGACCGAGGCCTTGAATTTATCCTGATCGAGCTCAGCCACGACTTGGCGCTGCTTCACTTTGCTGTTGAAATCGGCGTAAAGCTTGCTGATCGTGCCGGAGACCTGGCTTCCGACTTGAACGGTAACGACCGCTTGGAGCGTACCCGTCGCCGTGACCACCTGTGTGAGGTCGCCCTTTTGAACCGGAGCGGTGATATAAGGATTCTCCTTGGCGCCGTCACGGAATCCCCAGTAGGCGACGCCGAGGATAACGACCACGGCGCCGACGCCGATGAAGATAAATTTCCGGCGGCGTTTCACGGCTCGCGACGAAGGCCCTGATAAACTTTTTCCACCAACTCCTCGACCTCTTTTTTCTTCGCCCGCTCGAACGTGACGCCGCTCGTAACGACGGCGTCGGGCTCGAGGTCTTCGAGCAGATGCTCGACGGTCACGCGGAAGAGCGACATGAACGAGACATCGTCCATCGATTCTTTAACCTGACGGGCGTCGCCTTTGACGTAGTAATTCACATCGCTATCGGTGATGAGCAGCGTGATCTTTCCCGTCCGGCGGAGATTTTTCGCCGTCGTGCTTTGCCTGCCGACGGCGAGATCGATGCTGGAGCGGTCTTTCGCCACGACTTCATGATACGAGAGCATACCTGGATGCGGCCAGCCCGCCTCGTCGGTCGTGACGATGACGATCGCCTTTCCCTCCTTCGACGCCATCGCTTCGCCCTTCAGCCGGTGAAAAAGCTCCTCGGTCAACTGATTGCCCAAAACCTGCGACATCGGTGATGTTTCTCCTATGATCTCCTAATGAAGCCCCGCTTCGCCGTCGAGGGCGTTAGCTCGCGAGCTCTTCGGTCCCGAGCTCCTGCCGTTTGCCGAAGCCCTGTTCGTTGTCGATAAAAAAAACGCGCTCGGGGGCGACTCGATAAAACTTCACTTTGAGAAAAGCCTTGTACAAGCCCCCGCTTTGCGGATCGGTGAAGATTTTAATGACGTCGGGGTATTTGCGCGCATAGGCCGTCATGGCCTTGCCCTTTTCGATCAGCGAATCGACGGCCGCCACGCGTCCCTCGAGCTGAATCCCTTTGATCTGTCTCCAGTCGTGGTAATCCTCCTGGATGGTCACCGCGACGCGTGGATTCGCCGCCAGATTCTGGCAGTGGCGCGAATCGGGCGCGGAAAAAAAATAGAGTTTGAATCCGTCGCTCGCGTAAAACACGGTCGCCGCCCACGGCGCATCTTTGTCCGAGGTCGCCAGCGTCATCGTGTTATGATCGTCCATGTATTGAAGAATCCGGCGCTTGAGCTCTTCGGCCATAGGCGCAACAGGGTTTCCGGACCGGCGGATTCTAACTTACAGATTCCGCCGAGTTAGCGGTGCCTTTCGCAGCGTCGCGAGATCGCCCGCACCGACGCACAGCATGGCGATTTTAATTTCTCGGATAATGCCGGAGAGAGATTCTACCACCTTATCAACCGATTCCAAAGCCGGGGCGAGAAGCGGCTGGCCCATGGCGGCGATGTTCGCGCCGAGCGCTATGGCCTTGGCGATATCGAGGCCGTTGCGGATGCCGCCCGAGGCGACGAGCTCGATCGTCGGCAGCGCCGCGCGCACTTGGACGAGCGCCTCCTCCGTGGGTATGCCCCACTCCGAGAACGTCGCGCCGGCGGGTTTCCCCTGCGCCGCCGAGCGCTTCGCCTCGACGGCGTACCAGGAGGTGCCGCCGCGGCCTGCGACATCGATCGCCCTTACGCCGGCCTGTTGTAACCGCCGCGCCGCATCCGCTGAGACCCCGAAGCCGACTTCCTTAGCCACCACGGGCACATCGAGCGCGGCACAGACATCGGCGATGCGTCGGGTGAGCCCTTTGAAGTTCCTGTTGCCCTCCGGCTGAACCGCCTCCTGCAAAACGTTCAAATGGAGGATGAGGCCGTCTGCGCCGATCATCGCCACGGCGCGGCGGCATTCCTCGATGCCGTACCCGTAATTGAGCTGCACGGCGCCGAGATTCGCGAGCAGCAGGATGCGCGGCGCGATGTCTCTCACGGCGAAAGAATCGGCGACGCCAGGCATCTCCAGCGCCACGCGCTGGGAGCCGACGCCCATGCCGAGTCCCAACTGCTCGGCCGCGGCGGCGAGGTTTCGATTGATCTTGCGCGCGAGATCGAAGCCGCCCGTCATGGACGAGATCAAGATCGGGGCTTTCAGCCGCTTGCCGAGGAAATCCGTCGTGAGATCGATTTCTTCTAGGTCGAGTTCCGGGAGCGCGTTGTGTACGAAGTTGTATCGATCGAGGCCGGTGCCGCCGGAGCTTTCGACCGACGGCGTATCGAGACAAAGCTCGAGATGCTCTTTTTTTCGCCGCTGCGTCGGCGACAGCGGTTTCTTACGCCCTGGTCGAGCCATGGCGGCAGGGGAAGATCACTTGGTTTTCTTGGCGGGCCGGACTTCCTTGCGCGAGGCCACGGACACGACGCGCTCGGCTCCGGGATGGCGGCCCATCTGCTCGTCGCTCCAGCGCTCGAAGAGCGTCACGTCGATATCGAACTGATCGAGAATGCGGGTGACGGTCTGGTTGATGACATCGTCGAGCGTCTTCGGCCGATGATAGAACGCCGGCACCGGAGGAAAGATAATGGCGCCCATGCGCGTGAGCGCCACCATGCTCTCGAGATGTCCCAGATGGAGCGGCGTCTCGCGGGCGACGATGACCAGCTTTTTTCTTTCTTTGAGGATGACGTCGGCGGCGCGGACGAGAAGATCGCCGCCGATCGAATGGGCGATGCCCCCCATGGATTTCATCGAGCAGGGGGCTATGACCATCCCCGCCGTCCGAAACGAGCCGCTGGAAATGCTGGCGCCCACGTTGTTGATGTCATGGACGGTATGGGCGAGCGCCTCGACGTCCCTCACCGAGTAAGTCGTCTCCACCTGGATGGTCATTTTCGCCGCCCGGCTCATGACGAGGTGCGTTTCGATGTCTTTGACGCGCGAGAGCACCTCCAGCATGCGCACACCGTAGATGGCCCCCGTGGCGCCCGATATCCCTATGATGAGTCTTCGCATAAAGCCTCAGTCGACAAATTCCAGCATGACGAGCGCCCCATCCTCGACTTTGAGCGCGTCCTTGAGGCGCAGCGGCGCGATTACCTCGAGCTTATCGGCGGGGTATCCCTCAACGGCCGGCAGGATGACCGCGCCGGGCCAGTTTCCCTCAATTTGAATACGAAAACAACGGGCGCTGCAGTGGGACGGATCAAGCGTGCGGATGGCGATACCGGCGGCGGTATTCTTGACCGCGGACCATGTCTGCCGCGACTCGGGGGTGTTCAACTTGACGTTAAAGGTACCGGGATACGGCGCAAAGCCGAGCGCGTCCTCAAGGGCGGCCGCCACCCGGTCGACGGTCATGAACGATGCCGCCCGGCCGAGATCGGAAAAGACAACACCGGTTAGCTTGCGACCCGCGACCATTTTTCGCCGAAGCCGATCCTACTTTCCCGATAGCGATCTCGCTTCGCCGCCGCGCCTCACCTTGACGATCTCCGCCATGATCGAGAGCGCAATCTCTTCGGGCGTCTCGGTTGCAATGTCCAGGCCGATCGGCGCGTAAACGCGAGCGATCACCTCCTCGGCGATCTTCTCCTCGCTCTTGAAGCGCTCGAAGCAGGCCTTGATGCGGCGACGGCTGCCGATCATGCCGATGTACTTGGCCGGGCTGTGGATGATTTCGCGTAGACACGGCTCGTCATACTTATGACCGCGAGTGATCAGAACGATGTAAGTCGATGGGGTGATCGCCATGGCTTTCAGCTCCGCGGCCATGTCGCCGACGCGGATGTCGTCGGCGTCGGGAAAGCGCTCGCGATTGGCGAACAGAATGCGGTCGTCGAGCACTGTTACGCGGAAATCGAGGATCTTGGCGATTTTAACCAGCGGGACGGCGATATGGCCGGCGCCGACAACGAAAAGTTTCGGCGGCGCCGGCAGCACCTCGAAAAAGACCTGCGCGCTGCCGCCGCCCGGCAGCGCGACAGGAACCAGTTTCGACTTTTCTTGTTTGAGACGCTCAGCCGCCTCGGCGATGATCGCAGCGGTGAGACGTTCGTCGCCAATCGCGCCGAGAACCTGCCGGCCGTCGCGGATGAGAATTTTCCCGCCCGATTCGAGGGAGCCGTTTTCCGCCTCGACGACGGTGGCCAAGACACCGGCGGCGCCTTCTTCCTGGATGCGGATCAATTCATCGACCAAGCTCGGCATATTTTTCTCTATCCGCCTCTACCTGCTGCCTTCTTTAAACCACGGCTCGATAAAAACATTCATGATCCCACCGCAGACCGCCGGGCTGTCCGAGGCGATATCATCGAGAAGGTCGACTTGCACCGTGCGCGGTTTCCGCGTCCGGATCACCTCGATCGCCTCGCGCTTGACGTCGGCCTCGCCGCAGCCGCCGCCGATCGTACCCAAAATCTCGCCCCATGCGGTGACCACCATTTTCGCGCCGACTTCGCGCGGCGTAGAACCTTTGGTCGAAACGATCGTCGCGACCGCGAGCGTCTCGCCCTTGTCCAGAAAATCCTTCATTTGATGATAGATCGAATCCTTTTTCGCCGCTTCGACTTTATCGGCGTCCTGACATGATCCGGGTCCGGCCATATGAACCTCCAACGATTAGACGCTTGTATTTTCCTTTACGCGACCATCCTCTGCAATGTTCTTCCCAGCGCGACCAGGCTGTTGAGATTATTCACCGACAAGAAAAGATCGAGATACGGCAATGCCGCCTGCATGCCTTTGCAGAGCGGCTCATAATTCTCGCTCGCCAACAAAGGATTGAGCCACAGTATCTTATAGCAGCGGCGCTTGAGGGACTGCATCTCGTGCTCGAGCAGCGATACGTCGCCGCGGTCCCAGCCGTCGCTGATGATAACGACGACGGTCCGGTGCGTCACTAGGCTCGGCGCGAAATCGCGGTTAAAGGTCGCGAGCGAGCGGCCGATGTTCGTCCCACCGGACCACCCGACAACCGTGTGGGAGATCCGCTCCAGGGCGCCGGCGATCTCTTTCGTGCGGATAAGATGCGTGATGCGACTCAGCGACGTGCTGAAGACAAAGGTCTCGACGCCCCAGAGCTCGTTTTGCAAGCCGTACATGAATTGAATGAGAAAGCGGCTGTAACAGTCCATCGAGCCCGAGACATCGCACAAGAGGACGACGCGCGTCTTTTTGATCCGCCGCTTGCGTTTGACGAGCTCGACGACCTCGCCGCCATATTTGAGGCTCCGCCGCATGGTCCAGCGCGGATCGACCTGCTGGCCCCTGGTGGCGCGTTTTTTCCGCCGGCTCATCTGCGTCGCGATCTTCGTCGCAATCAAGAGAATAGCGCGGCTGATCGCGCGGCTCTCCTCGATGCCGAGGTCGCTGAAATCCTTTTTGCTGAGCGACTCGCCGGGGCTGTAGGTCGGGAGCGCGATCGGCTGGCTGTCCTCGTCCTTGCCGATCTCGGCGCCGGCGAGCTCGGCCAGAAGCTCATGGCTGCTTTCGGCCTCGTGACCGTCTTCGATGTCCGCATCATCGGCCGGCAGCGGAATGTCCGACGGCGCATCCAGCTCGGCGTCGGGGCGCGGGCGCCAGAAGAGATCGAACGCGCGGTCGAAGATCGGTATGTGCTCGCGGTCGGAAATGAGATTGGAGCGAAGCGCCGCACGGAAATCGCCGCGATTTCCCACGTCGACGTGCTGCAGCGCGCGATTGGTGTCGATGACCTGGCTCAAGCCGATCGTGACGTCGAGTTCCTTTAAGACCCGGCTGAAAGCGAGAATGTTCGTCACTGTCCCGCGCCCGGCGCGCGGCGCGAATCTCTCGACGGTCGTGGCGATGAGTTCGTCCGTGATTTCCATGGAGTTTTAAGCCGGCGCGCCGCCCATCGGCTTCGCCGCCGGATCGAGATCGATCTTTTTCGCCGCGAGTTGCTCCTCGAGGTGATTGAGATCCTCGCGATACTTGAAGACGCAGCCGATCGTCTCCTGCACGGTCTGCTCGTCGAGTCCGTCCCGGTTGAGCGCGAGCAGCGCCGCGGCCCAATCGAGCGTCTCGGCCACGCCCGGGCGCTTGTAAAAGTTCATCTGCCGCACCTGCTGCATGAAGGCGCAAATCTGATCGGCGAGCCGTCCGTGGATCGACGGGAACTTGGCGCTGATGATCTCGTGCTCCTTGTCAAAGCTCGGATAATCGATCCAATGGTAAAGACAACGTCGCTTGAGCGCATCGTGAATCTCGCGCGTGCGGTTGGAAGTGAGGACAACGTAAGGCTTGACCCTGGCCCGGACCGTTCCCAGTTCGGGAATCGTGATTTGAAAATCCGACAGCACTTCGAGCAAAAACGCCTCGAATTCCATATCGGCGCGATCGATCTCATCGATCAAGAGGACCGGCGCCGTCGGTCCCTCGCTCTGGATCGCTTCCAGCAATGGGCGCTTGACGAGATATTCTGGACTGAAGATTTCCGTCTCGACGGCGCTACGGTCGCCGCGGCTCACCTCTTCGAGCTTGATGCGCAGCATCTGCTTGGGATAATTCCACTCGTAAAGCGCGGTGCTGGCGTCGAGACCTTCATAGCATTGAAGCCGGATCAGCTTGCTGCCCATGATCTCCGCCAGCACCTTGGCGACCTCTGTCTTGCCGACGCCGGCCTCTCCCTCCAGCAGCAGCGGCTTTCCCATGATGATGGAAAGATAGACGACCGTCGCGAGCGGCCGGTCGGCGATATAGTTTTGCTTTCTGAGCGCTTCCTGAACTTTTTCGATCGAGAAGTTGTTGGAATTCACGTCGTCCCCTTCCCCGCTATCGCTCATTTTCAGCATGAACTTTAATCATAACAAACGGCAGCCTGATATTGAAACGGTTTGCGGTCAATGGCCGCGCAGCCTTTCGCCGTACTTCTCCCAGCCGCTTTCGATGCGGCTTTTAACTTCGGCGGTGGATTGGTTGAATTCGCCGATTCGCGCCGATAGCTCCGTCAGCAGCTCGACGGCGTTCTCCACGTCCCGAACGGCGACCGCCTCGGCGCCGATGCGACTCTTTCCTTGATTGTGATAGTTGTGCAGCGGGATGGCGACACCGCCGACGATATGGCCGGCGAGCTGATAGGGCGTCGCCTCGCATGTGCCGCCGTCCATGACGCGGCGCTGAGAGCGGAAGCGACGTTCTTTTCGACGCAGATCGCGCGCCATCGCATCCATGAAATAAACCATTCGATGATCGAACATGCTCGCACGGTCGCCGAGGCGGATCACGGGACCGCCGCCGAGCACGACGCCGGGCAGCGCCTTGCTGGTTTCGACGGAGATGATTTTCACCGTGGGCGGCAGAGCGCCGGAGCGGATCATGCCGAGAGTCCCCAGGAAGCCCTGCTCTTCTCCGCGCGTAAAGACGCCGAGTAGGCCGCTCTCCAGACCGCGCGCCTTAAGACGCTTGAGCGTCGACAGAACAGTCGCGCAGCCGACCAGGTCGTCGGCGCCTTTCGTCCGAACGAGCCCGCCGCGACGGCGAAACGGGACAAGGTCCCATGTGCCGAAGTCGCCCGCGCGGACCCAGCCGTTCAGGCCGAGCGTCATCGTCTCGACCCGTCCCGCGGCATTTTTGCGGATTCTCCGCACCGTCCCGCGGGCGGCGATCGCGCCCGTCTCTTGGTCGTAGACAACGACGCGCGCCCCGCGGAAATATTTCGCGTCGACCCCGCCGTGCCATGCGGCCCCGGCGGTTTTCGCCCCAGCGTCGGCGATCTCAAAGCCGGGATGGTCCATGTGCGCGACGAGCGCTAAGGCGGGCGCGCCGCCTGGGCTGGTAATGATGTTCCCGTACTGATCGCAGGTGAAATCGATACCGCATCGGGTCAATTCATCGCGAAGAAATGCACTGACGAAACGCTCATGAAAAGGCGCGGTCGGCAGCGACAGAAGTTTTTCGAGCAATCCGAGTAAGTCGGCGTCGTGCATAAAATGCGAAGCCCGGACGAGGGTCCGGGCTTCTTTTAACGAGAACGAAGCGGTCGCCTATCGTACCAGACCAAAGGTGAGATATTTGACCACCGTTTTCATTGGGCCGGATTGCTTGTCCGGCGCCGTTATGGACGCGGCCGACTCTGAAGGAACATCACGCGCGTCCGTCTGGGCGGAGCTGCTGCTGAGCCTCGGCGCGTTTTCAGGCAGCGCGTCGGGCGACAGCCGCGATTCGGGCTCCGGGATAACCACTTTCGGTGGCGGCAGATCGTCTTTCGCCGGTCCGCGCCGCATGCGCTCGATCTCGCCCGCGACCGTCGAGAGCTTGCGCCGGAAATCGTCGGTAGCGATAAGCGATTCGTTGCGGTTGCGGATGACGCGCGGCGTGATCATGATGATCAGCTCAGTGCGCTCCGTCAGCGTATCCGTGGTTTTTCTGAAGAACCATCCGAAAACGGGAATGTCCATTAGAAATGGGATTCCGCTCCGGCCTCGATCGCGGTCTTCAGCGAAGATGCCGCCGATGAACAGCGTATCGCCGTCGCTGACGACCGCCGTGGTTTCCACGTCGCGCGTGGAGAACGACGGAAAACTATTGCCGCTGCTGCCAACAGTGACATTACCTCCCTGCTTGCTCACCTCGACCTTCAGCTGAAGGCTGACCTGCCCTTTGGCGTTCACCTGCGGGATGATCGTCAGAATCTTTCCGGTATTGCGTGACTGGATCGCAGTCGAAGTAGCGACACCGGTGCCGGCGGAGGTGTCGATCGTGCCGGTGGCGACCGGAATCTCATCGCCAACCTGGATTCGCGCCGGCTGATTGTCGGTCGCGAGTATCGTCGGCGACGCAAGGATTTTCGACCGGTTGTCGCTTTGTATCGCGGTGATAAAACCGCGGACGACGTTGTTCCCGATGAGGGCGGCGAGGCCGGCACCGCCTCCGAACTGTATCGGAAGCGGGCTGTCGCTTCCGGCTTTGAACGCGTCGGTAAATCCGCCGGATTTTCCAGGCCCCTTCAATAACTGGTAGTCAAATCCCAATGTATTATTGTCGGTCAATTTGACTTCCGCGATGAGGCATTCGAGCACGACCTGGCGCGGCGGAATGTCCAAATCACGGAGGATGGTTCGGATGTTCTGAAATTCCTGCGCGGTGCCGAAGATAATGAGAGTATTCGTGGTCACGTCGGCGACGACGCGCAGTTCCTCCGCCGGTCTTTCGCCCTGCGCACCGGGCGCGCCCGGAGCGCCGGGACGCGTCGGCTGCTGCTGCCGCGGCGGAGTTGTGGCACCCGGCGGAGTAACGGTCGCGGGAGGCGGCTGTTGCTGTACCGGTGCAACGGCGTAGCTCCCCATGCCGGAACTGGGATTTCCGCTGCTGAAACCGCCGCCGCTGCTAAATCCCGGCGCCCGTCCGCCAAATCCTGGCGTCGTCTGAGGCGTGCTGCCCGTCGTTCCGCGATGCAGCTGTTCGAGCGTCGGGCCGCGGTCGCGCCGCTGTCCGGTCGTGATGCCCAAGACCTGGGTCAGCACGTCGGCGAGCTCCGACGCCTTGCCGTTCTCGACCGGATAGATATGAATCTTTCTTCCCGGTCCCTCGCCGATCGTATCGAGCCGCTCGAGCCAGCGCTTGACGTAGGTCCACGCCGCCTCGCTGTCGGCGATAACCATCAGTTCATTGATCCGCGGTACGGGAATGAACTGCGCCGCGAAGCCCTCCGCCTGCGCCGAGGACGACGCGTAGGACTGCATGATTTTGGTCATCTCGTTCGCCAGATCTTCGGCGCTCGCGACCTTGGGCTGATAGATTTCCGTCCGCGTGCCGACGAAGGTCTGCACGTCAATCATATCGGCGATTTCCGTCAACCGTTGCACGTTGGCCGGAAGATCGACGATCATCAAGAAATTGCCGCGCGGAAAATCGAAGACCTCGCCGCCGGGCAAGAGAAACGGCGTCAGCAGTCGCTTCATCTCGGCGACGGAGAAAAAGCGCACGGGCAAGATCTGAATCGCGTAGCCCCCTTCGCGGTCGTCGCCGACCGGCCGAGCGAGCCCTTTACCCTTCTCGATCGGAACGATGCGGTAGATGTTATCGCCGGCTTTGACAGCGACGGCGTTGTTCATCCGCAAAATCTGGTTAAAGACGGGAAACAGGTCCTCGCGACGCAGCGGCTCGGCGCTATTGATGGTCACCGTTCCCTTCACGTCCGGATCGATTGTGTAGGTGATTCTCAAATGCTGCGCCAGAACATGAATAACCTCGATGAGATCGGCGCGGTTAAAGTTGAGCGAGACGGTATCCCCGCCGGCGGCGCCCCGAGCGGACGGCGCGGGCAAGAGGCGCCGCTCCGGCGGTGGCGTGGGAGCCTGCTGCGGTTGCCCGGCAGCGGCGGCCGGCGGCTGTCCGGCAGCGGCCCCAGGCGGCTGCATCGGACGGGCCCTAGGCGACAGTTGAGGCTGCGGACTTGGCGGCGTTTGCGCCGTCGGGGCTCCTTGCGGTCCCGGTGCTGCTTGCGGTGCCGGCGCTCCTGGTGATGCCGGCGTTGCTTGCGGTGCCGGCGTTGCTTGCGTCGCCGGCGCGGCTTGCGGCACGGCGGGCGTTTGCTGAGGGGTTTGTGGTGTTGCTGTTTCTTCCTCGTCATCCTCATCCGCGTCCTGTGCCCAAGCGAAACGGCCGGGTGGAATGGGGATCGTCAATAGAACTAGGATAATCGAGACCGCAGCGTTCTTGCGCCAAATACTCGCTATCATCGCTGTCTCCTTATAAATAAACCGTCACTGTGCCTTGGCCGGCGGAACTCCTTCGGCTTTCTCGGGCGCGCGGCTTCCGGGCTGCTGCGGCTGCTGAAGCTGCCGCTCGCGCAGTGCCCGGCGCGCGCGTTCGATGGCACTGCTATTATCTTGCGGAACAACCTGCGCCTGATCGCCTGACGGCGGGAGGATACGCGCGCCCACGCGCGGCGCAAGCCCGGGCCGGGGCTGAGGCTGCCCGGGGGCCGCCGGAACCGGCGCGCCTTGCTGAGGCGCGTTACGTTGCGGCTCCGGCGGACGGAAGAAGTCGATGGAGATTTCCTCTTTGATCGGCCCCTTGATAAAAATCACGCTCTTGTCACGAACCTCCGCCAGCCGGAAACCCTCAAGAGTATCCCCCAGCTTAAGGCGCATCTGTCCTGATCCTATTGGCTGCTGCGGCGCCCGCGGATTCGGGGTGCCGGGCGGACGCGGCTCCTGCAGGATCGCGTACCTGCTGTCGCCGAGGATCGCGGTGCCTAAAAGTATCATGCTCCGGATGCGCTGTCGTGCCTGTTCATCTCGTTGGACTTCGGCCTCCTGTTTTTTCGAAGCGCCGCGCTCGGGATCGAAAAGATTCTTATCAATGATGTTGCGGGTATTGACGACCTGGAATTGCGGCGGGTGCTCATCGGCCGCCTGCGTGGGAAGTGATGGTTTGGACTTCGCTACGGTTGGAAGTTCCCGCGGTCCGGTCTGCCAAATACGATAAACCCGCGCCGCGACAAAAACGATCGAAATCGTCAGCACAACGCTTAGGAGCGAGGAGCGATTGAGAATAATGCCTCCAGCTTGTGGATAACTGCGACAATTTACTACCAGTCGGTTATGACGTCAATAACCATCGGAGCCGCACAATTATGGGCTAACCAAATGAAAATTTGACTTGTCACGAGTTGTCCTGTCCTGCGTTTGTCGCGCGAATTCCATGAGTACCGTTTCCCGTCCATGGTATTCCGGAATACCGCGATTTGGCATGTCCAGGGGACGTCAAATTCTCGAGCTCAGCAGACACCGCAACGAAAAATCAGACAAAAATTCAAGACTTACAATTACACTGAGCGCTCGAGAGGGCTCTGGCATATCGGTTGCTTTTCATCCCGCTCAGGTAGAGAGAAAGATCTCTTCCCGATAATGGCAAACCCAGAGTAATCTGGGGACGCAAAGCCACGGGTCCTAGAAATAGGATAGCCGGGTTACCGAAGGAAGAGGCCATTTTGGCCACGGGGTGGGGATCTTCTCAGAAAGGAGCTCCCCCATGTCCGCGTGGTCCCCCCAGTCAAACGGCTGCCACAGGCCAGCCTTAAAGCTCTACGGTCTCTTAAGCGCCTTGATCGTCGGAGCGGTCATCGCGCTGCTTCCCGGCGCAGTTCTCGGCCAAACCAAAAGCAAGAAGGTCTCCATGGAAGGCGTCCTCGAAGTGCTTCACGAGGACAATGCCCAGGGAGGCCGCTATCACTATTTTCTCAAATCCGCCGAAGGACGCGTCAAGCTTCAGCTGCCCTCTGACGGTCATACGGGCCATTCACACAACAAGGATCATCAGACGGGCGATCGCGTTCGCGTCCGCGGCGAGCAAATTGGCGCGACTCTGGCGCTCGACGGCGGCAGCACGAGCATAGAGACGCTGTCGCAGGTTTATCCAAACACCTTCGGCGCGCAGAAGACGCTCGTTCTGCTGGTAAATTTTCAGGACAACCCGTCTCAGCCTTACACCACCGCCTACGCCGAGGACGTGATCTTCAACCAGACGAGCCATTTTCACCTCGAGAACTCTTACGGACAGACCTGGCTCGAAGGCGACGTGCGCGGCTGGTTTACGCTGCCGATCAGCGGCGCCGCCTGCGACTTCAACGCCATCTATTTCGCCGCGCGCCAGGCGGCCACCGCCAACGGCATCGATCTCACCGCCTACAATCGATTCATCTACGCCTTCCCGGATACCAGCAGCTGCGGCTGGTGGGGGCTCGGCACGGTCGGCGGCAATCCGTCTCATGCGTGGATCAACGGCAGTTTGCAAGTTCGCGTCGTCGGCCACGAGACCGGCCACAACCTCGGTCTGTTCCATTCCCATGCGCTCGAATGCGGCGCGGCGGCGATCGGCACCGGTTGCACACCGGTCGAGTACGGCGACACCGTCGATATCATGGGAAGCTCCACCGGCCACTACAACGCGTATCAGAAAGAATGGCTCGGCTGGCTCAACTACGGCGCATCGCCGCCCGTGACGACAGTGGACCAGGGCGGCGGGGTGTTTTCCATCGACAACTACGAGACGGTGGGGGCGAACCCCAAGGCGGTCAAGGTCCTTAAATCGATAGATCCAAATACAGGCTATAAGGATTGGTATTACATCGAGCACCGCCAGGCGCTCGGCTTCGACAGCTCGTTTTCCAACAACAGCAACGTCTTGAACGGCGTCGTCATCCACAGCGGCTCGGAGTCCTCCCCCGACACGAGCTACCTCCTCGACATGACGCCGGCGACCTCCTCGTGGTTCGACCCCGCGCTCGGCGTCGGCCAGAGCTTTTCCGACCCCGATTCCGGCGTGACGATCTCGGTCCTCTCCGCGGACACGACCGGCGCGAGCGTCTCGGTGAGCCTTGGAACGGTGCAATGCCTGCCGGCCAATCCCAGCGTATCGCTCTCCGGCGGCCAGACGGCGCAGCCCGGCGCCACCGTCAACTACAGTGTCACGATCAGAAACAATGACATCGCGTGCGGCGCGTCGAGTTTTGACCTCACGACCGCCGTGCCCGGTGGCTGGGCGGCGAGCCTCGCCACCTCCTTAAGCCTGAATTCCGGCGCGAGCCAGACCCTCTCGTTGAGCGTTACCTCCTCCAGCACGGCCGCGGCCGGCTTCTACAACCTCGGCGCGGCGGCGGCACGCTCCACCGACGCGACGGCGACGGGCTCGGCATCGACGAGCTATACCGTCAGCGCCCCGGCGGGATCGACTTCGCTGAATGTGTCGGTGTCGACCAACTCCACGGTTGTTACGCGCAAGAAAGCGGTCACGATCATCGGGCATGTGCGCTCCGGCGGGTTGGCGGCCGCGCACCAGACGGTGCGCTTCACGATCACCAAGGCCGACGGCAGCGTCGTCACCGCCAGCTCCATGAGCAAGAAAAACGGCAACGCCGCGTTCAAGTATCGGACGACGCTTCTCGATCCGGTGGGAACCTACTGGGTCGCCGCGGATGCCGGATCCGCGGGAGCGTCGTCCAGCGGACTCGTTACGACGAGCTTTGTAGTGCAGTAGCGGGTTTTAAACAGCGTTCGCCGCGTGAAGCCTTTGGGGGAGGGCTATCGGGCGCGGCGTCGGTGGAGGGGGGCCTCACGGCCCCCCTCTTCTTTTTTACGCAGAAGTTGTGGGGAAGGGGGCCCGTTGCGGGCCCCCTTTCGTTTCGGGCTATCGGTTTATTGGTAGAAGAAAATCAACCGAGGCGCCACGTTCGCATTGCTGGCCGCGATCGCGCCTTCCTTCGAGTAGAAGAGCACGTCGCCTCCGGTCGCAGTCTCATCGACCTTCTTTACGACCCAGCCGAACTTGATCGCCGTCCCCTGCGGATCGCCCGCGATCTTCAGAACGTCGTCCGTGACATCCCACACGACATCGCCTGACGACGAGTTAGTGATGATGACGTTCGGGACGTTGTTGTTATGCGCCGCCATGAATGCATCGCCGCCGCCCCACGGCGACGCGCAGTTCGTGCTGGCACTCGCGATGTTCGTGTCGATGGCGCAGTTCCAGGTGACGCCCGAGTTCGTGCCCACGGCGTTGGTCCCGCCGCCCAGGTCGGGGTTCTTCCCGTTGCCCTCGGTCCAATTGGTCGTGATGCGCCGCACCTCGACCGCTTGACCGCCGCCCCAACCGCCATTGTTGGTGGCGATGTTGTACACAAGTACCGCCTTGACGAACCCGACGAGGCTCACGTTGTTTACATTGAACGCCGCGAGCGGACGATCGGCTGCGCTGCTGGGCAACGCCGGGATCGTGAACGTCGTCGCCGTTCCGCCCTTCAGCTTCTTTTGCTTCTTCGGCGCCGGCGCGAAGACCGATGAGAGGAAGCTATCGCTGAAGTTCTGACCGGCCAGCCGGAGCCGCCGGTTCGCGCCTTCGTTCGTGTTCGGCGCATCGAGCCGCATGAAGCTGTCCTTGAGCGGCGTCAGCGTTATGTGCAGGCCGGCGATGGCGACCTGCTCGTCCGTGCAGTTGCTGAGCGCCGCGATGTTGTTCGAGTCGCCGCTGTACTCGATCTGCCAGAAGAACGTACCCACCTGGTTGAACGTCACAGGATCGGACGCAGCGCCGATGCCGTTGGTCACGGCCTTCGTGCCGCCGCTGGCAAACAGGTTTTGGCACGCGTTGTCGGTGTACACCCTGTAAGTAACCGTGCCGCTGGCCGTCGAAGCCTGCGCGCCGTTAAGCACCGCCACGTCGGTTACCGGCTGGCCCACCCCCACCACGATTTGCGTGCCGCTCGACCCGCCGCCCGAAAGCGTCGTCGTAATACTCACCGTCGTCGCCTTCGAGACAACGCTCAGCGGCTCGCAATCGCCCGTCTTCGAGTTGTACGCGGAGTCGCCGTTGTACGTCGCCCGGAACGCGACCGACCCGATGTTCGGCGGCGACTGCGTAAACGTCGTCCCATCGACGGTTCCGCTCGTCAGCGTGAAGGTGCCCGAAGTCTGCGCCGCTGTCCCGGTGCAGCTGCCGTTGTTGAAGAAGCTGAACGTCACGGTACCCGTCGGCGTGCCCACGTTGCCGGTCACCGTGGCGCTGTCGTGCACGATCGTATCCTGCTTCACGGCGATCACCGGGCTGTGCGACGCGTCGTGGATTGTCGTCGTCACCGTCGGATCGACTTTCGTGACCGTCACGGTGTCGCCGCAGCCATTGTTACCCTCGTTGCTCTCCGAAATGCTGCCATCCGGATCGACTGCGCAGGTTCCTTCGGTGCGCGGGTTGACCAGCGAGCCGCCGCCCGTCGGCGTCACGCTGAACTTGGCGCCGAAGGTGCCGCCGCCGGCTGCGATGATCACTGTGCCGCCGCTCGCGCTACACGTAAGCGTGTTGCTCACGATCGCGCAGCTGATCGTCCCGGTACCCGTGATGCCGCTGGGGGCCACCACGCTCACCGAGCCGTAGGTCGCGCCCGTCGTCGGCAGCTGATCGGTAATGATCTTCTGGCCGTCAGTGAACGTCGCTGGTAAGCCATTGCTGCTATTGGTCACTGTGAGGGTCCAGTTGAACGGGGTCCCCACGGCAACCGTGCCGCTCACGTCGTTCGTCTTCGTGATCGTGAGGTCCGGCTTTAACGTGTTCGTGAACGTACAGTTGACGTTCTCACCGGCCGCGAGATTGATCGACACGCCGGTATCGCCGGCGTCGAAGCCGCCGCTGGCGCCGATGGTAACCGTACTCGCATCCTGACCGGTGCAAACGATGTTGGTCAGCACCCAGCCCGCAGGCACGGTCTCGGATGCCGTATAGGTAGCGGGCTGGAGGGCAGTCGCCGTCACTGTCCCGTTGTTGGTCGAGATGGTGCCGGACGGAGTACCCGTGAAGGTAAACGTGCCGGTACCGCCCTGGATAACCTTGGTAATCGTGATGCTGCCGTTCTTGGTGTTGGTGAACGTACAGTTGACGTTCTCACCGGCCACGAGCGCGATCGACACGCCCGTGTCGCCGGCGTCGAAGCCGCCGCTGGCGCCGATGGTCACCGTGCTGGCCGACTGGCCCGTACACACGATGTTCGAGAGCACCCAACCCGCTGGCACGGTCTCACTGGCCGTGTAGGTCCCCGGCTGGAGCGTCGCCGTCACCGTCCCGTTGTTCGTCGAGATGGTCCCCGACGGCGTGCCGGTGAACGTGAACGTTCCCGCCCCGCCCTGGATCACCTTGGTGATGGTGATGCTGCCGTTCTTCGTGTTGGTGAACGTACAGTTGACGTTCTCACCGGCCGCGAGCGCGATCGACAATCCGGTGTCGCCGGCGTCGAAGCCGCCGCTGGCGCCGATCGTCACCGTGCTGGCCGACTGGCCCGTACACACGATGTTCGAGAGCACCCAGCCCGCTGGCACGGTCTCGGCCGAGGTGTAGGTACCCGGCTGCAACGTCGCAGAGATCGTTCCGTTGTTCGTCGAGATGGTCCCGGACGGAGTACCCGTGAAGGTAAACGTGCCGGTACCGCCCTGGATAACCTTCGTGATGGTGATCGAACCGTTCTTCGTGTTGGTGAACGTACAGTTGACGTTCTCACCGGCTGCGAGCGCGATCGACACGCCCGTGTCGCCGGCGTCGAAGCCGCCGCTGGCGCCGATGGTAACCGTACTCGCATCCTGACCGGTGCAAACGATGTTGGTCAGCACCCAACCCGCAGGCACGGTCTCAGCCGAGGTGTAGGTCCCGGGCGCCAATGTCGCCGTGATGGTCCCATTGTTCGTCGAGATCGTTCCGTTCGGCGTGCCGCTGAACGTAAACGTCCCCGTGCCGCCCTGAATGACCTTAGTAATCGTGATGCTGCCGTTCTTCGTGTTGGTGAACGTACAGTTAATGTTCTCACCGGCCGCGAGCGCGATCGACACGCCCGTGTCGCCCGCGTCGAAGCCGCCGCTGGCGCCGATCGTCACCGTGCTGGCCGACTGGCCCGTACACACGATGTTCGAGAGCACCCAGCCCGCTGGCACGGTCTCGGCCGAGGTGTAGGTACCCGGCTGCAACGTCGCCGTCACCGTCCCGTTGTTCGTCGAGATGGTGCCGGACGGAGTACCCGTGAAGGTAAACGTGCCGGTACCGCCCTGGATAACCTTCGTGATGGTGATCGAACCGTTCTTTGTGTTGGTGAACGTACAGTTGACGTTCTCACCGGCCGCGAGGTTGATCGACACGCCGGTGTCGCCGGCATCGAAGCCGCCGCTGGCGCCGATGGTGACGACGCTGCTGTTCGCTCCGGTGCAGACGATGTTCGAGAGCACCCAACCCGCGGGCACGGTCTCGGCCGCGGTATACGTCGCAGGCTGCAATGCAGTCGCGCTGATCGTCCCGTTGTTCGTCGAGATCGTTCCGTTAGGCGTGCCGGTGAAGGTGAAGCTTCCCGTCCCGCCCTGGATCACTTTGGTGATGGTGATGCTGCCGTTCTTCGTGTTGGTGAACGTACAGTTGACGTTCTCACCGGCCGCAAGGGTGATCGACACGCCGGTGTCGCCGGCATCGAAGCCGCCGCTGGCGCCGATCGTCACGGTACTGGCCGACTGACCGGTGCAGACGATGTTCGAGAGTACCCAACCCGCAGGGACGGTCTCCGCCGAGGTGTAGGTCCCCGGCTGCAATGTCGCCGTCACCGTCCCGTTGTTCGTCGAGATCGTACCGGACGGAGTACCCGTGAAGGTAAACGTGCCCGTTCCACCCTGGATCACCTTAGTAATCGTGATGCTGCCGTTCTTGGTGTTGGTGAACGTACAGTTGACGTTCTCACCGGCTGCGAGCGCGATCGACACGCCCGTGTCGCCGGCATCGAAGACGCCGCTGGCGCCGATCGTCACCGTGCTGGCCGACTGACCGGTGCAGACGATGTTTGAGAGTACCCAACCCGCAGGCACGGTCTCCGCCGAGGTGTAGGTCCCCGGCGCTAACGTCGCGGTCACGGTCCCGTTGTTGGTCGAGATGGTCCCGTTCGGCGTGCCGGTGAAGGTGAAGCTTCCGGTGCCGCCCTGGATGACTTTGGTGATGGTAATCGAACCGTTCTTCGTGTTGGTGAACGTACAGTTGACGTTCTCACCGGCGGCGAGCGAGATCGACAC
>DATJFG010000029.1:0-72531 GCA_035495775.1 Verrucomicrobiia bacterium | reverse complement strand
ACGCGCGGCGCCGGAACCTACACCGGCATCGAGGCGGTCTCGAACGGCCTCCAGATCATGCGCGAGCCCACGGTCGAGACCGGCAAGCGGACCATGCTCTATATGGCGACCTCGCTCGCCCTCACCGCCTGCGGCATCCTCGTCTGCTACCTGCTCATTCATGCCGTGCCGGTGGAAGGCAAGACGATGAACGCGGTGCTGATCGAGACGTTCGCCGCGGGCTATCGCTGGGGGCCGCTGCCGGTCGGCCATTGGGTCGTCATCGCGACGCTCGCGAGCGAGGGAGCGATCCTGCTGATCGCGGCGCAGACCGGGCTCATCGACGGGCCGCGGGTCATGGCCAACATGGCGGCGGACTCCTGGCTGCCGCACCGCTTCGCCCATCTCTCCGAGCGCCTCACCGTGCAGAACGGCGTGATCCTGATCTCGACCGCGGCGGCGCTGACGCTCCTCTACACCGGCGGCGAGACGACGCTGCTCGTCCTCATGTACTCGATCAACGTCTTTCTCACGTTCTCGCTCTCCGAGTCCGGCATGGTGCGCTACTGGATGCACCATCGCAAAGAGTATCCCAACTGGAAGCGCCACATATCGATCCACTTGACCGGCCTGATTCTCTGCCTTTCGATTCTCGCGGCGATGATCTTCGAGAAGTTCGCCGAAGGCGGCTGGGTGACGATCGCGATCACCGCGGCCTTCATCGCGCTCTGCTACGGCGTGCGCGGGCATTACGAGCGCGTGCGGCGCGCGCTCAAGAGCCTGGATGAGACGCTCATCAACATCCCGTTCAAGCCCGATCTCCACCCGGTGCCGGCGAAGCAGCCCGGCGCGCCGACCGCCGTCGTCGTCGCGCGGGCGTTCGACGGCGTGACGATTCACACGCTGCTCAACATTCAGCGGCTGTTCCCGAACCATTTCAAAAATATCGTCTTCGTCTCCGTCGGGCTCATCGACTCGGGCCAGTTCAAGGGGCTGAGAGAGATCGAGAATCTCCGCCGGGCCAAAGAAGACGATTTAAAGAGTCTGGTCGAGTTCGCCAACGCGCTCGGCTGGTACGCGGAGTCGCGCTGCTCGCTCGGCGTCGATCTCATTACGGAGCTGGAGAAGCTCTGCAACGAAGTCGCGCGGGAGTTTCCCAGCGCGGTCTTTTTCGCCGGCAAGCTCGTCTTCGACCGCGAATCGCTGTTCGGGCGGCTGCTCCACAACCAGACGCCCTACGCGCTGCAGAGGCGCCTTTATTTTACCGGCCACAACATGATGATCCTGCCGATCCGGGTGTTTTTCGCGGAAACGCCCCGGCCGCTCCCCGGCGAGGCGGCGCCGCGTCATCTGCGCAAGGCGGCCCGGCGATGATGTCCCATTTCACCCTGCCCGAGCGCGACGGCGAAGGGGTGCGCCGGCTCCTCCAAGCGCACGAGCGCTACGCGCGGATGAGCGGCGCGAAGACCTTCGCGCTTCACCTGCTCGCCGTCGTCAGCGTGGCGCTCTGGATCGGCGCGATGTGGCCGGCGCTCCTGCCCGCGGCCGTGCTTTACGACGCCCTCGGGCTTTGGGTGGCGCTCCTCATCTTTGCCGTTCTCGCGAGCATCGAGGAGTGGCTGTGGCGGCGCCAGGTGGCGCAATACCGCCGCGGCCTCGAGCCGACATGCGACGAAACTCAAAACCGCATTCCATGACGCCCAAAGCCGCCCTTCTAACCGTGGCCGCGCCTGAGGTATACTACGGGGACGATCGGACGGCGGATCGCGACCGGACGGGAGCCTCGCGCTACGAGCTCCTCCGGCACGGCCGGATCTCACCTTTGGCAGGCATGAGCGAATACGCTTTAGCCGCGGTTTTCACCGCGCTCGTCACGGCCATTTCGGTTGCGCTCGAGCCTTTCACGGGCTACGAGTCGATCGCGCTGCTCTATCTGCTGCTGGTCGTGGCGCTCGGCTTGCGCATGCGGCGCGGCGTCGTTTTGACCGTCGCGGCCGCGAGCGCGCTGTTGTGGAACTTCGTTTTCATCCCGCCCCGGCTCACATTCTACATCGCCAAAGTCGAAGACGGGATGATGTTCGCGATGTTCTTCATCGTCGCCGTGGCGATGGGACACTTGACGACGCGGCTGCGCCGGAGCGAGCTGGCCGAGCGGCGGCGCGAGCGGCGCACCGCGGCGCTCTACGAATTGGCGCATCAGGCGGCTTTCGCGAGCGATCTCGATACCGGGCTCCGCGCCGCGGTGTCGCTGGTCGAATCCATTTTCGCCACGCCCGTCGCGCTCCATCTGCGGGGTCAGGACCACGCCTTATCGCCCGCCCCTCATGCGGCGAGCACGCTCGCGCTCTCCGCCGCGGAGTTGGACGACGCCGCGCGCGTCTTCGCGGGCGCTTCGGCCTCCGAGAACGTCCGGCGCGGCGAAGCTCAAATCTTACACGTCCCGCTCCAGGGGCGCGCCGCCGGCATGGGCGTCCTATCGATCCGGACGGAGCGGCCGCTCGACGCATCCGAGAAGGAGCTGCTGGAGGCGTTCGCCGTCCTCATCGGGCTCACGCTCGAGAAAGATCATGTCATGGAGGCGTTTAAGCGGGCGGAGATTCTCGAGGCCTCCGCGCGGCTCAGCCGCACATTGCTGGAAAGCGTCTCCCACGAGCTCAAGACGCCGCTCGCCGCGCTGCAGACGGGCGTCGATGCCTTGGCGCAGCAGACCGCTAACGACGAGCGCGCCGCCGCGACCATCCGTGAGATGCAGTGGGCGCTTAGGCGCCAGCATCGCGTCATCAACAATCTCCTGGATATGAATCGCCTGGAATCGGGCGTCGTGCATCCCAAGCTCGACTGGTGCGACATGGGCGAGCTGGCGGAGTCCGCCGTCGAGCTCGCGGGCGACGCGCTGGCGGGTCATTCGATCGCGGTGGAGGTCGGGACGGATATGCCGATGGTGAAAGCCGACCCATCGCTGCTCGAGCGCTGCCTTTCCAACCTGCTGCTGAATGCCGCGGCGAATTCTCCGCCGGGATCGACGATCACCGTGCGCGCGCGCATGGACGACGGCGCGCTTCGCCTCTCGGTGCTGGACAGCGGCCCCGGCATCTCGCCGGAGGACCTGCCGCGGATCTTCGAGCCTTTTTATCGGGGGGCGAAGTCCCGTCCCGGCGGCACCGGGCTCGGCCTTTCGATCGTCGACGGCTTCGTCCGCGCCCACGGCGGCGGCGTCGCGGCGCGCAATCGAGCGGAAGGCGGCGCTGAATTCGTCATGCGCATCCCGGTGGAGATTTTGCAGCCGCAGGTCTTAGAGAGGCTGGGATGACCGAGCAGCCGACCGCGCTCGTGATCGACGATGAGCGTCAAATGCGCAGCCTCCTGCGCATCGTGCTGGAGGAAGACCATTATCGCGTGCTCGATTACGAGAGCGGCCGTCAGGGTCTATCGGAGATCGCCTCCCGGCGGCCCGATGTCGTGCTGCTCGATCTCGGCCTGCCGGACCTGGACGGCTTGACGGTGCTCAAGCGGCTCCGCGAGTGGAGCCACGTTCCCGTGCTGATTCTCTCGGTCCGCGACGGGCCGGAAGATAAAGTCACCGCCTTGGATCTAGGCGCCGACGATTACATCACCAAGCCCTTCGAGGCGGCGGAGCTGCTCGCGCGACTCCGCGCGGTGCAGCGGCGCGTCGTCTCGGAGAAGGACGAGGCCTTTTTTCAGGCCGGCCATCTCGGCATCGATTTCACCGCCCACACGGTCACCGTCAAGGGCAAAGAGGTGAAGCTCACCGCGACGGAATACGCGCTGCTGAAGGTGCTGGCGCAGCACGCCGGCAAGGTCGTGACGCACAAGCATCTGCTGCGCGAGGTGTGGGGGCCGAACGCGGAGGAGCAGTCGCAGTATCTCCGCGTCTACATGACCCATTTGAGGAAAAAGATCGAAGCGCCCGGCGCGAAGGAAAAACTCCTGCGCACCGAAAGCGGCATCGGCTATAGGCTGGTCCTGCCTTTGAAGGAGTGATGGCGGACGCTGGGGAGTGGGCGATTAAAGCCGCTTGGCGCCGCCGGCCAGCAGCGCTTCCGCGAATGAAAGGTCCTCGGGCGTCGTGATCTTGATATTGCGCCGCTCGCCTTCCACGACGACCACCTTCTCGCCCAGCCGCTCGACCAGCATCGCGTCGTCGGTGGCCTCGAAGCGATCGATCTCGGCGCGGCGGTGCGCCTCGCGCAAGAGGCCGACGCGGAAGGCCTGCGGCGTCTGAATCGACCATAGCATATCGCGCGGCGGCGTCGCCTCGGCGCGGCGGTCGGCGGAAACGACCTTGATCGTGTCGCTCACCGGCAGGCCGGAGACGGCGGCGCCGTCCTTATTCGCCGCCTCGGCGCAACGGTCGATCAGCGCCGGCGAGACTAGCGGCCTCACCGCGTCGTGGACGACGACGATCTCACAATCCGCATCCAGCTCCTCGAGGCCGCGGGCGACCGAATCCTGCCGCCTCGGTCCCCCGTTCGTCAGCGACCATTCGAGCCGCCCGAGCTCGCCGGCGCCGATTGATTTCTCGAATTTGCTCCGCTCGGCCGCCGGCACGACGACGATCGCCTTGCCGACGCCGGAGTCGGCGAAGCGCGCGAGCGTATGGAGGATAATCGGCCGGCCGGCGAGGAGCAGCAGCGGCTTGGGCGCGGCGGAGCCCATTCTCCTCCCTTCTCCGGCGGCGACGATCACGGCGTTCAAGCGCATGGGGGGTCCTTTTTAAATAAAAAAGGCCGGGGGAACTTCCCCCGGCCCGAAATCAAAGCTCCGATCCGCGAAACGAAAAATTAATGGGTGAAGATATGGCGGAGCTCCTCCATGATCTTGTCCTCGGAGTGCGAGCGCGCGATCGAGAGCTCTTTCACCAGGAGGTTCTTGGCGGTGTCGAGCATCTTGCGCTCGCCGAAGGAGAGCTCCTTGTCGCCCTTCAAGACGAACAGGTCGCGGAGCACCTTGGCGATCTCCAATATCGATCCGGTCTTGATTTTCTCGGTGTACTCGCGGTAGCGGCGGTTCCAGGTCTGCTGGTCGCTTTCGATCTTTTTCTGGCGCAGGACTTTGTAGACTTGG
Source organism: Verrucomicrobiia bacterium (assembly GCA_035495775.1). Lineage (GTDB taxonomy): Bacteria > Desulfobacterota > Binatia > UBA9968 > UBA9968 > JAJPJQ01. The sequence continues at coordinate 67,467 of DATJFG010000029.1, read as the reverse complement.
GAGACCATGTTGCGGTCGATGACTTTTCTTAAGCCGACGGAGTCGACGTTGTCGACAGGGATCATGATTTTCATGTCGCTGTCGAGGATTCTGAGCATGTAAAATCTTTTTTCGGTGCCTGAGATGACTTGCGTGCGGATCGATTCGATCTGTCCGACCCCGTGCGCGGGATAGACGACTTTCTCGCCGACTTTATACATGAGTCCCTCCTAAACTGGTTGGGGCACACTCCACGGTCGGAACGGTCGGAATTGCGCGGCTAGGAGATATCGAACGGCTAATAGGGAGGGCGGGAAAAAGTCGGCGGGCGAGCATCAACAATCCGCGTGTCAGTTCTAGCGCAACCACAATCCGTCTTACCCTGTTTCGAGATGTGCGAAAAAAATTAGCGGCCGAACTACAAGCCGCTTATAACTTCTAACCGTAATAGTCAGTATACACACGGGCCCGAGGCCCGTCAAGACACCGGCGGAGCGTAGATATAAACTAATGCAATATCAAGAACTTATAGGGAAAATCTAGCGGCCGCGGCTGAGTTCGAGGCCCATGACCAACGCGTCCTCGCCGTCGTCGGAGTAGTACCCCTTGCGCACGCCGTGCGCCATGAAGCCGAGCGAATGATACAGCCGCTGGGCGGCTTCGTTCGATTTCCGCACCTCGAGCGTCACCCGCGTCACGTTTTCGCGCAGGGCGTCGCCGATCACCGCGTTCAGCAACGCGCGGCCGATGCCGCGGCGACGATGGGCGGGCGCCACTGCGAGGTTGTGGATATCGATCTCGCGCGGCAGCAGCCAATAAATGACGTACCCCGCGACTTTGCCGTCGACCACGGCCAGCTGCGACCTGGCGCAGTCGACTTTGAGCTCCTGGGCGAAGAAACTCGCGCTCCATGGGAAGGCGAACGAGGCGCGCTCGATCGCGAGGATATCGGTCAAATCGGAAGAATCCATCGGGCGGAACTTGAGGCTGGCGGCGGGACGAGGATAAGCGCGGGCCGCCTTCGGCGGCGCTTCGCTGAAACGTTCGGATTGAAGCTTCGGCTTAGAGATGTTGACTCCCGGCCTGCCGAGGCTGTTTTAAAAGCAGGATTTCCAACAGCTTGTTGCCGAAACGATGCGAGAAGCCCTGCACCTTTTCCTTCAGCGCGATCACCGTGGTGAACTCCGGCGGAAATGCGCCGACGCTGCTGGTGATCCTGCGGATCCGCTCATCGACGACTTTGCCTCTGATAATGAAGTTCCCGTTTTTCAGTGCGAGATCGTAATCGTAGTCGGGCATATCGTCGGGCAGCTCAGCGGTCGCGGGAAGCCCGACCTCCGGCACGCGCGTCGGAAATTCCAAGCGGAGAAAATAGGCGTCGCCCCAGTCTTGCATCGTGTAGACGTTGCCGTAGCGGCGCTCCCGCTCGAGCTTGTCGACGAAGCCGCGGGCGTAAAAGCCGTCGACCGGGATCGGCATGCCGCGGACAAAGCCGCGACGGCGCGCGAGCACCGGCTTTAGGGCGATCGCAAGCGGCAGGCCGTAAAAGGCGGCATGAAACTCGATTTCCTCTACCGGCTTGGCGTGAAAGATGCCGTCTCTCAGACGAAAGATACCCTCCACGACGGCAACCGCCACGCCGATGAGGATGTAGCTGTTGATCTCCTGACTGAAGACGACGCCCGGCCCGCCGACGATGGCGGCGATGATAATCGCGGCCAACGGATAAAGGATCAAATTGTGCACGATGTTGAGCGCCGTCGAGCCGCCGGCGCTGAAGAAGGAACGGCCGACCGTTTTTTGCAGCTCGACTTTGTCGCGGTGCGGCAGCGCGCCGAGAAACGGCTGCGCGATGAATACCAGCGTGCGCCAAACCGGCGTGCCGGCCGGCGCCCGCTGCGAAACACGCGAGAGCACATCGTCGAAGCTGCCGGGCACCTCGCCCGGGAAATGCTTCGCCGGCGGCGGCGCTTTCGTTTCGGCTTTGGGCGGCGGCGCCGGACGCGGCGCCGGTTTCGCAGCGGCGGCAGGCGGCGGCGCGGCTTCAGCGGGCTTGGGCTTTTCGATAGGCTTGGCTTCCACCGACGCGGCCGCAGCGGCGGCCGCGGGCTTCTCTGCCGGCGCAGCCGGCTTCTCTGTTGCTGCCGGCGCGGCGGGCTTCTCCGCTACCGCGGCGGGCGCGGCCTGGCCTTCTCCCTTGCGGAAGCGCGACTCGAAGTTTTCCGGGAACGCGACGTCTTGATGGATGGCTTTGGCGCGACCGATCAATTCCGCTTCGCTCTCGATGTTATTGGGATCGGTCACGCAGCAGTCCACGGGGCAGACCGCCGCGCACGCTTCGTAATCGTGAAAGCCGACGCATTCGGTGCAGAGCAGAGGATCGATGACGTAGAGCTCTTCGCTTTGACTGATGGCGTTGTTGGGACACTCCGGCTCGCAGGCCCCGCAGTTGATGCACTCGCTTGTGATCATCGTCGCCATGGCAAAGAAAGCTCCCGATTTATCTCGACTAATTACTTGTTTCGGCTCGCGTTGTCAATGTTTTCGTCGCGTTACGAGGTTGAAAGCGGTGGAAAATCTATGTTAAATCTGGACAGTAAGGCGGCGTACCCAAGTGGTTAAGGGAGAGGTCTGCAAAACCTCGATGCAGCGGTTCGAATCCGCTCGCCGCCTCCAATTTTCGCCTTGCCCGTCTTCGGCGATCCACAGATAGCTCGCATTATTCTCTCTTACTCGGCCGTTTCGCTCGCGCTGCCGAGCAGTTGATCGAGCTCGCCCGCTTGATCGAGCGCCCAGAGCTCGTCGTAGCCGCCGATCGAGCGGTCGTCGATAAAAATCTGCGGCACGGTGCGCCGGCCGCCGGAAAGACGCATCGCCTCTTCTCTCAGCCGCGTGTCGCGGCCTACGTCGATCTCTTCGAAATCGACCCCCTTCGAGCGCAAGAGCGCCTTCGCGCGCATGCAATAGGGACAGATCTGGGTCGTGTACATGACGATTTTAGCCATGGCCTATTATCGCACGCCGAGCGGCTTTCTTTAAACGGGCGCCGGATCGATTATTCGGGCAAAAGCTTTTTCAGCGCCGCGCCGAGCTCGCGGTGGGTGAAGGGCTTCGCGATGTAGTCGTTGCAGCCGCCGTCGATGCATTTTTCGCGGTCGCCCGGCAAAGCGCGCGCGGTCGCGGCGAGAATCGGGATGGACTTGGTTTTGGGATTCTGCCGGATGAGAGCGGTCGCCTGCAGGCCGTCCATATGAGGCAGCGAGATGTCCATGATGATGAGATCGGGAAGGTGCGCCTCCGCCATTTCGACGGCCTTCTGGCCGTCCTCGGCGGTGATCGCGTCGTAGCCCAGGAACTCGAGCTCCTTTTGCACCACGTCGATGGTCGCGGGGTTGTCTTCCACGAGGAGGATTCGCTTTTTCATGGCGGTGGGAAGAAAGTCTAGCACGAAGCTTCGCGCCGCGCCATCAGCCGGATTCTTCCGCGAGCTCGATGTTGACGCTGCCGACGAAGACCTGCGCCGACATCTTGATCGGCAGCCGCTTCTCGTCCGCGGTGATCCACGCGGTCGCCTGCCGCACCCGCTTGGCGTAGCCGGTCTTGCTGATGTCCGCTACTTTGGGAATGATTTTGAAAGCTTCGTATTGCTTGCGATTGACCGAGACGCGCTCCTTGCCGACGACATCGAGCGTGACGAGATACCGGCTCTTGCCGCCGAAGACCTCGAGGCGGAAACTGTCGCCGACTTTAAAGTCGAGGCTCCGCGCGAGATAGACCGCCGAGACGGTATCGAGCGTGTAAGGCGACTCGAAATCGAAGTCCTTGCGCCTCTTTCCCTCTTTGCGCTTGACGTCCCATTTGTGCGTCGCCGGATCGACCTCGGCGGTCGTGTCGATCACTTTCTTGTTTTCCCTCTGGCTGAAGGAAAATTTGCGCGGGTGGAGCGTCTCGGCGTCGAAGGTGGACTGGATCGTGTCGCGCATCTTGAAGATCAGGTCGAGGCCGCGCCACGATTCGGCCTTGACGATGGCGTGATAGAATTTTTTTCCGTCCAGAGTGACGGGCCGCATGTCGATCTTAGCCGTGGCGACCGGCACTCCCAGCCAGCTCGCCTGATAGACCGCGCGCTCGCCGCCGTCGAACGGCCGGAAGTGCGGCGGATAGTTTTTAAGCGGCGGCTGACTGTCGACGGCGAATGCGAACGTGGCGAGAAAAATGATCGCGGTGAAATAGAAAAAACGGGAAAGACGCGACGCGATGCGGCGCGCGGGGAGTGAATTGTCAATGACAGCTGATTTCGGGGGGTTCCTCAAAGCTTAAACGCTAAGCGAACGACGGCGATTTTGCAACGCTGTCAGGCTTTGAAGCCGCTCAGGTACGGCAGCTTCGCCGCCGTCGCCTTCACTTTATCGAGGTTGGCGCGCAGCATCCCAGTTGAATCCCACGAGCCGTCGACGAGCGCCTTGCGATAGGTCTCGGGAATCTCGACGGATATCGCTTTCTGACCATAGGTGAGCTTCTTCGCCTGAATGTCGAGCGAAAAAGAAGTCTCGGGACGCGACTCCGTGAGGCGCATCAGCTCTTCGATCTCGCCTTCGCCGACGGTGACCGTCGGCATCCCGATCATCACGCAATTTCCGGCAAAGATCGCCGCGAACGATTCGCCGACGACGGCGTGAATGCCGAAGCGGAAAAGCGCCTGTGGCGCGTGCTCGCGCGAGGAGCCGCAGCCGAAATTTTTATTGACGAAGAGCAGTGACGCGCCCTTGAATTTGGGATCGTTGAACGGATGCGGCCTGGGCTTTCCGGCGGCGTCGAAGCGCTCGTCGAAAAACGGATAGTCGCCCATGCGCGCGAACGTGGGCTCTTTTAAATAACGCGCGGGGATGATGCGGTCGGTGTCGATGTCGTTGCCGCGCACGACGATCGCGCTTCCGGCGACACGGGTGATTTTCGAATGGTTGCTCATGGTGTGCAATCCTAAGTGAGATACTCGCGCACGTCGACCACCTTGCCGTTGAGCGCGGCGGCGGTGACCATCGCCGGGCTCATGAGCAGAGTGCGCCCGCCGGGACTTCCCTGCCGCCCGATGAAGTTGCGGTTCGAGGACGAGGCGCAGACCTCGCGCCCTTGCAGCCGGTCGGGATTCATTGCGAGGCACATCGAGCAGCCCGCCTCGCGCCACTCGAAGCCCGCGGCGGTGAAAATTTTGTCGAGCCCCTCTTTTTCCGCCAGCGTCTTCACCTGCGCGGAGCCCGGAACGACGAGCGCGCGGATGCCCGCTGCGACTCTCTTGCCCTGCGCGATCTTGGCCGCGGCGCGGAGATCGCTCAAGCGCGAATTGGTGCAAGAGCCGACGAACGCGACGTTGATCGGCGTGCCAAGAATCGGCGCGCCGGGACTCCAGCCCATGTGATCGTACGCCTTGCGCGCGCCTTCGGGATCGGCAAATTCCTCGGGCCGCGGCAGCTTTTCTGAAACGGCCACCGCCTGTCCGGGATTGATCCCCCACGTGACGGTCGGCTCGAGCTTAGCGCCTTCGAGATCGACCACGTCGTCGTAATGCGCGTTGGCATCGGACGCGACCGACTTCCAGTACGCGACGGCGCGGTCGAAGGCGTCGCCCTTGGGGACGAATTCGCGGCCGCGGAGAAACTCGAACGTAGTCGCGTCCGGATTGACGTAGCCGACAAGCGCGCCGCCCTCGATGCTCATGTTGCAGACGGTCATGCGCTCTTCCATGTTCATGCGGTCGATCACCGCGCCGCCGTATTCGTAGGCGAAGCCCTTGCCGCCCGAGACGCCGAGCCGGCGGATGATATTGAGGATCACGTCTTTCGCGTAGACGCCGGGCGGCAGCGCGCCGTTGACGTTGATGCGCCGGATCTTAAGGCGGTCGATCGCGAGCGTCTGTGTCGCCAGCACGTCGCGCACCTGGCTCGTGCCGATGCCGAAGGCGAGCGTGCCGAAGGCGCCGTGCGTGCTCGTGTGGCTGTCGCCGCAGGCGAGCGTGATGCCGGGCTGTGTGAGCCCCAACTGTGGTCCGATGACGTGAACGATGCCCTGGCGGTCGCTCTCGAGGCCGAAGAAATCGATACCGAACTCGCCGACGTTTTTTTCCAGGACCTGGATCAGCGTTTCCGCTTCCGCGTCGAGAAACGGGCGCGTGCGCACGTCGGTCGGCACGATGTGATCGACGGTCGCGAAGGTGCGCTCGGGAAAGGCGACCTTGTAGCCGTTCTCCCTCAGCATGTCGAAGGCCGGCGCGGTCGTGATCTCGTGGATGAGATGAAGGCCAACGAAGAGCTGCGTCTGTCCCGTCGGCAGGATGTCGACGGTGTGCGAATCCCAAATTTTATCGTAGAGTGTGCGCCCTGATGCCATGGTCGATTCTCCGAGGAAAAGATCAATATAACTGTCCCGCCGTTGAGGCGCAAGCGACGGGGAGATGAGAGGACGGAAGGACTATCGATAAATCCACTGCGCCGGATCGCGCTCGTACTCCGCGTAGGAGCCGTCCGCGGTGATGCCGGGAACTTGCAAATTTTCTCAGAGAGCGCGGGCTTCGCGGCGGGGCTGGGAACCGGCCGTCGCCTTCGGCGAGAGTGATTACCAGAGCTTCAGCGCAACCGCATAGCCTGTGAGGAGGCCGTGAAAGAAGGCCTGCCTCTCCTTCTGACCGGAATTCTGGTAATGGTGCGAGGCCTCGTCCAGGGCCCGGAGGAGCTTATCGCGCCGTTTCTGATGCGCTCCTCCAACCAGCAATTTATCGAGCAGCACTGTAACGGCCTCGTCGTCCGCGATGGTGTATTTGTGACTGTGAGGCATGAGAAATCACCTCCGTGGTTACTTCTACAAATAGACCTTAGCAGCACCTTCAATTTTTACGATAGATCCACTGCGCCGGATCGCGCGCGTAATCCTCGTACGAACCGTCCGCGGTGATACCGGGAATCTGCGGCGTCCAATCTTCCCGCAAGAGCTCGTGGGGATCGCCGTGCTTCGCGGCGAGCTCGCGCACCTCGGGATCGTCGAGCGCGGTCAAGCGCCCGTCGCGGATGACCGCGTGCTCGCGGCCGTTTTTGGCGGTGACGACGAGCGTCGGAAAGAGCAGATGGATGTGCAGATGCCCGTAAAGGAGACCGCGCTCCCCGGCCCATTTCTCCTCCGGCGCGCGCCACAGCGTGCCGAAGCCCATGTGAATGACGCCGGCGCGCCGCCGCTCCCATTCGAAGCCGCCGGAGGAGTGGCGCTCGATATGGCTCGGGCGAAAAATTTTGGGATTCGTGCCGATCGCGGCCTCCCATAAATAAAATAATCCCGGCCGCGGAAAGCAGGGATACTGCGTGCGGCGGCTCTCTTCTAACAGATCGCGCCAGGCATCGCCGTAAGCCGCGCCGCCGGCGATTTTGACGACCTGTCCCGCTTCCAACTCGACGGCGACGCGCGGGAAGGCGCGCGCGAAGTGGCTCGTCGTCCCGGCGACGACGCCGGCGGCGTCTTCCTTCTCGATCAGCGGCGGCACGGGGTGGCTGAAGAGATGGCCGTTGCGCGGCGTCGCGGCAAAGCCGTAACGCGTGCCGTCGTAATAATCGTCCCAATAGGTCCACGAGATGTCCGTGCCTTCCGGATCGGTCAAGCGCGCGCGCCCGCCGCGACCGAGATCCCAGATCGGCTCCCAGGTTTTTTTATTGATGAGGAGGTGGAGATCGAGCGGATAGGTCGTCGAGCGCTGGAGAAAATGCTCGGCGCGGAGCCACGGCAGCTGCTCGTAGCGATGCACGCTCTGCGGCACCGGCCCGCCCTTGCCGTGGATCAGGAGATCGTAGCCGCGCCGCGCGGCGAAATCCTCGACGAACGGCATTCCTTCCCAGCGCCGGGGATTTTTTTCCCACGGCTCGCGCCGCATGATGACGCGCACCTCGTCGAGGTGGTCGAACTCGCGATCGGGCTCCCCCATGTCGATCGCGAGGACATCGACGCGCGCGCCCTTCTCTTTCAGCGCCGCGGCGATCGCATGCGTCACCGCCGGATCGTACTCCCGGTCGACCGCGATCAGAATCTTGTCGCCCGGCTTCGTTTTGCCGTAGCCGACAAAACCGACATGGCTGTTCCGCGTCTCGCTCCAACCGGCCAACTCGCGTGCGATCTCCATCATATCTTTCGTCGCGACCACGCTTGGCGTTTCTCCCGGCGCGTGGATGCCGACCTCTTCGCTCATGTCACACATGGATTTGTCCTCAATGCGCTGCGTGCGTTCGCCTCGCTATAACCCCAGTTCTTTCTGCGCCTGCTTCAAGTAGCTCAGGTCAACGTATTTTTCCGGCGGCGGCGCCGGCTCCTTGACCAAGCCGTCCTGCGCCTGCACCTCGACGTTGACCTTGAGCCCTTCGAGCGTGACCGAGCCGTCGACCGGATAGACGCGGTTCGCCGTGTAGTAATCGATCCCCTTCTGCGCGTACGGTTGTTTTAAACCGAACTCCTTGACGAGGAAATCGGCCGCCTCGGCGGGCCGTTCGTAAATCCAGCGGATGCTCTGGATATGCGCCTTGAGAAATTTGACGACGGAGGCGCGGTTTTTTTCCGCCCACACAGGATTCACGTTGACGGCGTTGAATTGGTATTTCGAGATCGCCTCGGTCGTGTCGCCGAGGCGGTTGAAGCCCTTGTCGATGGCGATGTCGGCGAACGGTATGCCGAGCACCGCGCCGGCCACCGACCCGCTCTCGAGCGCCGAGAGCCGTGCCGGCGTTCCTCCCGCGATCACGACGAGGCCAAAATCGTGCGGGTAGGTCATCCCCTTCGTCTTCAGGTAGCTCAGCAGAATCGAGGTCGCTCCGCCCTTCAAGCTCGCGACGCCGAGCCGCGCACCTTTGAGTTCGTCGATCTTTTTATAATTCTTGCCGCCGATGAGAAGATAGGGCGCCGAGTTGCTCGACCCGGCGACGACTTTCAGGTGAGTTCCTTTTTCCTCCAAGACGATAACGCCGTCGGGATTGATCAGTGCGAAATGAAGCTCTGCGGACACGAGCGCCTGCGCCTGGAGGTCGGCGCGGCCGATGGCGATGAGGTCGACCTCGATCCCCTCGCGCGCGTAGAATCCCTTTTTCTGCGCTATGAAGAACGGCAGGTAGTTCAAATCGCGCGAGACGTATCCGACCTTAAGCCGCTCGGCAAAGAGCGGCGATGAAAAAAACCCGAGAGAGAGGAGGACCAGAAAAGCCAAGCACCGTTTCAACATGGCTCGTCCCTCCGTTTGCAATACGGATTCAGCGCACGCAGTTCTCCAGGAGCCATTTGACGATATCGATCCGGCGCGCGAACCAGACATCGGAAAAAGATTTGGCGTATTTGATCGATTCGTCGTACACCTTCCCCGTCGCGGGAAACGCCATCTGGCAGTGCATCGCCATCGTGAGCATCTTGGGCTCCTCGGCCGATTCTTCGTACAGCATGTCGAACTCGTCCTTGAACGCGCCGTAGAGATCGCGCGCGGTGATGCCGCGCCGGTACATGCCGGTGTCGTTGAGGCCGCTGATGGCGTTGCGGTACGGCACCTCGATGAGCCTTTTACCGTTCACCTCGACGAGATACGGTGTGTCGTCGTTGACCGCGTCGCCGTGCCAGAGAAAACCTTCATCGGCCAAGAGCTCGATCGTATGCTCGGTGTGGCGCATGCCGGAGGAGAGGCAGCCGTAGGGCCGCACGCCGACCAGGTCCTGAAAGATTTTCATGCAGGCGCGGATCTCGTCGCGCTCCTGCTCCTTCGTCAAATAAATCGATTGCACGTCCTCGGCGTAATTGTGGCCGACGATCTCGTGGCCCTCGGCGTGCACCGCCTTCACGGCTTCGGGATAGCGAATCGCCGCCAAGCCGTTGATGTTGAACGATCCCTTGAGTCCATGCTTCCGCAAAATTCTCAGGATACGCCACACGCCGGTCCGGCCGCCATAATCGTTCTCGCTCGCCGTGCGGAAATCGTACTTCGAGCGGGTATCTTCCGCCGTAATCGGATTCGATCCGCCGACGTGGTGCGTGCGCCGGTGCTTGGGGTCGGGAACTTCGGTCCACGCTTCCAGATTGCCCGCGAGCGCCACCGCCATGCGGGCGCCGTTGGGCCATTTGATCTTGATCCTCTTTCCCTTGGAAAAGACATCGTAAAAGGTATCGTGCGACGGCATCATGGCGGGCCTCCACTTGTTCTTAAAGCTCGGTATATAGGCAAACCTCGCGGGGTGTCAACGAAGCGAATCGAATCACCGCTGCTGGCTCAAAAGATCGTAAATAAGCGAATAGAACTGAAAGACAGACGGAACGTAGACGGTAAAAAAATCTTTGAAGGAAAATTTGTTCTGCGACGGGTCGACATGCGTGAAGAGCCGGAGGATCGCCGCGTGAACTCTCTTCTTGTCCCCGACGGCGTCGGCGAGCCGGAGGCTTTCGGTGTACGGGATCAGCGGATCGGTGCTGCCGTGGCCGATGATGAAGCGCGCGCCGATCTTCGGCACGATCGGCGCCATCGAAAGCTTTTTAAGGTAAGCCCTGAGGCGCGGATCGATCCTTTGCACCAGCTGTTCGGTGCGGCTTGGATCGGTATTCACGAGAAGTTCGTAGACGCTTCTCCCGTTGGGAGTCAGCCGCTTTAAGAGCGGCGCGACGTCCTGCGGCGTCTCCATCTGTTCGTTCTTGAAAATCTGGCGCAGGATCTTACGGTCGTTTGGATTTCCGACGTAATCGACGTTGTTCATGAAAAAAACCCATTTGCCGTAAGGCTGCGGCTGGAGGAAGCCTTTCTCGCGGCCGTACTCGTAATATCCCGTCGTGATAAATCGGAGGACGTTGATCGGATCGTAATAGCCGCCGAAAGAGACGACGAATTTGACGTGATCGCGGAGCATAGGGTCGGCCGCGGCCATCAGCGTCGGACCCGCCGCGTAGCTGAAGCCCATGAGACCGAGCTTTTTCTCGTCCACGATATCGGTGAGCGAGACGAGATGGTGGGACGACGAGACGATGTCGTCCACGTCGCTGAAGGCGATGCGAAACGATTTCATGCCTTTGAGATCGGGAACGAGAACGGCGAAGCCGACGCGCGCCAGCGAATAGGCGAAGCGCTTGAGACGCGGGTCGTTCTTGCCGTCTTCGATGATGCCGTGCGTGAGCAGGAGCCCGGCCCGTTTTCGCCGGCCCTCGACATAATAAAGGTCGGCGGCGATGTCGCCATATTTGCCCTTAATCGGGACGGGCTTCGCCGTAGGCGTCGGCGTGAGCCACGCGAGCTTGCCGCGCTCGGGGGCGTGCAGCGTGCTGCCGTCGAGCATGTCCCACATGAACAGCGCGGTCAGAATGCCGAGGCGTATCTGCGCGAAGAAAAGCACAAACAATAGCGCGGCGACGCCGAAGACAATTAGAAGCTTCTTCATTCCTGGCGCGTCTACCGGTTTTCTTCGTAGCCCACTTCCAGCAAGAACAACCCCGACGGCGGCGCGGTCGGTCCGGCGAGCGTTCGGTCCTTCGCGTCGATCAGCTCGGCGAAAGAATCCGCCCTCCGCTCGCCGCGGCCGACCTCGACCAATGTGCCGACGATGTTTCGCACCATGTGGCGCAAAAAGGCGTTCGCCTCGATATCGTAGTGAACCAGCTCGCGCTCGCGGCGAATCGAGTTACGATAAACCCGTCGGACGGAATGCGCGGCCTCGCAGCCGGCGGCTTGAAAAGCGGCAAAGTCGTGGTCGCCTTCAAGACCGACGATCGCGCGTTCCATCGCGGCGAGATCGAGCGGCTCGTGCACATGCCACGAATAGCGGCGTTCGATCGCGCTCGGCCAACGATCGTTCCAGATGCGGTACCGGTAATGTCTCAGGCGCGCGTCGCGCCGCGCGTCGAAATGGTCCGCCGCCGCTTCGACGCGGCGGATCGAGATGTCGCGCGGCGTCACCGCGTTGAGGCCGCGCTGCAGGCGCCAGAGATCGACTTCGCCGTCGCAGACGAAATTCGCCACCTGCCCGAGCGCGTGGACACCGGCATCGGTCCGGCCGGAACCGTTGAGCCGGATCTTTGCGCCGAGGATTTTCTCGAGCGCCGCTTCGATCGTCTGCTGAACCGACGTTCCGTTGGGCTGCGCCTGCCAGCCGCAGTAATCCGTCCCGTCGTACTCGATCGTGAGCTTGATGTTCATGACATAGTTTCGGGTTTCGAGTTCCGAGCTTCGAGCTAAGTCCCGAGACCCGCAACCCGAAACTCGAAACTTTTTTAATATGATTTCGGCATGCCGAGGACGTGCTGCGCGAGATAGGCGAGCACGAGATTGTTGCTGACGGGCGCGATCGTGAGCAGCCGCGTTTCGCGGAACTTACGCTCCACGTCGTACTCGGCAGCGAAACCGTAGCCGCCGTAGGTGTTGAGGCAGGCGTTCGCCGCTTCCCATGCGGCCTCCGAGGCGAGGAACTTCGCCATGTTCGCCTCGGCGCCGCAGCGCTCTTTGCGGTCGAACTTGGTCGCCGCCTGAAAGCGCACGAGGTCCGCCGCCTCGATGCGCGCGTAGGCCTGCGCGATGGGAAATTGCACCCCCTGGTTCGCGCCGATCGGCCGGTCGAAGACGACGCGCTCCTTCGCGTAGTTCGCGGCGCGCTCGACGAACCAGCGGCCGTCACCGATCGCCTCCGCGGCGACGAGGATGCGCTCGGCGTTCCAGCCGTCTATGATATAGCGAAAGCCCATCCCCTCTTCGCCGACGAGGTTCTCCGCCGGCACCTCCAAATTGTCGAAGAACAGCGCGTTGGTGTGGTGGTTGATCATGATATCGAGCGGCTTCACTTCGAGCTTCCCCTTCGCTTCGCGGAGATCGACGATGAAGACCGAAAGGCCGCGGGTCTTGTCCTTCAGATCGTTGTAGGGCGTCGTGCGTGCGAGCAGAAGCATCAAATCCGACTCGCGCACGCGCGAGATGAAAATCTTCTGGCCGTTCACGATGTATTTGTCGCCGCGGCGCATGGCCGTCGTCTCGATGCGCGTGGTCTCGGAGCCGGCGTTGGGCTCGGTCACGCCGAACGCCTGGAGGCGCAGCTCGCCGGTCGCGACCTTCGGCAGGTATCTTTTTTTCTGCTCGGCGCTGCCGTGCCGGAGCAGCGTGCCCATCGTATACATCTGCGCGTGGCAGGCGGTGGCGCTGCCGCCCGAGCGGTTGATCTCTTCCAGGATGATGCTGCCCTCGGTGATGCCGAGACCCCCGCCGCCGTATTCCTCCGGGATGAGCGCGCCGAGCCAGCCGAGCTCGGTGAGCTTCTTCACGAAGGCGTCGGGATAACCGCGCTGTCGATCGACCTCGCGCCAGTAGGCGTCGGGGAACTCGCGACAGACCTTGCGGATCTCATCGCGGATCTGCCGCTGCTCCTCGGTCAGGTTGAAATCCATCTTCGCCTCCGATAATTACCGAAATGCCGCACGCAGTATATAGCGCGCATGTGAAAATGTCGAAGGAGGAAGCATGGCCGTAAAGCCCGGCTGGGAGGGCCGTTACTTCGAGGACTTCGCCGTCGGCGACGTCTATCGCTGCCGCCTCGGGCGCACGATCACCGAGGCCGACAACATCTGGTTCACGCTGCTCACCAACAACACGAACCAGATCCACTTCAACAACGAATACGCCAAGCGGACGGAGTTCGGGAAATGCCTCGTCAACAGCGCGCTCACGCTCGCGATCGTCGCGGGCATGGGCGTCGCCGACGTGAGCGAGAACGGCTTCGCGCTCGGCTGGGACGAGATCAAGCTGCCGAACCCGCTGTTCGCAGGCGACACGCTCTATTCGGAATCGGAAGTCGTCGATAAGCGCGAATCGAAGTCCAAGCCGCAGTGGGGCATCATCAAGGTCCGCACGCGCGGCGTTCAGCAGGAGGGCAAGGTCGTCATCGATTACACGCGCAGCGTCATGGTGTGGAAAAAAGCCCACGCGCCGCGGCGTGAGCTCTTCCCCGAGGTCAAGGATGGCAAATAGCGCCGGCGCGCTCGACGGCGTCCGCGTCGTCGCCTTCGAGCAGGTGCTGTCCGGGCCTTTCGGCACCTCGATTCTCGGCGACATGGGCGCGGAGATCATCAAGGTCGAGCGCCCCGGCGTCGGCGATCTCATCCGCCACTGGGACAAGGCCGTGCGCGGCCTCTCGTCGGGCTATGTCTGGCTCAACCGCAATAAGCAGAGCCTCACCGTCGACGTCAAACACGAGCAGGGCCGCGAGATTCTTTATCGATTGATTCGCGACGCGGACGTGTTTTTCGAAAACTACGCGCCCGGCGTCGCCGAGCGCTCGGGATTGGGCTACGAGAAATTGAAATCGCTCAACCCGCGGCTCATCTACTGCTCGCTCTCCGGCTACGGCCAGGACGGCCCCTACCGCGACGTCAAGGCGTACGATCTTTTGATCCAGGGCGAGGCCGGGATCATTTCAACGACGGGATATCCCGACAAGCCGGCGAAGGCCGGCATCGCGATCGCCGACATCGCCGCCGGCATTTACGCGGCGCTCGGCATCGTCCTCGCGCTGTATCAGAGGGAAAAGACCGGAGAAGGACAGATGATCGACATCTCGATGTTCGAATCGATCGTCTCCTGGCTCGGCTATTTCCCGCATCACTACTGGCATCGCGGCGAAGAGCCGGGTCGCGTCGGCATGCGCCACCATTACGTTACGCCGTACGGCCCTTATCTCGCGCGCGACGGCAAATACGTAAACCTCGCGGTCGCAACGGCGAAGGACTGGGAGATTTTTTGCAGGGACGTGCTCCGGCGGCCGGATATGTTTAACAACGAGCGCTTCGATACGGTCGAGAAGCGCAGAGAAAACCGCACTGCCCTCGAGGAAGAGATCGAAAAAGCATTCTTACAGCACGATCATACGGAATGGCTGGACCGCCTGAAGAAAGCCCAGCTGCCTTACGGCGAGGTGCGCGGCATCGCCGAGGTGCTCGCCCATCCGCAGGCCGTTGCGCGCCGCCTCATCCGCGAGGTCGAATCACCCGTCGGAAAAGTCCCCGTCGTCGGCAACCCGCTCAGGCTCTCCGCCAGTCCCGCGCGCTACGACCGCATCCCCGATCTCGGCGAGCATACCGATGCGATCCTCAAACGCATCGGCTATGACGGCGCGGCGATCGAAAAGCTGCGCCAGGCAAAAATCATCTGACGGATATAAAATTACTTAGCGACGCCCCGCGCCGCAGCAGCGTTTATATTTCTTTCCGCTGCCGCACGGACAAGGATCGTTCCTACCGATCTGAGCCGCGGCGCCATCCTCCTCGGCGCGAACCGCCTGAATTAATTTCTCGATCGGCTCGCCGGCGTTCCAGATATCGACCATTTTCTGTAGATAGGGCCGGCTGTGCAGGAAGAAGCTCTTGTAGCCGGCGCACAGATAGTTGAGGCCGGCCTCGCCGTCCGGCGTCGTGATGAAACGGTCTTTGGGACAGCCGCCGTTGCACATCGCGCGCACCTCGCACTCGCGACAATAGCGCGGCAGGCCACCGCGCTTGGCCTCGCCGAAGGCGCGCTGCGGCGCGCTCTCGACGAGATCGCCCAAGTGCGTCTCGGCGATGTTGCCGACCCGGTACTCGGGCTCGACGAAGTGGTCGCACGAGAAAAAGTCGCCGTTGTGCTCGACGACGGGAACATCACCGCAGGTCTCGCGGAAGATGCAGAGCGAATGCTCCATGCCCGCGAGCGGGCGCGCCGCCTCATCGAACATCTGAATGGCGATTTTGCCGATGTCGTTTCTCACCCATTCGTCGAAAATCGTGATCAAGAAAGCGCCGAACGCCTCCGCAGGGACCGTCCGCGAGGTAACGCCGCCGTTGTCGCGCTCGACCAGAGGCAGAAACTGCAGGAACTCGACGCCCATATCTTTAAAAAACCGGTAGACCTGCGTTGGGTAGCGGACGTTTTTATCGTGCACGACGCAGAGCACATCGACGTGGACGTCGTGCTCGGCGAGCATGCGAAAGGCGCGCACGATCTGCTTGTGCGTCGGCTTCTGCCCCTTGTCGAGGCGGTAGGCGTCGTGCATCTCGCGCGGCCCGTCGATGCTGAGGCCGATCGAGAAGCGCTCGGCGGCGAAGAAGCGGCACCATTCCTCGGTCAACAGCGTGCCGTTGGTCTGGATGCCGTTGGTGATCTTCTTCCCCTCCGGACGGTGCTTCTTCTGCAGCGCGACGATCTTCTGAAAGTAATCGAGCCCGAGCGCCGTCGGCTCGCCGCCGTGCCAGGCGAAATTCACCATCGGTCCCGGCGCCGCCTCGATCTGCTGGACGACGTAGCGCTCCAGCATCTCATCGCTCATGCGAAAAGCGTTGCCCTCGGGGTAGAGAAATTCTTTTTTCAAGTAATAACAGTAATGGCAGTCGAGGTTGCAGATCGCCCCCATCGGCTTCACCATCACCTGAAATTCGCGTTGCGCGGTCGTCACACCGGAACCTCCGAAGATACAGTAGCAAAGGCCTTCTGGAAGGCCAAGCTCTTCCATGTTACGTGGAGAAGATGCGGAGCGGCGGAAAAACCCGGCCGAAGCGCCGCGATACGGGCATCTTGCTGATCGCGATCTTCAAGCTCGCGAAAGGCCTGATCCTACTTTTCGTGGGCCTCGGGGTGGCGGCACTCTTGCACAACGGCGTCGAAGCGGAGCTTGATCGTTGGGCCAACGTTCTCTGGGTCGGGCGCGAGAGCCGCATGGTCGAAAGGCTGATCGACAAAATCGTCTCCCTCGGCGATAAGAACCTCCGGCTTACGGAGCTCGGAACCTTTGTATACGCGGCGCTGCTCCTCACTGAGGGGACGGGATTGTTGCTGCGCCGGCGCTGGGCGGAATATCTGACCACCGTCATCACCGCTTCGTTCATTCCGTTTGAAATTTGGATTCTCACAATGCACTTTTCCGTGGAGAAACTCATTGTTCTTCTCATCAACATCGCTGTCGTGTGGTATCTGGTGAAAAAGATCCGCCGCGAAAAGGCTAAAGGAGACGATCATGGCTGAAGACATTCTCCGCATCGGGACTTTCGGCAAGGACGCGGCGCTGCTCGCCGCCGACCAGCGCGGCTTTTTCCGGCAGGAGAACATCCGCGTCGAGACCGAGATCGTGACCGACTCGCCCACGCTGCTGAGAAATCTTATCTCCGGCCGTTACGATCTCATTCTCAACAACGCCGACAACGTCATCGCCTGGGCAGAAGGCCAGGGCGCCGATCCCATGCCCAACGATTTCATCATCTTCATGGGAGGGCAGCAGGGTCTGCGGCAGAAGCTCGTCGCGCAGTCTTCGGTAGAGGATTTCGCCGATCTCAAGGGCAAGGTCCTGGCGGTCGATGCGCCGACGACCGGCTTCGCGATCGTGATGATCGCGATTCTCAAAAAACACGGCCTCGAGGAGGGGCGCGACTATACGCTCAAGATGTTCGGCAACACCATCAAGCGCGCCGACGCGCTCGGCCGCGGCGAAGCCTGGGCGGGGATGCTCAACCTCGCCGACGAAGACATTAAAAATCGCGGTCTCAAGGTGCTGGCACGCTCGGAGGACTACGTCGAGCATTACGCGCGCGGCCTCGGCGCGGCGCGCCGCGACTGGGCAATCAAGAACGCCGATGTCCTGGTGCGCTTCATTCGGGCGATGGTGCGCGCGACAGACTGGGTGCTGCAGCCGAAAAACAAAGAAGAGGTAATCGCGCTGCTGCTGCCGGAAAATAAAAATGTCCGCGCCCGGGCCGAAGAGGCCTACGAAGAAACCGTCAGCCCTAGATTCGGCCTGACGCCGCGCGCGCGCATCGACGTCGAAGGCATCCGCACGGTTCTCGACCTCCGCGCGGCCGCCGGGCTGATGAAACCGCCGGCGCCGAAGGCCGATAAATACATCGACGAGCGCTACTACAACAAAGCGGTCGCGACATTGTAAAGCAATGCACTCAGCCGCGCGCCCGGCGCATATACCAGGTCGGCACGCCGATCAGCTTCTCTTCGCGAACGACGACGAAGCCGAACTGCTTGTAGAATTCCACATTGCCCGGCCTGTCGGTCTCAAGGTAGCCTTCGATCGCGTCCCGATCGAGGTGCTCGACGTAGCGGTTCATCAATGCCCTTCCAACGCCCTGCCGCTGGTGTTCGGGCACGACGCCGATCGGCCCGAGATGCGAATGCGGGCCGTCTGGGTCGAGGCGCGACCAGCGGGAGAACCATTCGATGACACGGGGGACGGCGTCCTCGAGGGGCCGAAGGTGCTCCGCCACAAACGCGGGGAGCGCTTCCGGCGGCGGCAGGCAGAGAGGCGAAGCGTTGTAATGCACATAGCCCAGGACGGCACCGTCGGCGAGCGCAAGAAAGGCTGGGCCTGTGAAGATGTGACGCAGACCGAGGCGAAAGAAAAAGCGGTTGCGGTCCAGCCTCCCGGCGCCGAACGCCGCCATCGTAAGAGGATTGGTCACGAACGCTCTGGCGAGCGCCTCCACCGCGGCGTCGAGGTGCGCCGGAGAGTATTCTCGTAGAGTTATCACAGTGGCATCCACTGATGGATTATTTTAAGCCTACTAGAACCGTAGTGGAGTTCAACCAACGAGCCTCATGATTATCATTCTCATGGGAGTCTCGGGCGCGGGAAAAACGACGATCGGACGATTGCTCGCGCGCGATTTGGGCTGGGAATTCCACGACGCCGACGATCTCCATCCCGCGGCGAACGTGCAGAAGATGCGCCGCGGCGAGCCGCTGGACGACGCGGATCGCCGTCCGTGGCTCATCGCCGTGCGGAATATGATCGGCGCCGCCGCCGAGCGAGGCGAAAACGTCGTCGTCGCCTGCTCCGCGCTGAAGGAACCCTATCGCGATTTGATCCGCAGCGGGCCGGAAGTCGTCTTCGTTTACCTGCGCGTCGATTTGCCGGTCGCCCGCCGGCGGCTCGCCGCCCGCGCCGGCCATTTCATGAATCCCGCGCTCGCTCCAAGCCAATTCGACGCGCTGGAAGAGCCTTCCGATGCTTTGGCGATCGACGCCGCGCGAGCGCCGGAGGAGATCGCCAAAGAAATCAAAACCAGGCTCAGGCTTTGATCGCCGCTAAGTTTGCCGCCGGTCGAAACGATCGGTCGCGCGCGCGGCGATGAACGCTTCGAAGCGGTCGACGAGCTTTTCCGGCTCGTCTTCGACGATCAGCAGCGAGCGGTGTTTGGGGCTTAAGAAAGCTTCTGCGACCGCGTGGTCCAAAAAGCCCGCGATGTGATCGTAGTAGCCGCGCGTATTCAGCAAGCCGCAGGGCTTGTCGTGAAGATTCAGCTGCGCCCAACTCAAGACCTCGAAAAATTCCTCCATCGTGCCGATGCCGCCGGGAAGCCCGACGAAGCCGTCGGAAAGCTCCGCCATGACCGCCTTTCGGTCGTGCATGGACTTAACGACGCGTAGCTCGCTGAGACCGCGGTGCGCGAGCTCTTTGTCGACGAGAAATTCCGGTATGACGCCGATCACCTGGCCGCCGCGTTCCAAGGCGGCGTCCGCGATCACCGACATGAGGCCGATATTGCCACCGCCGTAAACGAGCCCGTATCCGCGCTCGACGAGCACGCGCGCGAGCTCGCGCGCCGCCGCGGCGTACTCCGGCCGAGCGCCGGGGTTCGAGCCCGTGAAAATGGATATTCTTTTTTGCGCGTCCGACACGGCTATGACTTTTTGCCGCCGCGCTGGCGCGAAGCGTGGGCTTCGTCCTCCTGCAGGTGGAAGCGGTGCAGGAAGCGGTGAAAGATCGGCGCGAACACGATGCCGGCGGTGACGAGCACGACGAGGCCGGAGTACAGCGCGTAGAGCGACGCGAAGAGTTTGCCTGCGGTGGTCTTCACGGGATCGACCGGCCCCATCCCGCCGAGAATCATCGACGCATTCAGCAGTGCGTCGATCCAGGGCAGATGCTCGAAAAAATGATAACCGAGAACGCCGATCGAAAGCGATCCGGCGACCAACGCGAACGCAACCGCCGCATGCCGGCTCAGCCGCCGGAGAAACGCAACGCGCGACAAAAGACGCTCGGTCTGGTGCTCGTACATGAATGAGGACATTAGTTTAGGAAGCAATCTTCCGCCACACGCTCGCGAGCCAGGGCTGCTGGTCGCGCGGGAGTCCCGCGGGCCGGTAGTAATGCTCCAACTCGGCAAAGCCGGCGTCCGTCATATAGCTGCGCCAGCTTTCGAGATCATGGAAGACGGCGTAGCGCTCGCCCTGCCATACTTCTTCGTTGTCGCCGCGCGGGTTCGAGGTGAACATCACGCCGCCGGGTTTCAAAGTTGCGCGAAGCTCGCGCAGCACGCGCGCCAGCTCCGCGCTCGGCACGTGGAACAGCGCCGCGTTGGCGAAGATGCCGTCGAATTTTTCCCGTGGCAGGTCGAGCTTCAAGAAATCCTGCTCCCAAACTTCGCAGCCACTGTAGGCACGCGCCATTTCGGCGAGATTTTTCGATCCCTCCAGGCCGATCGCAACGTGGCCGCGCTCCGTGAAATCCTTGAGGTCGCGCCCGGGCCCGCAGCCGAAGTCTAGAATCGTAAACGGCGGCGCGCCTTCGATGTGTCTCAGCAGCGCCTCGATGTTCTGGCTGACGTCGTGGTCCTTTGTCCCGCGCCAGAATTCCTCGGCGTGGCGGTCGTAGTGAGCCAACGTGACGCGGGAGATTTCCGCGCTGTCGATATTTCGCCCCACAGTCAAATTTGTATCACTCGGCTTTCGCGCCCGCGAACAGCTTTCGTAAAAAGTCGACCGGTTTGATCCGAGTGCTTTCGGCAAAATGGATGACAACGAGGTCGAGCGACGGCACGATATATAAAATCTGCTGACCCAGGCCGTGTGCCATAACGAGATCGGCCGGCAGCCACACCGCGGGACGAAGCCAGAACGTGATGCCGTATTGCGGATTGGCCTTCGTTCCGACGAAGCATTCTTGAAGGACCGCTGTCGGCACAATCTGGCGCTCCTGCCATTTGCCCTTGTGCTTGATGAAGAGACCGAACTTGGCCCACTCGCGCGCGAGGAACTGCGCGCCGTTCGGCAAATGGATGTTGCCGTCGACGTCCTTCACCCAGTCGGATGGGGCGAGACCGATCGGGTCGAGAATGCGCCGTTTTAAATAACCGTAAACCGACTCGTTCTTGGGGGCCAGCTTGCGCCGCATGATCTCGCCGAAGATCTGATACGGAATCGGCCCGTACTGAAACTCCACTCCAGGCGCGTACTTGGCGTCGGCGACCACAACGGCTTGCGAGTACGAAGGCGACCGCTCGCGCGTGCTCCCGCCGTAGATGCCGCTCGTCAGCGATAAGAGCTGTCGGATCGTGACTTGAGACTTGCGTGGATGATCTCTCCATTCCCGGATAGTATCGGAGACTCTCTCGTCGAGCTGCAAAAGTCCGTCTTCCACCGCACCGGCGAGCATCGCGCCGGAGAAACTCTTCGTGCCGCTCGCCAGCCGGTGCGGCTTATCGGCGGACCAGCCGTTGAAATATTCCTCGAAGACCAGCTGGTCGCGATAGTAAACCAGCAGCGCGTGTCCGTTGAGGCCTTTCAAATAATCGGCGGCCGTGCGCAAAGAGGCGGAGCTGAACGGCTCGGCGCCGGCGCCACCGGCCGCGAGCAGGAGCGCGAACGTCAAGAAAACCAGCGGAAAGAAGGTCGCGCGGCCCTTCGGGTTCGCCACAGACATTAGTTCTTCGAGAGCGTCTGAGGCCTCGACTGCAGCGCCCGCGCGGTGAAATTCTTCACGAATTCTTTCGCGAGGTTTTTCTGCAGCTCGACCCGGATGTCGGTGATGAGATTTCGAAGCGCGCTCTCCGAATAGCGGCTGCTCGCTAGGCCGCGGCTCGTCGTGTCGGCCGCGGTGCTGAGGACAATACGGTTTTGCTTGACGTCGATGAGGAGTCCGATGGCGCGCCCCTGGAGCGAGTGCGCCTCGCTCGGGATAATAAAGGCGCCGACGATCGTGAGATCGAGCAGCTTCAGCACCGCCTCCTCCTTGGTGCGGAAGTCGATGGAGCCGCCGTAAACGAGAAGATAATCGCTGCCGAGATCCAGGCTCATCAGTCTCAGCTCCTGGAGGAAATCCTTCGGCGTGAGCGGATCTTTCGATTCCTGCTGCGGCGCGTGGCGCCTCTCCGTTCCGCCGAGCGAGACGCTCTGCTCGGTGTATTGATAAAAACCCGCGAGGTCCGGCGGCACAGCCGGGACGCTAGCGACGCTCGCGAGGAGCTCCGGGCTGCCGCGTAATTCGGTCAAGAAGTTCGAGGCGGCCTGTAGCTCGCCGAGCTGCGCGACGGCGAGACGCGCCGGCACCTTGACGGTCATCGGCTCCGCCGAAGCGGCTTGATGCATGCGCGGATCATTGCGGTAGAAGTCCAGCAGAAGCGCGCTGTAGTTGACTTGATAGGTTCCGCGCGGCACCTCGCCGCCCGAATAGCGCATCGAAGGTGCCGTGCAGGCGGAGACGAGCAGGACAAAGAAGAGAACGAGAAAAGCCAACCGGATATTCGCAGTCATAACCTCCTCCCGTCGTAGGCGCTGATGGAACGGATACTCGCCCTTTGCACCGGTAGTGTCAAGAAGGCCGCTCCGCTCAACGCCGCGCCTTTGAATATCGCCGTATATTGGGATATTTGTACTTACACCCACCTTATTTTAAGGAGAGTTCGATGCCACAAAAGTCCCTGGACAGCTTCAACACGGCCGCGGAGCTCAAGGTCGGCGGCAAATCGTACAAGATGTTTCGCCTCGACCGGCTCGAGAAGGCTGGCTTCAAGGACGTTTCGCGCCTGCCGATCTCGCTCAAGGTCCTGCTCGAGAATCTGCTGCGCCACGAGGACAACCGCCTTGTGCCGATGGCGGACATCGATGCGCTGGCGGGCTGGAATCCGAAGCAGAAGAAGGAAAAAGAGATCGCCTTCATGCCGGCGCGCGTGCTGACGCAGGACTTGACCGGCGTGCCGTCGGTCGTCGATCTCGCCGCGATGCGAGAAGCGATGAAGCGCATGGGCGGCGACCCCAAAAAAATCAACCCGCTCGCCCCGGTCGATCTCGTCATCGACCACTCCGTCCAGGTGGACAGCTTCGGCTCGGCCGAGGCGTTTCATTTCAATTCCAAGATCGAATACGAGCGCAACGTCGAGCGCTACGTCTTTCTCCGCTGGGGAGCGAAGGCATTCAGCAATTTCCGCGTCGTCCCGCCGGACACCGGCATCTGCCACCAGGTGAACCTCGAGTATCTCGGCCAGGTCGTCTTCCGCGCAAGTGAAAACGGCGCCACCCTCGCCTACCCGGACACCGTCGTCGGCATGGATTCGCATACCCCGATGATCAACGGCCTCGGCGTGGTCGGCTGGGGAGTCGGCGGCATCGAGGCAGAGGCCGCCGTCCTTGGCCAGCCGCTGATCATGCTGATCCCAGACGTCATCGGCTTCAAACTCCATGGCAGGCTGCCGGAGGGGGCGACATCGACTGACCTCGTGCTGACCGTGACGCAGATGCTGCGGAAAAAAGGCGTGGTGGAGAAATTCGTCGAGTTCTACGGCCCAGGGCTCTCCGCGCTCGGCGTCGCCGACCGCGCGACGATCGGCAACATGGCGCCGGAATACGGCGCGACGATCGGCTTTTTCCCCGTCGACAACGAGACGCTCAAGTACCTCGAGCTCACCGGACGCGAGCCCGAATTGATCCGGCTCGTCGAGACCTACTCTAAGGAACAAGGCATGTTCCGGACGGATTCTTCACCCGACCCGATCTTTACCGACACGCTCGAGCTCGATCTCGCGAACGTCGAGCCGAGCCTTGCGGGACCGAGACGGCCGCAGGACCGCGTCCCGCTGGCGCAGGCAAAAAACAGCTTCAAGGAAGTTCTGCCGGCGCTGTTAAAGAGCGGAACGCCGGAAAATAAGGCGACGGTGAAGCTTAACGGCGACAGCGCGACGCTGGGCCACGGCGCGGTCGTGATCTCGGCGATCACGAGCTGCACCAACACGTCGAATCCTTCGGTCTTGATGGCGGCGGGCTTGTTGGCAAAGAAAGCGAATGCGAAGGGACTCAAGACGAAGCCCTGGGTCAAGACGAGCCTCGCACCGGGCTCGAAAGTCGTGACGGATTATTTGACGGACAGCGGCCTGTTGCCGGAGATGGAGAAGCTCGGCTTTTACCTCGTCGGCTACGGCTGCACGACCTGCATCGGCAACACCGGCCCGCTGCCCGAGCCGGTCGCCGCCGCGATCCAGGAAGGCGATCTCGTCGCCTGCGCCGTGCTGTCGGGAAACCGAAACTTCGAAGGCCGCATCCATCCGCAGGTGCGCGCCAATTATCTCGCCTCGCCGCCGCTCGTCGTCGCGTATGCGCTGGCGGGCCGGATGGACATCGATCTTCACAGCGAGCCGCTCGGTACCGACCAGAGCGGCGCGCCGGTTTACCTGAAAGATATCTGGCCCGCGCCCGAAGAGGTGCGCGCGCAGGTGCAAAAATCGGTCAGGCCGGAAATGTTCAAGAAAGAGTACGGCGAGGTCTTCGCGGGCGACGAGCGCTGGCAGAAGATGCCGACGCCCTCAGGCGAGCTGTTCGCATGGGACCCGAACTCGACCTACGTGCGCCACGCGCCGTATTTCGAGAGCATGACCAAGACGCCGCTGGCCCCGAAAGACATCCTCGGCGCGCGCGCGCTGGCCCTGCTCGGCGACTCGATCACGACCGATCACATCTCGCCGGCGGGCTCGATCGAAAAGAACGGGCCGGCGGCGAAATATTTAACCGAGCACGGCGTTCAGCCGAAAGACTTCAACCAATATGGCGCCCGTCGCGGCAATCACGAGGTGATGATGCGCGGCACGTTCGCCAACGTGCGGCTGAAAAATCAGCTCGCACCGGGGACCGAGGGCGGCTGGACCGTCCATGTGCCGGAAAAGAAGCAGATGTTCATCTACGAGGCGGCGATGCAGTATCAAAAAGAGGGCGTTCCGCTCGTCGTCATCGCCGGCAAGGAATACGGCAGCGGGTCCTCGCGCGACTGGGCCGCCAAGGGGCCGCGTCTTTTAGGCATCAAAGCGGCGATCGCAGAGAGTTTTGAGCGCATCCACCGGAGCAACCTGATCGGCATGGGCATCTTGCCGCTGCAGTTTAAGGCCGGCGAGAGCGCGAAATATCTTGGGATTACCGGCTTCGAGACTTTCGACATCGCCGGCATCGGCGCGGGACTCAAATTAAGGCAGGAGCTGACGGTCAAGGCCAAGAGCGACGAGGGCAAAACGACCGAGTTCAAGGTCATCTGCCGCATCGACACACCCGCCGAACTGGATTACTACCGCCACGGCGGGATTTTGGAGTACGTGTTGAGGCAGTTGTTGAACGACAAATAGTGCGGAGGACTGGGTGCTGGGCAACGGCCCCCTCAGCACTCAGCACCGACAACTCACCACTGCTAGCGCTTCTGCGCCACGTCCCACACGGGCTTCAAATCCTCGGAGAACTGATAGCGGATGCCGAAGTCTTTCATCAGGTCTTCGGTCGCGGCAAGGATCGCGCCCCGTTCAAAGACCATGTTCTCGCTGCTGCGGTTGGTCATGCGCGCGAACTTAAACGTCACTTCGTGGCTCGTTCCGTCGCGCAGCACCTCGACCATATGCCTTAAATTCTTGATCGGCACCCCGTCTACTTCGCTCACGACGTAATTGTTGGGATCGTCGTAGCCTTTGCCGATCGGATGCGGCAGCATCGGCGAGCAAACGATCACGATCTCCTCGCCGTCGAAGGCGGGCTTGTCGAAGCGCCTGAGGATCAATGGATTCCCTGCGCGCGTGTGAAACAACTCCCATTGGTTGCCCAGTTTCTCGATATATTCCTGCGTCGCCGTGCAGAAGACCAGCGGTCCATAGATAAAATAACGCGGGCTCTTGTTTCTGAGATACGCAACGACGAGCTCGCGCTGGCGGGCGACGGGAATGGTGAGGCGCATTGGCTTGCCGCCGCGTACGATTGCCACATCGAGAAAGCCGTCGCGGGCGTGCTTTTGCACGAGATACAGCGCCGAGAGCCGGAGATCGTAGCGAACGGTCACCTTGCCGTCGCTGTCGATCGCCTGGCCGCCGATCGCCGTGATCACATCCCATTGTTTCAGCGGATAATCCGGATCGGTGTTGTAGAGTTCCGAGACCATCAGGCCGCCGACGCCTTTGGCAAGCCCAAGCCTGCGTCTCAGCGCGTCGTTCTCGACCGTCTGCAGCCGATCATGGATCTGCGGCTTGCCGTCGTAGCGGCCGTCCGCCGCGTCCTCTAGAAACAGCTTGATCTCCTCGATCGGGATGACGTAGCCGATGCTCTGCGCGCTCGGGATATTGCTGAACACGAGGCCGACGAGCTTGCCGCGCGAGACCACGGGACCGCCGCTGTTTCCCGGATTTAGCGCGGCGTCGACCTGGATGCGGAGCCCGCTGGTAAATTGATAAAAGCCGGTGAACTCGATGCGCGAGACGATCCCCTCGGTCACCGACAGTTCGGTCCCGCCGGTCGGAAAGCCATAGACGGCGACCGCGTCCTTCACCTTCGGAAGATCTTCGGCGAACTGGAGGAAGGCTCGCTTGTCGAAAAACGACTCGTCGTCGACGCTCAAGATCGCCAGATCGACGGGCTCGGCGATGATGACAACGTGCGCCGCGAGCTTTTCGGCCGACTGGTTCGGCTGAACGTAAATCTGGCTCGCGTTCTGCACCACGTGAGCGTTGGTGAGAATGCGCCTGCCTTGAATGACGATGCCCGAGCCGCTGATGCTCGCGGGGTTCTGCTTTGTCCACGGCCGGGTGAGGTCGGGGTCGCGCCGCGTCGTGTGGATTTTGACGACGAGATCGCGCACTTCGTCCTGCGCGGCGGCGGGGACCGCAGCGATGAGAAGCATAGCGAGCGCGAGCCACATGAAGTTTTTCCTTTGGATCACTATCGTCATACTCACCTATTTTCTTTTGAGCTCCGCTTCCGACGGTCGCAGGTATACCGGCGCGAGGGATCCGAGCTCCTCGAAATCGCCGCGCCGGATTCGTTCTATGGCCAGGCGCGCCACCGCCGCTGCCGTCGAACGATAGCCTTCGCCGAGCGTCAAAAGCCCGTTCGCGCCCAGAGCAGCCTTGACGGCGTCTTCGTAAACGCGCACGGCGTCGCCGATGAACAGGCAGCGCTCGGATGCGATTCGCCGCTGTATCGATTCGATGACCGACGACGGCGGCGCGACGACGTCCTCGCTCGCGCGCTCAAGCCGCTCTCCGGCCTTGTGAAATAAGGCTGCGTAAACTTCTTTCTTGCGCGCATCGAGCAATGGACAGATAAAGCCGTCGAAGTCGTCGACGCGAGCGGCAACGGCGTGGAGCGTCGGCAGACCGACGACCGGCGCGTCGGACCCGTAGACGAGCCCTTTGACGGTGCTGAGGCCGATGCGCAGTCCGGTAAACGACCCCGGGCCGATCGCGACGGCGAAGCCATCGATATCGGTCAGGGCGCGGCCCGATTCCTTCAGAAGCCTGTCTATCAGCGGCAGCAGGTTCGCCGCGTGATTGCCGCGGCGCGGGCCGCCATTGCCTGATCGAGCAGGGTCATGGACCGCCTCACGGACGAGGCTGCCGTCTTCGACGACGGCGGCGCTCGCGACTGTGGTCGCCGTGTCGATGCCGAGAATAACCATAATAGGCATGGGGCGCGAGACGTGAGGCGTGAGCTGGTTCAACCTACTCACGCCTTGCGGCACGCCTGGGACTAACCTTCGAAGAACCGCGCGATGTCGTTATAGAATGCGTACGCCATGACGAGAATCAGCAGCACGACGCCGACCTGCTGTGCGCGCTCACGCTGCTTGTCGCCGACAGGTCGGCCGAGGATCGCCTCGATCAAAAAGAAAAACAGATGTCCGCCGTCGAGAACGGGAATGGGCAGCAGATTCAAGACGCCGAGATTGATGCTGAGCAGCGCGACGAAAAGAAAAAATGTGGTCACGCCTTCGCGCGCCTGCTGTCCAGCGACCTGCGCGATCAAGAGGGGCCCGCCGAGCGTCTTCGGCGAGATGTCGCCCTTGATCATCTTGAAAAGCGCGACGATCGTGAACAGCGAAAGGTCCCGCGTTTGCTCAAAGGCCTTGTAAATCGCCGTCAGCGGTCCGACCTTGACGATCGCGTCCTGCGGCGAGATGCCGATAAACCAAACCTCTTTACGGTCGCCGAAGGCATCCCTTTCCTCTTTCTTGATGGGGTTGACGACGATTTCCATGGGCTTGTCATCGCGCACGATCGTCAGCTTCAGCGGCCCGCCGTCGCTCGCTTTGATCCGGCGCGCGAAATCAGTCCAGCTTTCGACTGATCGGCCGTTGATCGCCGTCACTTGGTCCCCCTTCTGGATGCCGGCCTTGGCGGCGGGATTATTCGCGACGACGTCTCCGACATGCGTCGTCGCCGTGCGCACCCCGGAGAACATCATGACCACGGCGAAAATAAAAAAGGCGAGCAAGAGATTGGAGATCGGCCCAGCGGCCACGATCGCGGCGCGTTTCCAGAGCGGCTGATGCGAGAAGGCTTTGTCCATCTCCGCCGGTGCGACCTCGTCCTGAGGGTCTTCGCCGATCATTTTGACATAGCCGCCGAACGGAATGGCGCTGACGGCGTATTCAGTCTCACCGACTTTCCGGCGTAAGAGTTTGGGCCCGAAGCCGATCGAGAACGTCAGCACGCCGACGCGGCTTTTCTTCGCGACGAGAAAGTGACCCAGCTCGTGGATCACGATTAAAATGCCCAACCCGATTACGGCCGAAACGACCGATTGAATCACATTCAACATTCATGAACTCCTGTTTCTGGTGCTATGCGGGGCCGCGGTCGAGCCGCGCCGCTCGGCCCATTTTACCATACGGGCGGCGGTGGTTGCGAGCGATGAGCCCTTCGGCCCGCTCGCGCGCCCAGCGGTCGATGTCGAGAATCTCGCGGACCTCCGAGGCATGAGACGGGAAGTGGGCCTCCATGGCGGCGGCGATGACGCGGTGAATATCGCGAAAGCCGATCCGGCCATTGAGAAACGCCGCCACGGCGACTTCATTCGCGGCATTCAGCACCGTGGGCATGGTCCCGCCCGCGGCGAGCGCCTGATAGGCAAGGTCGAGCGCCGGGAAGCGCTTCTTTTCGACCGGCAGAAAATTGAGCTCGCTGAGGTCGGTGAGCTCGAGGCGGCGCCAGGTCGCCTGCAGCCTTCGCGGATACGACAACGCATAGGCGATCGGGATGCGCATATCGGCGATACCGAGCTGCGCGATGATCGAGCCGTCGCGATACCGCACCATCGAATGGACCACGCTCTGCGGATGAATGACGACGTCGACGCGCGGCGGCTCGAGGCCGAAAAGCCAGCGCGCCTCGATGACCTCGAGCCCCTTGTTCATCATCGTCGCTGAATCAACCGTGATCTTGGGCCCCATTTTCCAGTTGGGGTGCTTGAGCGCCTGCTTGACCGTGGCGCGCTCCAGGCTCTTGAGAGAGGAACGGAGAAAGGGCCCGCCGGAGGCGGTGAGGATAATCTGCTCGACGTCTTCGACGCGGTTTCCCTGCAGGCATTGAAAGATGGCGCTGTGCTCGCTGTCTACCGGCAGGAGATCGACGCCGCGGCGCTTGGCCTCGCCGATAAAAATCTCGCCCGCCATCACGAGCGATTCTTTGTTGGCGAGCGCGATCTGTTTCCCCGCTCGGAGCGCGGCCAGCGTCGGCACCAGACCGGCGCCGCCGACGATGGCGGCAAGAACCACATCCGCGCCGCTCTGAGCGGCCACCGCCTCCGCGCCCGCGTCGCCCCAGAGGATCTGCGTCTTGGATTTTCCGACCAGCGTTCTAAGCTCCGCCGCGCTGCGCTCCTCTCTGACGCTGGCGCAGGCCGGGGCGAACTCCTTGATCTGCGCCGCGAGCAGCCTAAGGTTTCGTCCGGCGGCGAGACCGGTTACGCGAAACTCGTGCGGAAAGCTGCGCGCGAGGTCGAGCGTGCTGACGCCCACCGACCCGGTCGAGCCCAAGACCGCGACCGCTCTCATCGGGGAAAAATCCTCGTGTAGTACGCGATGAACACCAGAGGAAATATAAGACTATCCAGGCGATCGAGCAAGCCGCCGTGTCCCGGCAGGATCGCACTCGAATCCTTGACCCCGAAGACGCGCTTGATCCACGACTCGAACAGATCGCCCACCTGGCCGAGGAGGCTCAAGACGAAAGAAAGTCCAATCAGTTCAAATAAAGGATGAGCAGGCAAGAGATATTGCCCGGCGACCACGCCTGCGATGAGGCTCGCGGCGGTAGAGCCGATTGCGCCCTCGACGGTCTTGCCGGGGCTGATCTCCGGATAAAGCTTCGTTTTGCCGATCGACTTGCCGACGACGTAGGCGGCTGTGTCGCCGATCATGACGACGATCAAGATGAAAAATATCCACTGAGATCCGTCTACAAGACGATAAACGAGCGCGGCATGTGGCAGTAAAAAACCGACATAGATAACGCCGAGCAGCGTCCAGCACAAATGGTTGAAGCGGTCGGCGAGAGTGCCGCCGGAAAAGAGATGAATCGAGAACAAGGCTGCGGCGACGCCGGCGAGCCACGGTGAAGCGCCGGTTGAGTCGTAGAGCAATACGGCTGCTGCGAGAACGCCGCCCGCGAAAATGCCGACGGCCTGCTCTCTCAAAGCCGAGCGAAACGCGATGCGGTGATATTCCCATAGCGCTACAATGACGCCGAGGAAGACAAGCCAGGAGAACACGATCTCGCCGCCCCAGCCAATCGCCCAGACAAGCGCCGGGACGCCCACGAGCGCGGTTAAGAATCTCGCGCCGAGCTGGGAATTCACCCGGCGTCCGCCTCGAGGCCATCGGCGCCGTCGTCGCCGATTTGCTCGTCGGTGCGGCCGAAACGCCTCCGGCGGCGCTGGTATTCGAGCAGCGCCTGGAGATATTCGGGCTCGCGAAAATCCGGCCACAGCGTAGGAGTGACGTACAGCTCGGTATAAGCGATCTGCCAGAGGAAAAAATTGCTGATGCGCATCTCGCCGCTTGTGCGGATGAGGAGATCGGGATCGGGAATCTCCGCGGTCGCGACGCGCTTGGCGATGGTGCGCTCGTCGATCTCGGCGACAGGGTATCTTCCTGCCTTCACCTCGGCGGCGACCTTTCGCACCATCGAGACGATATCGTCGCGGCCGCTGTAGCTGAGCGCCAACAGAACGGTCATGCCCTGATTTTTCCGCGTGAGGCGCTCGACGTGCTTGAGAATCCGAAAAACTCTCGGCGGGAGACGCCGGCGGTCACCGATCGCCTTCAGACGAATGCCATGGCGCATCATCTTGGGCTGCTCGGCGATGAGATAATGCTCGAGCATGCCCATCAGCGCGCGGACTTCGTCCTCGGGCCTGAACCAGTTCTCGGTCGAAAAAGCGTAGAGGGAAAGATAGGCAATGCCGAGCTTGCGGCTCATCTCGACGACGGCGCGGACCGAGCCCGTGCCGCGGCGGTGTCCCTCCGTCCGGCTCTTGCCGCGGAGCTTCGCCCAGCGGCCGTTGCCGTCCATGATCACCGCAACGTGGCGGGGCAGCCGACTCTTGTCGAGGCCGCTCAGGTTCATTTTTTGGGATGCTTATGTGGGTTGGCCGGTCACGATCGAGGAGGGAATCGGCATCAAACTTCCATGATCTCGTTTTCTTTGCCCTTGAGCACCTGGTCGACCTTGTCGATGAATTCCTTGGTCAGCTTTTCGATGCGCTCTTTGCCATGCTTGTGAACGTCCTCGGTGATCTCTTTTTTCTTCTCGGCTTCCTTCAGCTTTTCGAGCGCCGCATGGCGATGGTTGCGGACCGAGACGCGAAACTCTTCGGCGACCTTTTTGACGTGCTTCACGAGCTCGTGGCGGCGCTCTTCGGTGAGTGCCGGGATCGGAATGCGAATGATCTTGCCGTCGTTGTTGGGGGTGAGGCCCAGATCGGATTTCTGGATCGCCTTTTCGATATTGCTCATGGCCGATCGGTCGTACGGCTGAATCACGAGCAGGCGCGGCTCCGGCGCGTTCAACGTTGCCACCTGATTGAGCGGCGTCTGCGTGCCATAGTAGTCCACCATGATGCCTTCGAGCAGCGCCGTCGACGCCCTTCCGGTGCGAAGCTTGGAAAGCTCCTTGCGGAAAGCGCCGATAACTTTATCCATCTCTTTATGGACTTCCGAGTAAAATGCTTCGTTCATGGCCTCACCGCGCAACCAGCGTGCCGATGTCTTCGCCGCACACGACACGCTTGATGTTGCCTTTTTCCATGAGATTGAAAACCACGATCGGCAGATGATTGTCCATGCACAGCGAGATCGCTGTGGAGTCCATCACCTTGAGCTCTTTATTTAATACCTCGATATAGCTCAAGCGACCATACTTCTTGGCGTCGCTGTTTTTCATCGGGTCGGAGTCGAAGACGCCCGGGACCTTGGTGGCTTTGAGGATGACCTCGGCGCCGATCTCCATGGCGCGGAGGCTCGCTGTGGTATCCGTGGTGAAATAGGGATTACCGGTGCCGCCGGCGAAGATGACGACGCGGCCTTTCTCGAGATGGCGCGTCGCGCGCCGGCGGATATAGGGCTCGGCGACTTGCCGCATCTCGATCGCCGACATGACGCGCGTCGAAACGCCGATCTTCTCCAGCGCGTCCTGGAGCGCGAGGCTGTTGATCACCGTTGCCAGCATGCCCATGTAGTCGGCCGTGGCGCGCTCCATGCCCCCCTCGCTCAACTGCGCGCCGCGGAAGATGTTTCCGCCGCCGATGACGAGCGCCATCTCGCAGCCGAGGGCTTTGACTTCTTTGATTTCTTCGGCGAAGGCGCGGACGGTTTCGCTGTCGATGCCGTATTTTTCTTCGCCGCCGAGGGCTTCGCCGGTGACTTTGAGGATGACCCGCTTGTACTTGAGGACGTTGTTCACCGGGACGCCGTTTTGACTATCGTTCGACCCCTTCGCCGATTTGATAGCGCATGAAGCGCCGGACTTGGATGTTTTCCCCGATACGCGCGACGGCGTCCTGCAGCAGGTCCGCGACCTTGCGGTCGGGATCCTTGATGAACGCCTGCTCGAGCAGACAAATTTCGGAATAGAAACGGTCGAGCTTGCCCTCGACGATCTTGTCGACGATCTTCTCGGGCTTGCCCTGTTCCAACACCTGACTACGATAAATGCCGCGCTCGCGCTCGATCTCCTCCGCCGGAACGTCCTCGCGCCGGATGTAACGCGGACTTGCCGCCGCCACCTGCATCGCGATGTCCTTGAGCAGCGCCTGGAATTCCGGCGTGCGCGCGACGAAGTCGGTCTCGCAGTTGAGCTCGACCATGACGCCGATCTTCCCACCCGCGTGAATGTAGGCGCCGACGAGCCCCTCGGCGGCGACCCGGCTCATCTTCTTCGCCGCCGCCGCCAGGCCCTTCTGGCGCAGATAATCGACGGCTTTCTCGAGGTTGCCGGCGCATTCGGCAAGCGCCTTTTTACAGTCCATGACTCCGGCGCCGGTCTTCTCCCGGAGCTCTTTAACCGTGTTTGCGTTGACTTCCATTGAAAAATCTCTGTTCCAGACTGAAAGTTTTTTACGAGCCTGCCGCCGCGGAGCTGGGCGCCTCGTCGACCGCCATGACAGGCTCCGGTGCGGATTCGCCCGCCGGTCGCGTCAGCGATTGCTCATGCAGCCCCTTTCCCTCGATGATCGAATCGGCGATCGCGGCGCAGAAAAGCCGAATCGCGCGGATGGCGTCGTCGTTGCCGGGAATCTTCTGATCGACCATATCGGGATCGCAGTTGGTGTCGACGACCGCGACGACCGGGATTCCGAGCTTGCGCGCCTCCTTAACGGCGATCTCTTCCTGTTTCGGATCGATGACGAAAATCGCGTCCGGAAGCTTGCGCATGGCCTTGATGCCGCCGAGCGCCTGCTCGAGTTTGTCTTTTTCCCGCTTTAAGCCGAGCATCTCTTTCTTGGTCAAGGCGTCGACGATCTTCGGATCGTTTTCCATCTCTTCGAGCTTGCGCAGCCGATCGATGCTCTGGCGGATGGTGGAAAAATTGGTCAGCGTGCCGCCGAGCCAGCGATTTTGGACATGGAACATGCCGCAACGCTCGGCTTCTTCTTTGATCGCTTCCTGGGCCTGCTTCTTGGTGCCGATGAAAAGAATATTGCCGCCGGTGGCCGCAAGGTCACGGACGAAAGCCGCCGCACTTTTGAACATGGTGACCGTCTGCTGCAGATCGATGATGTGAATGCCGTTGCGCGCGCCGAAAATATAAGCGCGCATTTTGGGGTTCCAGCGGCTCGTCTGGTGGCCGAAGTGAACTCCGGCTTCTAAAAGCTGCTTCATCGAAATTTCCGTCATAACTCTCCTTTGGTTTTTCTCCTCCCCTTTCGTCAACTTCTTCCCCGACCCGTAGGCACCCGGGAAAGGATCGGAAAGGGTGTGTAATGTTTTGGGAAATCTATCCCGCCGGGCGGCCCTAAGCGCCGGACGCACCATTACCGCTCGACCGGTAACTTTCGATTTTTAACAGAGTTCGACCAGCCGCGCAAGGCGCCGGCGGATCAGGAATTCATCGAATCCAGGAACTCTTTGTTGTTCTTGGTCCCGCGGATCTTGTCGAGTAGGAACTCCATGGCCTCGACCGCATTCAGCTGGGAGAGCACCTTGCGCAGGATCCAGATGCGGTTCAAGTCTTCCTTCGGGATCAAAAGCTCCTCTTTTCTCGTGCCCGACTTGTTCATGTCGATGGCCGGGAAAACGCGCTTGTCCATCAAGCGCCTATCGAGGTGAACCTCCATATTGCCGGTGCCTTTGAACTCTTCGAAGATGACTTCGTCCATGCGGCTGCCGGTATCGATCAGCGCCGTCGCGATGATCGTTAAGCTTCCGCCGTCCTCGATATTGCGCGCGGCGCCGAAGAACTTTTTCGGCTTGTGGAGAGCATTGGAATCGACGCCGCCGGAGAGGATTTTACCGCTGGGCGGCACGACGGTATTGTACGCGCGCGCGAGGCGCGTGATGCTGTCGAGCAAGATGACGACGTCTTTGCCGTGCTCGACGAGGCGCTTGGCCTTTTCGATCACCATCTCGGCGACCTGCACGTGGCGCGTGGCGGGCTCATCGAAGGTCGAGCTCACGACTTCACCGTCGACCGAGCGCTGCATATCGGTGACTTCTTCCGGCCGCTCGTCGATCAGCAGCACGATCAAAACAGTTTCTTTGTGATTCTGCGCGATCGCCTTGGCGATGTGCTGGAGCATCATCGTCTTGCCGGTGCGTGGGGCGGCGACGATCAATCCCCGCTGCCCCTTGCCGATCGGGGTCATGAGATCGACGATGCGCGTCGTATAGTCCTCCGGCGCGTATTCGAGCCGCAGCCGCTCGTTCGGATAGAGCGGCGTCAGGTTGTCGAAAAGGATTTTGTCGCGGGCCTTTTCCGGGTCCTCGTAGTTGATCGTCTCGACTTTGAGGAGCGCGAAATAGCGCTCGCCCTCTTTAGGCGGCCGGATCTGTCCGGAGATGACGTCGCCCGTGCGGAGATTGAAGCGACGGATCTGGCTCGGCGAGACATAGATATCGTCCGGGCCCGGGAGGTAGTTATAGTCCGGGGCGCGCAGAAAACCGAATCCGTCGGGGAGCGTCTCCAGGACGCCCTCACCATAGATGAAGCCGTTCTGCTCCGTCTGCGCCTGCAGGATGGCGAAGATGAGCTCCTGCTTGCGCATATTCGCGGCGCCTTCGATGTTAAAGTTTTTGCCGATCAGCGCGAGATCGCTGATCTTCTTTTCTTTCAAAGCTTTGAGATTGAGCTTGCCGTCTTCGACGGCTTCGGGCTCGGTTCTTTCCGCCCGGGGACTGCCACGGACCATAGAGCTTGCTCTCCTTTCGTTAACGCGAAATCCAGGATGCTGCCGACAGCTTAATCTTCGATTCTCATTCGATCCGATGCGAACGTCGCCGCCGTTAAGCAGGCGATACTGTGTAGGCTTTTAACGGGGCTTTTCGTCCTCGTTCGGAATGCGCTACGGCTCAAGCCGACCATACCGTTCGAGCGTCATGCCAATTGGGCGACGCCCCAAGTAGGCGAAAGGGATTTCGATACAGACGTGAATATTTCGCTCGAGATCCAAATAAAACTTTGGTCGGGACTCAGTGAACGCCAAATCTCAAAAAATGTGGGATTTGTTTTTAAGAATAATCCTGCGACGAAACCTCAGGTACCCCTTATAATAGGGAAGCCTCGGCGGCTTGTCAACCCCTTTTCTCGACGGACTCGGGAAAAAGTCCGCGCAACTGATCGAGCCGATCGAGAAGTGTTTTCATGTCCGCGGGAGGCGCGGCGTTAAATTCCATCACAGCGCCGGTGGCGGGTTGGGTGAATCGAAGCGCATGGGCATGAAGCGCCTGGCGCGGAAAGCCGCTCAGCGCCGCGTCGACTCCGTGGGCGGCGAACGCCGCCGGTCTCGGCCCATACACGGGGTCGCCCACAATGGGATGCCCTTCGTCGGCGAGGTGAACGCGAAGCTGATGCGTCCGCCCGCTATGCGGACGGAGCCGCAAGAGGCTCACGCGCGCGAAACGGCCCCGGGCTGCCCCGGAAGGAAAGACGTCTTCGACACGCCACTCCGTCAATGCCGCACGGACGCGCGCCTGCGCGCGCACGCTCGACATCCTTTTCCTATCGCTGCGATGGCGGCCGATCGCGCGGTCGATCACCCCTTCAGTTTTCGGCATGACTCCCCACACAAGCGCGAGGTATTCCTTCCGCACGCTGCGTCGTTTGAACTCCGCTGCGAGATGGTGAAATGCGCGGTCGTGCTTCGCCACGACCATGACGCCGGAAGTATCCTTATCGAGCCGGTGGACAATGCCCGGCCGGCGTTCGCCGCCGATGCCGGGCAAGTCGGGGCAATGATGCAGCAGCGCGTTCACAAGCGTTCCCTGTTTCCACCCCGCCGCGGGGTGAACCACCATACCCGGCGCTTTGTTGAGCACGATACAATCCTCGTCCTCGTAGAGGATTTCCAGCGGCAGATCCTCCGGCTTGAGCGCCGCGTCCACCGGCGCCGTCGTTGTCACCTCGATGCGGTCGCCGCGCTTCAGCCTCACTCCCGGCTTCGCGCGGCGGCCATTCAGCGTAATCGAGCCGCCCGCGATCATCTTTTGGATCGCCGAACGGGTCCAGCCCTGCGGCGGCGCAAAACAACGAGCGAGAAAAATATCCAGTCGCACGCCGGCATCCGCGGCTTCGATCACTGCGTGACGAGAAGGCTCGCCGGTTTGCGCGCGTATCTTCGAAACTCCGGCACGGGCAACGTTCATAGAACTTTTATCTTATGCCGGCGGTCGGGATCTTGGACCGGGCTTCACCGCGCGGAGAAGCTCCCGTGCGTCCGCGACGTCGCGCTCGATTTGCCGCGCGAGTGACTCGCGCGAGGCGAACTTTCGCTCTTCGCGGATTCTTTCGACGAATAGAAGCTTAACTTCGCGCCCGTAAAGGTCTTGGTCGAAATCAAAGACGTAGCTCTCGATGGTTCGCGGACCGGCGCCGAAAGTGGGGTTGACGCCGATGCTCGTCGCCGATTGCCAGCGTCGCCCATCCATCTCGAAGAGCGTGGCATAGATGCCGTCGAGCGGCACAGCTTCGGTCGCGGATTCGATGTTCGCCGTGGGAAAGCCCATGTCGCGGCCGCGGCCGTGTCCCGCGATGACCCGGCCAGAGACGAAGTGGTAGCGGCCGAGATATTGCGCCGCTTGGCATACGTTGCCGTGCTCGATGAGCGAGCGAATCCGGCTGCTGCTCACCCGATGCCCGTCGATCTCAACCGGACCGACCACGCCGACGGCGAATCCCGCCTCGTCGCCCCAGCGAATGAGATCCTCGACGCGCCCTTTTCTCCCCTTACCGAAGCGAAGGTCCTTCCCGACCCACACCTTGGCGACACCGATGCGCCCGACGAGATAATCGCGGACGAATTTCTCCGCTTCGATGCGCGCGAACTCCATGCTGAAATTCTGGACGATCGCGATCTCGGCGCCGAAGAATTCGAGCAGCGCGAGTTTATCCGCCTCGGTGAGGATGAGCCGCGGCGCGCGCTCGGGCGCCAGGATCTTCAACGGATGCGGCGAGAAAGTGAAGACGACCGGTCGGCCGCCGAGGGCTTTGGCGTCCGCGACGGCGCTGCCGATCAGCGCTTGATGCCCGAGATGAACACCGTCGAAGTTGCCGAGCATCACCACCGGCCGGGTGATCGATGCCCGATGATCGAGATTTCGGAGGATGTCCATGATCAGGCGAGATGTCGCGTTCCGACGCGACATGTCTGAAACGCGGATTGTTCGCCGATAATGTTGTCTTGCAGCTCGGCGTCGGCCGCTGGGGGTGTCATCGGCCGGCAGGAGGCGCCGTTCGGGTCGACGGGGAGTCGAGGCTTTTGAGCCGTTGCTTCGCTTTGCCGGCTTCTTCGGACTCGGGGAAGCGCTCGACCAATTCTTGCAGGATAAGGCGCGCGTCGAGCTTGTCGCCGAGTTCGGCGAAGGCGAAGCCCTGTCTCAGAAGCGCCGTCGGCACCTTATCGCCTTTGGGAAATCTGCGCCGCACACCGTCGAACTCTAGGATGGCCTGGTCGTATTCCTTGACGGCGTAATAGCACTCACCGAGCCAGTACTGCGCGTTCTCGGCTAAGTTGCTGTCGGGATATTTCTTGAGAAATTCCCTGAGCCGCGGCATCGCGGCCCGATAATCCTTGCGCTCGACGAGCCGCATCGCATCGTCGTAATCCCTTTTCGCCGACGCGCTTTCGGCTGCGGCCTTTTCCTTGGCTTCGTTCGACGCGCGGCTCTCTTGCGCCGTATCCTTCAGTTTACGCAACTCTTCATCGCGCGCCTTCAGGTCAGCCGTCGCCGTCTTGAACTCATCGCTCAGTTTGGCCACCCGCGCCTCCAGATCCTTTAGACGCTGGTCGCCCTCGCGACTCGACTGGCCGACTTGGCCGATGCGCCGGTCGACTTGGTAGCGCACCTCCTCGATCTTCTCCTGGAGCGCCTTCATTTCACGGTGCATTTGATCGAGATTGGCTCGCATATCGGCCACGTTCGAGCGGATATCTTCGAGCTCGCTGCGGCTCGCGGAGCTTTGGCTTCTGAGGGTCTTCTGCTCGCGCTCGAGCGTGTCGATCTGCTCCGGGATATAGCAGGCAGGCAGCGACACTGCGACCAGCAAGATAAGAAAATTGAATCGCTTCATGGAATTATGCGTAAACGTGCGGCTGAATCGCGATCCCGAATTCCGATCCAGGATTCACCGCCGGATTATGAGGGAGCTTTGCCGCCGGAGACGTTGAAACGATCGCGGCGGTTTTTCTGCCAGCAGTCTTCCGTCTCTTCTCGGCAGACCGGCAGCTCCTCGCCGTAGCTGATCGTGGACAAGCGCTCCGCCGGGATGCCGAGGCTCACGAGGTAATCTTTGGCCGCTTGCGCGCGTTTAGCGCCGAGGGCCAGATTGTATTCGTTCGTGCCGCGGTCGTCGCAATGACCTTCGATCTCAGCGCGCGCCGAGGCGTTGGACTTGAGCCAGTCGGCGTGTTTTTTCAAAGTCGCCCGCGCTTCAGGATTGAGATCGAAGCTGTCGAACGCGAAATAAATCTCGCCGAGAGGGCCGGAACCGACGGGTGGCTTGCCTTCGCGAACGTCTTTGAGACTGCCGCCTTCGGCCGTTGATTCTTTAGTTTTAGAGTCGCCGGGTTTGTTCGTCCCCTGAGTGGTTGTCTTACCAGCACCCTCTGCGCCTTCTGTTGGAGGGGTCTTCTTCGGGCACCCCTGGAGAAGCAAGAAAGTGCAGAAGATAGCCGTATACCAAAAGCCGCTTAACTTAGCCATTTTCCTCTCCTTTTTCCTCGTTATTCCAGGCGAGAGGACCATGATGGACTACTATCATCTCCCCCGGAGGCTGTCAATCTTTGTTGATTTTCACCGCTTTCGCGCATCATGTAGATATGATAGCGGCCGCCGCGATTAGATGAAAAGGCGATAAATCTGCCGTCCGGCGCCCACGATGGGTCCTCATTATCGCCAGAACCGGAGGTGATCTGCTGCGGCTCGCCGCCCTGCACTGCGATTGTAAAGATTTGAAATCGGCCTGAGACCCTGCCGGTAAAGGCGATTTTATCGCCTTTCGGCGACCAATCGGGAGAAGTATTGTAAGAGCCCGAGAAGGTAAGGCGCCGCACGTTTCCCGTAGCCACATCCATGAGATAGATTTGCGGGCTGCCGCTGCGGTTGGAAACGAACGCAAGGCGGCTGCCGTCGGGGGCCCATGCGGGCGAAACGTCGATGCCGCGGTCTTCTGTCATTCGGCGCGGGCTCCTGCCGCTTCGGTCGACAACGTAAACGTCCGTATTGCCGCCGCGTTCGAACGAGACGGCGATGTGCTGGCTGTCCGGCGACCATTTGCCCCCAATGCTCGAGCCCACCTGATCCGGGACGCGCGTCTCGCGCCCAGTCGTCAAATCATAGAGAAAAAGGCTCCGCCGTCCGTCTCTGAAGGAAGTATAGAGGAGCATCCGTCCGTCGGGACTCCACGCGGGCGAGAGGTTGATCGATTTATTGTTCGTGACCTGGAATTTCTCGGTGCCGTCCAAATGCGAAAAATAAACTTCTTTGAGGCCGCCGCCGCCGTTCGAGACATATGCGATCCGCGTATTGAACGGCCCCGGCGTACCGGTGAATTGATTGATAATCTCGTCTGCAAAGCGGTGGGCGATGCGCCGGAAGTCCCTCACCTTGCCCGTGTATTTTTTCCCGACGAGCTGTTTCGCCTGGTAGACGTCGAAGAGGCGCAGTTCCACTGTTAGGTCGTCGCCCTGCACGGTAAAGCCGCCTTTCACCAAGCTCTCGGCGCCGATCGTCGTCCAGTTCTTGAAATCGAAGCTGTCGGCGGTGATGCCGCTCTGCGGCCCCTCGATGTAGGCCGAGCGGTCGATCACGCGGAACCAGCCGGAAAGCTTCATGTCGCTGGCGATCGCGTCGGCGACGCCGTCGGATACACCGCGCTTGTCGTCGCCGGAGCCAAGATTTCGGAGCGGCGCGATTGCGATGGGAACGCGACGACCACCCGTCAAGTCAATCGTACCGGTGTTAACCTGAGCGTAAAAACTGCCTCTAACAAAAACTAAAAAGGCAAATATCAGCAGGCCGGCAACGATAATTTTTTTTAACAGCAGGTTCATCCTCTCAATTTCGCAGAGTTGAAGCCGTACTCCCATTCTCGAAGTTCATTCTTGATGTTATCTGGTAAGGGTGAAAGAGGGCTAGCCTTTCGAAGAGCACGAACAACCGCATCGTCATAAGAACGATCGCCCGAAGACCTGGTCACTCTGATAGCGGTTATCTCTCCGTTATCCTGGATAATATAGCGGACAGTGACAGTAAGATCATTTCTCACACCAGGCCATGTGAAACTGTCCTGTATGCGCCTCTCCATTTCGTTACGGTACGCGATAAATTCCGGACTTTTCTGAATTCCCCCGCCGGTTCCGCCGACGCCGTATGCCGCAGCTCCGGGGGTATTGCCGGCGACCGTGCTCTTGGCTTGCTGCGCCGCGGCGGCTCTGTCGGCGGCGGCTTTTTCTTCCGCCTCTCTGGCCTTGATCTTGTTGCGTATGTCCTCTAGAGCCGCTTCCGTTCGTCGCTTATTGAGTTCTTCGACCCGCGCTTTTCTCGCCGCGGCCTCCTCTGCGTCCGCTTTTCTCTTCGCCTCCAGCTCCGCTTTTTTCTTTTCTTCCGCTTCCTTCTTGGCTTTGACCCTCTCGACCATCTCGGCCTTGGCCTTCGCTTCCCTCGCCTCCTTCAGCTCATCGCGCGTCGGCGCCGCTTCTTTGATCTTCTTCTCGGCCTTTTCCTTGGCCGGCGGGGCGCTTTTCACCTCCGGTGCCTGCGGCGCCGGCTTCGCCTTGGGCGGCTCCGGTTGAACCGATGTCCCCGCGCCGCCGCCGAGCTTCTCGCCTCCCAGCAGATCGACGGTATAGACCGGCGCCGGTGGTGTTTCTTTGGGCCCGAGAATCGGCCCCATTAAAAGATAGGCGATGACAACGACGTGGACGATGCCGGAGAGAATGACCCATTTCCAAACACGACCCATGCCCTCGGAGGGGCCTGCGGGACGCCCCGCAAAGGGAAGCGGCTTGAGCTCGCTCTTCGCCATCAACCTTCTTCCTGCTGCGTCGGCCGCGTGACCATGCCGACTTTTTGAATTCCGGCTTCTTTGATCTCGGCGATCGCGCGCATGACGACGCCATAGCGCACGTCCTGATCGGCGCGCAGAATCACTTCCTTGTCGGGGTCGAGTTTGCGGATCGCACGGAGCTTCTGGCCCAAGTCCGTCGCGCTCAGCTGCGTATCGTTGAGAAAAAACCGGCCGTTCTTATTGACGGAGACGACGAGCTGCTCTTCCTTGCCCGCGATCGGGCCCGCCTTCGCCTGCGGCAGATTCACTTGCACGCCCTGCTGGATGATCGGCGCCGTGACCATGAAGATCACGAGCAGCACGAGCATCACGTCGACCAGCGGCGTCACGTTGATCTGCGAGATCGTCGTCCCGCCCTGCTGCGAAGAAGTATCGACGGCCATGAAAACTCCTATTTTAAGAAATGACGCTCGGCGATGTTCAAAAATTCATGCGAAAAGTTGTCCATATCGGCAGCGACCTCTTTGATGCGCTGAACGAAGAAATTATACGCCATAAGCGCGGGAATCGCAGCCGCCAGGCCGGCCGCGGTCGCGATCAGCGCCTCGGCGATGCCCGGCGCGACGGCCTGGATGCTGGAGGAATGCGTGGCGCTCAAGCCGCGAAACGCATTCATGATGCCCCACACGGTGCCGAATAGCCCGATGAACGGCGTCGCGCTGGCGGTCGTGCCTAAAAACGTGAGGGACTTTTCCAACTTGGTGATCTCGACGTTGCTGGCACGCTTCATCGCACGGTTTACGTTGTCGACGCCGCCGAGCTCGGTCGTGAGCGGCTCTTCGGCGGCGGCGAGCACTTCGCGTTTGCCACGCGGCAGCCTCAAGAGCTCTTCGTAGCCGGCGCGGAAGACCTGCGCCACAGGTCCCGCCTTCAAGTCGCGGCTCGCGTCGTGGATCGAAGCGAGGTTGCGGCTGTCCCAAAAAATCTCGATGAATTTTTCCGATTCGCGCTTGGCGCGCCGCACCTGGTTCGATTTGTAGAAGATGATGCCCCAGCTCAGTACGGAAAAAAGAATGAGCAGATACAGAACACCCTGCACGAGCGGGCTCGAGCCGCGGACGAGGTCGAGGATCCCATGCTGTTGCGGCACCGGCAGATCGTTCTGCGCCATGAGTTGGAGAAACCAGAAGAAAGGCATCACGTGACCAGGCATTCGTTGAAAAACGATTATAACCTCTGTATCTAATCAAATAAAGTCCACGCTTTGATTTTCCCCATTCTGGAGAATATTGAGGATTCCACAACCATGATCCGCGACGTGAAAGAGCTCGACCTCACCGGCAAGAGGGTGTTTGTACGGGCCGATTTCAACGTGCCGATTCAAAACGGGCGGATCACCGAGGTGCACCGTATCGAAAGCACGCTGCCGACGCTCCGCTATATCTTAGGAAAAGCCGGCAAGCTCATCGTCGCGTCTCATCTCGGCCGTCCGGGAGGTAAAAAGAATCCCGAGTACAGCCTCGCGCCCGTGCGTGACGCGCTGGAGAAGCTTCTCGGTCAGCCGGTCGCGCTCGCGCCCGATAGTGTGGGAGCGGAAGTCGAGGCGCTGGTTCGCGATTCCAGCCGTAACATTATACTGCTGGAGAACCTCCGCTTTCACAAGGAGGAAGAGAAAAACGACCCGGAATTCTCGAAACAGCTCGCCGCGCTCGCGGAGGTGTATGTTAACGACGCCTTCGGCACGGCCCATCGCGCGCATGCTTCGACCGCCGGGATGGTAAAATTCATCCCGGAAAAAGGAGCCGGCCTGCTGCTGAAAAAGGAGCTCGAGTATCTGGGGAAGCTGCTCGGCCATCCCGAGCACCCCTTCGCCGCGATTCTCGGTGGGGCGAAGGTTTCGGATAAGATCGGCGTCATTACCAACTTGATGCCGAAGATCGATAGCCTGCTCATCGGCGGCGGCATGGCGTACACATTTTTAAAGGCCCAAGGTTTTTCCATCGGCCGGTCTCTCCTTGAAGCGGATCGGGTCGAGCTTGCGCGCGAGCTCGAGGCGAAGGCCAAAGCCGCGGGCGTCGCGCTCGTCCTGCCAACCGATCATGTCGCGGCAGAAGGGCGCGACAAAGCACCGGTGACCGTCGGCGAGAATATCCCGGAGAAGCTCATCGGACTCGACATCGGCCCCAAGACGATCGAGCGCTTCGCCCGCGAGATCAAAAAGTCCAAGATGGTTCTTTGGAACGGCCCGGTGGGATTGTTCGAGGAAGAAAAATTCCGCGCCGGCACCCAGGCGATCGCCAATGCTGTTGCAAACAGCGGCGCGGTCAGCGTCGTCGCCGGCGGCGACACGGTTGCGGCCGTCGATCAAGCGGGCGTCGGATCGCGTATCACCCATCTATCGACGGGCGGCG
The DNA here is from genome assembly GCA_035495775.1 of Verrucomicrobiia bacterium. Lineage (GTDB taxonomy): Bacteria > Desulfobacterota > Binatia > UBA9968 > UBA9968 > JAJPJQ01. The sequence continues at coordinate 22,849 of DATJFG010000029.1, read as the reverse complement.
GCGCGACGTTGGAATTTCTCGAAGGCAAGAAACTGCCCGGCATCGAGGCGCTGGAGGTTCAACCGTGACGCCGCTCGTCGTGGGCAACTGGAAGATGCACGGCACGCTCGCCGAGGCCTCGGCGCTCGCGCGCGCCGTCTTGAACGGCGCCGCCGACATGGCCGGCGTCGAGCTCGCGCTGTCGCCGCCGTTTACGGCGCTTTCGACGGTCGCGGCGATCACGCGCGACAGCGCGGTGGGTCTCGCGGCGCAGAACGTCCATTGGGAAATGCGCGGCGCCTTCACCGGCGAGATCAGCCCGGAGATGATCCGCGAGCTCGGCTGCCGTTATGTGATCATCGGCCATTCCGAGCGCCGCCACATCTTCCACGAAAGCGACGATACAGTGGCGAAGAAAGTCCCGGCAGCAGCAGGCGCCGGCTTGCAGCCGATTCTCTGCGTCGGCGAGACTCTTGAGGAAAGACAGGCGAATAAAACCGCATCGGTCGTCTCGCGGCAGCTCAAAACCGCGTTGAAGGGTCTGGGCAAAGATGTTATAAAATTGGTCTCTATCGCGTACGAGCCGGTCTGGGCGATCGGCACCGGGCATAACGCGGCGCCCGCGCAGGTCGAGGCGGTTCATCGTCAAATACGCGGCTTGCTCGGCGAGCTTGGGAACGAACCAGGCCGCGACTGTCGCATTCTCTACGGCGGCAGCGTCAAACCCGAGAACGCCGCCGAACTCGCGGCAGTTCCGGAGGTGAACGGATTTCTTGTCGGCGGCGCGAGTCTCAAGGCGGATAGTTTTTTAAGCATCGCGCGCGCGTACCGAGTGGATTGAACTTATGATCATCGCAGTCACGATTATTCATGTGATCGTTAGTATCGGCCTGATTCTCGTCGTGCTCTTGCAGACGGGTAAAGGCGCCGAGATGGGCGCGGTTTTCGGCGGCTCGAGCTCGACCATCTTCGGCAGCAGCGGCGCCGGCAACTTTCTCACGCGCCTCACGACCGGAATGGCGATCGTCTTTATGATCACCTCTTTAACGCTCGGGTATTTTTCCGGCCGGCGTTCGTCGACGAGCGTCTTCGATGCGCGAAGCGAATCCGCGCCCGTCGGTTCGCCGAAGCCGTTGCCCGGCGCCGCGCCGCAGGCGATTCCTCCGCCGCCGCAACCGGCGCCCGCGCAGCAGGCGCCGGCCCAAAAAACGCCGCCGCCACAGAAATAAATGCTTTTGCCGATGCATCTTTGTCTTGTTCGTGCGAGGATGGCGGAATTGGTAGACGCGCTAGTTTGAGGGGCTAGTGCCAGAAATGGCGTAGGGGTTCAAATCCCCTTCCTCGCACCATCTCTGTTTTTTCCTTCCTCTTTAGCTTCTCGGATCATCGCTGTTTGAAGAACCGACGGCGCATCGATAGAATCTGGCGCAAATCGATGCTCAGGATCGGCTACTATGTCACTTCCACCACCGTCGGAGGGCTCGAACGCCACGTGCTGGCGCTCATCGAGCGACTGCGGTCCACCCATCACATCGAAGTCTTTTGTGACGACGGCGATGGCGCGCAGTTTTTCCGCCGCGAGCTGGACGACATGGCGATCAAACCGCACCTGCTGCGCGGTCACACTGGACCGACTCACGGTATCCTGCGTCCGACTCTGACGGGGCTGCCGATCGTCGGCGCGGCCCGCAAGGCATTTGTCGATGCCAGACTCGACCTCATCCATTTCCATGCCGGTCAATTAGGCTTTATGTATGCGCCAACGCTCGCGAGCTGCCTGGCGGGGGTTCCGAGACGGATTCTGACCCTGCACAATCCGGTCTTCCGACATTCACCGCTGCGAGGCTTCGTGGAACGGCGCGTCCTCGGCCGGCTGAGCCGAATCGTTACAGTAACGGATTATATGAAACGCGAGCTGATCGAGAAAAAAGGCGTCGACCCTGACCATATCAGAGTGATTTCAAACGGCGTCGATATCGAAGAATTCAAAGACACTTTCACGCGCGCCGAAGCTCTCGCGGCGCTCGGCATTCCCGACGATAGGCTCGTCGTCGGCTTCGTCGGGCGGCTCCATCACCTGAAGGGCCTCGACCTATTGATCGAAGCCGTGCCGCTCATCAAGGAGCGATTTTCGCGTGTCGAATTCGTCATCGTCGGCAGCGGACCCGAGGAGGAATCTCTCAAGCAACTGGCCCGCGAGCGCGGCGTTTCCGAGACAGTCCGCTTCGCCGGCTATCGCCGTAACGCCTGGCGATTCATGCTGGCATTCGATGTCGTCGTCCTCCCGTCGCGCGACGAGGCTCAGTCGATCGCGCTGTTGGAAGCGATGGCGTGCGGCAAGCCGGTTGTCGCCGCGCGCGTCGGCGGCGTACCGGAAGTGGTCGAGGACCGCGTCACGGGCCTGTTGTACCCCGCCGGCGATGTGCCGGCATTGGCGGCGGCGCTAATCGATGTGCTGAAAGACGCCTCGAAACGAGCCGCCATGGGCGCCGCTGGACAGAGGAGAGTCGGCGAGCGTTTTTCGCGCGCAGAGATGCTGCGTCAAACTATTGCGATGTACGAAACAGTGTTTACGACAGCATCGTTCCGGCGGGCTTCGGAGAATCCATCGTGAAGGGGCTTCGCGAAATCCTCGGTCGAAGCCGGCTCCGCCGTGCTCTCGGCGTCGCGCGCCGCAGCGCGCTCCGGGCGGGGTATTACAGCGGAGCGCTTTGGGCGGCGCGGCGGCTCACGCGCGCGAAAAAATCCGGCCTGCTCGTCTTGATGTATCACAGCGTCGGCCGACCCGCGGAGCTCGATCCGTATCTCTCGGTGTCGGAAAAGAATTTCGCCGGGCAGTTGGAATATCTCTCGCGGCACTATGAAGTGATGCCGCTCGAGCGCGCCGTCGAGCTGATCGAGCGCGGAGAGAGACTGCCGGAGAACGCGGCGGCGATTACCTTCGACGATGGCTACCGCGATAACTACGACAAAGCTCTGCCGCTGCTCGAAAGGCATGGCTGCACGGCGACTTTTTTCGTCTCCACGGCGCCGCTTTCGGATCGCCGTCCGCTCTGGCCCAATGAACTCTTTCTCTGGTTCGCCGAGACGCGCGCCGCGCGCCTGGTGCTGCCGGGCGCCTCGCTCAACGGCGAGCGTTTGAGCTTCGAGCTCGGCAGCCGCCGCCGGAGAAAAGCCGCCCATCGAGCCGTGGAAGCGCTGCTGCTCCGCGTCGGCAACGCCGAGCGCGAGCGGCTGATCGGCCAAATCGCCGAGCGGCTTGGCGTTTCGCGCGCGGCCGAGAGGCCGGCGATGCTAACCTGGGCACAAGTCAAGAAAATGGCCGCCGCCGGCATGACGATCGGGAGCCATACCGCGACCCATCCCGTTCTCTCGATGCTGACCGCCGACGAGGCAATGAAGGAGCTGACCGGCTCGAAAGCGTCGCTGGAGCGCGAGCTCAGCCGCTCCGTCACTCTCTTCGCCTACCCGTTCGGTAGTCCGGCGGATTTCAACCGGGAGACGCAGGCCCTTGTCCTCAAAGCTGGCTACACCGCGGCGTGCAGCACGATTATCGGCGTCAATGACGCCGGCGCCGACCGGCTCGCACTCAGGCGCGTCGGCGCCCACGACGATCCGCCGGGTCTCTTTGCCTTCCGATTGTCGCGCCTGCGGCATTGACAATCCGCCTCGCCTTGTGTCTGTAATCGCCTACTAAAATGGACCGCCGCAGCGCTTTTCCCCGCCTCCTCGTCGTCATCGACGCGCTCACCGTCACCGCGGCCTTCGTCCTCTCGTATTATCTTCGACGATGGATCCCGGCCCTCGGCTTCAAGCCGCTCGGTCCGATCGATCATTATCTGTGGATCCTGCTCGCGACCATCCCGATCTGGTGGCTGCTCCTCTTCTTAAACGGCGGCTATCAAGAAAAAGTGGAAAGACCGCTCTCGATCGTGAGCCTCGCGGTTAAATGCGGCCTCGGCGGGCTTTTGACTCTCGCACTCCTCCTGTTTCTGATTAAATTCGAGACTTTCAACCGCAGCCTGCTTCTTCTTTTCGTCGCCGTCCAGACCGCGATGCTGATCGTCACGCGCGCGGCGCTGTCGGCGTGGCTCGCCGTCGCACGCCGCTCGGGGAAAACCGCGCGCCACGCGCTCGTGGTCGTCTCCGCCGATTCGGAATCGGAGCGCGAGGCCGCGCTGCTCATCGGACGAATGCATCAAAACCGCGCCGCCGGCGTGGCGCTCACCGGCGTCCTCGTCTTCGGCAAGCCGTCGGACTCGCCCGGCGGCGGCGCCGTTCCGGTGCGCGGTAGCGTCGAAGACTTGCCCGACCTGCTCCACGAGGAGGTCGTCGACGAAGTTTATTTCGTCGTGCCGCCGGCTTTGCTGGAGCAGGTGAGCGATTATTTGAAATTATGCGAGGAGATGGGCGTCGAGGGAAAAGTCCTCGCGCAACTCTATAGGCCCGCGCTGGCACGGCCGTATCTGGAAGAGTCCTTTGATCTGCCTTTTTTTTCTTTCGCCCCGACCCCGCTTTACGTCGGGCAGCGCTACGCCAAGGCCCTCATCGATTTCGTCGGCGCCGTGGCGCTGCTCGCGGTCTTGGCGCTGCCGATGGCGTTGATCGCGCTCGCCGTGAAGATCTCCTCGCGCGGGCCGGTGCTGTTCCGCCAGGAGCGCGGCGGCCTTCATGGACGGCGCTTTTCGATGAATAAATTCCGCACCATGGTGCCGGACGCGGACCGGCTGAAGGCCGACCTGGCGGATCAAAATCAGATGTCCGGACCGGTCTTCAAGCTCGTCGCCGACCCGCGTGTGACGCCGATCGGCAGATGGCTTAGGCGCGCAAGCCTCGACGAGCTGCCGCAGCTTTTCAATGTCCTCAAAGGCGACATGAGCCTTGTCGGACCGCGGCCGCTGCCGCTCGCCGAGACGGCGGCGATCCACGGACCGCTGCGCCGGCGCTTTTCGATGAAGCCGGGGATGACAGGCCTGTGGCAGGCGAGCGGCCGGAGCAGCGTCGACTTTCACGACTGGATGCGGCTGGATCTAGAGTACGTCGACAACTGGTCGCTGAGGCTCGACATGGAGATTCTGCTGCGCACGATTTTCGCCGTCGCCTCAGGCAGAGGGGCGCACTAGATGGTGCGTCTCAGTGTTGGAATTTTCTTGAGGTAAGCGACGATGTCGTCCGCCGATCGCGTGATCCGGCCGAGCGGCGCGTCCTCCGGGATGGAAATCCCGAACTCGTTTTCCAGCGCCACGACGACCTCCAGCATCTTGAGAGATTCGAGGTTGAGCCGCATCTGATTTAGATTGACGTCCGGGCCGAGCACCCGCCGGAGTATTTGAACGACCCGGTCTCTGACATCTTCGGACATAATTATTCCGCCGCCGGGACCCAGCGCCGCGGCTTTCCGGTCGGAGTCTTGGGGATTTCGTTTACGAAGTCGACGCCGCGGAGCATCCGGAACACCGATAGCTTCGCGTTGGCGAAATCGAGAATCTCTTTTTCCGTCGCCGACGCTCCGGCGCGGAGCTTCACTTTAGCGCGCGGCACTTCGCCGAAGCGGCGCTCCGGCGCGCCGTACACGAGCGCCTCTTCCACGGCGGGATGGCTCAGCAAAAGCTCTTCGAGATCGCGCGGGAACACCTTAACGCCGGCGACGTTGATGACCTCTTTGGTGCGACCGATGATCCAATAGTAGCCATCCGCATCGCGGCGCGCGATATCGCCGGTCCGGAACCAGCCGTCTTCGAGAATTTCGTCGCGCAGGCGCCAAGGCTCATAATATCCCTCGAACATGCCGCCGCAGCGGACGAGAAGCTCGCCAAAGGCTTCCCCCTCCACACTCTCGACTCCGGCGAGCTTCACTTCCGCCCGCACGGGAGTCCCCGTCGAACCGCGTTTGTCCGGCCGCTGACTCAAGTTGATCAGAACGGTAGCGCATTCCGCAAGTCCGTAATGTTCGATGATTTCCCGTCCGTAGCGGGCGGCAAATGCGTCGGCAAGGCTCTTACCCAGCGCGCTGCCGCCGGTGAGAAAATATTTCACGCCGGCAAAATCATCCGTAGCGACTTCACGCTCGGCGAGCAGCGTCCGGTAAAAAATCGGTGCAGCATAAATATGCGTTATGGAATGTCGGCGGACGAGCTCGGCCGTGCCTTGCGCATCCATCGCGTCGCCGAGGACAACTTTCGCTGCGGACATGACAAATGCGTAGATCTCCGGTCGCGCCATGGGCCGGAGCCAAAGAATCGCACTCTCACTGTCGAGCGGCGGCGCCTCGCAGTAAGTCTTGGCGCGCTCGAGCAACGAACGATGCGAGACAATGATGCCTTTGGCCCTTCCGGTCGTGCCCGAGCTCGAACGCAGAGTGGCGGCGTTGACCTTCCTCAGCGCTTCACGCCGCTCCGGCCGCGTAAGACCCTTGGCGCGATCAATAATCAAAGCATCCCTACCTGAGAAAATTCCATGCCGCAGCGGAGCGCCAGCCGAGAGCTCGCAGACCAACGGCTCATAACGAGGACTGTAGCAAAAACCGTCGACTTCCATATCGCGCGCGAGGTCCGCCACATCCGAACTGTTCGCCGAGGGAGATATGGACACCACCACGCCTCCCGCGGCGAGGACCGCAAAAGCAGAGGCAACATAGGCCGGCCCGTTCGCGAACATGAGACCGATCTTTGCTCCTGCGCCGAGATGAAGCGCAGTGATGTCCTCGGCCAGCCGGAAAGCCTCGCTATGGAGATCGCCGTAGGTATAGGATTCATCCCTCTGAACGAGGGCGACGTTTTCGGGCCGCTCGCGAGCGGCTTCTTGTAAAAGAGAAAATAGATTCAAAACCGTGTCGCGGCGCGACCAGCGCCCGCGCCGTTTGTTTCGCTTGAAAAACGATACGTTAAGCCATCCGACGCTTGCAAGCAAGCAAAACCGCTGTTAAAACCCTCGACGATGAAGTGGATGTGGCGCTTGAGAACCTTCGTGCGAACGTACCGGCCGCGTCGCCGCCTCTCTGCGATCTTAACCGGTCGGCGCGGTCGCATGAGCGATGTGCGCGCGGCGCTCGCGCCGGTCATGGTCGAACGCGGCGTCAATCCTTCCGTGGCGGTAATCGCCTTCACCGGCGGCGGAGAGAAGCTTATGATGCCGGTGTATGAATTTTTCGATGTGACGAAAGCGCTGGGCTATAGCCGCATTTTGCTGTGTGATCAGTATCATCGCCGGTATCATAACGGCATTGACAGCGAGCGACCGGATTTTCCCAGTCTCATCGGTTATCTGAAGGAAGAGATTGCCCGCCTCCGACCCGAACAGGTCATCTGCATCGGCACGTCTTCAGGCGGCTACGCCGCCATCCGTGCCGGCTATGAACTCGGCGCCGATTACGTTCACGCCTTCGCGCCGCAGACCGGCAAGCGGCCTCCGGAAGAACGCTCCGCTTGGTGGTTGAGGAGCATCAAGAGCCGCGCTGCGTTTGAATTTATCGATCTCGCCCAATTCTTGGGACAGCCGAACGGCAGAACAGTTTATTACGTCCACTACGGCCGGGGATGCGTTCGCGATCGGTATTATGCCGAGCGTCTGTTCACCTCTCCTTTCGTCGCCAGCATTGGTTATCCATCCGACACGCACCTTATAGCAGTGTTTCTCGCCAAGAGAGGGTTTCTCGGTAAGGCGCTCGTCATCGACAACCAGGAACGCATCATCGAGATCGCACGCGAGCATTTTCGCGAATCCTTAGAGATCCACGGTTCTCTCGAGGGCCGTTTCGCCGCGGCGGCGGTTTGAGATGGCGCCGATCTGGCCTAACTTTTTCATCGTAGGCGCAGCCAGGGCGGGAACCACTTCTCTCTACGAGTATTTAAGGCCGATCGAGGGCGTCTATTTATCGCCGGTGAAGGAGCCGAGATATTTTTCCACCGTGGCGGAACCGCAAAGCTATGCGCCGCCGCCGATTCGGAGCGAGGCGGAATATCTCAAGCTCTTTAATGCGGTCAAGAATCAGGCGGCGATCGGCGAGGCGAGTCCGCAGTACCTGTGCGATCCGGCGGCCCCGGAAGCGATTCACGCCGCGGCGCCCGGCGCCCGCATTATCATGGTCCTGCGCGACCCCGTCGAACGGGCTTTTTCCCACTATCTCCTCCACCGGCGCATGGGCGTTCAGCCGCTGCCCGTGGAGGTAGCCTTGAAAGACGATTCTTATCTGCGCCACGGACTTTATGCCGGCCCGGTCGAAAAATACCTCGCTCTTTTCGGCTCCGGAAGCGTCAAGATTTTGCTGTTCGACGATTTTATTCGAGATACGCCGCGGAGCGTTCAAGAAGTTCTGCGCTTTCTCGGCGTCCAGGCGTCCCCCGGTCCGACCGCGGAGATACACAACGCCTATGGACCGCCGCGCGGACGGCTCAGAAGCATGATGTACCAGAATGTCGGATTGAAGATCGCTGCGCGACGGTTCTTTTCCGATCGGCTCCGTCGCAAGGCGCGCGAAAAGATTTTTCTTGGCAAAGCCGCTAAACCGTCAATGTCTCCCGAGTGCAGAAAGTTCTTAGAGGAATTTTATTACAACGACGTCGGCAAGCTCGAAAGAATTCTCGACAGATCGCTGCCGTGGTTTCATGCGCGAGGGGCGCTTCGATCGACATGAGCCTTCCCTTCATCGAAGTCGTCGTTCCCACGCGCAATCGCGCCGCCCTCCTCCGCCGAGCCCTCGACTCGCTGCTGGCGCAGAACTATCCACCCGAGCGCTACGGCGTCATCGTCGTCGACGATGCTTCCACCGACGACACATGGCCGGAGCTGCAAGCGATCGTCGCGCGCGACCGCCGCGTTCGTGCGCTGCGCGTTGAACATCGCGGTCCGTACAGCGCCCGCAACGAAGGGTGGCGTGCCGGCAGCGGCGATATCGTCGCGTTTACCGATGACGATTGCGTCGCCGATCCCGATTGGCTCAAGGGAATCGCCGCTGGTTTCGCGGGCCGCGATATTTTAGGCCTGCAAGGGCGCACCGTCACGCTGCCCGAGTTGAAAACGCCGCTCACGCATCAAGTCGTCGTGTCGCGGCCGAATACGCTCTACGAGACCTGCAACATTGCCTACCGCAGAGACGCCTTAATCTCCGTGGGCGGTTTCGAGCCTGACCTCTTCTACACCGCCGACAGCATGCTCGGCGCCGCCGTCTCTACTCTCGGCGCGATCGCTTTCGCGCTGGACATGGTTGTCGTCCATCCGCCGCGGCCCCGGGTTTTTTTGGGGCGCAAAGAATGGACCCAGTGGCTTGAAGGGGCGCGGCGGCTCGAGCGACACCATCCCGAGTTCTTTCGCCGCGAGCGAGGCCGGCATTTTCTTCTTCTCGTCTTATGGAAATGGGCGCTGCTCGTTCCCGCGAAAGATATTCTCGAAAATGTGCCCTGGATCGTTCGCAGCCCGCGTATTTACGTAAGATTCCTCTTATGCCTTGCGCGCGAGCGAATGAGTCTTTTAGCGACGGTGCCGCGCTTTTGGGGCAAGGGCCGCCAGGCATGAGCGCCTGCATCCATCCCCTTCCCTCCGTTCGCTTATTAGGGGTTAACGTCCATCCCTTCACCCGGCCCGAGCTCGAAGCGTGCGTCGTCGACGCCGTCGCGGCGCGCCGGCACTCGATCATCGCCAACCATAATCTCCACAGTCTTTACCTCTATCATCACGATACGGCGGTGCGCGCGTTTTACGAGCAGGCCGCCGCCGTTCACATCGACGGTATGAGCTTGGTGCTTTTCGGAAAACTGCTGCGCCTGCCGTTGAGCCGCGCGCATCGTTTAACGCCGCTCGATTGGATCCGCCCGCTGCTGGCCGAAGCCTCGCTGCGGCGCTGGCGCGTCTTTTATCTCGGCGGACGGCCGGGCGTGGCGGAGCGCGGCGCCGCACGCCTGCGCGCGGAGTTTCCCGGTCTCGCGCTCGAGGCCGCCCACGGGTACTTCGACGCGAGCCGCGAAGGCCGAGAAAACCGCGCCGTTCTCGATACGATCAACCGCTATCGCCCCGACCTGCTTCTGGTCGGAATGGGAATGCCGCGCCAGGAGCACTGGATACTGGAAAATCGCGAAGCGCTCGACGCCGGCGCGCTTTTCAACGTCGGCGGTCTGATGGATTATATCGCGGGTGAGACGGCAACGCCGCCGCGCTGGCTGGGCCGGCTCGGCCTCGAATGGCTTTTCCGCCTCGTTTCCGATCCGGCACGTTTGTGGAAGCGCTATCTGATCGAGCCCTGGTTCGTGCTCAGAATCTTTGCCGCCGCTCTTCTGCAGAAAAAACCGCGGCCGCGCGTTCAGTCATGAAAAGCCGCCTTCAACCCCTCAGCTGGGCTAAGCCCCGCGCTGGTTCGCCTGCATGCCGCCGCGCTTGCGCATAGGATATTTTCTCGCGCCATACCCCGAGGGCGGTCTCGCGCGCCATGTGCTCGCGCTCATCGATCGCATGCGCGAGCGCTATTCAGTCGTGGTTTTTTGCGACAGGCGCCAGGAGACATTTCAGGATGCGCTGAAACAGAGGGAGCTCACGCCGCACGTTATCGCGAACCGCCCGACGGCTAAAAAAGGAATTCTGCGGCCGATCTTGGAGAGCTGCGGCCCGATGATCGAGGCGAGGAGAGCCTTCCGCGCCGAGCGGCTCGACATCGTCCATTTTCATGCCGGCCGCCTTGGCGCGATATATCCCGCGATCGTCGCGAGTCGCTGGACGGGAATCCCTACGCGTCTGTTGACCGTGCACAACCAGGTGTTACGGCGCTCGCCGCTCCAGCGCCTGTTCGAGGCGCGCGTGCTCGGCTCGCTCGACGCGATCGTCGCAGTCGGCGCGGAAGTTAAAGGCGAGCTGATGGAAAAGAAAAACGTCACCGCCGATAAAATCTCGGTGATCGTCAACGGCATCGAACTAACGGAATTCGACACGCTTGAACCGATGGAAAAAATCCGCGCCGAGCTCGGCGTTGACTCGACGGCGTCGGTGCTAGGCGTCGTCGGCCGGCTGCACTACGACAAGGGCATCGATCTACTCATTCGCGCGGTGGCGCTTTTGAAGCCGCGTTACTCGCAGTTCCGCGCCGTGATTATCGGCTCCGGGCCGGATGAGGCCGCTCTCAAAGGTCTGGCGGAAACCGAAGGCGTCGGCGATATCATCCATTTCGCGGGCTATCGGGCGGACGCGCGCCGTCTCATGCCCGCACTCGACATGATCGCGATGCCCTCGCGTCGCGATGCCCAGCCCTTCGCGCTGCTCGAGGCGATGGCTGCGCGGAGAGCGGTCGTCGCCGCCGCCGTCGGGGGCATTCCGGGAATCCTAATCGACGGCGTCACCGGCGTTCTCTTCCCGTCGGAAAATGTGAACGCTCTGGCAGCGGCGTTGGAGAAGCTGTTGAAGGATCCGGGGCAAAGAAAAGCGCTGGGAGAAGCCGCGCGTCAGCGCGTCAAGAAAGAGTTTTCGGAAAGCGCGATGATTGAGAAAACCGCGGCGCTCTACGAAGAAGCCGCTGCGGGGAAAACCGATTAGCCGAAGAATTATTTTCGGCCGGCGCGTGCCTTGGTGCGATCCGCCGGAGCGTTTTCACTCGACTTGAAGCCGTAAGCCTCCCACTTATCGAGCACCCGGCTGCGGATATCCTCGGGCCAGAGATTGTCAAAGCTCGCCTTGATCGGGATTGACTCCACCGGCCAATCTTTCGGCCACGTGCAATCGAAGATCACGCCGGCAGCGTCGCCGAGCAGCCGCTCCTTCGGCGGCAGGAACGGGAGCAGAACCGGGAATCCTGGAATGTGATCGACCGGATGAATGCCGTTCACGGGGTGGCACTTCGTTGCTATCGCGTGCAGCACCTCGTCGGTATTCGTCGGATCGACGTCGCTGTCTACGACAACGATGTAGTAGGTGAAGAGCCCCGGCTTGGTCGCCCACACCGCGTGCGCGACGCGCCGCGCGAAGTTGATGTAGGGCACGTCGGTCGAGACGACCGCGAGATGGCCGACGCCGAACGGCGGATAGTAAACGCCTTTCACCGGAAGGCCGAGCTTCTTGAGCTCGGAGTAGACCTCTGCGCCCTTGATGAAGGCCGTCACGATCTGCGACTCGTGGATCGGCATCCCCATGTTGGAGAAAGTGAGGATGGGATCGCTGCGGTGCGTGATCGCGTTCACCTTGAAGATCGGTTTGGGCGATGATTTTCCCGCCTCGTAGCCCATGTATTCGCCGAACGGCCCCTCGCTCTTGCGCTCGTGCGGCAGCACCTCGCCTTCGAGGATAATCTCCGCTCCCGCCGGGACTTCCAGATCGAGCGTCTCGCATTTGACGAGTTCGATCGGCTCGCGCGCGAGCGCGCCGGCGATGTCGACCTCGTTCACGTACGGCGGAAGCTGCACGCAGCTCACGATCGGCGCGACGGGCTGCGCGCCGATCGCTACGGCCGCGGGCATTGGCTTATTCATCGCTTCGTACTTCTGATACATCTGCCCGATGTGCTGCTGGAGCGGAAAGAGGCAGCCCATCGTGTTGCGGTCATGGACCATGAGACGGTACATGCCCCAGTTGACCCATGAGCTGTCGGGGTCTTTGGTGACGACGGTGTGCCAGGTGCCGATGTAGCGGCCGCCATCGCCGCTGTGGATGAGCGGCGCGGGAAACTTCGTTAGATCGACGTCTTTTCCGAGCAGAATATTTTCTTTGCACGGCCCGGTCTTCACGGTCACCGGCTTCACCGGCTTCTCCTTCCGCTCGAGATAATACTTCATGATCTCCTGCGGCGCCGCGTCGGGCGCCAGGCCGAAGGCGAGCGCGATGCGCGCATAAAGAGAATGGCCCGGCTGACGGCTCGGGCCGAGCGAGGCGCCGAGCGCGCGAAAGCCTTTCGGATGATTTTTTACCTTTTCAAACAACGCGGCCGGCGCGCCGATGTCGTAGCAGTGGCGGATGATCGCGCCCATCTCCAGGTTCCAGTCGACCTCTTCGCGCACGTGCTGAAGCTCGCCGTGCGATTCCAAGAGACGGATGAAATCGCGCAGATCTTTTAACGCCATATCGCAAACTTCTGACAGATGAGCCCCACCTTGTCAACGAGAATTCGGCTGAAGATCCGCACGCGGATTTCTCTGGACAATCGTCCCGCGCTGGACTAATAAAGGGCCAATTGCGGAGGGTATTTATGGCGGAAGCGAATCGATTGCCGGGGCGAGGCGCTACGGAATCCGGTGCTTATCTCGGTCCCGGAAGCAAAGCGACCGGCCGGCTTCTCTTCGAGGGGCCGACGACGATTGAAGGCGAGATCGACGGCGAGATCGTGGTGCACGGCGCGCTCACGATCGGCGACAATGCCGTTATCAAGGGCAAGGTGAGCGCGGCGTCGGTCGTCGTGCGCGGCAAGGTAACCGCCGATATCCAGGCCGACAAGCGCATCGAGCTTCAACCCTCCGCGATCGTCGCCGGCGACCTCGCCACGCAGGCGCTCGTCGTCGCCGACGGAGCGGTTTTTGAAGGCCACTGCGCGATGCGAAAAGAAAAGGAAGGCAAGGTCCTGCCGCTGCTGCGCCAGGAGAGCGGCGCCGGCAACCCGACGAAGTCTTAGTCGATCAGCAACGGAACGATCTTGCGCTCCTTCGCATTGACCAGACCTCGCGCCGTGATTCGCAGCGCCGGCAGGGTGACGAAGGTGAGAAACGCGAGCGCGTAGATAGGTTTCGAAAAAGAACTCCCGCGCTCGCGCAGCCGGCGCTGAATGAGTTCCAGCTGCCAGCCGATGTCGCGCCACGGCTCGAGCGAAAAGATTCCCCCCACGGGAAATTGAACTTTCGCTACCACCTCCCCGCGGTCGACGATGGCGATGCCGCCGCCCTCCTCGATCAGTCGATTCGCGCAGAGCGCCATATCGGCATCGTCGTAGCCCGCCACGAGCAGCGTATTTTCATCGAGGTTCGTCGTCATGCCGACGGCGCCGAGGCGCGCGCCGAAGCCTTTTAAAAATCCCAGCGCGAGCCCGCCTTGCGCACGGTGCCGCTCGAAAACGGCAATCTTCATGATGTCGTTGATCGCATCGACATCCAACACGCCATCGCGCGCCGGGATATCGGTCAGCCGTTCGGCCGTAATCGTTGATCCAACGAGCTGCATAACGCGCGCCTTGGCTCGCGGCGTCGAGCATGGAATACGAAACGCCTCCGGCTGCACGGCGGCAATGTTGCGCAGCGAATTCAGCGTGTCCCGAGGCCAGGCGATCGGCCGCGAGTCGACCAGCGAGTCGCCGGATTCGGCGACCAGTTTACCGCCGATCATCGTGGAATGGACCCGTACGCGATTCAAATCTTCGAGAAACGCGAAGTCCGCCCGCCGTCCCGGCGCAACGCCGCCGATCTCCTGGTCCAGTCCCGAATATACGGCGGCGTTTAAAGTCGCGGCCTGAACCGCCTGCATCGGCGGCAGGCCGATCTCGATCGCGCGCCGGATCACAAAGTCCATATGGCCGTCGACGGATACGTCGTCGGGCGCCATTCCATCCGTGACCAGGATGAGTCGCTGCGTGCTGAGGCCGCGCGCGACGATCGCCGTCAGTGTCCCCTCGAGATCGCGCCGGTAGGAGCCTTCGCGCAGCATCGTCCAGTACCCGGAGCGGAGCCGCTGCAGCGTCTCCGCCTCATTGATCGGTTCGTGACACGATGAGATGCCCGCGGCCGCGAGGGCCGACAGTTTTTGATCGCGCGCGCCGGCGGTGTGGCCGTGCACGATCTTGCCGCGCTCGCGCGCCATCGCGATCCGCTCCAGAAGCTCGCTGTCGCCTTCGAGAAGCCGAAGCCAGGAGACGATTTCGCCCAAGCCGATGACGCGCGGATCATCGAGCGCCGCGGCGACCTCCGCCTGGGTGAAGGATTGCGTGCTGCAGAGGCGTGGATCCTGCGGCGCGACCATCGAAAGGACCGTGTAGACGCGGAGCGGGTGCGCCGCGACCTCCTCGAGAAAGAGCTTGACGCCGCGAAAGCCGAACACCGTCGCCTGCTCGTCGCAGGAGGCGACGAGCGCCGTCGTGCCGTGCGGCACATAGGCCTGGAGATACTCATAGGGCCGGCAATAATGGCCGATGTGGGTATGCGCATCGATAAAGCCGGGTGAGACGTAGAGACCGCTGGCGTCGATAATTTTCGTGTGCTCGCCGCCCGTGTGCCTCGCGTTGATGCCGACATGGCAGATGCGGCCGTCGAGCACCGCGATCTCCATGCCGCTAAGAATCTCGCCGGAATAGACGTTGACCAGCTTGCCGCCGGTGATGATGAGATCGGCCTTGATGTCGCCGAGCGCGCAGCGCATGAGGCGCTCGATCTCGGTCGTCGTCGCGCGCATGACGTGATTTCTTAACACACGCGAAGAGGCTTTACACGCGGCCGATCGATTGACATTCTTGATGTTAACCGCCTATGTTTTGAGAAAAGAAGGAATCCTGGATTATGGTCATCGACTGTCATTCTCATCTCGTGCCGAAGAGCTGGTATAACGAGAAATCGCCGCCGGCGATCTTCGATATTCCGCGGCTGCTCGAAGAGCAGGATCGCGCCGGCGTCAACCTCACCGTCTTCGGCAATAACTGGATTCGCACGCCGCAAGGCGCCGACTCGCTCGAAGTCGTCAAGCAGTTCAACGAATTCGCCGCCGAGGCGACGAGCAAACATCCCGGCCGCCTTTTGGGCCTCGCCTCCTCCGTCGCCTTCGGAGATAACCGCATGCTCGAGGAAACCGAGCGCGCCGTGCGCGGATACGGCCTCAAGGGCGTCATGGTGAACTCCAGCGTCGAGGGCGAATATCTCGATTCGCCGCGCGCGACGCCGTTCTTCGAGCTCGTCGCGGAGTTGAACGTGCCGCTCTTCGTCCATCCCCCGCGCATCACGATCGGCAACGAAAAGATGGAAATTTTCCGCCTGCCCGAGCTGCTCGGCCGGCCGTTCGACACAACGCTCTCGCTCACCCGCTTTATCCTGGCGGGTGGCATGGAGAAATTCCCGACGCTTAAGATCGTCGCGGCGCATGTCGGCGGCGCGCTGCCGATGCTGCCCGGGCGTTTGGGCTTCGGCTATGAGCTCAGAAAAGATATGAGCTTCGGGCCGTGGGGGCCCGACGTCCTCACCAAGCCGCCGGCGGATTACATCGCTGAGCTTTACATGGACACCGTTAGCCTGCACACGCCCGCGGTCCTCTGCGCCGTGCAGACCGTCGGCGTCGATCACGTCGTTTTCGGCAGCGATTTCCCGCCGGTGCCGGTCGCGCTCAAGCGCTCGGTCGACGTGGTCGAAGAGCTTGCGCTGCCGGATGACGATAAAAAGAAAATCCTCGGCGGCAACGCCGCCAAGCTGCTCGGGTTGAGCGGGTAGAAAGGGAAGATATGCCGAGAGGACATCACGATCTAGGCGGGACGGAGCGCGATTCGGGGCCGATCGATCGCACCGAGCATCAGCTCGATGACTGGGAAATTCTCGCCGACGCGGTCAACCAGGCGCTCGGCGCCGTCGGCGTCAAGCGCACCGACGAGCTCAGGCGCGCGCGCGAGGAGATGGATTCCGAGCTCTACCGCTCACTCAGCTACTACGAGCGATGGATCGCGAGCATGGAATCGATCCTGATCGAGAAAAAGATTCTGACCAAAGATGAGATCGATCGGAAGGTCGCCGAATTCGGCAACAAATGGGGCGAGCCGTGAGCGCGGCTAGATTCAAGCCCGGCGACCGCGTGCTCGTCAAGATGGAGGACCGCCCCGGCCACATCCGCACGCCGTGGTACGTGCGCGGCAAGCGCGGCTGGATCGAGCGCGTGCACGGCGAATTCCGCAATCCGGAGTCTCTCGCCTACGGCGGCGACGGCCTCCCGGAGCGGCCGCTCTATCTGGTCGGCTTCGAGCAATCACAGGTTTGGCGGAAGTACGGCGCGGCGAGAGACAAGCTGTTCGTCGACATTTACGAGCATTGGCTCGAACCGGCGAAATAAGGAAGACGATCATGAGCGATGCACACGAGAAGGTTGACGCCCACGAACACCCGCGGCACGAGCTCGGCTATTACGCGCGGCGCATCTACGCCATTCGCGACCTGCTGCTGGAAAAGAAAATCCTTACGCGCGGCGACATCCAGGAGCAGATCGATTATCAGGAGCAGCGCTCCCCCGCCAACGGCGCCCGCATCGTGGCGCGCGCGTGGGTCGATCCCGCTTTCAAGGCGCGCCTCATTGCGGATCCCAAGGCCGCATGCGCCGAGATGGGGATCGACGCGACGAGTCTCAATGAATTCGTCGTGCTCGAGAACACCGACAAGGTGCGGCACATCGTCGTGTGCACGCTCTGCTCCTGCTATCCCCGGCCGATCCTCGGCCGGCCGCCGGATTGGTATAAAAGCCTCAACTATCGATCGCGCGCGGTCAGCGATCCGCGCGGCGTCATGCGCGAGTTCGGCCAGCAGGTCGGCGCCGACGTCGAAGTCCGCGTCCACGACAGCACCGCGGATATGCGCTATCTGGTTCTGCCGCAGCGGCCGCGCGGCACCGAACGAATGAGCGAGGCGCAGCTCGCGAGGCTCGTCACGCGCGACAGCTTGATCGGCGTCGTCGATGCCCTGCCGGCGAGCGCGGCGCGCGGCTAGCTCCCCGGCATTTGATCTGCCGTCCCGCTCCGGGTTAAAATGGCTGGGTGAGCCTGGTCCGGAATTCGCTATTCCCCTACCTGCTCGTCTCCACGGTGTTCCATCTCGTGCTGATGTTTACCTGGGGCAACCGGCCAGTGCGCCCGGCGCCGATGGAAGAGATTCTAGTTAAATTGCTGCCGCCAGCGGCGCCGGAAAAAGCCGTTCCACGCGCTGAGCGTAGCGCTCCGCCTCCACCGCCGAAAGCCGCACGCGAACCGTTGCGCGAGAAACCGACGCGGGCCGAACTCCCGCCGGGGCAGCACGCCAAAATTGATCGACCAGGTGCGGAAGCCCCGCCAAAGAATAAACCTGTCCTCGAAAAAAGACCGCTGGAAAAAAGCCCAGACGAAAAGCCGCAGCAGACGCCGGACTTTGAAGCGTCGAACGATGAGTTAGCAGCCGTACCCCGTGGAACATCGACATTAAAAGAACTTCTGCCGCCACTATATCGTGAGTATTCCGACGATACGAGCAACGATTCAAAACCGGTGCGTCTGGATAGCCGCGACCCGCGTTATACAGACTATTTAAAAGGGGTCAAGCATGCTTTGGATTTGGCCTGGTCTGATCCTACAGTCGCGCGATCCGCGGTGAAACCCTATGGTATTGATGGGAAGCTAGTGGTTCGCTTTACCCGGTCAGAAGGTGGAGAACTTGAGGAGCTTTATATAAGTCGAACATCAGGCTACGCGGTGCTCGATCAGGAAGCGCTTCGAGTCGTCGCCGCAGCCGCATCTCATTTTGGCCGTGTTCCCAGATCATTCGGCAGACGGCCCATCGACGTGACCTTTATATACGAAAAGGACAACGTCTCTTTTAGCTTCGCGCCGAGATGAACTGAAGACGCGAAGGAATCAGTTCGCCGCGCCTTTTCCCTTATACTTCTTCAGCAGCTTGATGAACGCCTGAACGAGCGGCGCCTTCTGGCGGCTCTTGTGCACGGCGATGTAGTTGCTGCGCTTGAGCTTGAGATCCGGCACTTTAAGGATCTTGAGGTGTCCCGCCTCGGCGTCCGAGATCACATGGCATTTGGTGATGAAACCGATGCCGAGACCGCCGGCGACGGCGCTCCGGATCGCGTCGCGCGAGCCGATGCGAGGGCTCAACTCCATGTGCGGCGTGAAAGGCACGCCGAGCTTCGCGAAGCGCTCGTCGAGCAGATCGCGCACCAGGCTGCCTCCCTTTTCCTCGGTGATGATCGGCTCGCGCGCAATCCGCATGAGGGGCACCGCGCCTTTATTGGCCAGGGGATGGCGCGGCGAGGCGATCGCTACGATATCCTCTTGATGAAAGGCCTCGGCGATAATGAGGGGCGATTTGGGCGGGCGGCCGATGATCGCGAGGTCGAGCTCGCCGTCGAGAAGGCTCTTCTCCAGGCTCAGGCTCGTGTCGATGCGAAGCGTCGTCTCCACCCAGGAAAACTCGCGCTTGAACTGCTCGGCGACGAAAGGGAAAAACGATGCCGCCGGCACCGGGGAGCCGCCGACGGCGAGCCGTCCTTTTTTCAACCCTTTGAGCTCGTCCATCCTCTCGCGCAAACCTTCGGCTTTGGCCAGAATATCGTCGGCATCCTGCAGCAGTAATTCGCCCGCCGCGGTGAGATTGATCTTGTGGCCCAGTTTTTCGAACAGCCTCACCTCAAGATCCTGCTCGAGATCTTTGATCACGAGGGAAACGGACGGCTGCCTCACGCCCAGGCGCTCGGCCGCCTGCGTAAAGCTTTTTATTTTAGCGACGGTAGTAAATACTTTTAGTTGATGGAGAGTCATAAAGAAAAGTTTTCTCCTTTAAGCGGAAATAATCATTGCGAGAAGTCTATAGCATCACGAAATGTTTACGTCAAATCCTTATCGATCGCCGCCCGGCTCCCAGCGGAGCACAGGGCGCCGCGCTGCGCGGGCCTCGTCGAGGCGACCGACGGGCGTTGTGTGCGGAGCGGATTTGACGAGGGCCGGCTCTTCCTTGGCTTCGCGGGCAATGGCGATCATCGCATCCGCGAAAGCGTCGAGCGTTTCGTAAGTCTCCGTCTCGGTCGGCTCGATCATCAAGGCGCCGGATACAACGAGAGGAAAGTAGATCGTGGGCGGATGAAAACCGTAATCCAGCAGACGCTTGGCGATATCGAGCGTGGTGACGCCCTGCTTCTGCTGGTTCTTATCCGTGAAGACGCACTCGTGCATCGAAGGCTCGGGCGACGGCAGGAAATAGGTATTCTCCAGCCGTTTGCGCACATAGTTGGCGTTCAGCAGAGCCATGCGGCTCGCTTCCTCGAGACCGTCCGAGCCGAGCGAGATCATGTAGGTATAAGCGCGCACGAGGATGCCGAAGTTGCCGAAGAACGATCGGACGCGGCCGATCGACTTCGGGAAATCCTCGCGCAGCGCGTGGCCCGTCGGCGATTTCACAAGGCGCGGGATCGGAAGGTAATCGGTCAAATGTGACTTGACGGCGACCGGCCCCGCGCCGGGTCCGCCGCCGCCATGGGGCGTCGAAAAGGTTTTATGTAAATTGATGTGCAGGACGTCGACGCCCATGTCGCCGGGTTTCGCGATGCCCATGAGCGCGTTCAAATTGGCGCCGTCGAGGTAGACGAGGCCGCCGCGGCGGTGAACGAGCTCGGCGATCGCCTGGATGTGGCGCTCGAAGACGCCGAGCGTGTTCGGATTCGTGATCATGACCGCGGCGACATCATCGGTCATGACCTTCTCGACCGCTTCGGGTTCGATGATACCCTGTTTGTTCGAAGCGATCTGAACCACATCGTAGCCGCAAAGCGTGGAGCTCGCCGGATTGGTTCCGTGGGCGGTATCGGGGACGAGAATTTTTTTCCGCGGATCGCCTCGCTCGGAGAGATAGGCGCGGATCAGCATGAGTCCCGTGAGCTCCCCTTGCGCGCCCGCCGCCGGCTGCAGCGTGACCGCATCCATTCCGACAATCTCGGCCAGCATGATTTCGAGGTCGGCGAGAAGCTCGAGGGCGCCGGGCATCAGCTCGGGCGGCGCCAGCGGATGGAGGAGTGCGAATCCGGGCAGGCGAGCGGCCACTTCGTTGATCTTGGGATTATACTTCATCGTGCAGGAGCCGAGCGGATAAAATTCGCTCTCGATGGAGAAATTGAGATGGGAGAGACGGGTGAAGTGACGCAACACCTCGAGCTCGCCCATTTCCGGGAAGCCCGCGATCTCCTCACGGGAGAGTCCCAGCGGAATTTCATTAGCGCCCTTTTCCTCAGGCCAGAAAAAGGCGCTGCGGCCCATCGAGCCGCTTTCGAAAATCAACGGTCGCCTCGTGCGACCGTCACCGACCTGCGAAGGTTCTGACAAGCTCTTCGATCTCCTCTTCCTCGTTCATTTCCGTCACGCAGACGAGCAGTCCGTCGGGCAGCTCGGGGTACCATTTCGATAATTCGATTCCCGGAACGATCTGTTTGGCGAAAAAGCGGCTGCGCCGCTCGGCCCATCCGCCGGCCTTGACCACGAACTCGTTAAAGAACGGCCCGGAGAAAGCCGGGGTCAGCCCGGCCTCTTGGACCAGTCGATTGCGAACCCCGTGCGCGCGGCGCGCGTTGACGTCCGCGAGGCGCCGCATTCCCTCTTTGCCGAGCAGCGACATAAACACCGTCGACGCCAGCGCGCAGAGGCTCTGGCTCGTGCAGATGTTCGAAGTCGCCTTCTCCCGACGGATATGCTGCTCACGCGTCGAAAGCGTCAGCACAAAACCGCGCCGGCCTTCTCCGTCGACGGTTTCACCGACGAGTCTCCCCGGGAGGCTGCGGACGAATTTTTTCTGGGCGGCAAAGAAACCGAACCCAGGACCGCCGAGCGACATCGGCACGCCGAGACTTTGTCCCTCGCCGACCGCGATGTCCGCGCCCCAAGCGCCCGGCGGCTTCAGCAGCGCGAGCGACAGTGGCTCGGTCGTCACCGTCGCGAGCAGCGCGCCGCTCCGTTCGCAGGCCGCGCGTATCGGCGCAAGATCCTCGACCACGCCGAAAAAGTTCGGATAGCCGACGACGACGCACATCGCTTTGTCATCGAGTGAGCGGGTGAGGAATTGGGCGTCGGTTGCGCCGGTCTGGGTAAAAGGCACTTCGACGAGCTCGACATCGACGAGATTTCTGAGAAACGTTGCGATGACCTGCCGATACTGCGGATGCAGGGCGCGGGAAACGAAAACCCGGTGCCTGCGGTCCTGGATCCGCCGCGCCATGAGCACGGCTTCGGCGGCCGCCGAAGCGCCGTCGTAAACACCGGCGTTCGCCACCTCCATGCCGGTGAGCTGACAGATGAGCGTCTGGAATTCGTACATCGCCTGAAGCGTTCCCTGGCTCACTTCAGGCTGATAGGGCGTGTAGGAGGTGGCGAATTCGGCGCGCGAGATGATCGCATCGACCGCGCTGGGGATGGCGTGATGGTAAATACCGCCACCGAGAAAAAAACGCCAGTCCTGAGCCGCCGCGTTTTGCGCCGCCAGCGACGCCATGCGTTTTCTCACGCCGACTTCGGTGAGGCCTTGCGGCAGAGAGATCTTCGCCTTTTGTCGGAGCTCGGCGGGGATGTGCTGGATCAAATCCTCGAAGCCGGCGACGCCGATGGTCCGGAGCATTCGCTCTTTGTCCGCGGGGGTGTGCGGGGTATAGCGCATGCAGCCGGCCTATTTCTCGTCCTCTTCTTCTTCCTCTTCGTCGTCCCCGTTTTCTTCTTCGTCGTCCTCCTCGTCTTCTTCGGTCTGCTGCTCGATGTACTCGGCGTACTCTTCAGCATTCATG
Source organism: Verrucomicrobiia bacterium (assembly GCA_035495775.1). Lineage (GTDB taxonomy): Bacteria > Desulfobacterota > Binatia > UBA9968 > UBA9968 > JAJPJQ01. The sequence continues at coordinate 445 of DATJFG010000029.1, read as the reverse complement.
AGGTCTTTCAAATCGTCCATGTCGGTAATTTCGACTTTGATCATCCAGCCGTCGCCATAGGGGTCGTCGTTAATCGTCTCGGGATTCTCCGGCAGCGTATCGTTGATCTCGACGACCGCGCCGGAGACCGGCGCGAACACATCGGAGACCGCCTTGACCGATTCCACCGCGCCGAACGGATCGTCCTTGACGATCTTCTCGCCGACCTCCGGCAGCTCGACATAGACGACATCGCCCAGCTCGTGCTGCGCGAACTCGGTGATGCCGATGATCGCGATGTTGTCCTCGACCAGCACCCATTCGTGCTCTTTGGAGTATTTTAATCCGTCGGGGAACTCCATCTCAGTCCTCCTGATTTAAAAGTTTCAAAGTCTCCGTAAGCGTTTCTAAAACGAAGATGGCAATCCGAAACTATTTCATTTTTGCCGTTTATAAAAGGGCAGCG
>DATJFG010000028.1:0-11003 GCA_035495775.1 Verrucomicrobiia bacterium | reverse complement strand
AAGATCTGCGATCCGGGGAGAGAGATCAAATGACTGAAAAACTTTCGGCCATCGAGATCGGGTATCAAGCGTATCTGGAGGAAGGCGGCGATCCGTTCGGCGCGGTGCGGCAAGTGGCGTCCGGCGGGCGCGATGAAGTGACGGTCTACGTCGAGAACGGCGGCGACTTCCGCGTCGACGCCGCCGCCGTGAAAAGCGTCCACGATGGGAAAGTCCTCCTCGACCGCCGCCGTCTAGACTCGTCGCTTATCGAGGCCATCGAGCATGCGCACGATCGCGAGGAGCGGGGGCTTTAAAAGTATACCCGTCTACTACGAGAATTTTAATCGGCGGGTGAACGTCCACTCGATTATCCACAGCCCCTACAGTCAACAAGTAAAATTTTCCATCAACTTACCTTTTTTCTCGCGGTATCAGGAGGGAAACCGTCTATTTTATTGATCTATCTACATTTTCGATATGGCATGCGGCTTGCCATCATAAGCTTGCAGGATGGTTCGCATGACCTACATCGAGGGACTACCTGCACGCGATGCGAGGCCGGGCCGGCTCAACGGAGCGCAGCGGCAGAAGTGTAAGGTTTGTGAATGCCAGGACAAGTTCGATTTCCATGTTCCTGACGCTGTGTGGAAAGAAGTCGTGCCGCCGCGCTTTCGCAACAAAGTCGTCTGTCTGAGCTGCTTCGACAGTCTTGCCTTCGAGAAACAGGTCGACTACGCCGAATCGCTGGACGTGCTTTATTTCGCCGGAGACCGGGCCATCTTTAAATTCGAGACCGTATCGGCTGAGGCGATTTAAGCGCGGCTGCTGCGCCGTCTATCGCTTATTTTTTCACTTTCCTTGCAGCGCTTCGTGCACCTTGCCCACCATTTTGGCGGAGGGTGTGAGGGTCTTGTCGCCCTCGTCCTTCCACTTCGACGGGCAGGCCTCGTTGGCCTTTTTCGAGAGATATAGATTCGCTTTGAACTTCCGCATCATCTCATCGATATTGCGCCCGAGGTTGTAGAAGTTCATTTCCATATTCATCAAGATGCCCTGCGGATTGATGATGAATGTTCCGCGCAGATCGAGACCGCTGTCCTCGTCGTAAACGCCGAATGCGCGCGAGAGTTTTCCGGAGCGATCGGCGCCCATCGAGTACTTCACTTTCGCCAGCTCTTTCTCGTTCTCCTGCCAAGCCTTGTGGACAAACTTGGTGTCCGTACTGACGGTCACGATGTCGCATCCCATTTTGACAAAACGGTCGTGCTGCTCTGCCAGAGCAGCGAATTCCGTCGCTCAGACGAAGGTAAAATCGGCGGGATAGAAAAAGAGAATCGTCCAGCGCTTCTTGTCCATTTGCTGCTTGAGGCTGAACTTGTCGAAATCGCCTTTCGCCGCCTCGTAGGTCTCGATCTCGAAATCGGAGACTTTGGCGCCAAGTTTTATCTCGGACATTTTTTCACCTCCTGTCGGTAGGTTGTCGGTTGATAATGGCTCTGGTGCTTGCGTTCGGTACTTATATGATGGCGCCTCGGTTGCCAAGCGCCCTATCTCGCCACCTCCACGATAACCTCCGTCTCGACCGGAGCGTTGCGGCTGAGCGACGCGACGCCGACGGCGGCGCGCGCATGTTCGCCGCGGCTGCCCCATAACGCGACGTAAAGATCCGACTCGCCGTTTACGACCTTCGGCATGTCGGTGAATCCCGGCGCGGTGTTGACGAACCCCAAGACCTTGACGATTCGCTTCACGCGGTCGAGGTTGCCGAGCGCCGCTTTCATGATCGCAAGATGGTTGAGCGCGCAGCACCGCGCCATCTCATAGGCCTGCTCGATCGTCACCACGGCGCCCACCTGACCTGTGTATTTAGGCGGCGCGCCGTTCAAACGCCCGATATTGCCGCCGACGAAGAGGAGATTCCCGACGCGAACGCTGCCGATATAAGTCGCCGCCGGCGTCGGCGGCCGAGGCAGCTCATAACCCAAGGCGGCGAGCTTCTTTTCGATTTGTCCCGGCTTCGGAGTCTTCTTTGCGGGCATCGCGGCTCCTTTCGCTTGCAAATCTGAAACGCCGCAGATCATATGTGAAAAACCATCGCGAGGCGAGACGGGGCAAACATTGGGACACATGCGCGATACGGCTCGAGAGAATCAATCCGGGGAATGGAAGCAGCTCGCCGTCGTCTGCCTCGGAGCCTTTCTCTTCTTCAACAGCTTCGGCAGCCTGAACGTCGCGCTGCCGAATATTCAAGCGGAGTTCGGCAGCAGCCTCGCGGCGATTCAGTGGGTCTCGATGATGGGGCTCGTCATGCTGTCGAGCCTATCGTTCTGTTTCGGACGCGCCGGAGATCTGTTGGGGCAGAGAACGCTCTATCGCATCGGCGTTGTCTTCTATGCCGCAGGCGCGGGCCTGGCGGCGCTTTCCGGGACGTTCTCGCAGCTGCTTCTGTTTCGCGCCATCATGAGCGTCGGCTTGGCGATGGCGCTGCCGATGTCGGCGGCGATTCTCGCGACGGTCTATGCGCCGGAGCGGCGCGGCCGCGCGCTCGGCCTCTTCGCCTCAGCGGTCGCCGTCGGTCGGGCGACGGGACCGACCGTGGGGGGATTTTTATTGCATTTCGCAACCTGGCGCTCCGTGTTTGTTCTCAACTTCGTCATCGGAGTCGCCGTCTCCGCGGCGGTTTTCGCGGTCTTCGGTCAAAGGGATGAGCGCCGGCGCGGCGCCTTCGATTTTCCCGGCGCTCTCGCCTTGATGATCGGCTATCCGTCGCTGCTGATCGGGTTGAGCACCGGCGCGACCGCCGGCTGGAGCTCGGCCGGGACGCTCGTTTGGCTCGCCTTGGCTTTCATCGGACTCACGGGATTTTATCTCATCGAGCGCCGCAGCGAGAATCCGCTCATCGAGCCCGCGCTGTTTCGAAGCCGGCCGCTGGCGGCGGCGCTCGTGTCGCTCGCCGCCGCCAGCGCGGCCTATGGGCCGATCAATTTGTCCGCGCCGCTGTTCATGCAAAAAGTACTCGGGATCGCGCCGCTCACCGTAGGTTTTGTCATGGCCGCGCTGCCGGTATGCACGGCCGTGGCTTCGCCGTTGTCGGGCGCGCTCTCCGATCGCTTCGAGCCGCGCTCGCTCGCCGCCGCGGGCAGCGGCTTGATCCTCGCCGGAATCTTCGTCTACGCGCTGCTCGGCCTCGACGCGCGCGCGTCCTCCGTCGCGGTCGCTCTCATGCTGATCGGCGCGGGCACGGGATTTTTCATCCCGGCGAACCAGAAGGCGGCCTTCGCGGTCGCGCCGAGCGGCGATTACGGCATTCTGTCGGCGATGCTGAGCTCGATCGGCACCGCCGCAAGCACACTCGGAACGACGGCGGCGGTCGCTCTGATCGAGACGAGCACAAGCGGCAGAAGCGACTTCTCCGGCGAGGCTTTCACGACCGCGCAGAGCTTCGCCTTCGCGATGATGATTCCGCTCGCCGCGCTCGCGCTCGTGAGCGCGCTCATCGGCCGGCGGCTCGTCGCCGAATCATGAATTCAAAATGACGGCGACGGTGCCCGCGACCACGCTGAGCGTCCCGACGACGGTGAAAAGGGTGATCTTCTCGGCGTCGCGTAAGAAAATTGCCGTGCCGATCATGGACCACAGCGGATACGTTGTGGCGATCGGCGCGATCACCGACACCGTGCCGACCGACAGCGCGGTGATGATCGTAAGGATCGCCAGCGTCTCGGCCAAGCCCGTGATGAGGAAAGGCCCGAGCGCGGCGCGGTTCCAGACCAACCGGTCGTTCGCGGGAAAAAAGGCGAGATAAAATCCGAGGGCAACGAGCGAGACAGCGCCCATCACTGCGGCGAAAAAGAGCGGCTCCGAAGAGAGCGAGAGCGCGTAGCGCCGGATCGGCTGGTTCGTGCCGGTGAGACACGCGGCCGCAAGCGGCAGCAGCAGGTGCCACCAGCGGAAGCCCACGATATGCCTTTTGACCCTCCCCGATAGGAGCGCGATGCCGCCGACGACGAGCACGGTTCCGGCGAGGACGCCGGTGTGGGGCCGCTCGCCGAGGAACACGATCGCGATCAGCGTGCTCACGATCGGACTCACCGACTGGAGCGCGCTCGAGCGCGACGCGCCGATCTTATCGACGCCGGTGTAGGAGAACATCCGCACGCAGAACTGCGACACGCCGACGAGGAGGAATAGAGCCAGCGCCGTCGGCGCCACTTGGGGAATACCGGTGAGAAAGACGCCGCCCCAGAGAAGAATATTTTGCGTCAGGACGGAAACCGATGTGACGGTGATCGGCGTTGAATACCTCAAGCCGCGCCGCGCTGACACAAGGGTCGTCGCGTAGAAGATCGAGGTGAGGAGCGCGAGGATTTGCGCCCGCATCGCGCTCGGCCGCTAGGCCGATTCCTTGATCAGATCCGAGAGCCGCTCGCCGATCATGATCGACGTCAAATTGGTGTTGGCGTGGGTGACCGTGGGCATGATCGACGCGTCACCGATCCAGAGGTTCTCGATGCCGTGAACACGGAGCCGCTCATCGACAACAGCCATGCGATTCGACGCAGGCCCCATCATGCAGCTGCCGACGCCGTGATGATAGCTGTCGTAAGTGGCGCGCGCGAACGACGCCCAATCGACGCCGGGCGAGGGCTGCAAGAGCGGGCCATAGAACTCCTTCGCCGGTCCTGTGTGAACCAGCCGCTCCATGAATTCCATCGCCCAGAGCATCGCACGCATGTCGGCCGGGTCCTCGAGCATGCGCGACTCGACGGCGGGCAGTTCGCTCGGGTCGGCGCTCGTGAGTGAGAGCCGGCCGCGGTTGGTCTGCTCGAGGAGAGCCGCAGATACCGGCAGCATCCGCTTGATTCCCTCGACGACCGTCGGCGGCCGCATGACAATATGGAAATTTCCGCAACCCGCGCCATCGTCGCTTTTGACGACGAGCCGAAAGCGCGGCACGACCCAGTCTTCCTGAAACGCGTGGAGCGACTCGAACGTCATATACACGACCGCGTGGTCCTGATAGTTCTCGCCGACGCCGGGGAGATCGTGCACCGTACGGATGGCATGGCGTTTCATCTCGTCCGCCGGGCCGATGCCGGAGAGCATCAGGATCTGCGGCGAATGATAAACCCCGGCGGCGAGCACGATCTTGTCCGCGAGCGCCGTATCGAGTTGTCCGCGGGTCTGGTAAACGACGCCTTCGGCTTTACGTCCAGAGAGCTTGAGGCCCGTCACGGGCGCGTCGGCGATGATCTTGAGATTCGGCCGGCGCCGGGCGGGATTCAGATAAGCGACGGTTGTCGACTGGCGTTTGCCGTTCTTGATATTATACGGCGCGAGCGAGACGCCGATCGCGTCCGGCATGTTGATGTCTTCGCAGCGCGGCAGGCCCATCTCGAAGGCGCTGTCGATGAACGCCTTGGCCGGACCGGAAACCGGATCGCCGAATTTGAATGGGCGCTCGACGTAGAGCGGCCCGTCGCTGCCGTGGAGCGGGCTGTTCGGGTAATCCTGGTCGGATTCGATCCGCTTCATGACGGGCAGCATCTTATCGTAGGACCACGACGGATTGCCGAGCCGCGCCCACATGTCGAGATCGTGGCGCGTCGGTCGGAGAATAGACATGACGTTGACCGACGAGCCGCCGCCCATCATTCTACCGGCGAGCGAATAAAAAATACTTTGGTCGCTCCGCTCCGTCGGATACATCGCGATGTAAGGCGACTCGAGCAGCAGCTTCACCTGCTTGGCGGCGTCGGCGACGAGATCCGGAAGCGGCATCGGGTCGGGACCGGCTTCGAGCAGCAGAACCTTGCGCTTCGGATCTTCGGAAAGCCGCGCCGCCGCGACCGAGCCCGCCGATCCGCCGCCGACCATAATCACGTCGTAATGATCTGCCATAAGCTCCTTGCGAAGTTTCAAACTTCGAGCTTTTCTTTGAGCCTCCGCGCGAATTCCTCGAGCAGGAGCGCGCCCGTCGCGCGCATGACCATGTCGCCCAAAATCGCGAGGCGACCTTTGATCGCGATGTCGGCGCGATAATCGAGCTCCGTCCGTTTTTCCGCCGTCTCGGCCAGCCGCACGATCAATTTTGCGCCGACATCGCTTTTCGTGACCGAATCGGTCCCATCGGTCTGCACCGTCATCGAAGACGGCGGCACCCGGTCCACGATCGTCGAGCGGAAAGTGAATTTTCCGGAGATCGGCCCCACCGCCGCGCCGACGACGCCCTCGAACGTACGCTCGTCGATCTGTGTGGCGCGCTCGAGGCCCGGCACACAGGAGGCAAACTGGTCGATGTCGATAAGAAAATCCCAAACCTTGGCGGCGGGTGCGCGGATGTCGATCTTGCCTTCGAGAATCACGCAGGGGGTCCCTTAGCGCGGGCCGCTTTCAAGAGCCGCCGGCGAGGTAAAGCGCCGCGCAGCGCTCGCTGCAGAAGTATTGGTCGCCCCTGAGCATCGCCTCGCTCTTCGGCAGATAAATATTGCACTGCGGATCGAGGACCATCTCCTCGCCCCGCGTTGCGTCGCCGCGTCCGGCCGTCGGACGCCTAGGCCGGCGTGCGGCGAAATAGATCTTATATAAAAGATAAAAGAGTAGAAGGAAGAATAAAAATCTAAGGAACATGAAACTTCCGCGCGGCTTTAGAGTCGCGCCAGGCTCACGCGCTTATCGTCTTTGACGCCGAACAGCAGCTCGGAGATTGTCATTCCGAGCACGGGGTGGATCACCTGCGGGCCGAGCTCGCTCAAAGGCACCAGGACGAATTTCCGGTTCTGCATTTCCGCGTGCGGGATCTTTAAATTCTTCTTGTTCATGATCAGCGAGTCATAGAGCAGGATGTCGAGATCGATGATACGCGCGCCCCATTTCTTACGCACTTTCTTGCGTCCCATCGCGCGCTCGATGTTCTTGAATTTTTCGAGCAGCGCCTCAGGTTTCAAATCGGTCTCGATCTGAATGACGCCGTTGATGTACCACTCCTTGGAGTCGCCGTGCGGCTCGCTCTCGTAGACCGAGGACTCCTTGAGGATGCGAGTCTTGGGCAGCTTGGCGATCCGATCCAGGACTTCGCGGTAGTTCTCTCGCTTGTCCCCAAGATTGGAACCGATGCCGATGTATACCTGATGGGACACGATCCATCCAGGAGCGTCGCCCGGCCGCGTTACACCTTGACTTGCCGGATCCTCTCCGTGACCTCCCTTAACCGTTGTTTATCCACGCATAGTGTGAAGCGGACGTAGCCTTCACCGGGCGCGCCGAAGCCGTTGCCCGGGGTCGTGACGACCCCCGCCTCATCGAGCAGGCGTGCCGTGAAATCCGCCGAGCTGAATCCCTTCGGAACGGAGACCCAAACATAAAACGTCGCCTTCGGCTTCGCGCATTCGAAGCCGGCCTTATTGAGTCCGTCCACCAGGATATCCCGGCGCTCCTGAAAGATTTTCCGCGACGGCTCGATCAAGCGGTCGCCCTGCTTAAGCGCCTCGATCGCCGCCTCCTGCACCGCCTGAAAGATGCCGGAGTCGATGTTCGATTTCACTTGAGCGAGGCCGGCGACGATTTCGGAATTGCCCACCGCCATCCCGACGCGCCAGCCGGTCATGTTGAAGCTCTTCGAAAGCGAGTGGAATTCAATGCCGACCTCGCGCGCGCCGTCCACTTCGAGAAAGCTCATCGGACGGTAGCCGTCGAAGCCCATCTCGGTGTAGGCCGCGTCGTGACAGACGATGACATTGTTCCTCTCTGCGAAGTCGACAACGCGTTTGAAGAAATCTTTTTCGGCCACCGCGGCCGTGGGATTATTGGGATAGTTGATCCACAATAGCTTCGCGGCGCGCGCGACTTCGGCCGGAATGGCGTCCAGGTCCGGAAGAAAATGGTTTTCTTTCGTGAGCGGCAAAAAGTAATTCTTGCCGCCGTTAAAGCCGGTGCCGATGTGATAGACGGGATAGCATGGCGTCGAGACGAGCACGGTGTCCCCGGGGTCTACGAACGCCGTCGCCATGTTGGCGATGCCTTCCTTCGAGCCGATGAGTGAGACGACTTCTTTTTCCGCGTCGAGCTTGACGCCGAATCGCTTCTGATACCAGCCGGCGACCGCCTGGCGGTACTCGATCATACCTGCGCTGTTCGGATAACGGTGGTTGGCCGGCTTGCTCGCGCCTTCAACCAATTTTTCGACGATCGGCGCCGGTGTGGGGATGTCGGGATCGCCGATGCCTAAGTCGATGAGGTCGACCCCGCGAGCGAGCGCGGCGCGCTTTTTGCGATCAATCTCGGCGAAGAGATATGGCGGTAAGTCATTGATTCTCTTAGCTTTTTTGATCTGCATGGAGACTATAAAACCTTTCTCACAAAATCGAATCCTTTTACCTGTTTTTTTTCAGTTTGACAACCGGAGCGAGCGAAGCGGCTTCCGGCGAAGAGGCGGAGCGTGGCATTCCTAATAAATAATTATATTACGACTATTTAAATTATGGCGGGCGTTAGGCGGTCAGATGGCGAGAAACCAGAAGATTGCGCCGGCGATGGCTGGGCCGAGAAACAATAGGAAGAAGCACGGCCAGCCGAGAACCGCGGATGTTCCGCGCGCGATAGAGATAATGCTACAGCAGCAAAGGCCACGAAAAAATGAAGGCGAAATATGAATGGCTTGACAATCCATTCCCCGTCGCATTATATCCCGCCATTATGGCAGAGCTGATCGAGCGGGCGGTGCGCGCGGCCAAGCTGGACGCGAGTTTATACGAAGAGGTAGAGACGGACTCAGGCGCTCTCGGCCAGGCGATGACGATCGTCGTCGTCTCGAGCATTGCGGCAGGCATTGGCAGCGCGCATTACGGCGGCTTCAGCGGCCTTCTCGTCGGCGCGCTTGGAGCGCTCATCGGATGGTACGTCTGGGCTTTTATCACGCATTTGGTCGGCACGAGATTTCTTCCCGAGCCGCAGACGAGCGCCGATGTCGGCGAGCTCTTGCGCACGACCGGATTTTCCAGCTCGCCGGGCGTGCTCCGAGTCTTAGGCATTATTCCGGGGCTTACGACGATCGTTTTCTTGGTGGTGTCCGTCTGGATGCTGGTGGCCATGGTGATCGCCGTCCGGCAGGCGCTCGATTACACGAGCACGGGCCGCGCCGTCGGCGTTTGCGTCATCGGCTGGCTTTTTCAGATGATCATCATCGTCGTATTGTTCATGATCTTCGGCGTGCCGGCGCTCGGCACAACGCCTTGAAGTTGTATCAATATCTGGACAGCATCCGCACAGCACCTCGATTCCGCGCCCTTTTTTAAAACATCACGCAGTTTTAATCCGTTTGACATCGCCCCGTCCCAGCGGTAGAAGCGGGGCCAGAGAAGGAGGGAAGGCTATGAGGAAGACTGTCCCGCTTTTCGCGGCTGTGCTCCTGGCTGCCTCTGGACTCGGGCAGGGCGTTTACGCTTGGGAGCCCACCAAACCGATCGAATTCGTCATCCCCGCAGGAACGGGCGGCGGCGCCGACCAGATGGCGCGGCTGATCTCCGGCATCTCTGACAAGCATAAGCTTTCACCGCGCCCCTTGATCCCGGTCAACAAGTCCGGCGGCGCGGGCGCCGAAGGCTTCCTCGAGGTGAAGGGGAAGAAGGGCGACGCGCACACAATCATCATCACGCTGTCCAATCTCTTTACGACCCCGCTTGCCACCGGCGTACCGTTCAATTGGAAAGACCTGACGCCGGTCGCGCGCATGGCGCTCGATCAGTTTATCCTTTGGGTCAACGCCGATACGCCCTATAAGACCGCGAAGGAATACCTTGCCGCGGTCAAGGAACGCTCGGGCGGTGATAATCGCATGAAGATGGGCGGCACCGGCTCGGCGCAGGAAGACCAGATCATCACGGTCCAGATCGAGCAGGCGATGGGCGTCAAGTTCACCTACGTACCCTTCAAGGGCGGTGGGGAGGTCTGCGTCAACCTCGTCGGCAAGCACATCGACTCCACCGTCAACAACCCGGCCGAATGCGTCAGTCACTGGAAGAACGGCACTGTGCGCCCGCTCGGCGTCTTCGACACGGCGCGTATTCCGGTGGGCGACTGGAAGACGATCCCGACGATCAAGGAGGCGCTCGGCGCCGACGTCCACTACCTCATGCTGCGCGGCATCTTCGGCGCGCCGGATATGCCGAAGGACGCGGTCGACTGGTATGTGGGATTTTTGAAAAAAGTATTCGACACGCCCGACTTTCAGAAATACATGGAAGAGAACGCGCTGAAGCCGGCGTTTGCCTCGGGCGCCGAATATACCAAATGGGTCGCGGAGAACGATCAGCTCCACAAAGACCTCATGACCAAGGGCGGGCTCATCAAGAAATAAATTTCGATGCGCACCGCCGACATTGTCACCGCTTCCGTGCTCATGCTGCTCGGCGGCATTGTCCTCTACGACGCGATCCGACTGGGTTTCGGCTGGGGCCCCGACGGGCCCCAGAGCGGTTTTTTCCCGGCTTGGCTCGCGATCATCATGATCGGCACGTGCGGCGCAATCCTCGTCCAGGCCGTCTGGGCCGTTTCCGACAAGCCCTTCGTCAACCGCAAACAGATGAGGTCAGTTCTCGCGGTGCTCTGGCCCGCTGTGCTAGCGGTCGCGCTGATGCACTTCGTCGGGCTATACGTCGCCTCTGCCCTCTACCTGGCTTTTTACATGCGCTGGGTCGGTCGCCACTCGTGGCCGATGGTCGCCGTTATCGCGCTCGGCGTTCCGATCGCGTGCTTCCTAATTTTCGAGCTGTGGTTCCTCGTCCCGATGCCCAAGGGGCCGCTCGAAGCATGGCTGGGATATTGACCGATGGGAATCGAAAACCTCTGGATGGGCTTTCACATCGCGATCACCCCGTTCAATCTCTGGATGGCGGTGGTCGGCATCCTGCTCGGCACGATCATCGGCGTGCTGCCGGGACTCGGCGGCGCCAACGGCGTGGCGATCCTCCTGCCCGTGACCTTTACGATGCCGCCGACCTCGGCGATCATCCTGCTGACCTCGA